>JAZREU010000099.1:0-89176 GCA_045660925.1 Paludibacteraceae bacterium | reverse complement strand
TTACGCTTGATTTTGCCCGTTCCGGTAAGAGCGAATCTTTTTTTAGCACCGGAATTAGTCTTTACCTTTGGCATTTTGTTAATAATTTAAATTGTTAATATTGATTTTAAGTCTCAGGCAGCCATTGGTGGCCCTACGACTATGTGTAAAGTTCAAAACTTTTAGAGGTCTCAAAGTTCCAAAGGTGAATTATTTCTTTGGAGCAATATTGACAATCATACGTTTCCCTTCGAGCTTTGGCATCGCTTCTACTTTGCCATACTCCTCAAGGTCGTTAGCAAAGCGCGCGAGCAATAATTCGCCTTGGTCTTTGAATAAGATACTACGACCGCGGAAGAAAACATACGCCTTAACTTTGTTACCCTCTTTCAAGAACTCTTGCGCGTGCTTGAGCTTGAAGTTATAATCATGCTCATCGGTTTGTGGCCCGAAACGAATCTCTTTGATTACCACTTTCGCAGAGTTAGCCTTAATCTCTTTCTCCTTGCGTTTTTTCTGATAGAGGAATTTCTGATAATCCAAGATACGGCACACAGGTGGTACTGCATTGGCAGAAATCTCTACTAAATCCAAGTTCATATCGTCCGCGATGCGCATAGCGGTCTCGTACGAATAGATACCTTGCTCTACATTGTCGCCAACAAGGCGAACCTCTTTCACACCACGTATCGCATCATTGATGCGGTTGGGCATTTCTTTTTCAACACGACCACGACGTTGCTGTGGTCCTTTTTGTGGGTTTGCTATAGTTTTACCCTCCTAAAAAATGATTAATAAATATGCGTTTTCTTCTGCTACAAACTTACGTTTGCAAATCAGCGTGCAAAGGTACTGCTTTTTTCTCATTCTACAAAATATTTTTGAAAAAAAATAAAAAATCTCTATCTTTTCTCTTTTTGCTTGCGCAAATCAAAAACTTTTCGTACCTTTGCACGTTGTTTGCATCAAGCAAATACTAACGCCCAAGAATACAATACAAACAAACAACTTTAATAACTATTACAACAATGAAACTAAACAAAATTTTTGCATCACTGATGCTGATTGCAGCAGTAGCATTTACTGCTTGCCAACCAAACAACCCTCCAGTAGGACCTGTAGGTCCTGGTCAAGGTGGCGGTGACACCACTAATGTAACTCCTCCTGTAACAGGAGATGCTCCTGACACAGTAGGATGGAATATCCCAGCTGGTGCATTGACCGTAGCTCAAGCACGCGAGATTTGTGCGGGATTGGAGAGCGGTGCTACTACAGGTACTAAGTATTACGTGATGGGTTATGTGAAGAAACTTCATAGCAAGCATGCAGAAGGTATTTCTGGTTATGGAAATGCACAATTCTACATGGAAGATGTGAATGGCGCTAACTCTCGTGACGATTTCATGGCATACCAAGTGTATGGTATTGATGGAAAGAAGATCAACAACCCTGAAGCTGTAGCTGTAGGCGATTTCGTAGTTATCTATGGTGAATTGACCAACTACATGGGCAATACATTTGAGACCGTGGGTAAGGGTGCTGCTCATATTTGGAAGTCAACCAACCCATTGCTCGCAGAGAGCAGCACTGGCGAAGCTGGTGGCGGTAACACTGGTGGAGATAATACAGGTGGTAATACAGGTACAGGTTCTGATTCTGAGATTAGCGATCCAGCAGACGCTCTCTTGTTTGATGCAGATGCAGATCAAGGTAATGCAGGCACCGACTCTAACAACGCTGCTGAGTACACAATCACCAAAGATGGCGTGACGGTGACAGTATCTCAAGGTATTTTGGGTACTTATAACAACGAAATGCACTACCGTATTTACAAGAACCAAACTCTCACTATCACCTCAACTGAAGGTAATATCAAAGAGGTAGTATTTACTTGTACCGCAAACAATGACGAGAAATATGGTCCTGGTTGCTTCACATTTGATAGCGGCGATTATACATATTCTGGCGCTAAAGGTCAATGGACAGGTGATGCTTCTACCGTAGTATTTACCGCATCTACAAACCAAGTGCGTGCATCTCAAATCGCAGTAGTAGTAGAATAATACAATATCTAAATACAAACAAAAAAGTGTGCTCTGATTAGTGGGGCACACTTTTTTATTGTATATCTTGTTTCACTTTTTTTGATGAAACTACATACTTGTTGGCAGGGAAAAGAACTTTGAATGGTGATTATTCCTTTTTTACTGCTTATTGGTGAACATCTGTAGGTAGCGTAGTATCTGTTGATATAGGTAGTCGGCAGTATCTTGTGGAGGAGTATTGATAGTCATGTCGTGTATTCCTTCGTATATGTTTCGCCCAGTCTTGAAGTCTGCTTTTATCAGCATTGCCATATATAGCATGGTGATAGAGGGTTGTTGTGTGAGGTCGATGAGTAGGTCGTAGTGTGTTCTCTGTAATTTTTCTAATAATTCATTTTTTGGTTTTCCTGTAAGCCATTGGATTTCTTGTTGAACAGGTCGCTGAAACACATCTACGATGCGATCGCCTTTCTCAATGTCTTGTGCTATATGGCTGACATCTATGCGGTCGTGTATAATGGCTACGGTGCGCACATCCTCCCATGCGTGCATGACAACTTTCCGTTTAGGTTGTCGGAGGTGTGACCAGTTAAAAAGTATCTGTTGCACTTTATTCATGATGCATAATCATCTCAAGAAATTCATTTTCGTTGAGCAATGGCACGCCTAATGCTTCTGCTTTTTTACGTTTTTCGGGTCCCATATTCTCTCCTGCGAGAATGAAACTGGTTTTCTTGCTCACGGAGCCAACGTTCTTTCCGCCGTGGGCTTCGATCATGGCTTTGTACTCATCGCGTGAGTGGTGTGCGAAGACGCCTGAAACGACAATGCTCTTGCCTTGCAGTATGTCCGATTGGGGCACTTGCTCTTCCTCATGGCTGTCCATCTGCACGCCCGCTTCGCGCAAGCGGTTGATAATCTCCAGATTGCTGAGGCAGTTGAAGTAAGCAATGATATTGTTGGCTATCTGTTCGCCCACATCATCAATGGCTGTCAGTTGCTCCAGTGTAGCCCATTGCAGTTGGTCGATGCTTGGGAAACGGCGGGCGATCTTCTTGGCAGTGGTTTCGCCCACCATGCGTATGCCCAGTGCAAATAGTACACGTGCCCAAGGCACTTGTTTGCTGGCTTCTATACCTGCTAACATATTTTGTGCAGATTTCTCGCCGAGTCGCTCTTGGCGGGCGATATCGTCTTGCTGGAGGTCGTAAATATCGGCGATATTGCGTAGCAGTCCTTGTGAATAGAGTAGGTCGATGGTTTCGCTACCCAAGCCATCGATATTCATCGCCTTGCGCGAAACGAAGTGCTCCATCTTACCTTTGATCTGTGGCGGACAACTTGCCTCGTTGGGGCAACGCCATGCTGCTTCGCCCTCTACGCGCACCAACGGCGTGCCACATTCGGGACAGTGGGTGGGGAAGGTGTAGCATTGTTTAGCGTCGTGTAGTATTGTATAGTGTGGTGTAGAGTTGTCTTCTTTGCCGATGATTTTTGGGATGATTTCTCCACCTTTCTCTACCCATACCATGTCACCTTCGCGTATGTCAAGTTGGCGTATGAAGTCCTCGTTGTGCAGAGTAGCGCGTTGAACAGTGGTGCCAGATAACTGTACGGGTTCCAAATTTGCCACGGGAGTCACAACACCAGTTCTACCGACTTGATACGTGATAGCGTTGAGGCGCGTGAGTTGTTTCTCCGCAGGGAACTTATACGCTATAGCCCAACGGGGTGACTTGGCTGTATAGCCCAACTCTTCTTGCTGCGATAGGTTATTGACTTTGAGCACGATGCCGTCTGTGGCAACAGGCAGATTCTTGCGTTCGATGTCCCAGTAGTGGATATATGCCATCACTTCCTCCAGCGAATGGCATACTCTCACGGCATCGCTGATGGGGAAGCCCCACTGTTTGGCTACTTGCAGGCGGTCGTAATGCGTGTTGGCGGGTAAGGTCTCGCCTAACATATAATAGAGGTAGCAGGTCAGTCCTCGGCGTGCCACTTCATTCGGATCTTGCAATTTGAGTGTGCCCGAAGCTGCATTACGTGGGTTGGCAAAGAGCGGTTCATCACCAGCTTCGCGCTCTTGATTGAGGCGCTCAAATGCTGCCCATGGGAGGAGTACTTCGCCGCGGAGTTCGATAAATTCAGGTGTCCGAATTCCGGATTCCAGCGTTTGGATTCGCTGCGGTATAGCAGCAATAGTCTTAATGTTCTCCACGACATTGTCACCCTTGGTACCATCGCCACGTGTAAGGGCTTTGGTAAGAACGCCATTCTCATACCACAATGATATGCTCAGTCCGTCAAACTTCAGCTCGCATACAATCTCCACGTTTGCTGGCAGTTTGTTGAGCCAATCTTCTATCTCATCTTGCGAATAGGTATTCGATAACGATAGCATGGGGTACTTATGTGCCACTTGGGCGAAGCCCTTCGGGCTACGCGTTTTCTGCTTTGCGTTATCTGCTTCGCGTTGTTGGGTTGTGTATTGCTCTGCAACGTTGTTTTCGTTATCCAGATCCGATCCTACGTGTTGAGTAGGCGAATTGGGGTCGAACATGTCGGGGTGGAGCGCCTCCAGGTCTTGCAGGCGACGGAGTTTCTGGTCGAAATCGTAGTCTGACATAGTGGGGGCATTCAATACATAGTATTGATGATTAGCCTCTTCCAACTCTTTACGCAGGGTAAGAATATCTTCGCGCTCAGGGTTTTCTATTTCTGAGAATAGATCCATTTTATGGTATGATTAGTTTGGCTTGTGTACAATGCCCATTGGCGTATATATTAATGATATGCACTCCTTGTTTGAGTGTTGGTATAGCGTGTTGGTCGGATGTGATGGCTTGTTGTAGATGTATTTGTCCGTCCATTTGATATACGATATAGTACCCACCGTCTGCATTATATATATAAGGTGTGGTATTTAGGTATTTTATTTCTGCTTGTTTTACGATGGATTCAGGAGTGTGGGTATTGGTGCTGTCTAATTTGAGTCCGACGATGATGGGGTCATGGTCGCTACAGCGGAACATGGTTTGGTCGTTGGATTTGTCGTAGGTGTATTTGTCGTTTTCATCAGAGTTGATATGGTATGCGAGCATTCCTGTCACTTGTGGATATAGTGTGTTGTTGCAAAGGGCGTGATCCAAGTATCCAGCTTGTGATCGATATACGTAGCTATAGCTGCTATCTGCATGAAAGGCTCTGTGTAGGTCTATCATACCTGCATCTCGTAGTGTGGTGATAGGGTCTTCCATGGCATAGGCGTTTAAATCGCCCATGATGAGTATATCTGGGTCGTCGTAGTATTTACTATCGCTATGGTAGTGGCTGATGATGGATTTGGCTTCTCGTATTCGGTCGCCGTTGAAAGTGCCTTGTCCGTCTCCCTGGTCAGCGTTGTCTCCGTAGCCTTTTCCACTTTTAGCTTTGAAATGGTTGACGGAGAGCAGAAATTTCTCTCCTGTAGCTCGTTCGATGAAGGCCTGTGTTTTTTTTCGTTGTTGTACGCCTTCATTGTTTTCTCTTAGTTTGCCGTATGGCTCAACTATCTCGGTGCAATATACAAATCCAGCTTTGGTGTATGAACCTTGAGGTGAACCGCCATCGTCAATGTATGTGAAGTGTCGTCCTGTGTTGGTGGTGAGATCTTCAGCCAGTTCTTTTAGGGCATTTTGTCCTTGTTCTATCTCTACGAATCCATATATATCTGCATTGATTTTGGCGAGAGCGGTGCTCACTTTTTGGCGTTGTTTTTGGTGTTGGCTGTAGTTATCGGGTCCATATCCCGTGCCCAAGTTATCTACGAGGTAGTATTCGAGATTGATAGTACATACGATGATTGATGGTTCGCCTCTTCTGCTGATATGTTGTTGGTTGTAGCCTTTTTGCAGTTCTTCTCTGCTATTGCCTTGCCAGGTGCCCGATATGAATTCTACGTAGTTTTGACTTGTTACTTTTACGACAAGGTCGTGTATTCGTTCGCCAGTTCTATGTTCTCCACCTGCTTTTGTGAGGGTGATGGTTCCGTATGCGTTAGCATTAAGTAGTGCATTGTACTCATTACTGAGAGGTATGGCTTGATTGGTTGGGGTAAAGATACGTCTTGGTGATATGGTTAGCGAACTAGAATTGTTGGTTACGTACATGGGGCAACTGAATTGCACAGTCTGCCCAACGTATTGCTTCATTTGTGTGTACGTCCATGTGTCGGGATCACTGATATTAACGATGGTGTATGCACCAGCTGTGTAACAGGATAATAGCAGTGTGCATATGATGAGTATTTGCTTTTTCATTTGTTTTTTTGGGCGGAGAATTACTGTTTTGCTCAGTTATGTAATAATGAACCTGCAAAGTTACAAATAATTATCCATCCTACCAAATTTTTCCAGATTATTGCGTGTTTTTTATGTAAAATTTACTGTGAATAGTTTTGTCGTGTTCTGCGTAGAGAAGCTAAAGCGTTACTGAATGACTAATGAATAGCCTTTATGCTTCTTGTCAAACTACAGAAAGATAGGATAAATCCTCCAAAAAAAACGGCAGGTGTTGCACAATTTTGATGTGGTTGCACTGAAAAAAACTTGTTTTATTTGCGTATGTGCATTTTTTGTAGTACCTTTGTACGATTTTTGGCGTTTTGTGTATTTTACACATCAAAAGCCTTGAGACATTGAAACGTTTAAACATTAAAATAGCCCTTGAGGGCATGAATTATGGACGCAAAATACAATCCTAAAGACATTGAAGCCAAGTGGTATCAATACTGGCAAGACAAAAAACTCTTTCACAGTACCCCAGACGGTCGTGAAGCTTACACCGTAGTGATCCCTCCACCAAACGTGACAGGTGTGCTGCATATGGGTCACGTACTCAACAATACCATCCAAGATATTCTTGTTCGTCGTGCACGCCTCGAAGGCAAGAATGCTTGTTGGGCACCAGGTACTGACCACGCTAGTATCCCTACCGAAGCTAAGGTCATCAAACGCCTCAAAGAGCAAGGAATCAACAAGAGCGACCTCACCCGTGAGGAGTTCCTCAAGCACGCTTGGGCATGGACTGAGGAGCACGGAGGTATCATCCTCAAGCAATTGCGTACACTCGGTTGCTCATGCGACTGGGATCGTACCGCTTTCACCATGGACGAGACACGCTCCAAAGCCGTGATTGATGTATTCTGCGACCTATACAACAAGGGACTGATCTACCGCGGCTTGCGTATGGTGAACTGGGATCCAGAGCGCCAGACAGCACTATCCGATGAGGAGGTGATCTACCAAGAGGAGCATAGCAAGCTCTACTACATGAAGTACTATGTGGTAGAAGGCGAAGAGGCAAAAGGCGAAGAGGCGAAAGGCGAGGAAGGCAATGTGATCCACAAAGATGAGAAGGGCTATTATGCTGTAGTGGCTACTACCCGTCCTGAGACCATTATGGGTGACGTGGCAATGTGTATCAACCCTAAAGACCCAAAGAACCAATGGCTCAAAGGCAAGCATGTAATTGTACCTAAAGTAGGTCGTGTGATTCCTGTAATCGAAGACCGCTATGTGGAGATTGAGTTCGGTACAGGTTGCTTGAAGGTGACCCCTGCACACGATGTGAACGACTATGCACTCGGACAAAAATACGACCTCACCACCTATGATATATTTACCGCGGACGCGCACGTGAATGTAGAGGGATTGGAGGCAGATATTTATCCTAATGTGGCTGCCTACCAAGGTATGGATCGCTTCGACTGCCGCAAGCAAATCGTGGTGGATCTCCAAGCCGAGGGATTGGTAGAGAAAGTGGAAGACTATACCAATAAGGTGGGTTACTCCGAGCGTACCAATGTGCCTATTGAGCCAAGATTGAGTTTGCAATGGTTTATTCGCATGCAGCACTTTGCTGACATCGCGTTGCCACCAGTAATGAACGACGATATTGTATTCTATCCAACGAAATACAAAAACACCTACCGCAACTGGCTCGAGAATATCAAAGACTGGTGTATCTCACGCCAACTCTGGTGGGGACACCGTATCCCTGCGTACTGCGAGAAAGCGTTGCTAGAGGAGACAGGCGCAGAGAACTATCCAGAGGATAAGATCATCGTGGCGCCAAACATCGAGGCGGCGGCTGAGAAATCGGGCTTGAGCGTAGATGCGTTGGTACAAGACGAAGGAGCATTGGATACATGGTTCTCATCATGGCTCTGGCCAATCAGCCTCTTTGATGGCATTGAGAATCCAGGCAATGAGGAGATCAACTATTACTACCCAACCGCTGACCTCGTAACGGGCCCAGATATCATCTTCTTCTGGGTAGCGCGTATGATTATGGCTGGTTATGAGTATATCGGTAAGATGCCATTTAAGCATGTATATTTCACTGGTATCGTGCGCGACAAACTCGGTCGCAAGATGTCTAAGTCATTGGGTAACAGCCCTGATCCGCTGGATCTCATCGAGCGCTTTGGTGCAGATGGCGTGCGTATGGGTATGATGCTTTGCGCTCCTGCGGGCAATGATATCTTGTTCGACGACAGCCTCTGCGAGCAAGGACGTAACTTCTGCAATAAGATCTGGAACTGCTTCCGCCTCATCAAGGGTTGGGAAGTAGCCGAGGCAGAGATGCCAGCTACCAATCAATGGGGTGTAGAGTGGTTTGATGCAGTACTCGCTAAAGCACAAGCAGAGGTAGCTGACCTCTTCAGCAAGTACCGCCTCAGCGAAGCCCTTATGGCTATCTACAAACTCTTCTGCGACGACTTCTCTGGTTGGTACTTGGAGATCATCAAACCTGCATATGGTCAACCAATTGATAAGGCAACCTATGAAAAGACTATCCAATTCATGGACACCATGCTCAAGCTGCTCCATCCATTCATGCCATTCATCACTGAGGAACTATGGCAAGCTATCGAGGAGCGCAAAGAGGGTGAATCACTCATGGTTTCTCCTTTGGAGAAGGTTCAGGAGTTCAGTGGTTCAGAGGTGAAGGAAGCTGAACAATGCTTCGATATTATCTCCGCTATCCGCAATATCCGCGCACAGAAGAACATCTCTCCTAAGGAGGTATTAACACTCGTTTGCCCAGCAGCATTGCCAGCAGTGGTAGTAAAATTGGCGAATGTAGAGTTGGCTGTAGGCGCCGAGAAGAGCGCCGGTAGGGCATCTTTCATCATCGGTACTACCGAGTATAGCGTGCCATTGGAGAAGTTTATCAACGTGGATGAGGAGTTAAAGAAATTGGAAGCCGAGTTGGCTCACCAAGAGGGCTTCCTCCGTGGCGTGATGGGCAAACTCAACAACGAGCGCTTTGTGCAAAACGCTAAACCAGAAGTGGTTGAGTTGGAGCGCAAGAAGAAAGCCGATGCTGAAAGCCGTATTGCCACCATCAAAGAGGCTATTGCACAGTTAAAAGGTTAAATGAAAGATTTACAATCCCTTCGCGCAGAGATTGACCAACTGGATGAGCAGTTGTGGGATATCATCGGCAAGCGTGTGGATGTGGCTCGCCAGATAGGCGAATGGAAACATCAACACGGTGAACCTATTGTGCAAACACAACGCTATCAAGAGGTATTGAAGCATTGCCGACAGGTGGGCACGCAATACGGTCTAAGCAAAGAAGTAATACATGAAGTCATGAACGCTTTACATACAGAAAGTATCAGGGTAGAATCCTGATGCTTTTTGTTTTGGCATGGTTTTTGTATAAGGAAAGAAAGTTCGTAAATACTAAAAATTTATCATATGCAAACAGTTGATATTCGTGAACTTCAAGAGCGCATTGAGCGCGAGAGTTCATTCGTAGATGCCCTAACCATGGGCATGAACCATGTGATTGTAGGTCAAAAGCACTTAGTAGAAAGTCTTTTGATTGGTTTGTTGGCTGACGGACACATCCTCTTGGAAGGTGTTCCTGGTTTGGCAAAGACATTGGCTATTAACACATTGGCAAAATTAGTAAAAGCCGACTTTAGCCGTATTCAGTTTACACCAGACTTGTTGCCAGCCGACGTTTTGGGTACACAAATCTACTCACAAAAGTCGGAAGAATTCAAGGTAAAGCAAGGTCCAATCTTTGCTAACTTCGTTCTTGCGGACGAGATTAACCGTGCCCCAGCGAAAGTGCAATCAGCATTGCTCGAAGCGATGCAAGAGCGTCAGATTACCATTGGCGAACAGACTTATAAGTTGGAAGAACCATTCTTGGTATTAGCGACCCAAAACCCTATTGAGCAAGAAGGTACCTACCCATTGCCAGAAGCACAAACTGACCGTTTTATGCTCAAAGTGGTGATTGGCTATCCAAAGAAAGAAGAAGAGATGCAAATCATTCGCCAAAATATCACAGGCGAAAAAATCACTGTTACCCCTATACTCAGCACCGATGAGATTATCAAAGCGCGCAAGATTGTTCGCGAAGTGTATATCGACGAGAAGATTGAGAAATATATTGTGGATATCGTGTTTGCTACTCGTCAGCCAGAAGCATATGGTTTGGATAACCTGAAGCCAATGATTCAGTTTGGCGGTTCACCTCGTGCAAGTATCAACTTAGCATTGGCTGCACGCGCCTACGCTTTTATCCATCGCCGTGGCTATGTGATTCCAGAGGATGTTCGTGCTGTTTGCTACGATGTACTCCGCCACCGTATCGGACTTACCTACGAGGCAGAGGCTAATAACATGACCGCCGAAGATGTGATTACTGAGGTGCTGAATGCTGTGCAAGTGCCATAATATTTTAGGTTATAGGACGCCCTTTGGGCTATAGGACGCGGTTATGCCGCTATAGGTTATAGGACAGATTATGACTTCAGAAGAACTATTAAAACGGGTACGGAAGATAGAAATTAAGACTCGTAAACTGAGTCGCAATATCTTCGCTGGCGAATACCATTCGCAGTTCAAGGGACGCGGTATGGCGTTCTCAGAAGTGCGTGAGTATCAGCCAGGCGATGATGTTCGCTCTATTGACTGGAACGTAACAGCACGCCTCAACAAACCTTATATCAAGGTCTTTGAAGAGGAGCGCGAACTGACCGTAATGCTGCTGGTGGATGTATCGGGCAGCCGTAACTTTGGTACACTGAGCCAAATGAAGCGTGATATGATGGCAGAAGTAGCAGCAACACTGGCTTTCTCCACGATTGCCAACAACGATAAAGTGGGCGTTATATTCTTCTCCGACAAGATTGAGAAATACATCCCAGCACAAAAAGGAAAGACCCATGTGCTGCATATCATCCGCGAACTGCTGAGTTTTGAACCTTCGTCCAAAGGTACGGACATGGCACAAGCCCTGCAATACTTTGCCAACGCGCAAAAACGCCATTGCACCGCATTTCTTATATCCGACTTTATCGGAGCAGGCGCTATGGACAAGCCATTGCTGATTGCATCGAACCGACACGAGGTGAATGCCATACAGATATACGACCGCCGCGAAGCCGAACTACCCAATATAGGACTGGTGAAGTTCCATGATGCTGAGTCGGGCAACGACCTATGGATAGACACTTCGCTGGCAAGCGTTCGTAGTGACTATGCGCAAGCATGGAAAGAGAATCAAGATTCGCTGGAGCAACTCTTCACGCGCACGGGCGTAAATCATATTAGTGTGCGTACCGACGAAGATTATGTGAAAGCCCTAATGCACTTATTCAAATGCTAACAACAATATTGGCACTGGTGGTAAGTGCCGCAATAGATAGTACCACCCTTTTTATTGGCGATCAGACCGATTTGCATTTGCGTGCCACTTGTGAGGTGGGCGAGCAGGTGCAATTGCCTGTTTTGGGTGAACAACTCATTTCTGGCATAGAGATTGTAGATCGCACTATTGTAGATACAACCACGCTGCAAGATGGACGCGTGCAATACAACCAATACCTGACCCTCACTTCGTTTCAAGACTCGCTGTTCTACATCGAACCACTGGCATTCGTGAGCGGTGATGATACAGTTTGGAGCGAGTCGCTCATGCTGAATGTGGTACAACCATTCGAGATGGATAGTGCCGACATGGCTATCACCGACATCAAAGGTATCTACAACGCCCCTATATGGTGGTGGGGCATCCTGCGTTGGGTATTATTGGCATTAGCCATAGCAGGCATAGGTGTGGGAGGATACTACCTCATCACTTATCTGCGCAGTCGCTACGGTGATGCACCTGAAACAGCCGAACCTACGGAGCCACTGCGTCCTGCCGAAGAGGTGGCACTGGAGAAACTGGATGCTATCCGCGAGGAGAAGATATGGCAGAGCGGACAAGTCAAAGAATACCATACACAACTCACCGATGTGGTGCGCGAATATATCGCTCGTCGCTTTGAAGTGAGCAGTACGGAACAGACATCGGATGAGACCCTGCGTGCTATGCGCGGATTACTCGCCGATAAAAAAGAGTTGTACGACAACCTACGCAAGATACTGACATTGGCAGACTTAGTGAAGTTTGCTAAATGGACTACCACTCCCGATGAGAATGAAATCAGTTTGCGCAACGCTTATACCTTCGTCAAAGAAACCACCCCTGTCGAAGAAGAACCTACAGAAAATTAAATTGTACATTGTCCAATTGTAAATACTATGACATTTGCTAACCCTGGATATTTATTTCTGCTCCTGCTGCTGATTCCTGTAGTAGGCTGGTACATATGGAAACTACGCAATGCTCGTGCTTCGGTGCAACTATCATCTACCGATAGTCTGATCCGTCAGCCTAAGAGCCTTCGCGTATGGCTAATACATGTGCCTTTTGTTTTGCGCGTAATGGTGATTACGCTGCTGGCATTGGCATTAGCGCGCCCACAGTTGAGCAACCGCTGGCAATCGGAGTCCACCGAAGGTATTGACATCATGATGGCGTTGGATATTTCAGGCACTATGTTGGGCGAGGACCTCAAACCCAATCGTTTGGAAGCAGCCAAAACCGTAGCTACCGATTTCGTACTATCGCGCCCTAACGACCAGATTGGTTTGGTAGTGTTCGCAGGCGAGAGTTTTACGCAATGTCCATTGACTACAGATCATGCCGTATTGGTAAACCTGTTTCAGTCTGTGAAATTCGGCATGATAGAAGACGGAACTGCTATCGGTTTAGGCTTGGCGAATGCCGTAAATCGAATGAAAGATTCTGAAACAAAGTCCAAAGTGGTTATCCTACTCACCGACGGAAGCAACAATCGTGGCGACATCGACCCCATGACCGCAGCCGAGATTGCCAAGACCTTTAACATACGCGTATATGCAATAGGTGTAGGTAGTTATAGCCAAGAGGTGCGTGTTCCTATTCATACTCCATATGGCGTACAATACGGCACCATGAGTTCAGAGTTTGATGAGAGTACTCTGCGAAATATCGCACAGATGACGGGCGGAGAGTATTTCCGCGCTACGGACAACAATAGCCTAAAAGCCATCTACCAACAGATCGACCAACTGGAAAAGACTAAGATACGCGTTCGCGAATACTCCAAGCGCACCGAGCATTTTGCGCCATTCCTATTGGCTGCCCTGCTCTGCCTGCTGACGGAAGTTCTCATCCGCTTCTTCGTGCTCCGCACTGTCGCTGAATAACCACATTGAACAACGATGAACAACATTGAATCATTTTGAACCATGTTTAGATTTGCAAATATAGAAATGCTTTGGTGGCTAATCACAATCCCCGTATTTGTGATTGCATATATCATCATCACCAAGCGCAAACAACGCCAGTTAATGGAGTTCGGCGACCCTGAGCTGATGGCACAACTGATGCCAGATGCCTCTAAGAGTCGTCCTATCGTTAAGTTCACGCTGCTCATGGTAGCGCTCGCGCTACTCATTGTGGCTACTGCTCGTCCGCAATATGGACAACAAGAGAAAACCGTGAAGCGTCAGGGCATTGAGGTGATGGTGACATTGGATATCTCCAACTCCATGCTCGCCGAAGATGTAGCGCCTAATCGATTGGATCGTGCTAAACAAATGCTGAGCAAGATGATTGACAACATGACGGACGACAAAGTGGGTTTAGTTGTTTTCGCGGGCGAAGCCTTCACACAATTGCCTATCACTTGCGATTATGTATCAGCCAAAATGTTTCTCAATACCATCTCGCCCAAACTCATTCCCACCCAAGGTACGGCTATCGGCGCAGCGTTGCAAACGGCAATCCGCTCCTTTGGCAGCCAAGAGAGCGATGCCGGCAGAGCCATCATCCTCATTACCGATGGCGAGAACCACGAAGATGATGCTACAGCCGTAGCCAAGCAAGCGCAGGAACTGGGGATACAGGTGTTTGTGATTGGTATTGGTAAACCCGAAGGATCGCCTATCCCTGTGCCAGGTACCAACGACTATATCAAAGACCGCAGCGGACAAGTGGTAGTCAGTCGCCTCAACGAGGAGATGTGCCAAGAAATTGCCCAAGCAGGCAAAGGTGCGTATGTGCGTTGCGACAATACAAATACTGCTATGCGTGCTCTGCAACAAGAGCTTGACCGCATCGCCACCACCGACCTTGAGACCACCGTATATGCCGATTACAACGAACAATACCAATCGTTCCTACTGATAGCATTACTGCTCTTGGTGATTGATTGCTTTATTCTAATGCGACAGAATCATCGCCTCAATCGAATGGACTTGTTTAAAGAGAAAAACTGAAAACTATACTTAATATGCGATCTTTATTGACAATCATATCAGTATGCGCAGCATCGCTGCTCTTTGCGCAGCAGGAGAGTAGCGATGTGCGCCGAGGCAATTTGCAGTACAACGACTCCAACTACACCGAAGCCGAAGTGAACTACCGACGCGGTTTGGAGAAAAACGACCAATCATTTGAAGCACACTTCAACTTGGGCGATGCCCTCTTTCGCCAAGAGAAATATCCCGAGGCATTGGAGCAATACGCCGAAGCGGAGAAACTGCTGAAGGCGGATGATAAAATGAGAAAAGAAAAAGTGGATAGTCGCTTGGCTGACACCTATCATAATATGGGTAATGCGCTCTACGCACAGCAGCAATACGACAAGGCAGTAGGTGCCTATCAACAGTCTCTGCGCTTGAATCCCAAAGACAACGACACACGATACAATCTGGTGAAAGCGATGCAACAATTGCAACAACAGCAACAGCAGCAGAATCAGCAAAACCAAGACCAACAACAGCAAAACGACTCTACCCAACAACAGCAGCAAGAACAGCAAGAACAACAACAGCAGCAGCAACAAAACGACCAACAAATGGACCAGGAGACAGCCGAACAGATCTTGCAGGCTCTCGAACAAGATGAACAAGAGACACAAGAGAAACTTCAGCGTCAACAAGGTAAGAAACGTCGCGTAGAAAAAGAATGGTAAGATTATGAAAAAGATACTATCGATATTATTTATTTGCAGCATGGCGCTTGTCACTTATGCTGATGATGCCGTAGAGTTTCAAGCATCAGCACCAGCACAAGTGATTCTTGGCAAGCCCTTTCAACTCACCTATTCGGTGAACCAACGTGCCAAGGATTTGCGTGCACCTGAGTTTGTGGATTTCGACTATATTGCAGGTCCATATACTTCACAATCATCCTCCACTTCGTTTGTGAATGGCAAACGCACTTCCTCGTTCACGCTCACCTACACCTACACCCTTATGGCTAATAAGGAAGGCACCTTCACCATTCCTCCTGCGACCATCAAGGTGGATGGCGATCAATACACCTCCAATGGTGTGCGCATCACGGTTCTTCCGCCCGACCAACCCACCAATACGAGTGTAGCGAGCAAACAACACAACAACGCGAGCACATCAAGCCAACAACGCGAAACCAACAATGCTTCCGCGGAAAACATCTTCATGCGTACACTCGTCAGCAAGTCCAAAGTGCACGAGCAGGAAGTCATCTTACTTACCTACAAACTCTATTTTGCAGGAGTGGATGTGGCGCAGTTTACCAACAACACCCGCTTGCCTGAGTTCAAAGGATTCCTTAAGCAGGAATTGGAGATTGGGGAGATTCAAACTGAATTAGAGCATTATAATGGTCGCAATTACCAGACGGCTGTCATATACCGCACCTTGCTTTTCCCACAGCGCAGTGGCGATATTGTGATTGATCCAGCGCAGTTTGAGGCTATACTGCGCGTACAGAACCGAGCACAAGTGCGTAGTATTTTCGATGACTTCTTCAATAGCTATACTACGGTAGCCAAACCGCTCACTTCGCCCAGTGTCACTATCCATGTTTCGGAATTACCTGCGGGTAAACCTGCCAGTTTTAGCGGAGGTGTAGGACAATTTAGTATCAATTCACGTATATCGAATACCGAACTGCAGGCTAACGAGGCAGTTACACTTACCCTCTCTATTCAGGGTGCAGGTAATATGAAACTGCTCAAAACACCCTCTGTTGATTGGCCAAAGGGATTCGAGGTGTATGACCCTAAAGTAACCAACAATTACAAGAATTCGGTTACAGGTGTCAGTGGAATAAAGACGATTGAATATCTGGCAATACCACGGGCGGGAGGTACATATACAATACCGCCTATTGACTTCGCCTACTACGATACGCAAGCAGATACCTATAAAGTGCTCTCTACTCCCGAATATACGCTCAATATTGCGCGTTCTGCCAACGAAGAAAGCAATACGGCTGTAGTCAATAATTTCGTACAAAAAGAAAATATCCAGCAATTAGGTAGCGATATACGCTATATCTATACCAACAACCAACCCAAATTCATCGCGCAATCTCCAACTTTTGCGTTTGGCTCGCTCATTTTTTGGTTGTGGTATGCTGTCCCATCGTTGTTTGCTGCTATATTATTCATCATTTTCCGCAAGCAAATCAAGGAGAATGCCGATATTACTCGTGTCCGCTATAAGAAAGCCAACAAAGTAGCACAACGCCGACTCAAAGCAGCAGAGAAACTCCTCATAGAGAATAAGAAAGAGGCGTTTTACGAGGAGATTGAACGCGCAGCGTGGACCTATCTTAGCGATCGCCTGTCAATACCCACTGCGCAACTCAACAAGGAAAACATTGCGCAGATACTCAGCAACAAGGGCGTGCCACAAACTGTTATTGACGAATTGCATCGTGTACTTACTACTGCCGAGTTTGCGCGTTATGCCCCCACCTCTGACCACGCCATGCAAGATATGTATAACGACACTACGAATATCATCAATCAATTAGAAAACGCGAAACTATGAGACTATTACTTATATTCTTCAATATCCTCTTCTCGCAAGCCAACGCACAGTATGCGGAAGGCAATTATGCAGAAGCAGCAGCGCAATACCAGCAGGTGATTGCCGAGCAGCCATCTGCTGAGGCATACTACAACCTCGGCAATGCCTACTTCAAGCAAGGCGAACTCGCACAAGCTATTCTCGCCTACGAACGTGCCTTGCGCATTGAGCCTTCATACAAAGATGCAAAGCACAACCTCTTGTTTGCGCAATCGCGTATCGTAGATAACATCGAAGATACCCAATCTTTCTTCCTCTCCAATTGGCTCAAAGCGATACGCAACGCGCTCAACCAGCAGACATGGATGGTACTTTCTATCTTGCTGTTTATCTGTATGTTGATAGGATTTTTCCTCTTTGCGTTTAGTCAGACTGTTTGGGTGCGCAAGACCGCTTTCTATACCAGTTTGGTAGCCTTGGTTATCTCCCTCGTAGCATGTATCAATGCAGGCAGTCTCCACCATCGCGACACCCAGCGTGCCGAAGCTATCATCACACAAGGAATCGTCAATGCCAAAGCTTCGCCAGACCGTTCTGGTACAGACCTCTTTACCGTACACGAAGGTACGAAAGTGGAGATTACCGAAATCATTGGCGATTGGTGCTGCATTCATGTGGGTAATTATATTGGTTGGATGCCATTAACATGCGTTGAGCGAATATAATCCATTTTTTTACATTGTTTCTTGTATATATACAAATTTAATTGTAACTTTGCCGAAAATTAATATATTATGGCTAAAATCTTGATTATTGATGATGAGCGTGCTATTCGCAATACGCTAAAGGAGATTCTGGAGTTTGAAGGATATACAGTAGAAGTAGCAGAGAATGGACGTATCGGTTTAGAGCGCGCATTAGGCAATTCGTTTGACCTCATTTTTACTGACATCAAAATGCCTGAGATGGATGGTATGGAGTTTCTCGCTGCGTATCGAGAAGCCGTTGTGCAACACGCTGAAGAAGTTCCTGTGGTGATGATTACTGGGCATGGAACGGTAGATACTGCGGTAGAGGCATTAAAGGGTGGGGCATTTGATTTTATTCAAAAGCCATTGGATATCAATCGACTACTTCTTACAACGAAGCATGCACTTGACCATAAGTCACTCATACAGGAAACGAAAGTGCTACGCAAAAAAATGGGGAAACGTAATCAGATGATAGGTGATAGTATTCTCATCTCGCGCGTACGTGCTATTATAGATAAGGTAGCGCCTACCGAAGCCCGTGTGCTCATCACAGGAGCTAATGGCACAGGCAAAGAGGTAGTAGCCCATCTCATTCACGAGAATAGTCAGCGTGCTAAAGGTCCTATGGTAGAGGTGAATTGCGCTGCTATACCCAGCGAACTCATTGAGAGTGAATTGTTTGGACATATGAAGGGGAGCTTTACAGGAGCCGTGAAAGATCGTGCTGGAAAATTTGAGCAAGCCGATGGAGGCACTCTATTCTTGGATGAGATTGGTGATATGAGTCTTTCGGCACAAACCAAAGTGCTACGCGCATTACAAGAAAACGAGATCACACGCGTAGGTAGCGACAAAACCATCAAGGTAAACGTGCGCGTGCTGGCAGCTACCAACAAGAACCTCAAACAAGAGATAGAAAAGGGAAATTTCCGCGAAGACCTTTTCCACCGATTGAATGTGATTCCTATTCATGTGCCAGACCTCAAGGATCGCAAAGAAGATATTCCGTTGCTTGTCAATCATTTTATCCAACTAATTTGCACAGAACAAGGATGGAAAACCAAATCCATAACGGATGATGCCATATATGCCTTACAGCAGCACCATTGGCCTGGTAATATCCGTGAATTGCGCAATGTGATTGAACGCTTGATTATCTTATCGGCTGACACCATCACTGCGGAAGATGTGAGCTTGTATGTCTAAACCTCGTCGATGGTATTAAACGAAATCAGTATATTAAACTATAAGAATATCCGAGAAGCAACACTGCGTTTCTCGGATAAACTCAATTGTTTTGTAGGGCTCAATGGGCAAGGTAAGACCAATCTCTTAGACGCTATTTATTACCTCAGTTTTACCAAATCTGCATACAATAGCATTGATAGCCAGAATATTACGCATGATGCTGAGATGGCTATGATTCAAGGACGGTATATCCTTGACCACAATTCCTCTACCGAACCTGAAATCATCTCATGTGGCATCAGACGCGGTGTTAAGAAACAGTTTCGCCGTGGCAAGAAAGACTACAAACGACTCATTGAGCATATCGGACTTATTCCTTTAGTCATGGTCAGTCCACAAGATGGCGAACTCATCAGCGAGGGTAGCGATGAGCGCAGGCGATTTATGGATGGGGTGATTTCGCAGTATGATAAGTCTTATCTTGATCACCTTTTGCAATACAACGCACTGCTCAAACAGCGCAATGCGTTGCTCAAGCAATACGAAGACCAGCCTCTCCAAGCACCTACCACTCTTTTTGAAGTGATTGAGATGCAAATGGTGGAGCATGCCATCTATATCTTTGAGCAGCGCACCGATTTTATCCAGCGTTTTGTGCCTGCATTTCAAGAAATGTATGCAGCCATCTCGGGTGACAGCGAGCAGGTATCGTTGCAATATACTTCGCAGTTGCAAGAGCGCGATTTGCAAGAGGCTTTTGCCCGCACACGCCAGCGAGACCTCATAGTTGGTTGGACTACGCAAGGTATCCATAAAGACGAATTAGAAATGCGTCTCGGTGAATATCCTCTTAAACGTGTAGGCAGTCAAGGACAGCAAAAGTCCTATCTGCTCGCCTTGAAACTGGGGCAGGCTATTTTCTTAGGCAAGCCTATTCTGCTATTGGATGATATCTTCGACAAACTCGACACCAACCGCGTGGAAAGAATTATTCAGTTGGTTAGTAGCGAGCGTTTTGGGCAAATCTTCATTACCGACACTGATCGCCAACACCTAACGGCCATGCTGGAAACAATGCCACATATTGCAGCTGTGTTTCATGTGTCCAACGGTCAATTCAACAATCTATAACTGATACCCGATACCCGAAAAAAAACATTCCTTTTCTTTCGAAAAAAGTATCGTTCCTTAATAATCGCGTCCGCGCACACGCGAAAAATTTGCATATTCCAAATACTTATATTAATTTTGCAACGTATTTTGGATTTGTATGCGCTGTTTTCATCCTACAAATCTTAAAAAATGATTTTTTTTGTGCGAAAATATTAATAAACAACATACTTTATGAAGAAATTCTACTCTGTAGTACTTTTGGCGATGCTCTGTTGCATTGCAAACAATGTAACGGCACAACAAGTGCCAAACCCCAGTTTCGAAGAATGGAATGGCGAAAAATTTAACAACGAAATTCAACCCTCCAACTGGTACGTTAGTAATATCAGCCAAGCAGGATTCAATTTCAATTTAGCATATCGCGAAGCAGGTCATACTGGTGCCTATAGTCTAATGGTCAAAGACACCGAAGTTGGTGCTTTGGGTATCACCGAATTATCTCCTGGTTACTTCTCTTTAGGCAAATCATGGACATACATTGACGGTATTAAAACTGAGACTGCCACGGCTGGTATCACGGGCGGTTTAGACTGGACACATCGCCCTGATACTGTATCCGTATGGATCAAACGTACTGGTCCACATACCGACAAGGAAGACTTCTACATTCTGTATTACGCATGGAATGGCACTGCCAAAGCGCATCAATACAAGAATAAGGCAGGTGGCTGTGCTGATGTGGGCACCAAAACTGACGAAGAGAGTGACATACGCCAAGCGCTCAATGCCAACGCTTGCGGTACCGACGAACAAGCCAACCAAATTGCTGAAGGCATGTGGCGCGAGCGAAACACATATGCCGAATGGACCAATATCCGTGTGCCTATCTACTACTTCAGCGACGAAGCACCCGCGAAGATGAACTTGCTGTTCTCCGCCTCCAACTATCCTAACTTCCGTGACAACACTGGTTTGTACAAGGACAACGCACTCTATGTGGACGATATAGAGATGGTTTATTCGTCCAAGATTGACAAACTCTATATCCGCGAACGCGAGTGGAAAGCATTTGACCCCAACAGCTCAGCAGAGCAAGTCTATTCTGTGGGCAAAGCCACTGAGATCCCTTCTGTCTTTGGTGTGCGTGGTGCAGGTATAATCACCAATGCTCGTGGCAACAAGGCTACCTTCTCTGGTCGTAAACTCACCAATGAGGAGTTCCGTATTGTACAGCAAGGTGCTATTGATGGCGACCCTATGATTATTCAGGTCACCGCTACCGACAATAGCAGCACCACCACCTATAAGATTAAATTCGTTTCCGCAGCGTCCAACAACGCCCGTCTCGCAGATATTCAGGTCAATGGTACCACCATCAATAACTTCAATGCCTACATCAACACCTACAATGTGCAGCTGCCATATGGTACAACAGACATTCCTGTTGTCACTGCTACTGCGCAAGATGCTGGCGCTACTGTGACTATCACACAACCTACCAGCACCACAGGCACTGCCACTATCCATGTAGCTGCTGCTGATGGCACTACCACCAACACCTATACGCTCAATTTCTCCGTAGCACAGCTCTCCGACAACACTTTGGAGGCTATCTATATCGACGGAGAACTCGTGCCAGGGTTCCTTCCTACCACGAACAACTACACCATCATCCTACCTCTTGGCACTGCAGAAGTACCTCTTATCACTTGGCAATCTGCATATGCCGATGGTGAACAAACAATCACGCTCACCAAGAATAGTTTGGAGGAAGGTGCACAAATCACCGTGTCTGCACCTGCTGCGCAATCCACTCGCACCTACAAACTGACCTACAAGATTGAGGCTTCCTCCTACGCCTACTTGGCTGGTATCAGTCTCAATGGTCAGCCTATCGAAGGCTTCTCGCCAGAGCAGACCAACTACTCCTTCACCTTGCCTATCGGAACGACCACGCTACCTGCAATCACTTGGACACAAGGCGACCCATATCAAACGGTAGTAATCACAGAGGGTGGAGTAGATGGTACTACCCGTATTGTCGTTACGGCTGCTGCGGGCAATACTGTCACCTATCGTCTCACCTTCTCATCAGAGAAATCCACCAACAATGCTCTGCAAGACATATTGCTTGATGGCGTATCGCTCAATGGCTTCCATCCAGATACACTCCATTATACCGTCACGCTCCCTGCTGGCACCACCTCTCTGCCTATTGTTACTTACACGAAAGGCGATGAGTATCAGTCTGTAACGGTTAGCACCAACAATACTACGCACACTGTTCGTGTCGTTGTTAAAGCTGCGGATGGTTCATCCCGCATCTATGTGCTATCTTTCGAAATAGAGAAATCAGCCAATGCACTGTTGCAAATGATTTATCTTGATGGTGATAGTCTTGATAATTTCTCCCCTGAGCAATTGACTTATATCGTAGCTCTGGAGCATGAGTTAATCCCGAATATCACAGTGGATCAGACTGAGGATCAGAGGGTAAACATTGTACAGCCAGATGGTTTTGGTACGGCACATATCATGGTTCTACCTGAGATAGGTACGCCTATTGAATATACAATCATCTTTACCTCGGCTTCCGAACCTGCTATTCCAGACTTTGCTACAGATTCCTTCCCTCTATCATCGGATGTCTCATTGGCTGCTATCTATGTCAATGGCGAACTATATCAGGAGAACCCTCTTCCGCAGACCTATACCTACAACCTCCCATGGCGTACCGCACAGATGCCATCTGTAGTACCTGTAGCAGGAGCACACGCACAGACAATCACTGTCACCAGTCCTGGTCTCAACCAAACGACCACTATCCACGTTGTAGCAGAGGATGGCATCACTACTGCCGACTATGCCATCGATTTCCCTGTCGCAAAGAGCAGCAACACCCAGCTTGAGTTGATTGAAATAGATGGCATTACCTTCGATTATGACCCATCAGTTCGCGAATATACTATTGTTTTGCCATACGGAACAACTACGCTGCCTGCCATTACATTTACCAAAGCTGAGGTGGAGCAACGAGTGCAAATCTGCACGAATGGAAAAACTACTCCTGCTACAATCAAGGTTACTGCGGAAGACGGCACAGAGGGCATTTACACCCTCACTTTCCAAACTGAATATTCTACGGCCGAAAATATTCTGCAATCAATAATTGTGGAAAATGTAGGTGCTTTAGATATGGCTGCGGGTACAGAACTGACGGTGGCCCTGCCATATGGTACCACTGAAGTGCATTTCTCAATCGTCAAACAGTACCCAGAACAATCTGTGACAATCGTCAATGGAGGTGTATCTTCGCCTACATCAATCGTCGTAAAGCCAGACGACCCTGCTAAGGCAGAGACCATCTATACCATCATTCCAAACGTAGCGCAATACGACCCTGCTACATTGCTGGATTTGCAAGTGAATGGTACAACATTGCCACAATTCCAACCTGATGTATATAATTATGTGGTGTCTGTGGAGACTCAACCTACCATCACTTGGACAACGCAAGCGGGCTCGGAGGTGATTGATGAAGGTAACACCAAGGAGATGGTCTTGCTGGTTGAGAACGATGGCTACGCGCACACATATACAATCACCTATTATTACCCTGGCGACTTGACCTTCGACATTGGTTTTGAAGAGTGGGTGAGCCATAAGAATGATAATACAGGAAGAACAGGTTCTTACCCTAAAGGCTGGTATGCACCTATTAATGCTATCACTTCAGGCGATAAAGGCACGTATTACCCTGATGAGAATACCAAAGAATCTACCGACGAGACGCAAGGCGAGAAGGCAGCACAGTTAAACACTACATATCTGCTAACTTCTGCGGATGCTATGCCTGGATTCCTCTCGCTTTCCGAACCAACAGTAAGTATAGGTTATTGGGGCTTAGGAGTTATCAATCAGTCTTCTACCTTGTCTTTTGGCGCACCACGAACCTTCCGCAACACACCAGATCAAGTGCAATTGGATTATAAATACCAAGAACATAAGAACAATGCCAATGGTTGGCGCTTTATCTATAACGCTAACAATCAGCAGCAGGTGAATTATGCACAATCTTTCTCTGCTATGGATCAGAACTGGCACACTCTCACACAGGATATTACTTATGCAGCTAATTATGAGCCTGCTAATTTGGACATCTTGATTAGTGCTGCCCCATCCGATGTGTTGAGCGATTATTACACCAATTTTGGTACCAATCGTTCTTCTTCCACCATGTATTTTGACAATCTCCGTCTCAACTATAGTTCAGCGCTCAATGGCGTATATGTGAATGGTGTGGCTGCTACTATGACGGGCGCTGACATTACGGCTACTATTGATGCGGATTACTACGGACTACCTTCCTTAGTCTTTGAACACGCTGTCAAGGACCAAATGCCTGTTGTCACATGGTCGGCAGAAAATAATGGTGTACGTACAGCGACTATCACCAACTACGCTGAAGACGGTTCCTCTACTACTTACACGCTCACCGTAGCACGTCCTGTTTCTACCAACACTACCTGCGTCTATACGTTCGAGGATGCCGATTTGGTTGTCACCAAGGCTTCTCCTTACCAGACTATCAACGTACAACGCGAGGCTACGCGCTATACTATCACGGTCACAGCAGAAGATGGTTCTACTGCTACATACTATGCTGATATTCAGGGTGCTATTGATCCTGCTGAGCCAGTATGCGAGACTACTGAGGCTCAACCATTCCAGTACGCTTCCTCTTCTGCTACCCTCAATGGGGTAATGATGGAGAATGGGGTGTTGGTATATGAAACCACTTCTCCATTAGATACTATTACGGTGGAGGTCACCGATACCGCCTACCATCTCGATGTCTTTGGCGAAGCTGGTTTCAACCACTACTGCGTCAATCGTCAGGCTTCGGACAATGCCTTGTTGGCTGCTATTCATTTAGATGGCATACCACTGGCTGAGTTCTACGAGTCCACTTTCACCTACCAGCTTACTGTGCCTACTATGCCTCTTGTCACGGCCGTACCTGCTGACCCTAATGCGCAAGTACATATCGTATCGCTCCAGCAAGACGATACGCATTATGTCGTTTTCATTCAGGTTACTGCTCCTAATGGTTATACCAAACAGGGATATACAGTGGCAATCAATATACGCACATTGCGCTCTACTGCGCTGCTTAGTGATATACGCGCTAACAATGTCAGCATCGATGGATTCTCTCCTACCACCTTCGACTATCATATCGTTCTCTTGACAGATGAAGTCATGCCTACCTTCAAGGCAATTGCTGCTGATGGCGCTTCGGTTCTTACTTCCACCACACAGCAAGGACGCATCACCACTATCATCTATGAGGTCACTGCTGAAGATGGATCTCAGAAAAATACCTATCGCGTAGAAGTGGAGCAGCAGTCCTCTTCTGTCTGCACCCTTGATGCCATCTATTTGGATGGTGAGCCACTCGAAGAATTCGACCCAAGTATCCTCGAATACGATGTCTTATTGCCTGCTGGTACCACCAGCCTGCCAGAGGTGACTGCTTCGGTCACTGATCCTGCTGCTACGCTACAAATCCAGGTGGACACTATTGGCATGAGCGCCCTTATTACCGTCACAGCGGAGAATAATGACCAAAGAAACTATCTTATTAACTTCGCCATCGCTAAGAGCACCGATGCTACGCTATCGGGTATCTTCACTGATGGTACGCTGATTACTAATTTCGACCCATGGACGTTTGATTATACCATCAATCTGCCGTTTGGTGCGAACCTGCCTACACTATCCGTGACGACTTCTGACCCTATGGCGGTTGCAACGATTCTAACTGTGGATTCTTTGCACTACGATATTCTGGTAACGGCTGAAGATGCTACTACTACTATCACCTATACGGTCACTTTCCGTATGCTGTCATCCACCAATAGCAACCTGCTCAATATCTTCCTTGATGGCGAACCCATGGAGGGCTTCAGCCCTGCCGAATACGAGTACGTTATCGCCCTGCCTTATGGGGCAACAATCCCAGAGGTTACATGGCAAGTGGCTGACGCCGAACAAATAGTAGAGGCTCAATGGGAAGGTCAAACCTGCCGTCTCACTGTCACAGCGGGCGACCAAACCACTATCAGTGAGTATGTCATCTTGTTTACCTATGAGTTGTCGGACAACAACTACCTCCTCTCTATCACCCTTGATGGCGAACTAATGGATTCTTTCCATAGAGATACGCTCTCATACACCATCACATATCCTGTTGGTACCCAATCCGAAGAACTCCTCACGGCTGAAGATGTTCTGGCTTTACCAGAGGATCCTTCTGCCACAGTCACAGTGCAAGAACAAGGAACCACGTTGGTCATTATTGTCACTGCTGCCAACGGAGACATACGTGCATATAGTATTGAGCAAGTCATCGAACTCTCTAATGAGGCACGACTCTCAATGATTTATATCGACTCTGTGGCTATTGATGACTTCGATCCTGATACTTACGAATATACTCTCAAACTTCCACAAGGGGCTGTCATTCCTCAAATCGCTGCTACTCCTCTCGACACCTTGTATGCTGAGGTAGAGTTGGGAATGGAAAAGACTCTTGATGATGGTACCAAACTCGTTGAGATTGATGGTATTGCCCAAGATGGTACACGTCTTACCTATTCTATCTATTTCACGTTTGCCAACTGGACGCCTAATACGGATGCCGTTGTGGGTGATTGCCTCTTCTTCCCTGTGCAGGGCACACACAATACGTTCCGTGCGGTGACTATTTCGCTCGGTGTGAAGTGTGCTATCTATACATTCAGTGGACAACTAATCACAATCATGGATGTACCTGTCTTAGATGTCAATTCTGTAGAGGTAGTGCTCAACGAAAACGGCGAGCAGGTCATCCAGGAGGGCTCAGTACCTAACGATGCATTGGGCGCGGATTACGTAGCTCGTTCAGGCGAACCGTTTGTATATATCTTCTACAATACCAACACCAAGCGCATTGGTCGCGGAGGCAAGTACATGGCCTACTAATTGCCCAAGGCACTCACATTAGTACTGACCAAAGCTCTCACTCACAACAGCCACCTTTCGGGGTGGCTGTTGTTTTATTATCTTTCATTGTCTCCATTGCTAAACCATTGTGCATTTACTTAAGATTCAGCGGACGAGCGTAGCGAGTGCAAGCGGTTGCAATCTATTACGGAGTACGCGGTATGCTACAAGTCGCTTTGTAATAAGATTTATTAAGATTTCGTGAGCGAAGCGAGCAGGAGTTTCTATCCCTGTCACCAAATTTGAATAAGAACCCCCTCGCTAACTATACGCTCCGTCACATTCCCGACACATACCCGATACATACCCGATACATACCCGATACATATGAATATCCCGTGAATACTCTACGAATATCCCGTGAATACCCCACACATCATCCTAAAATGAGGGAACTATGGTCGTAAGGGCAATTGTTCCTGCACCTTCTTCTATTTTCCACCAACTACACATTCCTCAAAAAAAGTATCAAATCTTTAGAAAAAAGTATCACACATTATTATTCGCGCATATACGCGCGCGTAAATTTGCATATTCCATACCTTTTTATTAATTTTGTGCGCTTTTTTGGCGCATTGAAAACTCCTTTTATAGGAACAATCTTAACAAAACGCACTTTTATATTAACAAACGACATAAAAGATAATAACGTAACAAGATTAATTATTAGATATTAATTATTAACCACTTAAGCATGAAACAATTCTACAAATATATCCTCACCCTCGTTGTCGTTTTACTGACAGCTACCCCCGCATGGGCAGAATGTGACTTAATCAATTCATCCACGCAAATAAGAATCCCATGGAAAAATGCAAGTGAAAACGATAACGGTAGAGTTTCTTCCGAAACATATGCTTTTAATGGACCTTGCGGAATCCTTACATTCGACTATCGCCTTGATGCAAGTCTCAACGCATCAAATTGGCATAAAATAACCGTTCAGGGTCTTAATACCAACAACCAATGGATTGATATTGCTAATACAGGTGAGATATTTAATTCTGGAACCAAGCAAGCAAAATTTGATATATCATCCTATGCGAACACCATCACAGCTATTCGATTTAAAAGAAATGCACGTTCGGGCGGTTTCTTAGGTGCTAATAATGGTAAAAAAGATGTATTAATTTCTAATATTAAACTCATTCGCCACACTTCCATTTCTGCTTCTCCTGCCACCCTATCATTCCCACTTACCGCTGTAGGAGCTACATCTGCCGCACAAACGGTAACTATCACCTATTCTAATATAGGTAATAATTATAGCATAACTTCCACCAACACAAACGATTTCTCAATATCACCACTGCCATTTACTTACGACAAATGTGGTGGTGAAATGCAATTTGCAATCACTTTCCATCCACAGGGGACAACGGGCGGAGCACGTTCTGGTTCTTTCACTATTGCAGGAGACGGAAACGGCAAATCCAACAACTTCACTTCGATCACTATTTCAGTGAATGGTACAGCAAAGGGATTCCCTGAATTTACATGGAAGGGCAATACACAATACTATGTAGATGAGTCACTTGATTTGTCCAATCTGTGGACAACGACCTCTAATGAAACTACGCCTAAATACTCTATCAAAAGATTCACATCTACGGACACTTTTGGAAGTGCAGACCCTCACTTTACTGATGCTACAAACACAAAAATCCTTTTAAGCAAAGAGGGTGAACTTGTCCTACAAATGCACCAAGATGCATCCACAACATATTCCCCTCTGACCAAAGAAGTCACAATCAAAATTGTCAAACATAACACCAACTTCTCGCTGAATTTCGCAAACGAATACTTTGTGGACGATGAGATCAACAAAAGCACATTCCTGACCAACGCAACCAATAGTGAAGTAGCCGTTCAAGTCTCCGACAAGACTGCGGATAATCGCGCATTGTTCACTTATAACGGTAGCATTCTCAAAGCCAATGGTGCAACTCTTAATGCTAATTCCGAGACAACCACTATCACTGTCACCCAACCCGAGACGTACAAATGGACAGGCAAAACGCTCACGAAAGAGGTGATAGTCAAAAAATACCCCACCGTCTTCAGTTGGCTACTTCAAAACACCTATTACGTAGGCGAAACGATTACATCCATTTTCACCAAAACGAACAACAGTCTTCCTTCCACGATTACTTCAAGCGACCCAACAATTGTGAAAGTGGAGAACAACCAGCTCATTGCTCTCCGTGCTGGCAAAGTGAAAATCACTGTTGCACAAGCCGTTGACCGCAAATGGGTTGCCTTTACACACGAAAAAGAGATTACCATTATCAAACGAAATACCAATTTCCAACTCTTATTAGGTACTACCTATTATGTGGATGATCGCATTGCAAAAAGCAATATCTATTCCAAAGCAAACGAGAATCCATTACCTGTTAGTATCGTTTCCTCTAATTCCAACATCTTGGAATACGATGAAACAACCCAACAATTGATAGCCCGTAACGCAGGTAAGGCAACCATCACTGTATCACAAGCAAAAGATACCACTTGGACCGACTTTAACCAATCGCTTGAAGTAACTATCCTCAAGCACAATATCGTTGCCACCATCAATCCTGACAAGGCTGTTTGGAACGAACTGGTTACTAATCCGTTCGCTGCAACTTCTACACACCCCGTATCTGGACAAGTAACGCCAATTGATAATGATAATTTCAATGTAGAGCAACGAGGTAACGAGCATATTGCTCTCATGGATGCCAACACGCGTAACATCCAAACATACTACACCAACGGCACGGTTGATTTCCTCATCACCCGCCCTGCGGATTACAAATACAACGCCCTCAACCAAACTCTTACATTGACGGTAAATGCGAGTACAGAGAGCTGCGACATCTTTACTGACCCTACCGTACGCAATTTTTCAACGGGCATCACTGATCTTTTTGGAAAAGCGGGTTACGCATATGAGATACCTGAAGATGTTAGAGCATATGCAGATTCCGTATATATCACAGCTAAAAGAACTGGAGAAAATTATTTTTACCTACAATACTCCACCAACGGAGGAACCCAATGGACAGATTTTCCAGAAGGGTTATTAGATTTAAGTACAAGTAGTTATAAGACCTTTGGATTAAAAATCCCTGAAGGGAAAATAGTTACACATATTCGTCCTTTTGCAAAAACAGGTGCCACACTAAGTAAAGATTACAAAGATTTCCGCGTCACCCGCGCAAAATCCCTCACTCCATCCGACTCGATTGTCACACTGCCAGTCACTTCTATTGGCACAGAAGAAAACAAAACGTTCACGCTCAATTGGAGTACTTGTGCGGATGAGATTTTGCTCACAAACAGCAACCCACATTTCACACTTAACACATATCGCATCCAACCTACGAATAACCAAGGTAGCACCACCATCCAAGTCACTTGCGACGCGTCTGTTGTAGGCACGCTCCGCGATACAATCGTCATCTACGACAATACACAACGCATCTTTGTGCCTGTGGAATGTGAGGTAAACAACAAATTCATTGCTAATATCAAAGGTACTACTGCCTATAGCAAAAAGGTGGACGACACTTGGGTGGCAGACTTCAAGTTCGACACCTGCCAAACAGACCTCCCTTCTGCTGACATCAACGCCCCATTCTATTACACCATTGACCACGACCTCACGGGCAACGATATACGAAAACCAGGATACGAAAATCAAGTCATCACATACAACCCTCAAAACGACACCATCACCGCACACAATGCGGGTACGGCTGTCCTCACTTTCATTCAGAAGCCAACCATTTCCCACTACACGGATACTTTCCGTTGCGTAATCACCGTCTCCAAACACGATGTAGAACTCCAATGGAAAGACCCCGTATATTTCAACGACACTATTTCCAACTACTTCACCACGACCAACACTGCATCCCGTATTGTCATTGTTTCTCAAACAGATACTGACGTAGCCAAACTCACCAACGAGTTCAACCCTACATCCAACAACTCTTTGGACTTGATTACCTTCAACAAGGAGGCATCTACCACCGTCACCATCTCTCAACTCGAGACCTACAAATGGAACGGCTACTCCAAAGATACCATCATCACCCCTATCGACCCCAATAACCACGTTACATTTACCATTGATTCTGAAGCAAGAATGTGGGTGTTCAACCCCACTTCCAACGAACAATTGTCTTGGTCAAATGGTATCAAAGTAACAAAGGGCGACTTGATTGACGCTAACTGGGATGATAGATATGTCATTATCAATTTTACGGGTATTCCAAAAGATATGTCATTCTCTTTTGAACCAAGCGTTGGTGGAACAACTGGAGAATATTGGTATGTCGATGAAAGTCCTAATGGTCAAGATGGGACTTGGACGCGCGCTTGGAATACGGCTGGCGAAGGCGATGGCTACGAAAGTGGAACTGTGAACAAACAACCTCTACTTCCAACCACTCGCTACCTCAAACTATGTTATTCTGGTAACTATGGTGGTATTTTCAAGAACCTATACGTCACCGAACTCAATCAGTTCGAGGCTATACCTAATGTCCTGGATTTTGGATTGCAATATGTGGACAACCCTAAGATTACACAGTCTTTCGACTTCAAGTTTGCCAACGCAGGTTACAAAGTCCACCTCGAAAGTACCGACTCCTTATTCACCGTCGCTACTACCTATATCGACACCATAGGAGGCGAGAAATATGGTACTGTGCACGATATCCAAGTCACATATAATCCGCTTCACGTACATCAGACTACTGGCGAAGATGCCATGATACTCATCTGGGACGAGGCAGGACACCGTGATACAGTCTTCTTGCATGTCAATACGGTTAAGTCCAAACCTTTGCTCTACTGGACTGAAGATTGGTCAGCTCACGAACCTATTGTTCTGCTTGGTCAGCATATGCCCGACACGGTGGCAAAAGCCACCAACGGCTATCCTGTCAAATATCGTTCCGATGACGAGTCTATCCTCAAGATCGCACCTGATAGCCTCAGCTTCATCGCTGTAGGTATAGGTGAGACATATATCACAGCGCATGCCGACTCCGATCGCGTCTATCTACAACCTGATACCATCCGAAAACTCTTCCGCGTCACCGACAAACTCATGCAGTACATCGTTTGGGAAGACAACCTTACCCATTTCTGTATCGGCGACCAGCCCGACACGCTCCATGCACAAGCATGGGTAATGACCGATGCTGCCACAGGCGAATGGGAATATAGCCCAGAGCAAACAGCCAAGATACAATACTACTCCTCCAACCCAGATGTGGTGGAGGTACAAGGCAATCTGCTTATTATCAAGGGAGAAGGCGAACTCCTCCTCTCTGCTACTATCAATGGCGACACTACCTATGAGAAAACAAGCGCACAGGTGCCTGTCCGCGTGCGCGACTGCTCTGTCACTTGTAGCGATGCCGACCTCGTTATTCCTGTCATCAATGCTAACGGCACCGTCATGATGCCAGAGGACAAACTCGAATATGACCCATATGCTCTATTCCAAAACGAACATATCTTGCGCATTGACACTACACAAGGCATACCTGGACAACTCATCTTTACCTATCGTGGTATAAAAGCATGGGGAACACTCGAGGGTAAAATACGCGTGTGGGAATCTACTGATGGTGGAGAAAACTGGCAACAGGTGCTCTCCGATGCCGATGCTGTCGAACCAGAGAATGGCGTTACACACTATTCCCCACTTATCCCACTCTCACGCAACGCCACACACCTCAAGTTCGAACGATTCCCTGCACTCGACGTGAAACTGGGATACCATATCCTACAATACATCACCGTTTTACCCGATAAGTACATCGAGTCTATTCCTGATGATATCCACTGGGGGAATGTCTATGTCGGCAACTCGCCTGATACTACCATCTCTATCACCTATTCCAGCATTCGCAGCAACCTCCAAATAGCATCGTCTCAGCCATCTCACCTCACAATCGACAAATCTTCTATCGTCGATGATTGTGGTGCATGGGATACTGTACCACTCACCATCTCGCTCAAAGCAGACATTTCTATCGTAGGTAATTATCATCAATATATTACGATCAAAGACCCTATCGGTGATATCACTGACACCATTCATGTCTATGCCAATATCATCAGAAATACGCCTACCATCACATGGAATACCACCGACACTATCCGTAGTTCAGCAGAGTGGGAAACCAAAAAGACCGCTATCTCCTCCTCGGGCGACCCTATCCTATACGAACTCACTGCGGGCAACCTACCAGAGGAATTTGCCTACCTCAACGATGCAGGCAAGATGATACTCCTGCGTGGCGGAACAGTCACAGCGCGTGCCTATACGCTGGAAACTACCTCCTCTAATGCGGTCTCCCTTTCACGCGATTTCTTCATCATCGTGGACCCGCTCTTCCAAGACTTCGACAACGATAGCAATTGGCATAATGCCAACAACTGGAATATCGGACGTATCCCTTGGACAACCGACTCGGCCACTATCGCTGCTAACAAACATGTATCGCTCGATACAGTAATAATCACAGAGAGGCTCTCTTTCGAATCTGGAGGCTCCATCCACATCACTTCTACAGGCGGTCTCACCGTAGGCGCACAAGGTATCCAAGGCGCAGCCTCTGATGGTAGCAGTATCATCATCGACAACCTCAAAACAGGTGCTGGATTCTTGCGTATCTCACCCGCATACCAAGGTACTATGCCTCGCGCCACAATGCGCTATCAGACACGCTCTACACTCGATACGGGTGCCAATGAGGATGCTACATGGCAATACTTCGGCGCTCCAGGTAAAGACGTGCAATTCACGGTGGACTATATCACATGGCTCTACCAGTGGAACGAGAAACAAAATTGGGTCAAACAAAATGGCACACTCACCTTTGAGCCATTCGCTGGTTATGCCATTACGCAGTATGGGCAACCCACCTATTCGCTCGTTGCGCAAGCTATCAATACCGACACTACACTCGTCCTCACAAAAACGCCAGAGGAATCGGGTGGCATGGACGGCAACAACCTCTTCGCCAATAGCTTCATGGCACCTATCGACGCCAAGAACTTCACCGAAGAAGACTTCAGCGGCAATTTAGAAAAGACCTTCTACCTCTTCAACTCTGGTTCATGGAATCAGTGGAACGGACAAAATGAGAAAGATAGCACTATTGGTGGCAATGGTTCTACCACCCCAGGACAATACTGCGCTATACCTGCACTATCGTCCAAGTTCTTAGGCTCCGAAGAGATTACCACGATACCACCTATGCAGGGCGTATATGTGATTGCCAACGAGGATAGTGCTAAGATTCACCTCAGCTACGACAAGCATGTCTGGCAAGCAGGTACCAACAACTCTACTGATATGCACGAACCTATGCGCGCGCCACAATATCTTTCTGCCGACTGGGCATACGATTTCCGACGCATACGCATACAGATCAATAGTGCCAACAGTGGTGCCGACCGCATGTATATCATACAAGAGAGCACTACCACACGCGACTACGACAATGGCTACGATGCGCCCAACCAAACAGCGGAAGGGCTGACCAACATCTACACCACCGAGCCATTCGGCAAGATGGAGGTATCCTGCGCCAATAATATTGACAGCATGTACATCGGATTCCAAGCGGGCAAGGATACACAATATACCCTCACGTTCTCTGCACTCGTAGGTGATTCGCTCTATTTACATGACCTCGAAAACGATTCTATCATACGAATGATGGAGGGCGATCAGTATCATTTCCTTGCTGCGCCTTATTCCATCAATAATCATCGTTTCCAACTGCTCCTCCATCCTCGATGGGCAGATGCTGATGATGATATCTCCACTGGAGTTAGCAATCCTTCGGCTATGCGTGTCTGGGTAGAGGGTAGAGTGGTGTATATCTTCGATGCTCCTGACAATAGTAGGGTTGCGCTCTACTCCGTCAGTGGCAAGCATATATTGTCGCATAATATCCTGCATACTCCATCATCCATTGATTTGTCCTATTTGCCTTCTGGTGTGTATATTCTTCGTATCAACAACGAGGCGTTTAAGATTGTCATGAAATGATAGGGTATGAGTATTAGTTTGTTTTATTTAAGGTAATTAGTATTAGTTTGAAACGTATAGTATTTATAATCTTTATGCTATGCCCCTTATTCAGGGCAAATGTGCTATTGGCTCAGTTATTCACTACTTCTGCCCATGATTTCCATTCCTACGGCGGTAGTTCTTCTATGCCTATTGGTGCCACAGAGGTATCTTCTATTTCGATGCGTAGTACCAGTGCCTATACTCCTGCTTCTACTTCTGTAGGCGCTTACTCCACTGCACCTATCCAAGTCGCCAATGGTATCGTCAAGACGGTTGCTTCATCTCTGGAGGGTACTTCGTTGGCTGACGACACTGGCTTTATCCCTACTGCTCAACAGCGCGGTACTATTGCTCCTCCTCGTGAAGATCCTGTTCCACTTGGCATGGGGTGGGATTCTATCCTTTTCCTCTCTCTGCTCCTCACCCTCTTTGCCCTTCGCCGTTCCTTTTCTCCTGCCTACAAGTAGGTGGCTTCATAACAAAAAAAGCGCGAGAGTCATATCTCGCGCTTTTTTGTATATATAGCCTTACCTATCTTTACTTGGCTTCTAAGATATAGTAGTTCTTTTTTCCTTTCTGACAGAGCAGATACTTGCCGTTCAGCAGCATCTCTGCGGTAATAATCTTCTGTGGGTCGGTGAACTTCTCTTTGTTGATAGAGAAGCCATTGGCAATGATCATCTTGCGTGCCTCGCCTTTGGATGGGAAGATGTTGGTCTTCTCTGCTAAGAGGTCAAGTGGTGGAATACCTGCATTCAACTCTTCGCGACTTACCTCGTATTTCTCTACACCGTCAAACACTTGCAAGAAGGTCTCTTCATTGAGCTTGCTCAATGCTTCGTGGGTGGCGTTGCCAAAGAGGATATTACTTGCTTCTACGGCTGCCTCATAATCCTCACGGCTGTGCACCATCACGGTCACTTCCTCTGCCAAACGCTTTTGCAATCCGCGCATATGAGGTGCCTCATCGTGTGCTGCAATCAGTGCGTCAATAGTCTCCTTGTCAAGGCAAGTGAAGATGCGGATATAGCGTTTCGCATCATCATCGCTCACGTTCAGCCAGAATTGGTAGAAGCGATATGGACTGGTGTATTTCTTGTCAAGCCATACGTTTCCGCTCTCGGTCTTACCAAACTTACCGCCGTCGGCTTTGGTGATCAGTGGGCATGTGAGTGCAAATGCCTCGCCACCACCCATCTTCTTAATGAGCTCGGTACCAGTGGTGATATTGCCCCATTGATCGCTACCACCCATCTGCAACTTACAATTCTTATGTTTGTTGAGATATACGTAGTCGTAACCTTGCAACAGCTGGTATGTAAACTCTGTGAACGACATACCTTGGCTGCACTCGCCATTGAAGCGTTTCTTCACCGAGTCTTTCGCCATCATGTAGTTCACGGTGATGAGTTTACCCACTTCGCGTGCGAAATCAAGGAAGGTGTAGTCCTTCATCCAGTCGTAGTTATTTACCAGCTCGGCTGCGTTCTCGCCCTCGCCGAAGTTCAGGAAACGCTCCAATTGTGCCTTGATGCACGCTTGGTTGTGGCGCAAAGTCTCCTCGTCCAGCAGGTTACGCTCGGCTGACTTACCACTGGGGTCGCCAATCATACCTGTAGCACCACCAATCAAAGCGATTGGCTTATGACCTGCGTTTTGCAGGTGCTTGAGCATCATGATTCCGCAGAGGTGACCAATATGCAAACTATCTGCTGTTGGGTCAATGCCCAAGTATGCAGCAGTAGGTTCTTTCATCAATTGTTCTTCGGTGCCTGGCATCATGTCTTGTAGCATGCCACGCCAACGCAATTCTTCTACAAAATTCTTCATTATATACTTGCCTTTTTACTATTAACTTTCTACCTTAAACCAAATTGACTTCCTCGTTGGAAGTCAATTTTTTGTTGCCAAACTAGGATTCGAACCCAGACAGACAGAACCAGAATCTGTAGTGCTACCGTTACACCATTTGGCAAATCCGATTACCGATAACCGTTATCCGATTACCGATAACCGAGGCTTTTTACTTCACGCGGCGCTCTGGAATACGAGCTTTCTTACCAGTAAGAGCACGCAAGTAATACAATTTAGAGCGACGAACTTTACCGTATTTGTTTACAGTAATTTTCTCGATGAATGGGCTATCCATAGGGAAGATACGCTCTACACCTACGTTGCCTGACATCTTGCGAACAGTGAAGCGCTTCTTGTCACCGCTACCGTGGATGCAAATCACATCACCGCGGAACTCTTGTACACGCTCCTTGTTACCCTCTTTAATACGATAAGCTACAGTCACTTGATCACCTGCAGCGAATGCTGGAAACTCTTTCTTCTCGCCAGCGAATGCCTCTTCGGCAATTTTCATTAAATCCATTTCGTTTGCTTTTATTTAATGGGTTAAATAACTATAGTATGCACTACTGTTCGAGCCACAAAAACGCGTGCTCTATGCTGATCGCCAGAGACTATAGTCGAAAATCGGTGCAAAGGTACTACAAAAATTGCACATATGCAAGAAAAATCGCAAAAACTTTGTTTTATTGCGATTTTTCCAGTCTATTTATTCCACTTTTTTTGCTATTAGTGTTATTTTCTTGCCGATTAGATGTTTCTGGTCGGCCAATCCTTTCCCGTCGTATTTCAGATCCAAGATGATTGTTTCGCCGTAGATATGTCCTTCGCCATATACGTCCACCGAGTAGCTTTCTGTTTTTTCTATGTTTTTTGGTCCGCCCAGCAAACTATTTTCTCGCACTGTGTATTTCACTTCCATGCTGCGGTTGAAGGGTGTTATGAAGATGTCTTGTTGGCTGATAGTGGCTTGTGTGGTATATGCTCCGCCATTTTCTGCGCTGAAGGTCATCAGTAGGGTATTGTCTTGCAGATATATCATGTCCATTTCACCTTTCTCGTCTGTTATTAGGTAGCGTTCTCCACCTAATGTTATGTCTCCGCTGGCGTGATAGCTATAGGTGCCAATGGCTGTTTCGATGGGTGATTGACATCCTGCCAATCCCAATAGTAATAGTGTTAATACACCGAGTAGTAGTTTTTTCATTGTAATGTTGAATAATGTTGTAGTCATAGAGCACTTCTTACTTTTTCTCGTGTTGTTTTCAGTGCTTCGCCCATATTGGCTAATTTCTGTTTTCCGCTTTCTGTTTCGTCTTGTATTTGAGGGTAAAGCCGTTGTAGGCTTAAGTATATTTTCTCTGCTTCGTTGAGTGCTTTTATGGATGTTTCATCTTTTCCTTCCACTCTGCTCAGTAGCAGGTTAAGCATATCTATTGCGCACCAAAACATGGCCAATGTAGTATATTTCCCGTGGTGAACGTGATACATTGGCAGTATGGCTTGGTAAGCTTCTTCCACTTTGCCTTCGCGCCGCAGTTCAAATACTTCTTTTACAGTCACTTTCCTGTTTCCCTTTTGGTGTTATGGTTCCTGGTTTTCAGTTTTTATCTTCTTCTCAGTCCTTGCATCTGTTGCATTTTCTTCATCATCTTGCTTGTTTGCTCAAACTGCTTCAGGAATCTATTCACTTCCACGATGCTTGTGCCCGAACCTTTAGCGATGCGATTTTTTCGGCTTCCGTTGAGTATCTGTGGGTTACTTCTCTCTTTGGGGGTCATGGATGAGATGATGGCTTCAATTGGCTTAAACGCATCATCACTAATCTCCACGTCCTTAAGGGCTTTACTCATACCAGGAATCATGCCCATCAGGTCCTTCATCGAACCCATTTTCTTTATCTGTGCCAATTGTGAGAGGAAGTCGTTGAAGTCAAACTGATTTTTCGCAATCTTTTTGCTGATGCGTCGTGCCTCTTCTTCGTCATATTGTTCTTGCGCGCGTTCCACCAGTGACACCACGTCACCCATGCCCAATATACGGTCGGCCATACGTGATGGGTGGAAGACGTCTAAAGCTTCCATTTTCTCGCCTGTACCGATAAACTTGATAGGCTTCTGCACTACGGATCGGATGCTCAGTGCAGCACCGCCACGTGCATCGCCATCCAGTTTTGTTAGGATCACGCCGTCGAAGTCCAGTCGGTCGTTAAACTCTTTGGCGGTGTTCACGGCGTCCTGACCAGTCATGGCATCCACCACGAAGAGTGTCTCGTGTGGGGTGATAGCTTGTTTGATGGCTGCTATCTCTTGCATCATCTGTTCGTCCACAGCCAATCGTCCAGCGGTATCCACTATCACCACGTCGTAGCCGTATGTCTTTGCCTCTTTCACGGCTTTTTCGGCTTTCGCAACGGGGTTTGTTTCTCCTTCGCCAGTATATACTTTCGCGTTTATCTGTTCGCCCAATACGCGTAGTTGTTCGATGGCTGCTGGACGATATACATCGCATGCCACCAGCATCACGCGTTTGTTTTTCTTTGTTTGCAAGTAGTTGGCTAATTTGGCGGAGAAGGTGGTCTTACCCGAACCTTGCAAACCGCTCATCAGAATCACAGCGGGTTGTCCTTTCAGGTTTATCTCGGCTGTTTCGCCACCCATCAGGCTTGCCAGCTCATCGTGTGTTATTTTCACCATGAGTTGTCCTGGACGAACGGCTGTCATCACGTTTTGTCCTAACGCTTTTGCTTTTACTTGATCGGTAAACTGTTTAGCTGTCTTGTAGTTAACATCGGCTTCGAGCAGTGCTTTGCGAATATCTTTTACTGTCTCGGCGATGTTAATTTCGGTGATTCGTCCTTCGCCTTTCAGGATCTTGAATGATCGTTCTAATCTTTCTGATAAATTATCAAACATAGTACTCCATTTTAATTTGCCTGCAAAATTACTGCTTTTTTGCGACATGTGCAAATATTATCATATAAAAACGGGGCAACCGCCTCAAAATTATGTGATGTATGCCTTGTTTTTGAGTATTTATCCTGTTTTTCTGCACTCTTCCCACTTTCCCATTTTCTGTTTTCCGTTTCCCGTTTTTATTATGAATTTTATATTTTTTCTTTTTTCTCTTGCATATATGCAAAAATTGTTGTACCTTTGTAGCCTCAATTGAGGTGGTAGGTTTTTTCTGCCTTGGCTATCGGTTATAGTGTGATCTATGCCGTTGGCCTGTGTATTTATATTTATGGAACGCGCGTACATACGCGTATAAGCATCGTTGCAAAAACGGAATATATGACAGACAAAAAGTCTAAAATAGCTGTTGCAAAGAAGAATCAGAAGGCGCTTCTTCCTGTTTCCATGGAAGATGTGCAAGATAAGATTGTTCCGATTCGGAACCAGTATGTTATATCAGATGCTGATATAGCAGATTTGTATGGAGTAGAAACCAAGAGGATTAATGAAGCCGTTAGAAATAATCCTGATAAATTCCCAAAGGATTATATGTTTATTTTAAGTCCCGAGGAATTGCAAGATTTGCGGACGAAAATTTCGACCACAAAGATTTCAGCAAAAAGCAGAACGATGCCTAAGGTGTTTACTGAGAAGGGGTTATATATGTTAGCAACTATATTAAAAAGCCCAACGGCTATTTCGGTGGCATTTGCCATCATTGAGACTTTCGCTCAGGTGCGTTATTTGAAGCGTGAGTTGGTGGCGTTGCATCAGGAAAAGGATTCGTCTCAGGCATCCGAACGGTTGAAGCGTTTTGGTGAAGTTATTTCCGATATTGTGATGCCAGATTTACAAACATCCGAAACAGAATCCACATTAGAGTTGAATTTCTTCATAGGAAAACTGAAGCACACGGTAAAACGCACCAAAGAAAGATAAATAATGCCTAATTATGGTTTTGTGCTAGGCACTATCTTTTCGAATATAATACAAGACAAAGAACAAGGAATAAAACAACCATAAACAACAAATATTATGAACGAAAGAACAGTCATATTTAAGCAAGGAGAAGAAAATGGTATTGTCATTGAAAGAGAAAAGTTTGAAAGCTCTATCTTCCTCAATCAATATCAACAAGCCATTAATATATTCCAGCGCTTATGGACAAAGCAGAAAGGGATATTGCTTTCTGATAATAGAAGTTCTTATCGCATAGACAATCAGTTCTCGAATATTATCGCTTTTTGTGGAGATCGTGGAGAAGGTAAAACTTCGTGTATGTCGTCATTCGCTACGATATTGACAGATGATAGTACACGTGCCCAAGCTCAAACCACATTGCTTCTCCCCGATAAAATGATTGCATGCAAGCAGGTAGAGTGGCTCGATACGATTGATCCATCTTTCTTTGATACTAAGCACAATGTGTTGGAACTTCTATTGGGGCGAATGTATGCTAAAGTAGAAATGGATTGCACCTCAACGCAATATGAGGATAAGACGAGTAAGATCTATCTGCGTCGTTGTTTAATGGAGCATTTCCAACAAGTGAAGAAAGACATTTCAGTGCTGGAAAAGAACGAGAAAAATTATGATTCGTTGGAGGAAATTAGTGATTTAGCGGCTGGTGTCAGACTAAAAGAGGATTTGCAAAAATTGTTTAAGCATTATCTAGACTATCAAGGTAAAGAGTGCCTATTGATATGTATTGATGATTTAGATTTGAACATCACAGAGGGATATAAAATGGCTGAAATGCTCCGTAAGTATCTCATTTGTCCGCAATGTATTATTCTTGTTGCTGTAAAGGTAGATCAATTAATAGATGTCATTGCTACCGCTCATCAAAAAGAAGTAAAAGATACTGAACTTAAATGGTCACAATGTCAGCAAATGGCGCAAAAATATGTCACCAAATTGTTCCCACGAGATAATCGTGTGACAATGCCGATACCTGCTGATATATGTGAGTTTAATTTGAAAATAGCAGATATTGATGAAACAAATGATAAAATTGGAATCAAAGATATTACGGTAAAAGAACGTGTTGTACAATTAATATTTCAAAAAACAGGCTATGTCTTCTATAATGCACAACATCTTTCGCCGATTATACCGAAAAATTTACGAGAATTACGGCACTTATTGAGTAGTTTAGAAGCATTGCCTGATGCTAAAGATAATCAAGGTAATGATAATGAAACAGGTAGAAATGTGTTCAAAGACTACTTCTTTGGAACATGGATTGTAAATTTATCTAAAGAAGATTACAATTTCTCTCAACAATTAGCACAATACGATAATCTTACAACGTTGAATGCTTTTGTTGTTGAGTATTTTTCGAATCGTATTAAGGAAGCTAATATTGAAATAAAGCCTCAAATTGATACTCACATAGCAAATAATGATGACTCTGAGGCTTTTATGGAGGATTATGCTCCGCTATACTTGGACATTACCAATCGTATTAACACATCTGCTAATATTTCAGTAGGCGATGTAATGTATGTCTTGTGGTTGGTTAGTATAATTACTGTTAAAGAGGATATTCAAAATTTAATCTTTTTCATAAAAACAATATACTCAATGCGCTTATACGCGTGTTATAATGAGATAACTTCAGAAAAAGATGCTACTTTATTTCCGGAGATAGATTATACAAAATCTTATATTAGCATTCATAGAGCGGATCGTATGTACGATTGTGTAAATCGCCTTCAACGCTTAGTTAATGGATCATATTTTTCTTATCCAGCAGGATCTTTGTTGTCGAAAAAACACGATCATTTTGTAATAGACTTTTCGGAAATAAGAAAGTTATTTAAGAAGTTAAGTAAGACAGACGAAAATGATGCTGAATATGTACAGCTATTAAATATATGCGAATATTTTGCATTGACAATAACTTATGCTTCCACTAAAGAGAATATTGAAAAAGCGAATTTTTCTAGGACCGCTAAGACTCCTACTTTTTTAGGTGTTTTCAGCAATACTGCTAATTATGCTATTTTTGATTTCTTACATCCTTTTTACGCACTCACTAACATCAAATATGCATATCATCGTTTTGATGAAATCTTGTGTGATGAATTAAACGAATATAGAGAGGATGATCCTACACAACAAAACAAGTTATACGATATTGCGCAAGCCAACGAAAAGTCTATTCTTTCGTTATTAAAAGGTATTAGAAGAAGTGAATATACCGACAATTGGGATATGCATGGTTGCATTTCTGATGCGATTATTCGTGTGATTGATATTCAGTGGGCTATTTATGAAGAGTTGCTCCGTCAATACCGAACCCATAGAGTTGGTTCCATCAAAGAGAAGATATATAGAGCCTATGACGATATTCAAAAACTGAACATAACTCTGTATCCAAAGATATGCATTAAAGACAATAAGGTGGTTAGTACTAGTAAAGCTCATCATGTTGAATTTGAATTTATATATATATTGTGTGATTTTATCAAAAACAACACTTTAATTTCTCAATTAGAGGATTGGCTTATAATTGATGATTCAAAAAGAATGAATAATCAGTTCCTTACTCAATTACTCTTAAAATTACAAAGACCTCGTTTGAGATGGCCTAAAACAGGACATAGTATTTGTTCACTTATACTGCAATCTTCGGATTTGAACACAACTTACCAAAGAACAAAATTCAATATGGCTCTAATGGGACTTTTTGATACTAACAAATCCTATACGTACGATGAGGTTACTCAAAAGGCAAACGAAATAGCTTTGATATATTTTGCGCTAAAAAGAAATAAATAATCTTTCATGGATATTGACCGTGGCATATTAAAAGCATTGTTTTATGATTATCCGATAGATACAGTAGTCCGTCTATTGGATAAACCTGATGGTATGCAGTATGATGAGTTTTTGGACATCATGCCGCAACTAATGCAATGGTCAAAACCTGAATACACCTACACGGAGGCTAATCTCCTTCGTTTACAAACGGGTAGAGAATGGCAATGTTCACCCAATTCAAACCACAAAATACCTACAATCTATCATCCATTTGATGTTCTAAAAAAGGTATCTGAGCGTTTTTTAACCATTGAGAATAACCAACCGATATTGCAGTTTGAGCAGCTCTTCCGTTGGAAAGAATCTGTATTGTATGTAGGTGAAGAAATGTTGGTAACAGCATTTTTAGCACAACACAATGCCAAGTATTTCAATAAGCAACACCCTTTGTTGCTGTGGAATGACATCATAAAACACAATAACCATTGTCTTAATCACGAATTAGACAAAGGATTAACAGATTTGCATGCTCATTACAATGCTACAACAGATATTTTCGGATTCAATTGGATATGCTTGATGAATAATCTAACACTGCGTCATTCATTTGTTCAAAAGTTGCAGCGTTCGCAAGAGGTCGAGTTGTTACCGATGCAAACAGAACAGCCTAGTTCATTGTCGCAGCAATGTGTTGCAGCAGCGTATTTGCGTTTTGTTTTCTATAGTTTGTTGCTCAACAAGCAATCCATTGATGAACAAGATAAACAAAATGTGATAGAAACAGACTATGAGCAGAAGGTTATTTGTATATTGAAAGATCCGTGGTACGCGAGCGACTTTGCTCAATTGCTTCAACCATCTCTTTCGTGGGCTTTGCAATTATCGTTGCCAACTATTGATGAAAAGCATCTTGATTATTGCCTATTCCCACAAAGAACTTTCTGCGATTTATCTGCCATAAAGCAACAAAATTGCGCAAATATTGTTTATCATGGTGAACGCCAGTTGCTGTATGCATTCTTTCATGGTTATTATCAACAAGATCCTAAATGTATAAAGTCAGCTCCGTATTTCTACTTGTATTTATTAATAAAGAGCAAGATACGTCGTGAATTTGTACAAATCAACCAAATAAAGGGTTTTGAGAATTTTGAAACATATCAAGATCGAAAAGACATTTTAGTTCCAAATGATTCGCCTATAAAAAAGTATTATCCCTATTATGTATCGCATACTTCTATCAATAATTTTGAAAAAGACCGTTTGGAAATACGCGTAACGCCCAAGAGTGCAATAAGGGATTCTTTTGATTGCAACAAGGCAATGTTCGATCTCAACCCAAGTGGAGATGATACCATTCGTCCTCTGGATATTGTGGTGCATTTTATCAAGAAGGGTCAATACCATGATAGCACACCTACACCATTCAATAAGATAGGAGTTATGCACGATGGTACACGTGATGCTAGGTATAGAGAAGATATTCGTAAACAACTAAACGATGTTTTGCTTTTTAGAAAAAATAAGAACATCGTGGGCATTGATGCTGCCAGTCGTGAAATTTTCTGTCGTCCTGAAACATTTGGACATGTCTTTCGTTACGCCTATCAACAAGGGGTTTTAGGGAGGACATTCCATGTTGGAGAGGATTTCTTGGATTTGCCTGACGGATTACGTGCTATAGATGAGGCCATACTATTTTTGCAGTTGAATGATAAATGTCGTATTGGACATGCTATGGCACTAGGAATTGATGCGAAGGAGTATTATGAACGCAGACACTATACTACAATGATTACAAAACAGAATATGTTGGATAATTGTGTGTGGATATATATGCGGAGCAAAGAACTTAATGTAAAACTTGCTCCATCTATTGAGATATTATTGTTAGAGAAAGCATGTGAGTTATATCACGATATTGGTTATGGAATAGGTTGTGAATGGGATGTACAACATTATTGGCATAGCATGTTGTTACGTGGAAATGATCCTAAACGCATTATTGTACATAATGGGCAACATCAAAGCCTTACAAATTTGTGGGATCAAACAGCCGAAGTGGAGGACGAACGTATAGAATCAATTAAATGTGATGAAAAGGCGAAACACTTATATTGGGATTATTTTTATAATTCCATCACCAAAAACAATGGTTTGAAATTGGTGCAATATAAATGGAATAAAGAGATTGTGGAAGTAATGAATCAAATGCAAGAAGAGATGAGGCGTTTTGTATCTGAGAAGAAAATCAGCATAGAATGTTGTCCTACATCCAACTTGAAGATAGGCTATATAGATCGGTATGAGAGTCATCCATTATTGACAAAATTTTATCCTATAGATGCTAAGGCAAACACTCCTTTGATTAAGTCATCTATCAACACGGATGATCGAGGAGTTTTCTACACATCTATTTATGAGGAGTATTCATTAATTGCTTTGGCTTTATATAAAAAAAGAGATCAAGATACTAACCAACTACTATATAATGAGCGCGAAATAATACGACACATTGCAGATATACGCCAAAATGCAGAATTGATGGCATTTGGAAATTTGAAACAATAAAATACTATCTAAACAAGCATATTAACAACAAATTCATATGTTATGAAACAATCTACTTTTTCTGCCCAAGTGGCAAACAAATTTCTAACGGTACTGCGTGGCTACCGCCAAGCCCTGCGCGTTACTGTAGTATTAACCCTCCTCACCCTCGGAATCGGACAAGCATGGGCGGAGATTACATTTTCTGGTGGTTATATCTATTTCGACAATTCAATAGGTATAAATCAAACCTACATTCAACTTTGTGCTCGTCAAAGTTCGTGGACTGGCGTTTCCACACTTTCTAAGATAAACAACACCAAGTTGTACTATGTAGCCAACCCACAAGGTTCTGGATGGGGTGGCATATTAGGATGGGTAGTTATTGGTAACTCTTCTCAGAAGTCAAATAGTAACTTTGACAACTGGAGTACTTATGGATGGTGCTCTAGTTGGAATGAATATGGTTTCAATAGTGGTTCAACATATTTAATTGTACCATCTTCTACTAGCAAAAGTCAAAGTGTAACAACCTCTTATTATAGTGGCGGTTATTCTGCACTTAACTCTACACAAACAATCAAAACTGCCGTTAATGGCGCTGATGCAAACTCAAAAGCGACCATTACTGTAACATCATATAAATTAACGGGAAATGGTGCTATTTCAGCACAGCAATCGGCTTCTATCAGCACAAGTGCCAAAAGCACCACTATTTCAGCTGTACGCACTGCAACCACAACACTTACAGTTGGTACTGTTGCAACAGGTTATCAATTTGACGGTTGGTACACAGCAGCGACTGGCGGAACACAGTTATCAACAGATGAAACATACACTTATTATCCAACAGCAGCAACTACTGTCTACGCGCGTTTCTCTGCAAAAAAATCCACCGTTACCCTAAATGCCAATGGTGGTGCAGGTGGCACTGCTTCAGTAACAGCTACTTATGGACAAGCAATGCCTTCGGCTACCATGCCTACACTTACAGGTCACACTTTCGAAGGCTACTTTACAGCAAAGTCAGGTGGTACAAAGTATTACAACGCAGATGGTACCAGTGCAAAGAATTGGGATAAAACTTCTGCTACAACTCTCTACGCTCAATGGACAGGTAACAAATACACTATCACTTGGGTGGTTGATGGTGTAGAGTTGACAGGTGCTCAATTAGATGGCGTTACAACCATCGTAAATCATGGCGAAACAATCACTTCAGCCCCATCGGTTGCTGCAGATGATTATTGCGGTGATATCTTTGTCGGTTGGACAGATGCTGCAAATGGCGAGTATGAACATGGTCGCTCTAATCTCTATACTACAGAATTCCCTACAATTACCAATGAGATTACTTTCTACGCAGTCTTTGCGGATTACAAGCAATAATTGCTCCTACATAGGGCACAGGTCATTGGTTTGACCTCTGCTCACAAAATAACGTTATAGGTTTAGAGCGAAGCGATGAGGTTCCTGCCTTTCACCTTTCGCCTTTAGCCTATAAACTAAATAGCGGCTTTGCCGCAAGAGTGATCTTTGACATATTGACATATTTGGATTTTACACTTTTTAGGCGCACTTTTTGTAAAACATCACACTTTTTAGGCGCACTTTTTGCAAAATATCACACTTTTTAGGCACACTTTCTTGCGTAATTAAAAAAAAAGCAGTATCTTTGCAGCCGAAATCGCTTAATAATCATTGTAATATGAAAAGATACGCTCTCAATCAACTAAAAGTATGGAAAGACCAACCAAATCGCAAGCCGCTAATACTGCAAGGAGCGAGGCAAGTAGGCAAGACATGGCTCATGAAGCAGTTTGCAAAAGAATGCTTCGAACACACAGTGTATATCAACTTCGAGAACAATCAGTTGTTAGCACATCTGTTTGAGAAGGATTTTGATATAGATCGCATTCTACTTGAGTTGCAAATCGCCACGCGCGAGACGATTACTCCGAACACATTGTTGCTTTTTGATGAGATACAAGAAGTGAAACGCGGAGTAACGGCTCTCAAGTATTTCTACGAACTGCGCCCAGAGCAACCAATTATTGCTGCTGGTTCACTCTTAGGAATAGCCATGCACCGCGATGATAGTTTTCCTGTTGGTAAAGTGGACTTTATGACACTCTATCCACTTTCGTTTTGCGAGTTCGCAGAAGCGATGGGAGAAGAGTTGCTAATCAAACAAGTAAAGCAACAGAATTGGAGTCTTATTACCTCACACGCATCTCAATTAGAAGATTTGCTGCGCAAGTACTATTATATTGGTGGCATGCCTGAGGTGGTAAACGCTTTTGTTCATAACACGGATTTTGTACAAGTGCGAACCATTCAGCAAGCTATTCTTGATAGCTACGACCGCGATTTCTCTAAACATGCGCCTATCAACGAAGTACCACGCATTCGTATGGTATGGCGAAGTGTTATAGGACAATTAGCCAAAGAGAATAAGAAGTTTATCTATGGCTTCTTAAAAAAAGGTGCACGCGCCAAAGAATTTGAAATAGCACTATCTTGGCTACAAGACGCAGGGCTGGTGTACAAAGTGCATCGCACTAAAACTGCCAAACTACCATTGTCTGCATACGAAGATTTCTCTGCATTCAAACTCTACCTATTGGATGTCGGTTTGTTAGGCGCTTTATCTGGTATTTCCGAACAAGTGCTTTTGCAGAAAAACGAACTGATGTCCGAGTTCAAAGGCGCTTTGACCGAGCAATATGTAATGCAGCAATTGCGGTGCAACCGAAAAAACATCATTTATTACTGGTCACAAGAAAGTTCGCAAGGCGAAATAGACTTTCTTGTACAACAGGGTGACTGTATTTTACCCGTAGAGGTAAAAGCAGAAGATAATCTGCAGGCCAAGAGTTTGAAGTGGTTCGTAGAGAACAACAAGGGACTGCATGGTGTGCGTTTCTCCATGTCTGGATACCGAGAGCAAGATTGGATAACCAACTATCCTCTATACACAGTTGAGGCAGTTCTGTAGATTGCCTGTAACCGCATATCGAACATTCCGTTCAATCCAAATGAAGTAGGGCTATATGGCTCTATTTCGTTTTTTGGGGAAAGAATCCAAATTATGTCAACATATCAAAGATAATAACAGAAACCACCTATCTGTTTCGCGACAATTAGGCGACCACGATAGGACATCTATAGGACTGATATAGGACTTATATAAGACAAACAAAACAACAATATACACCCCCAGAAAAAAGGGGAATTACCGACGAGGGCGCGGGTCATTGGTTTGACCGTTGCTCACAATAGCGGCTTTGCCGCGAAAGTGATCTTTGACATATTGATATGATGAAAATCTATTTTTGAGGTGTCGGTTATCCATCGTCACCACCTCGTTACCACTCCGTACATGATGGTATGCCTCTTGATGAGGGTTGGGGTAGGGGGGTGGCTGGATGTGGCTATTGGTAATCGATTGGTAATCGATTGGTATGCGAATCAACTGCGGAGTAACACTTGCTGCCGAAAAGATGGAAAAAAGGTCGAAAATCATCGCAAAAAATGCGTAAATTTCACCTTCCCCAAAACACTTGTTTGTGGTCTCAAAGAAACGGCCGTTTGTGTGGCGCAATCGGGAGTAGAATGATAGTAGGTGGTAATAGTGGTTCCGCCAGCAGTAGTGGTCGCCCAGTCAATAGAAATGCTGGTGAGATACATCGCACCAGAATTTGAGCGCAAGCCAATATATTCGTAGTCGCCAGTAATAGTTAATGTTGTAGAAGTGCCTTTAACAATACTGCCAAGTTTGGTTCCTTGTGTACTTGTACTATACAACTCAGTTGCTGCAGAATAAGCAGAATTTTTGCCATAGATATCTAATGTGCGTCCACTACTAGTACTTGATTGCCACTCAACTGTTACCTTTTTTGCTTTTCCGCCAGAAGCAGTAGTAATAACGCCTGAATTACTATTGTTTGAACGAAGCTGAATAGAATTGTTACTTCCTGCACTATTGCCTGCATAAACAGCTGGAGATGTGACGGTTTTGTCGCTCCAAGTTGAATATGTAGTAGAACCATCAGTTACACCAGTTATTGCACGAGTGAGTTTATCTGTAGTAATTGTCGTAGTTTCTACTCCTTCCGTTGTTTCTGTTCTTTGATAAACAGCGTAAAGGGTGATATTGCTTGCTGGTTTGTATGTACCAGCAGCGATAAGGGTTGGTTTTGTAGTTGTTTCTGTGGTAACTGCGGAAGTTGTCTTCCAACCTGCGAAACTCCACTCATCACAACCATTAAGTGTAGGAGTTGGCAATGTAACACCTGCACCAGCAGAAGATTCGGTTACGGATGCAGCACAAGTGCCAGGACCAGCATTGAGGGTGACGGTGTATTTAGGTTTTGGGTTAACTTTTACATTACAAGTAGCAGTCTTTTTACCATCGTTTGTAGTAACAGTAATTATAGCAGAACCTTCTGCAACGGCAGTTACTTTTCCATTGCTCACTGTTGCGACAGAAGGATTACTAGTTGACCAAGTAATGGTTTTATCGGTTGCATTATTTGGTGATACAGTGGCGGTAAGCGTTTCAGAATTGCCCGCAGTAAGTGTTAGAGAAGTTTGATTAAGCGAAACACCTGTAACAGCAACCGTTTGAACAGCAGTGACTTTTTTGTACAATTGAACAGCTGTTTGAGATGATGTATAGCATGCGAAACGTGGAGAACTTGCGTTCCAACCAATTACACGGGAATTGTCTTTTGCATTCTTAATCGTAGCATTGCCATTGCTAAATGTAATTGACCATGAGGTATTGGCAGATTTTGTTGCATTTGTAGCAAGCGAGTTTCCGCTAGTCCAATAAAGGTAATTGCTGCCGTTTTTCAAAGAGTATGTACCACTGGAACTTCCTGCTTCAACTGTAAGTTGGTATGCACCAGCAGGAGTTGTTGTATATGCTACACCAATACCATATTTGGTTGATGTTGTAGAAATGCTGCTCAACTCCATCTTTTTTGATTCACATACGAGCAACACTACATCACCAGCAGCAATACTTGTTGCTTTTTCCCATGTCTGTGCCCATGCGTTGGTGCTGACGGTAAGGGTTAGGAACATGACGAGCAAGAGGCGTATACTCTTGCTATACCCTTGCAATACCGTTAAAAGATTGTTTGCCATTACGGCAGAAAAAGTAGATTGTTTCATAACTATATGAAGTTTTGTTGTTAATATGCGTTGTTTTTACTGCTGCGACATTGGTGAGACATAGATGTGACATAAATGTCCTATGGATGTCCTATAGTGGTCGCCTAATGGTCGCGAAACAGGCAAGTAGTTTTTGTTGTTATATCATATCAATATGATTTTATAATTATTTCGTATATATTGTTAGTCGCTATGCGACGATGATTATATAAAATGGTCTTTGAAATCTTGACATAATTTGGATTATAACAAACGAAATAGAGCCATATAGCCCTATTTCATTTGGATTGAACAGAAAGTTCGGTATGCGGGAGCTGCTTTTATCTCATGTTTTTGTGCAGCCAAAGAGCAAATACAGGGTCTGCAAATACAACCTTGCTTCTGGTTGGCGTATCAATCAACTCTTTTTCAACAAGCGCACCTTTGACACGTGCGATATTGCTGTAAGCCCCCAATTGATATTGTTCGCGGATGTTCTCTTTGCCAAAATCGGTATCTACCCCATCAAGCATCGCATAGAGGAAATTCAGTTGGAAAGGAGTCAATTGCTCCGTCTGCTGGATAAACAATGCAGAATTTTCGTTGATGAGGTCATCAATACCCAACTGCAATGTTTCTTTAGAAACGACTTGCTGCGTATTGAGCAGTGTCAGCCAAGCCAGCTGTTGCACATACGATGGGTGCAGTTGCACTGATGTACAAATCTGACGAGCAATCTCCTCAGGCAATTCCTTGCCCCACGAGCGAAACCCTTGTTGCAGATAAGGAATCCACAAATCCTCTTTTATAGGTTCCAGCGGAATAATGTCGCCGAACTTATAAAACGGATAATTGCTCTTGAGGAACATGTTTTGCAGCAAATGCTTTTTGCTACCAAACAAGCAGTAATTAACATGCTGCTGGTGCTGCCATACGCTGCGCATGCGCTTTTGCACAGTCAAACTATCCGCAAACTCACCCACTTGCTGAAACTCATCAATGCACACAATCAAGTGAATATTTTTGCGCTGCGCGATGATTTCGGGCAACTGCAACACCTCTTCTGGCGAGTGTGTACGGGGCGAAATGCCCAACGAAACGGAATACTCCTCCGACGATGGCATGTTGTACGAAATCTTTGGCGTCAAACGCGTAAGAAACTCAGCTGCAGTCTCTGTCCACTGCTCAAACTTAGAATTGGTTTGATGAAGGATAGACTCTGCAAAATGATTGTAGAACTCATATTCATTGCGGCAAAAATAGGCATCAATGTACACGACTTTGATGTTGTCGCTTTGAATCTCAGTCATTGTTCGTTTGACCAGTGAGGTCTTACCCCAACGGCGAGGAGCCATAAGTATGGTGTTGATGCCATGCGCAAAGTTGGCTGCTAAGCGTTGTTGCTCGCGTTCTCTACCGATGAAGTGATTGTCGCCAATCGCTTGCCCAAAAACGAAGGGCTTTTGCAGTTCTTTTTGTGGTGATTTCATAGGACTTTGTACTTGAAAATTCGCTGCAAAGGTACAACTTTTTTTTCATTCATACAAGTTTGTGTCACACAAAGTTGTGTCACACAAGTTTGTGTTAATCGCATCTAACTAACAATCAGTTGTATATATTGTGCATTTTTCTGAAAAATATTTTTCATAGAGCGAGAATAAACAAGCATTGGTAGTACTTTTACCGAGTTTGGCGAAAAGTGCGCCTAAAAAGTGTAAAATCCAAATATGTCAATATGTCAAAGAACGCATTTACGGCAGTGCCGTTATATTTCAACGCCCATTGGGGCTATTGATATGCTAATAATTAAAAACAATAAAGATATGATGACAAATCTACAATCTTCTGCCTTTGTGGCAAGAACAACTCAACTACTATCGAGCGTGGTACGGCTACGCCTCCTGCTCGTGATGTTACTAACCCTTACCGTCAGCGCCAATGCGTGGGGTGCGGAAGCAACCATTTCGACTTTCACTAGTACTTCTGGCAAGTTTGGTGATGTTAGCTATAATGCGTACAAAGGAGGTGGTACATCCAATCCTGCTGTGAATAGTAGTGCCATTCGACTATACCAAAATTCAAATGGCAATACTGGTGGATATATTGTATTATCAGTTCCTGATGGATATACCATTACAAGTGCGACTATCAAATCAACGATGGCTACTACTACAGGTTATTATATTGATTCAAACCCAGGTGCTACTACTCCAGCTAAAGCAAATTTTGAAGTAAGTAATAAATCATTGAGCGCAAACACTGCATATACCGTATCTGGATTGTCCACTCAATATATTACATTTGCTTGTTTCGGAACATCGTCTTCTTCACGATTGTATGTTTCGTATCTTTCGGTAACCTATCAATCAGCTGCAGCTCAAACCTACAATGTTACCCTTAGTCGTAATGGTGTAACAGAAACTATTAATGATGTTGAAGAAGGTACAGCATTGGATGATATAGACGGCACGGGAGACCAAGGAGGTTGTTCGCCCGAGTGGGTGTTTGAAGGATGGAGCAAAACTCAGCGTCCCGCCCAAAATAATACCGCAGTAATGGACTTAGTAACTACAGTTGATGGTGCAGGTCCTTATTATGCAGTCTATAGTCATACAGCTGAAGGTGGGGGTGGAAGTTCTACAGCAACAATGTCTTCGTTTAGTGCCGTCAGTGGAAATGTTAATAATGATGCAAATGTTAGTTATGAAGCCGCTAAAGGAAGTGCTAGTACAGCCCCAGCGATTTATAGTAATGTACTTCGTATTTATCAAAACGGAGGAACACTTACAATCACAGGAAACAATGAAAAGAAACTTACAAGCATAACCATTGGCTCTTCTATGGCAACATCCGTCTCATACAAAATTGATGGAGGTACAGAAAGTTCTAATCAGTCAATTGCAGCGAATGGTAAATTTACTTTAAGTGATATTGAGGCATCAAGTGTTGTATTTACCTGTAAAGGTACTTCTTCAAGTTCTCGATTGTATCTAAATTATCTTTCTGTGACATATTCAGGGGGAAGTACCGTTTATTACACAACCTCTCCCGATTGCGCCACACAAACGGCCGATTGTTCACTACTAAAATTTACAACCGACATTACTGGAAATTATACTGCAACTTACACGCAAAATGCAACAGCAACTGATTTGACTGTTTTGGCACAATATAATAGTACTTCTACTGGTGTGACCTATCAATGGTATAGCAACACAACCAAATCCGATACTGGGGGAACTCTTATTAGTAGTGCGACCAACGCTTCTTATACACCTGTAACAACTACTGTAGGTACGAAATATTACTACTGCGTGGCAACTTACGACGAATGTACAATTACTTCTAAAGTAGCAACAGTTACTATCACTGCACCTGTTCCTACTTTTACGGTGACATTCGATTCAGACGGAGGTTCGGCTGTTGCATCACAAACTATTGAAGAAGGAAACAAAGCAATCAAACCTGAAGATCCAACTAAAAAAGGATATGATTTTGTAGGCTGGTATAACGGTAGTACTGAATTTAATTTTGATGAAGTCATCACTGGCGATATTACCCTGACTGCAAAATGGAAGATTATTACATATAACATTACTTACGAAGGACTTGAAGGTGCAACGCACTCAAATCCAAGCACTTATGATGTCGAAACTGCAACCATTACATTTACTGCTCCAAGTAACCGCGAAGATTATGTATTCAAAGGTTGGACACCAGCAACTATAGCTAAAGGTTCTACTGGCAACAAAACAGTAACCGCAACTTGGGCAAAAGTATATACTATCACATGGATGGTAGGAGGAAATGAATACACTACAGGTAGTCCAACTACTTCAGTAGAATCAGGTCAAAAAATATCTTCTATCCCAACTGCTCCTGCAGACAATACGTTGGCAGATTGTGGTGCTACAAAGTTTATGGGTTGGAGTACTGACAATATAGGTTCTACACCAGACGCAGATGCACCAACCGACTTATTTACAACCGTAGCCGAAGCGCAAAGCAAAATCGGTGGTATCACCGAAAACAAAACTTTCTACGCTGTATTTGCGACGGCAGAAACGGATGAAGGAGAAGATGATGTAACAACGACCTTTGATTTTACATCTGGTTATGAAAATGCAACAGCTATTAGTACTAAAACACAAGACGGTGTAACTATAACGTTTGGTAAGGGCGATAATAACAGTAATAAGCCCACATATTATGAATCAGGTAACGCAGTACGTGTTTATGCAAAGAATACAATAACTGTTGCTTGTACGGGTCTTACAAAAATTACATTCACGTTTGGTAGTGATGATGGTTCCAATACTATCACAGCAAGTACAGCTTCATTTAGTACTCCAACGTGGACTGGTTCAGCCAATTCTGTGAAATTCACTATTGGTGGTTCTTCTGGCAATCGAAGAATACAAAAAGTTGCTGTTACATACACAGCAACCACTTCAATCACCACTTACTCCAACTACGTTACCAACTGTTGCAATACTCAAGCGCCAACAAATGGGGCATATACCTGCGTAAGTGGCACGGAGATTAAACTCACATGGAATGATGCTGCAAACACTAATCGCTATCATATAACAGGCGGAAATCTGCCAGCAGAGGGTATTTATGCGACCAATAAGTATTATAACATTGCTGGTCTAACCGAATGCAACAAATATACATTCCAAGTTTCTGCTTATCCAACAGATGGTTGCGAGTCTGAAGCTATTACTATCACCGCCCAACCATTTAGTGGTGCGAAGACAGTGACATTCAACCCTAATGGTGGTGCTGTATCACCTACTTCGTTCACAACGAGTTGTGACAAGAAATCAACCACTCTGCCTACTCCAACTTATAGTGGCTATCGCTTTATGGGATGGTACACAGCAGCAAACGGGGGAACATTAGTTAATGAAAATCCTTATTCTCCAAATGCTGATATCACTCTTTATGCACATTGGGCAAAAGAATACTCAGTAACTTATAATGCGAATGGTGGTTCCACATCTTGTACAAGTGGTAATTATATCGCAGGTGAAACAGTTACTGTATGTACAACTAATCCTAGCAAAACTGGTCATACTTTTACAGGTTGGACTTATTCTCCAAATGTGACTATCACAGATGGTAAGTTTGTAATGCCAGCAAGTAATGTTACAATTACTGCGCAATGGACAATCAAACAATACACTGTCACTTGGAAACCTAATGGAGGTAATTGGGCTGGAAGTACAGAAAACATAGTACATACATATGACTATGGTGCAACAATCAACCGCCCTGCTGATCCAACACGCGATGGATATCGCTTTACAGGTTGGAATGCAACAATTGCATCCACTATGCCTGCAAGCAACATTATTTACACCGCCCAATGGAAGCAGAATTATACTATCACTTTCCATGATGGCGATGATACTACCCCTTGGACTCAAACCATTGATGCGGAATCAATCGACCTTAATACATACATAGGTTCGCACGCGTGCGGAGAGTATAATTTCGCAGGTTGGTCCACAGATGCTACACAATACAACGACCAAACGGCTAATATCACTACTTGGGTTACGGGCACTTATACCCCTACCGCAAATATTGACTTGTATGCCGTTTATGTGAAGGGTGATTTAGCTACGGACTTCACACTCAACTGCGATGGTGGCGTATATGAGATTTGGGAAAATGGAACCGATAAACTCATGGCAGGACGTCAAAATGGAGGTGGAGATAAGTTTTATACCACTGAGTACTGGGATGCAAACTATAGCGAATCTAATGGTGCACCATTTACTATTACTAAAGTGGCTGATAATACCTATACATTGCAAAATGCAGATGGTCAGTATATTACAGGAAATTCATACGATGAAGATGACCTTAATATAGAAGATACATGGGAGAATGCTGATAAATACAAGTGGACAATATCCGCTGGTAGCAACGGAACTTGGCGCTTTACCAATAAAGTTTCTACCAATTACGCTTTGATTTTCTATGATAAGTATTTCCAATTGCGAAAAGCAACTAATGTAACCAATGGAAGTTCTTACTACGACTTAGAACTCACTCCTGCACAAACAAATGTTTATCAATCCAACCCTAATTGTGGACCTTATACCATTACTTTCGAAACAGGTGGAGGAAAATTCATTCAAGGTAACTATAAGTATTCAACAAAGAAAACATCTAATCTAACAGAGCCTACAATTTCTCAGTTTCCTGCTGCAGAATTAGATGGTTATACATTTGCTGGCTGGAAAGATGGTTCTCCTCAAGAGGACATCAACTATGAACCATATCTAAAGAAGGCAGATGATAATCTCGTTGTTTCATCCAACAAGACTTATCACGCTGTTTATTACTACTACGATGAAGAAGAGGATATTGACTGGTCGAAAGAATTTACTACAGGTATATATGCTGAGGTGAATGGAACAAAGTACTTCCTTTCAGGTACACCTAATCGCGGAACGATGTCTTCTACCACCGATTGTGGATATGTTTCCGAAGTTACTATTACTCCTGGTACAGGAGCAAATGCTGGAAAATACAAAATTACAGTCGATGGCGTAGGTATGGCTCCTGTAGCAGGAGAAACAGACCTTGTTGCTGGTACGGCGTGGTGGACAATTACAGAAACATCTGCTGGCTCTGGTGAGTATAAGATTTCAGGAGCAGATAAAAGGAATATTATGCTTCTAAATTCTTCATTTGGGCATTACTCGTATAATGCGGGTAGTAGTTATGGTGTGGGTTATTATTACCCAAGTTTCGGTAAATGTCTGCAACACCACTGGACATCAAATCCACCAATCAAACTGACCGTAACTTATGACCCCAATGGCGCAACCAGCGGAACTGCTCCTGTAGATGATAATTACTATCAGATAGGAGGTAAAGTTTATGTGCTTGGCTCTAACGGCTTGCAAAAAGCAAATTATGCTTTTGCTGGTTGGAACACGCAAGCTGATGGTCTGGGAGATAACTACGAAGAAGGAGAGGACTTTAACATCACTAAAAATACTACCTTATACGCGAAATGGGATTGTGCTACCTATGTTAATATCACCAAGGGCACACCAGTCAATGGTACATTCAATTTGAGTGTTACTGGTACGCAATATACTTGCGAAGATGGTTTCGTGGTTTCAGTTACAGATATTGTTCCTGCTACAGGTTATCGTTTTGATCATATCACACAAGATGGTGTAGATGCTACAAATGTAGTGATTAATAATAATGCTCAAACGGTGACATATGACAAGTTGTCTAATGGCTCATCCACTATCAATGTTGTGTTTGCTGCTATACCATATACCGTTACATGGGATCCTAATGGTGGTAATTGGGGTGGTAGCACAGATAGTAAAGTAGATACTTACAACTATGGTGCTTCAATCACTAGACCTGCAGAGCCAACACGCACTGGCTATACCTTCGCGGGTTGGAGTCCAACTCCTGCAAGTAGCATGCCAGCAGAGAATGTAACCTACACTGCTCTATGGACTGCTAACACCAATACTCCATATGTAGTAGAGCACTATCAACAGAATTTGGATCTTTCATATCCTACTACTCCAACCGAAAAAGAATCATTTACTGGAACTACCGACACAAAAGTAACACCTACCGTGAAGACTTACGAAGGCTTTACCTCTCCTGCTACTCAGGAAGTCACAATTGCAGCTGATGGCAACTTGGTGGTAAGATACGAATACAAACGCAACTCCTACAAACTCACTTGGGACTTAGCGGGTGGTACTATTACCGCTGCTGGTACTGCTGCGGGCAACGTCTTGTTTGGAGCAGAACTCAAAGCACCTCAACTGTCCAAAGTAGATAATGTCTTCATGGGTTGGGAACCAGAAGTTCCTGCTATCATGCCTGCTCATGACGCAACATATGTAGCTCAATGGATAGAACTCACCAACTTCCGTACTTCTTGTGAAAACATAGTCACATGGAACGCTAATGGTGGCGAATGGGCTGACGGTACAACTGCTGACATTGTAGATGCATATACCCGAGGACAAGAAATCGTTCCACCTACTCACCCAACACTCGATGGATGGAAATTCATGGGCTGGGATCCTGAATTTGTTGCAGGAACAACAATGCAAGGCGAAGACCTTACCTACGTGGCTAAATGGGCTATAGCATATACTATTACTTACGATGCAAATGGTGGCTATACAACATGCGATGACAATAATAAGTATGCTGCGGAAGAAATCGTTACTCTTTGCAATAACCGACCAACGAAAGCAGGATATACCTTTGCAGGTTGGATGCGCAATGATAATAGTGCCATCTTGCAACCTAATCAAACATTTGCGATGCCAGAAAACGATGTTACACTCATTGCACAATGGACTCCAAACACTGATACTAAATACGTAGTGGAGCACTATCAACAAAATTTGGACGGCACATATCCTGCTACCCCTACAGAACGGGAAGAACTTGCTGGTACAACCGATACACAAGTCACACCAGCTGTGAAAGCATATGCTGGATTTACCGCTCCTGCTACTCAAACTGTAACAATTGCTGCTACAGGCAACTTAGTTGTTAAATACCAATATACTCGTAACTCCTACCAACTCGCTTGGGACCTTGATGGCGGTACTGTTATTACTGCAGGTACTGCTGAAGGCAGCGTTCTGTTTGGTGCATCACTGACGGCACCTGTTGTAGAAAAAGTGGGCTGCACATTCAAAGCATGGGAACCTTCCGTGCCTACCACCATGCCAGCCAACGATGCTACCTACAAAGCTATTTGGGAAGTCGCATCACACAAAGTAACATGGGATCCTGCTGGTGGTCACTGGGATGGCGACCACAACAAGAAAGAGGAAACCTATGAGTATGGCGCAGAAATCGTAAAACCTGCTAACCCAGAGAAGACAGGTTACGCATTCATAGGCTGGCAACCAGAAGTAGAAGAGATAATGCAAAATAGCGATCTCACCTATACTGCACAATGGGGAGAAGAATTCTGTGATAACTATTCATTCCACTGGGGAACAGGTACAGAGGACCAAGTACGAAATGATAACGATCAAGCATGTTTCACACAAAAGGACGATACCCACGAGTGGCAAGTAACTCACTTTACCATACCTGCAGATACCAAGTATTTCGTTGGTTTGTACGGTTGGTGGTATTGGAGCGATTTAGGTGTCGGAGATAGTAACGGACAAAAATCTAAATCCGTTATGAAAGAATGGACAGAGACTGGTGATCAAGTAATGTATCTTGCACATGTAGGTCGTGGCTATACTCTCGGACACGCCGTAGGCGCTGTGGGTACACTCCGCATCTATGACAATACCAGCTTAGATAACTTGGATGTGGCATTTATTCCTAACGGATATGGTATTACACTTACCAGCAATTCTTCTAGTGCAAAAACTGCATACGCATTCCGCACTACCACCGTTGACCATAAGTGGGAAACAGATGTGCTCAAAATGCCAGGTATAACCAACAACAAATATACCGTAGGACTTGCTACACAAGTAGATAACGAGTATGTTGCATCAAATCATTCTAAAGCCCCAGAAAACCTCGAAAAGATGGGCGTGACAGAAGTCGTAGCAGGAAAGAAGATGATATCTTTCAAACCAGGACCTTGGAATGTAGATGATGCTAAATTTGCAATTTGGGATGCTACAAATAGTAAATGGGGAGATGGAACCAACAAATTGCTAACAGATTCAGACGGAGATGGTGTTTATGAAGGATACGTAGCATCTACTTGTACGAAAATTAATCTTGTACGATTGAATAAGACCACTACAACTACTAACATCAGTTGGGATTTGAAATGGAATCAAACCAATGACATCGAACTCTCAACAGATGGCTTGGCAAGAGTCTATACAATAAATGGATGGGAAGCTAATAGTTTCATCGTAGCCAACGCATCACCTAAAACTGATCAAAATGGTAAGTTCCGCATGTGGGACAATAGTAGCGCAAAGAACTGGTTTGTACATTTCGTACCTTACTACCTACTTAGCTACGACAAGAACGGCGGTGAACGCGAAATGGCACCTACAGAATACAACACCGAAGATCCTAATAAAGAAGTTACCGTATCTGCCAATGGCTTCACTCGCACAGGTTATGACTTTGTTTCTTGGAACACCAAGGCAGATGGCACAGGCACAAGTTATCAACCTGGTGACGCATACACCATGACTGGCGATGCTACACTCTATGCTATTTGGAAAGCCCAAGCATACACCATTACCTACAAAGATCAAGACGATGCTGAGTATTCAGGTGAGAATTTAGCAAGTCTTCCTAAGACACACACCTACGATAAAAAAACGACATTAGTAGATGGCGTGAAAACAGGCTATACCTTTGAGGGCTGGTACGACACACCTGAATGTGATGGCACGGCTATTACAGAGTTGGGCGCACAAGATTACACCGCAGATATCACCCTCTATGCTAAGTGGACCTTCGCTATGGAGTACAATATCACAAATACCGAAACGATCTATATCACTTCGGCTAAGGGACAAACAGTCAAGGCTGCTACCCAACTCACATTGGAGGTTAGCAACATGCCTGTCAACACAACCATTGATATTGCTGCTCCGCATATCACGTTCTATGACGATGCTGGTAACCCTATTAAGCAATTGACAACAAAATATAATCCAGAGACTTTCTCACTCGCTGTTGCATATACTCCAGAAGATGAGAATACCACCGAACAACCTGCCATCACGCTCAGTGTATTGGGTCACGAAAAAGCATTCGATATCATCTCTGCTCGCTCTCTCCCAAATACCTTCGCTATCGTAGCTAAAGTGGGTAATCTCTGGTACGCACTCCCATCACAAGGACTCAACTCTACAGATGACCTAATAGGCTACGCAGTAGAGGTGGACGATCAAGACGACCCAACAGCAGTTACCCGCGTACCTGCAAACGCAGACTGGTCATTGCGACAAGTATATGAAGGTCGTGAACGAGACCGCTTCAAACAATATGGCTACAACCTCCTCTTCCTCAATAGCGAAGAAAAAGCACTCAATGCAAGCCGTACAGGTGGATATGTATTGACAGATGCGCAATATGATAACTATCACAGCACTACTAATCCAGATTTATACGAATGGACTCCTACTACTACCGACCTTGAGACCTACCAAGTTACCAATGCGTACCGCACCGATAGAAAATTGTCAATCGATATCCTCACTCGCTTTGGTATTTATAAGGGCGAAATTGAGAATCTACGCTTCCTGCCTATCCAAGGTCGCTATACACAAGCCACATTCCAAGTGGTAGAGTGGAAAGAGAATAGCGTAGTCATCATGTACAACGGCAACCCAGATCAACTGGCTACTCTGACCATCGATGGCGTGAAAGTCGGTTCTGCACAATTGAGCGCTGCTGAAAAAGACTTCGCTGTTTATGAACTTCCTGCCAATGGATTGGTTAATCAACCTACAAAGCGCCTCCTCATCACCATCGGCAGCGAGCAAAAATGGCTGACCATACCTTATATTATTAGTGGTGAGAAGACAGACGCAGAGGTGGTTGCTGCTACAAGTGCAGAGCTCGCTACCGCTACGGATGTATTCATCTTGAAAGATGCTAAGTTCACTGCCACTGCTACCTCCAAGAATAGCCAATATCGTTTCCGCAATGTGACTGTATATGGCGGTGGTAAATTGGTGATTGGCTCAGGTAAGTTCCTCTCTATGAATAGTATTATCCTCCGTGCTGGTGGAATCACTGCTGCGGGCGAATATGACTATGTATATCCACAATTCGACCTCCAAGGTACACTGACCAATAGTGCTGGTGAATTCAAGTATGACTATATCACCGACTACGAGCATTGGTATCACCTTGTATTGCCATTCGATGGAAAGATTAAGTCTCCAAGCATTAAATACCCTGTGGAGTTCTATGGCAATAATGTATCTGCTACTAATAGCGGTAGTTGGGTAGTTAAACGCTACGACGGTGCTACTCGTGCTACTGGTAACTATGAAGCTTGGGTAGATATCGAGACCGAAGGCAAAGATGTCATTACCGCTGGTCATGGCTATATCTATTGGGGCGCACCTAAGAAAGTCAAAGTGAATGGTGAGGAGAAACGCCAAAAATGGGGTATCCAACGAATTGTCATGAAGAAGGGTTGGGAAGATGCAAGAAATGCTGAAATAGGCGACAAGACAGTCTCAGGGCTCGGCTCATATGCAAATGTTGATAACAATAGTGGCAATGTCTATGACCAAGGATGGAACCTCATCGGTAACCCATACATGGTTAACCTCACAGGACTTAACAGTAAATCATTAAAAACTGGAAAATTGATTGAGGAACTTGATGCCAACGGCAACTGGACTGGTGGTTGGGTATTAGACTCTATCAATGCTACCCTGAGATATATCACCGTTCCATCCGACCATTTTGAGTGGTACGAAGCTAAGAGAGTGACCAAGAATATGGAATTGAGCACAGGACGTACATTCTTTGTACAAATAGATGGTACCGCTACTGATGTTATGTTTGAGGCTGCTAACCGCGCTCAACTTATGCCTGCGCTATTGGCTGAAAACAACAATAATCCAGTGGATATCGAAACGGGTATTGTCCTTAGCAACGAAACCCTGCAAGATGAGGTGAACTTCTGGATTGCTGATGGAATGACCAATGAGTACGAGTACAATGCCGACTATCCTAAGACACCTAACACCAACAACTTCAATATCTATGGCGTACACACCCATGGTCATTTGAGTTGGGTGGCTATCAGTCCTGAGATTGCTGCAGAGAGCATGCCTATCGGCTATCAAGTGCCTGCTGCGGGTACATATGTGCTGAGTGTCAGCGAAGAATACTACTCCGAAGAGATAGATGCACTCCTTGTCACCGACCATGAGGCGTCACCAGAGGTAACCACCGATCTGATGATTGCTCCTTATGAGTTCTCTGTCAACCAAGCAGAGACCAACAACAAGCGCTTCACTGTTGCAGTCAAACTCAAGACTGATGATAGCAACGACGCTACTGGTTTGGATAATATGGGCGTGGGCAACGAACAACTGATGAAGTTCATCTACCAAGATAAGATATTCATCCTACATCAAGGAGTAATCTACGATGCTACGGGTAAACGAGTAATAACTATCAATAAATAATGATATAAGGTTGAAGGTTTAAGGTTTAATGTTTAAGGTTTAAAGACATGGAAACAATGAAAATTATGAAAGCAATGAAATTACTATTGATAGTATTCGGATTAGCGAGCGTACTGAGCCTTAGTGCTCAGACGTTCGCTGAGCAACCCTCTATGCAGATGCACTCCACCTCCACGATGATAGGCTCAGGTAGCGAACTGCCACAGGCAGCTGTCACTGGTACATATACCACCTATACTGATGGAATAGGTGCTGGCTATATATCCAATGGTCCTAAAAAAGCAAAAGAAGAGGGCGATAACCCACCAACCGATCCTCAAGGACCAAACGAGTACCCTCTCGGCGATACCCCTTGGCTCTTGATGCTTATCCTCGCGCTGGGCTATGCCCTGCGCGTGGGCAAGAAATATGGCCACCGGATGCCAGACGCTGGAAAATAATTGGCTCCCGGCTACTGGCTGCCGGGGGCCCAAAAACAAGAAGATAGGCTGCCGGCTGCCGGCGACTGGGAGCCCAAAATTAAACAGATTATGTCATCAAGATTCTTTTGTAGCGGTTACTACAAGCTCGATGCTTGGGTATTGGCTCACTGCATAGCCATCTTCACAAGGCGGTTCTGCGAGCGCTTCCTCAGTTCGCAGAACGACCCCAAAGGTCGCCACTATGACCAGATGTATATGGCAGCACGCTCAGTCTATGCCAACATCGCCGAAGGTCGCGCACGACACAGCACCTCTACCGAAACAGAGATGCGTCTCCTGGATGTTGCACGCGGTAGCGTCATCGAACTCTCGGAAGACCTTATGCAACTCATCATTGAGCAACACGGAGAAATATGGCGGGTGAATAACCCTACATTTTTAGCACTACAGCAGGTACCGTTTATCCACACCGATTACGAGGAAAACAACTGGTCACACGACGCTGCGGAGCGTATCAAAATGCAGGTAGCATTGTACGAGCCATTAGTAGTGGGCAACAACATGTTGGACTGCGCAAATGCCCTATTTGTGTTGTGCAAAAAAATGGAGAAGATGCTATCTGGATTTATAGACAAGTTGTTTGAGGAATTTACGCAGAAGGGTGGTTTCACCGAGAGCCTCACGCAAGCTCGTTTAGAGCATCGCCAACAAGTAGCACTATCCGCCAACGCTCCGATCTGTCCCAAATGTGGCAAACCTATGCTCCAACGCATGATAAAGAAAGGCACCAAACAAGGACAGACATTCTGGGGCTGTAGTGATTACCCTCGCTGCGACGGCGCCCGAGACTAAACAGTAGAATAGAATCCGGACTCCCGACTCCCGACAAAAAACTGGAAGAATCGGACTCGCGAATCCCGACTCCCGACAAAAAAACTAAATAACATGAAAAAAATCTCTTTTCTTCTCATTGCTCTTGCAAGTGCTTTTGCACTCAACGCAGAGACATTTATCCGTGTTACTGATCCTGCTACCTTGCAAGACGGCGACCAAGTAGTATTTGGCTATGCCGACAATAGCCACGTCAGTGCAGGCTTCTCTTCCTCTAAGAAGTACATAGACGTTACAAGTGCTACCTTCAACGAGGATGAGGTTACACTCACCGAACCTACCACCATCACGCTCCAGAAGAATGGTTCCTATTGGAATCTCTATATCGGTACGAAACCCGTAGGCCATGACTCTGGTAGTAGCGATTTGGATACCAAGAATCGCTATGAGACCGACTTCGCAATCTCTATCGAGAACGGCAACGCCAAAATCATCAGCCAGACCCCTGGCAAGAACAACAACGAAGTGTTCTTTGCATACAACCCCTCTTCCCCCCGCTTCGCGCTCTATCACGCAGGCAGCAACATGAAGACTATCTCCCTCTATCGCCTCGATGAGACCACTGTCCCTGATGTAGTAGTCAAGGAAGTGACTATTGATCCTGCTGAGCTCACTCTCCGTGTGGGTGACCAAACTACCCTCACCGCCACCCTCACACCAGCAGACGCTGTGGATAAGACCATAGAGTGGGGGACTACTAATCCTGAGATTGCCACCGTCAGCGATGGCGTGGTGACCGCCATTGCCAAAGGTACCGCACAAATTTGGGTAAAAGCTACTGCTGTTGGACTCGCCGACACTTGCGAAGTAACTGTATTGGGCGCTATGGACCAGACCACCGTTACCTACAACGCGGTCAAAGATCCAGCATTGCTCACCGATGGCGCAAAGGTGTTCTTTGGTACCAGCAAGGAAGGCGAGGACTATATCATGGGCTTCTATAGCGAGGAGATAAGCAAGAATAACATCAAAGGCGTAGCTGCCACCTATGGCGAAGGTCGCCACACCGTTACAGCCGAGCAGGCATATGCCTACACAGTCAAGCGCGAGGGTGACTACATCATCTTCATCGACCAAGACGGCAACTACCTTCGCCCAATCAGCGATAGTAAACTGCGCAGCAGCGATATACTCGATAATCAGTCCAAATGGACTATCAAAGAGATCAACCAAGACGATGCTACCGTAGAACTGAAAAACGCATATTTCACTTCACGTTATATCTACAACAACTGTCAAGGTACCAACGACCTCTTCAATATCTACAGCGGATACGACCCATCCTATCTCGCCAAAACAATCTTGTATGCCAATACTGCACCCGAATGGGAAGACCGCGTACTCGACTCATGGATGAGCGTGGACACGACCACCCTCGACTGGGGACAAATAGAACCTGACACCACCTACGCATCAGATCCTACATGGAAAGATTGGGGAGATGCACGCCGTTTCACCTTGACATTCAACGACCTCACAGATGATATTACCCTCACCCTCACAGGCGATACTTCCTTCTATTGCGGTACCGAAGTTATCCGCAAAGATGCCAAACAACCTGTGGAGATTACAGTCTATTGGGAAACAGATGAGGTGGGTGTTTATACAGGTCAACTGACCCTCTCTACAGCCACCGAAGGCGTAGAGGATATTATCATTAACCTGCATGCAGAAGCAGTACCAATGGGTACATTGCCCGACCCAAATCAGCCGATATTCTCGCTCTCTACCCATACACTGACGCTCAACCTCAACCTCAATAACAATTATAGCGATTTGCAGGCTTTCACCTTCAGCGCAAGCAACTTGCAGAAGACTCTCTATTGCAAATGGGCACACACGAGCAGCGTACTCTTCAGCTATGCATATGAAAACGCTTGCATGGAGATTCTGGCAGGCGATTACGAACTGGAACTCAATGGCTCGGCACATTTCCCAGTGGGGTATGATTACGAAAACGAGGAAGTGTTAGTGGCTGTTGATGACTTGTATTCTGTTGGTACATATACTACCAGACTACATTTCTACTGCTACAAAGCAGGCAGCAAAGAGGAATTGGCTATTGATGAGTATGTCACCATTAAGACTATCGTGAGCAATTCATCTACGCCTACCGATGTAGAGAATCTTGGCGATGAGGCGCAAAGCGATATGACACGCAAAATCTTGCGCAACGGACAACTGCTCATTCAGCACAATGGCGTGACATATTCGGTAGTAGGAGATAAATTGTAATATGCTCCTGCCAAAGCAATAGGACAAAGTATATAAAGACAAAAAAAACTACCACTTGCAGATGCGCAAGTGGTAGTTTGTTTTGTATATGTGACAGGGATTGTTTTACAGTACCTTGCATTTCTCTTTCAACCATTCGGCTTCTTCTTCCGAAAGCAGTGGTGCTATTTCCGCATATACCCATGCGTGGTAGTTGTTGAGCCATGCAATCTCTTGCTCAGTCATACGGCTCAGATCAATCATATGGGTGTCGTATGGGCACAATGTCAGTGTCTCAAACTCCAGATACGTCTCGCCTGTGGTATGTGCACCCAATCCTTTCGTCTCGCGCACGGCAATCAAGTTCTCGATACGAATACCATACGCATTGGTGCGATAGATACCTGGCTCATCCGAGCATATATTACCCACCTGCAATGGGTTAGGATTGTTGTCTGTGCGGATGTTCTGTGGTCCCTCGTGACAGCCCATGAAGTGTCCCACACCATGTCCAGTACCATGACCATAAGTCACACCCTCTGCCCACATGTATTGGCGAGCCAGTACATCCAACTGATTACCGCGTGTACCCTTAGGGAAGCGGGCGCATGCCAAAGCGATATGACCCTTCAGTACCAATGTATAATCGCGTTTCACGGCATCAGGTATCAGCGCAGGATTGCCTACCCACAAGGTACGAGTAATGTCGGTAGTTCCGTCCAAGTACTGCCCACCCGAATCCAATAGCAATACGCCGTTATTATCTATCTTTGCGCACGCCTCTGGTGTGGCATGGTAGTGCACAATAGCGCCATTGCCCTTCCAACCAGCGATGGTGCAGAAACTATCATCGGTGTAGTTCTCGCCCATAGCGCGAAATTCACCGAGTTTCTCAGCCAATGTAATCTCTGTTTGAGGTGTTTTGAGAGCATCCTTCTCCAGCCAATACATGAATCTTGTCAGCGCCACTGCATCTTTTCGCATCGCTATGCGCTCGCCATTGAGCTCGGTTTCGTTTTTCACGCTCTGCATCTTCAGCACTGGACTTGGGCTGACATTCACTTTGCGGATTACTGCAGGATTGATGGCTTCGTATAATGCTTCATTCACCTTGCTTCCATCGTACATGATACCTTCAGTCTCTATATGTTGCAGATAGCCAAATACTTGGTCATAATTCGCAATCTCCACTCCCACACGTTGTAGGTATGCGCGCGCAACATCGTCCACTTTGTTGGGTGCAACAAAGATTGTACATTTCTCCATCTCCACCACCACATAACTAATCAAACATGGAGTATAATCCACATCTTTACCGCGGATATTCAGTAGCCATCCTATCTCGTCCAGCGCAGAAATCACCAATGCGCTGCAATGTCTCTCCTTCAGTGCTTGGCGCACACGTGCCAGTTTGCTCTCTACACTCTCGCCCGTGTATCTCTCTTCGTATTCATAGAGTAGTGAGGTTGGAATGGCAGGACGACCTTCTATCCACAATGGCGAAATCAAATCCGTCGATACAAGCTCCAATCCGCCTTCTATCAAGGTGGCTTTCAATTCGCGATACCCATTCACGCTGTACATTTCTGGATTTACAGCCACTCTTGCCTCTTGCCTCTCGCCTTTCGCCTGACATAGCCATTCAGGGATACTTGGGCAGTCAATATCGCTCTCGCGCATCAATTCCACTGTAGTGCCTTGCAATTCGGCTTCTGCTTGCAGATAATAGCGACTATCGGTCCAAAGCAAGGCTTTGTCCAGGGTAATCACTGCGGTGCCTGTCTCGCCGAGAAAGCCAGTAATCCACGACATCTCGGTCCAGTGTTCCGCCATATATTCGCTGGCATGTGGGTCTGTACCAGGTACGATACATGCCCATACGCCCTTTTCTATCATCAGCGCCCGTAGCGCTGCTAATCTTTCTAATACGGTCATAGTATGATTTGTTATCTAACAGCCGAAGACGGTCTTATTTCACTGCTTTGAACGACATGTCCAAACTCTTGATAGAGTGGGTCAGCGCACCTACACTCACAAAATCCACACCCGTCTCAGCATAGCTGCGGATAGTGTCAATCGTGATACCACCGCTCGACTCAATCTCAATGTGCTTGCCATGCTCTTGCTCCCATGTGCGGATAATCTCCACCGCACCTTTGGTGCGCTCTGGTGAGAAGTTGTCGAGCATAATACGGTCGGGAATATTGGTTGCGAGTGCCTCGCGTATCTCGTCCTCGTTGCGAGTCTCAATCTCTATGCGGAGGTCTTTGCCCTTCTCCTTGCAATAGTGCTTTGCACGTGTCAGCGCTGCGGTGATACCGCCAGAGAAATCCACGTGATTATCCTTCAGTAGAATCATGTCAAACAGACCTATACGGTGGTTCATACCGCCACCGACAAGCACTGCCTCTTTCTCCAAATAGCGCAAACCAGGGGTGGTCTTTCTGGTATCCAATACATGACAGCCTGTACCCTCGATGAGCGATTGGTAGCGGTGTGCCGTGGTAGCAACACCCGACATGCGTTGCATCACGTTGAGCATCGTGCGTTCGATCTGCAATAGGCTGAGCTCTTTGCCATATACGCGAAAGGCAATGTCACCTGGCTTCACGTAGGTACCATCTTCAATGAGTTGCTCCATCTTGCACTCGGGGTCGAAATAGGCAATAATCTCTTTCGCTACTTCGATACCTGCTATGATACCTTCTTCTTTCACAATCAACTGTTGGCATCCCATCTCTGTCTCTGGAATGCAACTGAGCGATGTGTGGTCGCCATCGCGGATGTCTTCTTCAAACCAGATGGCTATGAGTTTTTGTAATTCTTTTGTATCCATGGTTCTATTTTATTGTTTAGGCGACAAAGGTACAATTTTTTTTGCGTATATGCAAAATTTTTTGTACTTTTGCGTGCATTTTTGATACAATTGTTATGACATACGCACAGACTATCGACTATCTCTACGCTTCGCAACCTGCTTTTCATTTGGTTGGGGCTTCTGCATACAAACCGGGCTTAGACAACACCTATTGCCTCATGGCGCACTTGGGCAATCCGCATGAGCAACTGCGTGCGGTACATGTGGCAGGCACCAACGGCAAGGGTTCTACTTCGCATCTCATCGCAGCTGCATTGCAGGCGCAGGGCTACAAGGTGGGTTTGTTCACTTCGCCGCACTTGGTGGACTTCCGCGAGCGTATTCGTATTTCGGGCGAGATGATTCCCGAGGAGACGGTTGTGCAGTTTGTGGCAGAGCATCGGGCTTTCTTAGATGAGTTGCGCCCTTCGTTCTTCGAGACAACGATGGCGTTGGCATTCTGGTATTTCGCTCAGCAGCAGGTAGATATAGCCGTTGTGGAAGTGGGATTAGGTGGCAGGTTGGATAGCACGAATATCTTGACGCCACTCTTGTCTGTCATTACGAATATCGGCATTGACCATACCGAGTTTTTGGGCGATACACTAACGCAGATTGCAGGGGAGAAAGCGGGTATCATGAAGCCGCATGTGCCTTGTGTGATTGGCGAGACGCATCCCGAAACGCAAGCAGTTTTTCTTGCTCGTGCGGGTGCGTGTGGGATATTAGGTGCGGGACTGGAGACTACGGATTGCCGTTTGTGGTTTGCCGACCAATGTGGTTATATGCGCAAACGCCGTCTGAAGGAGGCGCCTGAATGTCAGTTACAGGGTGTGTATCAAGATAAGAACCAGCAGACCGCTTTCGTGGCGTTGCAGGTGCTGCGCAATATATGTGGCATCGAATTGTCTAAGGAAGCAATTGCCAAGGGCTTTGCTGAGGTGTGTGCGCTGACGGGCTTGCGTGGTCGTTGGGAAATACTTTCGCAGAAACCACTAACTATTTGTGATACAGGGCATAACGGCCATGGTCTTCGCTATGTAGCAGAGCAGTTATCCAGCCTCCTCGCCTCCTCGCCTAATAGCCTTTCGCCTCATCGCCTACACATCATCCTCGGCATGGTCAACGACAAGGACATAGACACCGTTTTAACCTTATTGCCCACAGAGGCAGTGTATTATTTCACGCAACCAGCCACTTCGCGTGCTTTGCCCGCGGAGGAGTTGCAACGCCGTTGGCAGGCACTCCATCCAATCGCCAATTGCCAATACCCAATACCCGATATCCAATACCCAATACCCGATACCCAATCCCCAATCTCCGTCTATCCCACTGTTCGTGAGGCACTTGCTGCGGTACAACAGGCAGCCACGGCGGATGACATCATCTTTATTGGCGGCAGTAATTATGTGGTAGGTGAAGTATTGCAGCAATATAGTTTGTAACTAATCCGCAACGCAAGCCGTTGCCCGACATATTTAATATAGCGTTATAAGCCCTCTGCCATTTATGCCCCAATCGCATAAATGGCATTTTCTTTTTCCCTAAACACTAAACAGTAGCACTGCGTCCACTAAACAATTTCCTTGCCTTTAAACCTTAAACTCTAAACTTTCAACTGAAAAATTTGCTCAATCCAAAATAATTCACTACCTTTGCAGTCGCTTAAAAAACAATGATTAACAAAAAATCCATACGATTCTACAACGACCATAAGGTACGCGCAATCTGGAGCGAGGAAGAAAACAAGTGGTATTTCTCTGCTACAGATATTATTGGTGCTATCAACGACGAGCAGGATTATGTGAAGGCGGGTAACTATTGGCGCTGGTTGAAAAAGAAACTTGCATCACAGGGTATTCAACCCGTGAGTGCTACTCACGACTTCAAATTTCAAGCTCCTGATGGCAAGATGCGTAAGTCGGATGTGCTGGATTTCGAAGGCGTTGAAATAGTGGCAAAAAACTTTCCGAACACGCGTGCCACCGCTTTTCTTGATTGGTTCACTTTCTCCGATAATTCCATTGATGGACAGAGTCGCAAGAAAGCATATACATTGTTCGAGAACGGCATATTAGATGATATGCAAGCGGGCACTATCCAATCGTTGCAACAGATACACGCTTATCTCTTTGGCGGATTATATGATTTCGCAGGGCAGATACGTACCAAAACTATTTGGAAAGATGGTACACTCTTTTGTCGTGCGGAGTACTTGCGCTATAATCTGGAACAGATTGAGCAGATGCCTCAAACCACTTTCGATGAGATTGTGGATAAGTATGTAGAGATGAATATCGCTCACCCTTTTATGGAAGGAAATGGTAGAAGCACTCGTTTGTGGTTGGATTTGATATTCAAGTCATCTATCAAACAATGTGTAGATTGGAGTCAAATAGATAAGAAGGCTTATCTGCAAGCCATGCGCCTGAGCACGACTGATAGTTCTGCTATCCGCGAATTGCTCCGCAGTGCAATGACCGACCAAATCAACGACCGCGAGATCTTTATGAAAGGAATTGACTACTCGTATTATTACGAGCAAGAAGATTAACAACAACATTCCCAATAAATGGCTTTTTTCTCTAAACCCTAAACAGTAGGCGCTTTGCGCCGTTCTCTAAACTGCGACATAGTCGCCACCTTTACACTTTAAACTTTCAACTTTCAACTGAAAAATTTGCACGATTGCAAATTTTATTGTACCTTCGAACATCTGCCTTGGCTTTAATCCCTACACTAGATCATTCCCGTTAAAGCCAATTCCATCGTAGCTACATTCGCTCAATGCGGTAAATGCTCTAGTATGCTCGCAATATTATTCAAAAATCGGTTACACCTCATTATCCTAGATTTAGCATCTCACATTCAAGCGAGCTTGATTGAGTGCAAAATCTCGGATTAGATAGATAAATCTATCATTTTTGAAAATAATGCTCGCTATACTTGCGCATTTGCATTTTTTGTTGTACCTTCGAACATCTGCCTTGGCTTTAATCCCTACTCAAAATTCTTCCTGTTAAAGCCAATTCCCTCGTAGCTATGTTCGCTCAATGCGGTAAATGCTCTAGTACGCTCGCAATATTATTCAAAAATCGGTTACACCTCATTATCCTAGATTTAGCATCTCACATTCAAGCGAGCTTGATTGAGTGCAAAATCTCGGATTAGATAGATAAATCTATCATTTTTGAAAATAATGTTCGCTATACTTGCGCATTTGCATTTTTTGTTGTACCTTTGCACTCGAATCCTACGTTGGGGGGAGTATGTCCTGCGAAAAGCGTTTCGCAAAGGTTCTTTCTTGGGTAGGTTTCTGACATATTAAATAGGAAACAAGAGAATCAGATCTTATACAATAGCTAGAATGATGAACAAAACGACTGAAATAGCAGTACAATACCATTTACCTACGAATTGGGAGCAAGAGAAAGCATTTTCTTTTGACCATTTGTTAGAAGTCGTGATATTGTTGCATGACTCTGCCTATTCGGCAACTGTTAAAGCAGTCAATCGTTTTGCTACAGTTCGAAATTACGTAATAGGATACTATATCGTTGAATACGAGCAACATGGTAGCGACCGTGCAAAATACGGTGATAGATTGCTCAAACGTTTGGCAGAAAAAGTCAACAAACGCGGTATCAATGAGACGTTGTTGAAGAATTGTCGTCGTTTTTATCAAACTTATCCCCAGATTCAATATTATTTAGAGGGAAAAAGTCCGATGATGTCGGACAAATGTGAAATTCTTTCGACAGAATCAGAGAGTTTGACACAAAAAAGTCCGACGTCGTCGGACAAATTCGTTACAGAAGCAGATAAGCTTATAGCTCAACTATCATTTTCACATATCGTGGAGATAATGACCGTTGACGACCCTTTGGCACGTTTCTTCTACGAAACGGAGTGCATGAAATGTTGCTGGAATGTCAAAGAATTGCGCCGTCAGATTGCTACGAATCTGTATTTCCGTGCTGGCATTAGCCAAAAACCAGAACTGCTATTGCAGCGAACAGAAATCAATACTGCTCCTGCATTAACTATTAAAGACCCATTCTCTTTTGAGTTCCTTGGTTTGCGTCCAGAGGCATTTACAGAGAGCGATTTGGAGAATGCACTTATTACTCATCTGCAAGACTTCTTGCTTGAGATGGGAAAAGGTTTTTGCTTTGAGGCACGCCAAAAGCGTATGATTATAGATGATGAGTATTACTTTGCGGATTTGGTTTTCTATAATCGTATTTTGCATTGCAATGTCATTGTTGAGTTGAAGGATGATGAATTCAAACATGCCGATTTGAGCCAACTCAATGCGTATGTTTCGTATTTTAGAGAGAATGAGATGCAAGAAGGAGACAATCCTCCTATTGGCATTTTGTTGTGTACACGAAAGGGAGAAAAAATGGTGGAATACGCATTAGCAGGCATGGATAACAATTTGTTTGTTTCTACATATATGTTATCTCTCCCAAATAAGGAAACATTGCAAAATTTCTTGCTTGCTGAGATTAACAAGGTGTGAAAAGATACTAACTAAATAACTAACACATTAAATTGTAAATAACCCAATAAATTGTACATCGTAAATCAGTAAATTGTAAATTATTTGCAACGCACCGCGTTGCCCGACATATTTAATATAGCGTTATAAGCCCAAACTTGATTGTTTGAAAACTCGACACTTTCAAAAATCATTGTTTATTCAAGTACGGTTTATGCACGCTCGCGTTACCAGCGTGAGTTTTCCGTGCGTAAATTTGAATAAACAAGGTAGTCGAGAACCTCAAACAATCAAATTGAAGCGAACGAAAGCGCACGCTTTTTCTATCTATATACACACAAATAGCAAATAAAACAAACAACAATATTAACGCTTAAAATTCAAACAATTATGAGAAAACTTTTCTCCCTTTTCGTGGTACTCCTCGCCACCACCACACTTTTTGCACAGCGCTTCCAAGCAGGCGATTTATTTTATGAAGTAGTGAATGAAGATATTACACTCGAAAAACCTTATGTATCTAATCCTGGCTATGGTTACACTACCGTAGTCCTTTATGTTCCAGAAAATACACCAGCAGGATGCTACGCAGTTGGTACAATGAATGGTTGGAATGTAAGCAATACAGACTTCATGTTCACTCCCGTTAAAGGTGCTAATAGTGAGCGTTGGGTCGCTTGCACATTTGAGTATTATCCTCCTATAGAACTCTATGTGTTGGCAATCCCATCAGAGCCGAATTTTCCTCTTGGCTGGTCTTTCCAATGGGACAGTCCTGCAGAGGATAATGTCGTTATTCTTGAGGGTGCTGGTTCTTTCATATATGATTATGGCGAATCCAAACTAGGTGAACTTGAAGATAACGCCGTGATATATATTGAAATTAAAAAATGGGCTAATGACCCTTATATTGAGTCCGTTCCATGCGAAACAGCAGTGTTTAAACACCCATGGGGTGGTGGCGATTGGCTCTATCGTGAGGCCACCAAAACAGCAGAGGCTACATTCGAACTCAACGCTATCTATGGCAATACTGGTGTAGATGTAGCAACTAGCGCTCTCGCTGATAATGAGATCTGGTACCCAACCGATCAAATTGAGTTCGTTGGTGATGTTGCTCTAGGTGACTCTGTAAACTTTAAGTTCATTTCCGAGAAGCGTACTATTGGCAGATTGATTATCACCCTTATTGAGAAAGGAAATGAAACTAATAATCCTTGGTATGTACCTAGCAAGAACTTTCCGACTGCTCCGCAAAAGCGTTCAAGCGCTAACTCGTCTCACCAAGTAGTCGTGACTTATCAACACGAAAGGAGTACGGAAAACTATCAACACCTAACTATTGCCAATATTCCAGCAACTGTGGAATATAGAGGTAAGACTTACAATGTTGTCGGTATCAAAGAGGGTGCTTTTACATACTCTTCTATTGTCTCCATTTCCATCCCCAACAGCGTAACAAGTATTGGAGACTCTGCTTTTGTAAAATGCAATTCGCTTGATACGATTTATTGCTATGCAGCAATTCCACCTATGGTAGAAAATACATTTATTAACAATGATGAAACAAATAACTATGAAGCAAAACTTTATGTCCTTTGCGAGTCATTGGAGGCATACAAAGCACATGCGGTTTGGGGACAATTTGCAAATATTAAGTGCATCCCGGAAAAGGAAAAAACACAAAGTTACATCTACTACACCTCTTCTGACGGAAATATCGTAGAACCCAATGCATACCTTAGTGCAACCGATGTTTTTGGTGCAAACATCATCAGCAACACCTACGAAAATGGTCGCGGAATCATCACCTTTGATGGACTAGTAACAAATATTGGAGAGAGTGCATTTTCTACTTGTTCAACATTAACTAATATTATCATTCCTAATACGGTAAAACATATAGGTTCGCATGCCTTTGAAACCTGTTTCTCTCTTAATTCTATTATAATTCCAAATGGAGTTGAAAGTATTGATTTTCAGGCTTTTGGCTGGTGTAGTTCTTTAGAGTCTATCACTATTCCTAGTAGTGTTACATATATAGGAGAAAATCTATTTGCAGGTTGCGATTCTCTTGTCTCAGTGATGGTTGATAATCAAAACCCTATGTATGATAGTCGTGATAACTGCAATGCTATTATAGAAACAGCAACTAACACACTCATGGCAGGTTGCAAAAATACCATTATACCTAATACGGTAAAAAATATTGGAAATGGGGCTTTTAGGTCTTGTTATACACTGAGTGCTATCACTATACCTAACAGCGTTAGCAGTATTGGGGAGGCAGCTTTCGATGCGTGCTTCAACTTAACATCTATCACTATCCCTAATAGTGTAAATAGCATTGGTTATCAAGCTTTTGCATACACTACGGATCTCGCTGAAATCATAGTAGAAAGTGGTAATCTTATTTACGACAGCAGAGAAGGTTGCAATGCTATTATAGAAACAGCGACCAATACACTCATTGCTGGTTGTAAAAACACAAGCATCCCTAATACAATAGAACATATTGGTGGTGCTGCTTTTCACGGATGTCAAGTCATGACTTCCATTGATATTCCCGAAGGAGTAAAAACAATCGGAGAAGGGGCGTTCTTTTTCTGTCATCAACTTTCTTCGATTAGTATTCCTAATAGTGTTACATTGATAGATGGTTATGCCTTTTATCATTGTAGCAGTCTCACATCAATCACCATTCCTGAGAATGTCACCAATATAGGAGCAAGAGCATTCCAAGATTGTGAAGCTATTACATCTATTACATGGAATGCAAAGAATTGTGTAGATTTTGAACCTTATGAAGGAACGGTTCCTTTTTATCTTATTCGTTCTCAAATTACATCCTTCACTTTTGGTGATAAAGTAGAACATATTCCTGCTTATCTTTGTTACAAGATGGATAATTTAAGTTCTATCACAATACCAACATCCGTAACAAGTATTGGTGAAGGAGCGCTCGCTTATTGTTTGTATGACACTATATATTGCCTATCCGCCACACCACCTGTTGTAAATAAGGCATTTTCGAGCAACGATTACAATGCCGCCTTATACACTCCTTGCGAGTCATTGGAGGCATACAAAGCGCATGAAGTTTGGGGACGATTCAATACGATCCAATGCCTCGAAGATTCTATTCCTGATACACCTAAGCGTGTACTTTCTTGCGCAGAAGCTGTAATTGTTTGTCTGGAAACTGGTGCAACAGCAACCACAGAGGAATACACGATACATGGTTATGTAACAGAAATCACAAATGAATATTCAGAACTGTATAAGAATATCTCTTTTTATATGGCTGATACCAAAGAAGGCGGTCAAGTGTTGTTTACATATCGTATAAAACCTATGTATGAAGCAGATATTGCAGTCAAAGTGGGCGATTTTGTAGAGGTTGTTGGTACATTAGTGAATTACAATGGATACTTACCAGAGGTGTACCCAGGTGTTTATACAATCGTGAATGAACCAGAACTACCAACGGGTACTTCTGATGTCCAATTACCAACATCCAATACCAAAAAAGTGGTAAAAGACGGTCAACTCCTTATCCTCCGCGACGGAAAAACCTACACCGTCATGGGACAAGAGTTGTAATCCCTGCCTTTACACATTACACCTTACACTTTACACAAAAATCGCCCACAGTGGCGATTTTTGTTTGCATATATTAGAAAAAAATATGACCTACTGCAGCACTTTTTGTGCAATTTAATAGGCGGAAGAATATGAATGAGTTAGAGAATCCTTTTGTTTGATCCAGCACCCACCTATGAACATCTTAGTGGTACCGAAGTGGTTTCGAAAGATACTCGGAAAATAGTGGAAACTTCGCGATTCGATTAATTAACCAGCTCTTTAACCCTTATTATCGTCAGTCCATCGCGCAGAGGGAGAATGACCTTTTCGAGGCGATCGTCTTGCATCACTTTGTCGTTGAAGGCACGGAGGGCAACCGTCTGCTTGTCTTTGTCATAAGCGGACTCAATGATATGACCATCCCACAGTGTGTTGTCAGCCAATATCCAACCGCCCTCGCGCATCAGCGGCAGCACCAAATCCAAATAATCGCAGTACTCCTTCTTATCCGCATCAATAAACACGAGGTCAAACAACTCCTTGCCTTTACACTTTACACCTTCCACCTTCAACTGCTGAAGCACAGCCTTGGCATCGCCAATGACCAACTCAATCTTCTCTCCCAATGGCGACAACGCCAAGTTGCGGCGAATCATATCCTCCAGTTCATCGTTGTGCTCGATGGTGAGGAGTTTGCCATTTTCAGTCAAACCCTCCGCCAAGCACAGAGCCGAGTAGCCCGTGAAGGTACCCAACTCCAAAATGCGCTCAGGCTGAATCATCTGGCTAATCATACTCAGCACGCGCCCTTGCACATGTCCAGACAGCATGCGCGGGTTGATGAGTTCGAGATGTGTACTGCGGGTTATTTTGCGTAAAGCATCGCTTTCAGGCGATGAATGTTGTTCGATGTATTCTGCCAGTGTCATAGTGATTTTTGCTATTTGTCTGCAAAAGTACAAAAAAACTTGCATATCTCAAAAAAAAGTAGTAATTTTGCGCCCATATTAAACTATTTTGCGCAATTTAGAACCATATTAAACCATATTGAACAATGGAAAAAGTAATCAGTGGCATTCGCCCTACGGGTAATTTGCACCTTGGTAATTATTTTGGTGCGGTAAAGAGTTTTGTGAAGATGCAAGAGGAGTACAACTGTATGTTCTTCATCGCTGACTGGCACTCGCTCACTACGCACCCAACGCCCGAAAATATCCGTACTTCCGTTCGCACCATTTTGGCGGAGTATTTGGCTTGTGGCATCGACCCTCAAAAAGCACCTATCTATGTGCAGAGCGATGTGAAGCAAGTGCTGGAACTCTATCTCTATCTCAATATGAATGCCTATTTGGGTGAGTTGGAGCGTGTAACTTCGTTCAAGGAGAAAGCACGCAAGCAACCCGACAATGTGAATGCGGGTCTGCTGACCTACCCATCCCTCATGGCGGCGGATATCTTGGTGCACAAGGCGGACAAAGTGCCTGTGGGCAAAGACCAAGAGCAGAACATGGAGATGGCGCGCCTCTTTGCTCGCCGCTTCAATCGTATCTATGATGTAGAGTATTTCAAGGAACCTGAGTCCTTCCACTTCAACGCCAAAGCGGTGAAAGTGCCTGGCTTGGACGGAAGTGGCAAGATGGGTAAGAGCGAAGGCAATGCTATCTACCTCTGCGATGATGAGGCTACCATCAAGAAAAAAGTGATGCGTGCTGTTACCGATGCAGGACCTACCATGCTCAATCAGGTGAAACCCGAGCCTATCGAGAATCTCTTTACGCTCATGCAACTCGTTTCTACGCCTGACACCTACGATTACTTCAACGATCAATACAACAATATGGCTATCCGCTATGGCGATATGAAGAAGCAACTCGCTGCGGACATCAACGCTTTCTGTGCGCCAATCCGCGAGCGTATCCTCGATTTCCAAAACAACGAGGAGTATCTCTTGAAGGTAGCTCGTGAGGGTGCTGAAGCTGCGGCTGCCAGTGCAGAGAAGACCATCCGCGAGGTGCGCGAGATTATCGGCTTCCGCAACTAAGTACTTTGGCACAGGTTTTGCAATGGCTTTATAGAGATGAAGCGCATACTATTCATATTATGTCTTGGTTCTTGGTTCTTGGCTCTTGGCTCAAATCCAATCTATACCGACGATTCCTACTATTGGGCTCAAACGGATACGATTGTGCCTACCGAACCCGTGTATGATAAGAATGCGCGCGAGTTCATCTTTTTAGAAGATACTACCCAATACCCCGATACCGTAGTCATGATAATTAAGAATTAAGAATTTTGAATTAGGTGAAACGATATGCCTACATATTCAGTCTGTGCTCTTTGCTCCTTGTTCTTGGTTCCACATTGAGAGCTCAAGATGTGCAGCGTTCTTCCGAACGCCAAATCATGGGTACGGCGCGCTATGTAGGTATGGGTGGTGCAATGACGGCTATAGGAGGCGATCCCTCGGCTGTGATGGATAATCCCGCAGGATTGGGTCTCTATCGCAGAGATGAGATTATGCTGACTATTGATGAAACAATAGACAATACTACACAACTCTACACCACTCTAAACAATTCTACACAAGACTACACCCGATATCGCTTTGCTGCACCACAAGTATCTGCTATTTGGGCATGGGGAAATCCGATGAAGCAACGCGGTATGATTTTCAATAATTTTATGCTGTCGGTCAATCGTTTGGCAAATTTTAATCGCGATGTAGTGGTCAGTGGGCAGAATATGGGTATGGTGGAAACCATTTGTATGAAAACAGACGGATTGGCTGAACAGTATTTGCAAAATACCCCTTGGGATGATGCAGAAATAGGGTGGTTGAGTATCTTAGGGTATGAAGCCTATCTTATTAATCCAAAGACAGATGACCGATGGATAAGTGCTGTGAATTTTATAGATGGAACATTGAGTGTCTCGGAGTCAGGAAACTATGATCAATATACTTTTTCGTGGGGCTCAAATATAGGCAACCAGTGGTATGTGGGTGTGAATTTGAATGTGCCAACCTTGAGTTATACAAAACGTGTTGAACATCATGAGGCAGATCGTATCCATTCGGCAGAACTGAAATCATTGTATCATATGTCGGGTGTGGGTGTTAATGGTACCTTTGGTGTGATATATCGTCCTGTCAAATGGATGCGTATAGGTGCATCATTCCAGACACCTACTTTGTTGGAATTGTCGGTGCAGACAGAGGGAGATATGTATAGCACGGTGGATAGTCAGACTTATGATGTCTTGACGCCTGCGAGTGGAACGATTAATATGGAAATGATATCCCCTTTGCGCAGTAGCGTGGGAATAGCAGGGCAGATAGGAAACAGAGCTATGCTGGCTGTGCAGTACGATTATGCCCATGCTGAAGGTATGGACGATGTTCATACATTGCGCCTGGGTGCTGAAGTACAGGCGGTAAGAGGGTTGTTCTTCAATGCAGGGTATGTATATGAATCTTCGTTCTTGGAAAAGGAAGTACCTGTGGGATTGGACTATAATTCCATTCGCACAGATATGGATTATCGCTATATACCTCAATCGCAGTATGCCAGTCTCGGTTTCGGCTATCGAGGCGATATAGTAGTAGCGCAATTGGCATACCAATACCGTTGGCAAACGCTGCACCAGTATGCCTCAGAATGCCAACCCCTTCCTCTGGAGGTCAGCACCCGCACGCATCGTATCGTTGCTACCTTGGCATGGCGATTTTAATTTTTACACTTTGGCACGGAAATTGTAAAGAAGTATAAAGCGATCTTACATACATTGTTGCATTGCCCAGGAACCGGAAAACTCAACACATAAATTTTTTCCGAGAAAGGTGCTCTTTCCAATGGCGTGCTAATACTCTGCGCGGTGACCGACATTTGTCGTAGCGATGAGGCAGTTAGATTACAAAGGACTTGTACCCCTCAAATCCTGTCTTTGGGAGTTTTCTCGAGTCAAGTGGCAATGCAACAATTTTTTTTGAAACACATTCATACTTCATAATTCAAAATTCATAATTATATATGATTCGTTCATACATTGCAGAAAACCGCACCCGCTTCATGGAGGAGTGGGCGAGTCTTATTCGTATCCCCAGTATCAGTTGCCAACCTGCGCACAAGGATGATATGCTCCGTTGCGCTGAGCGCTGGCGCGAACTACTGCTCGTCGCAGGCGCACAACACGCTGAGGTGATGCCCTCTGAGGGCAATCCGTTTGTGTATGCCGAGTACAGCCCAATATCCAATAGCCACGAAGTGGCGTCCAATACCCAATATCCAGTACCTACGGTACTTGTCTATTCCCACTACGATGTGATGCCTGTCGAACCTTTGGAACTTTGGAACTCCAATCCATGGGAGCCCAGTATTCGCGATGGTCGTCTCTATGCCCGTGGCGCAGATGATGACAAAGGGCAGGCGATGATTCAAGTAAAAGCTTTTGAATATCTCGTGAAGCACGGACTGATGAACTGTCGTGTGAAGTTTATCTTCGAGGGCGAAGAGGAGATCGGTAGCCCCAGCTTGGATGCTTTCCTAAAGGAGCATAAGGATTTGCTGGCATGCGATATTATCCTCGTGAGCGACACTTCTATGATAGGCAAGGACACACCTTCTATCACGACGGGCTTGCGTGGATTGGCGTATTGGGAAATAGAAGTCACGGGACCCAACCGTGACCTGCATAGCGGACACTTCGGAGGCGCAGTGAAGAACCCAATCAACGCCCTCACCGAGATGTTGGCAAAGGTTGTTGATGATCATGGGCGCATCACTATCCCTCATTTCTATGATGATGTACTGCCTATCCCAGAAGCGGAGCGCGAGATGATTAAGCAGATTCCATTCTCCGAGCAGGCATACTGCGAGGCGATAGATGTGGATGCAACTTTCGGTGAGGAGGGCTATTCTACCTTGGAGCGCAACTCCTGCCGTCCGTCTTTTGATATCTGTGGCATATGGGGTGGCTATACAGGCGAGGGTAGTAAGACCGTTTTGCCCAGCAAGGCGTATGCTAAAGTCAGTTGCCGACTCGTAGCCAACCAAGACCACGAGAAAGTGAGCCAAGCTTTTATAGACTATATACAAGGTATCGCGCCTGCGGGCGTACGCGTGGAAGTAACACCTATGCACGGTGGACAGGGCTATGTATGCCCAATTGATATACCTGCATACAAGGCAGCAGAGCGTGGGTTTGAAGTAGCATTTGGCAAGCGCCCATTGGCTGCACGCCGTGGTGGTAGTATTCCTATCATCAGTAGCTTCGAGCAGATACTGGGCGTGAAGACTATCCTCATGGGCTTTGGCTTGGAGAAGAACGCCATTCACTCACCCAACGAGTCCATGGACCTCGAAGTCTGGGAAAACGGCATCGTTGCCGTCACGGAGTTTTATAAATCCCTGCCTTTAACCTCTAACCTTTAACCTCTAACCTAAGCAATGAACATCGTTATTATCGGTCAGGGCAATGTCGCCACGAATTTAGACTATGCTTTTCGCAAGAAAGGCATAGCATGTCAGATGGTTAGTAGTCGCGAGGGATTGGATCACCTGCCAGCGGCGAATGTATATATTTATGCAGTCCGTGATGAGGCATTGCCCAGTGTGGTGGCGCAAGTAGTCGGCGTAGGTAAATCCTTGCACCTTCACACATCAGGTACAATGCCCATCACGGTTTTTGGTGACGACAAACCGCATGCGGGTGTTTTTTATCCTTTCCAAACATTCAGTAAGGCGCGTGTGATTGAGGATTTCTCTACAGTGCCAGTCTTCTTTGAGGCACGCGGGATAGATGATATTAGTGCAGTCTATTCCTTAGCCTTGACTATCACGAGCCATGTGTATGAGACTACGCAGCACGACCGTGAGCGCTTGCATGTAGCGGGTGTATATGCATGCAATTTTACCAATCTCATGTACACCATGGCGGAGGAACTGCTCAAGAATACGCATATTCCTTTTTCGGCACTATTGCCCTTGATTGATGAGACGGCAGCCAAGATTCACACCCTGTCTCCGCGCGATGCACAGACGGGGCCTGCTCATAGAGGTGATGAGAATGTGATGAGTCATCACTTGAGCTTGCTTGGTGAGAAACAGCAAATGCTGTATAGGTTGCTGTCGGAGGAGATAGAAAAACGTAAATAGAAAGTGTAAATTATTTTTATATTTGTGAGGTGATGAAAAAAGTATTGTTGTTTTTCTTAGTAAGTGTAGTTTCGAATGTTTGGGCATGTACCTCGTTCATCATCAGTGGAAGTGCTACACCATCGGGCAAACCCCTCATGTTCAAGCATCGTGATACGGAAGAACTCAACAACCGTATTGCCCATTTCCAAGGTGAGAAATATGCCTTTATTGGACTGATGAATTCACCCACATTGGATGGTGAAGTATGGTCGGGCATGAACGAAGCAGGCTTCTGTATAATGAATACTGCTTCTTATAACCTGCACGAGGATACGATTGATTGTCAGATGGATAGAGAAGGTGAACTGATGTACCAAGCCCTTGCACATTGTGCTACTATTGCCGACTTCGAAGCGTGGATAGAGACTTATCCCAAGCCATGGGGAGTAGAGGCAAACTTTGGAGTCATTGACGCACATGGCGGAGCTGCTTACTACGAGATGAACAACTCTCGTTATATCAAATATGATGTTAATGAGGAGGAGAAAGGGTATCGCGTGGTAACCAATTTCAGTTTCGCAGGTCGCTATGAAGATTATAAGGGCTGGGAACGCTACCAAACAGCTTCCGCAATTATGCAAGAGGTTTTTTCACGTGATCGTGAACTCTCCGCTATTGATGCCATCAATCTTTTTTCCAGACAATATCGTCACGAGCTCTTGGATCTCAAATACAATGCAGAAAATGCACCTCAGTATGCTGTGGATCAGGATTTTATTCCCCGTAGAATTACTTCTGCTGTGATTTGTTTCGAGGGAGTAAAACCAGTAACGGACCCAAAATACACAATCATGTGGACTGCTTTGGGGTATCCTGCATGTGCAGTAGCAGTGCCTTTGTTGATGCATAAAGACCATTTGCCTGCGTATATGAAAGCCCGCAATGAGAATGCCAAAGACGGCAAACAACTGAATGCAGATATATGTGATAAGTCATTGAAAATTAAGAATGAATGGGCGTTTCCATTGCATATTAGCAATGGCAATAAGTATATTAGTATGCAGAATATTCTGCGTGGAGCGGATGGAAAACCTGCGTTGTTGGACTGTACCAAAGAGGTTGAGGAGAAGATTGTAAAGGACTTTATGCCGTTGTACGAGCAATGGACAACAGGTGCATTGTCAGACCAAGTTTTCTTTAAGTGGTACGACCAAGCTGCCAAACAATGGATAAAAAAATACGATGCAGTCTTTGCACCGTATCTTTAATCTTGTCTTTACATTTTACACCTGCGCGAAGCGCACACCACCTCCCCAAGGGGGGGATACAACCTTGGACTACTTCCTCACAGGATCGCAGGTGAGATCTACGCCTAACTTGCGGAAGATTTTGCGATCGACCTCGGAGAGCATGACTGTGCTATGTACTTGACAACCTGCCAACTCAGGTAGGGCTTCGAGTGTCTTACGGCAGTTCTCATCGTGTAGCGAGAGGACGGACAATGCTACTAGTACTTCGTCAGTATGAAGGCGAGGATTGCGACCGCGGAGGTAGCTAATCTTGGTATGTTGAATTGGCTCTATCATCTCTTGTGGGATGAGTTTGACATCGTGGTCAATGCCTGCGAGATATTTGGTTGCATTGAGCAGAAGAGCTGCACTTGAGCCGAGTAGGGGAGAAGCCTCAGCTGTAATGATGGTACCGTCATGCAGTTCGATAGCGCCAACTGCCATACTATTATCTCGCTCTTTGCGTTCGTTAGCAGCGGTAGTGGTAGGACGGTCGGCTGTGGAGATGCCCACTTGCTTGAAGAGACGACCAATACGATTGACTACTGCCTCGCTTATATCGCCATTGGCAAAGTCATTGAGCGCATGGTAGTAGCGACGGATAATCTCCTGTTTGCTCGCATGGCAACATGCCTCGTCATCATCAATACAGAAACCCACCATATTCACCCCCATGTCGGTAGGTGACTTGTATGGGTTGTGCCCGTAAATGCCTGTAAACAAGGCATCAAGCACAGGGAATATCTCTGAATCGCGATTGTAACTAACTGCCGTCTTACCGTATGCCTCTAAGTGATATGGGTCAATCATATTCACATCATTAAGGTCGGCCGTAGCAGCTTCGTATGCTTTGTTCACGGGGTGCTTGAGTGGCAGGTTCCATACGGGGAAAGTCTCGAACTTAGCATATCCTGCTTGGTAACCACGTACATGCTCGTTGTAGAGTTGGCTGAGACATACTGCCATTTTTCCGCTACCAGGACCAGGAGCTGTCACTACTACCAACGGACGGGTGGTTTCGATATAATCGTTTTTGCCAAAGCCGTCAGCAGAGTCAATGAGTGCCACGTTGTGAGGATAACCCTCAATGGTGTAGTGGAAGTAAGTCTTGATGCCGAGGCGTTCGAGGTGTTGGCTATAGTTTTGTGCCGACACTTGACCGCTATAGTGGGTGATGACCACGGAGTTAACGAGGAATCCTCGTGACATGAATTCTTCACGAAGACGCAATACATCTACATCGTAGGTGATGCCCAGGTCTTGGCGCACTTTGTTCTTCTCGATGTCGGCAGCAGAGATGACGATAACAATCTCCAAGGTGTCTTTGAGTTGGGTGAGCATAGTTAGTTTACTATCTGGCTGAAAGCCAGGTAGTACACGACTGGCATGATAGTCATCAAAGAGTTTGCCTCCGAGCTCGAGGTAAAGTTTGTTACCAAACTGCGCAATGCGCTCTTTGATGTGCTCCGACTGTATGCGGATGTACTTCTCGTTGTTGAATGGTGTGGTCATATTGTGTAGTGTCGGCTTCGCCGAGGTAAAGCTATAAACCTAATCGGGTGCAAAGGTACAAAAAAATGCTGACGTATGCAAGTTTTTGTCTTTATTTTGTTTCACTATTGTTAATCAAAAAAATAATAAACATTTACAAAGATTATACTTTAACTGCGAAATTATCGTTCGAGCGAATGCGAGATAAGAATTAAACGAATCATATGAATTATAAATTAGCCTAATTAGCCATTGATGTGGTAAAAGCATGCGGAATGTTGTGTGTATTGGGAATGATATAAATAGTAGAAATATGGCATAAAAAAGGGTGAATTTGTACGAAAAATAGTTCCAAATGTATGAAAAATTTGCTGGTTCGCGAAGATTAGACTACTTTTGCAGCGTAAATAATGCGGGAATGACAGCATTTTTTGAGTGAGAGGGAATTGGGGATAGCCAAAAAATGTATTTGGGCGGATAAACCAAAGGATGAAAAAGGGGCGGATAAAATATACCATACAATATGGCTTTAACAAAACAATCTATAATGGATATTTCGCGGTTGTCTGCCAGCAGATACCGCAATATGGCGGGAACGCTTTGCATCAATGACGACGTCATTATGCTAGAAAAGACCCACTCGCTGTTCAATCGAAACATCACATTCCAACTCAATCATGTTTGTGCTGCATTGATTAGAAAAGGCAGTGCTGATTTCCTTGTGGATGGCACTGAATATCATATAAAGAAAAACGACCTCTTTGTAATTATTCAGCAACAAGAAGTGCGCAAAATCAATCAGTCGGATGATTTTGAGGCACATGTGCTACTCATGTCGCGTGAGTACATCGATGCACTCAATATCCCTAACGCTGTTCAGCTATTCCTGCGTGTACAACGCGACCCCATCATTCATCTCAAAGG
>JAZREU010000098.1:0-27708 GCA_045660925.1 Paludibacteraceae bacterium | reverse complement strand
TCAATATAACAGCGCAGCAAATTTCTGATGTATCTCATCGCGAACGCGGCGAAACTCCGAAAGGATATACTCTTCGCTGCCCAAAGCGTCCGATGGATCATCAAAACCAATATGCAAGCGATGCTTAACCTGCCCTACGAAAATGGGGCAGGTTTCGTTTGCACCTCCACAAACAGTAATCACATAGTCCCACGACTGATTCACATATTCCTGCACATGGTGCGGCGTATGCTGCGAAATGTCAATACCCACTTCTTGCATGACTCTCACAGCCATCGGATTAACTTTTGCCGCAGGTTGAGTTCCAGCTGAATATACTTCCCAATCAGGGTGCTGCGATTGCACAAAACCGTGTGCCATTTGACTACGGCAACTATTGCCTGTACACAAAATCAATACTCTCATAATAGCCAATTAAACAAATATCCTGAAACAATAATTAACAATGTCACCACGCCAAAGAAAATGCCTATCAGTCGCCAAGTCATCACTTTTTTAAGCATCATCGCCTCTGGAATAGACAGCCCTATCACCGCCATCATAAACGCAATAGCAGTCCCCAATGGAATACCTTTGGCTACAAACACCTCTATGATAGGCACGATACTGGCTGGATTAGCATACATCGGTACTGCCAACACGACTGCCAATGGCACGCCCCACCAGTTGTCTGCCGACAGAAATTGCTCAAAAAAGCCCTCGGGCACATAACCATGCATAGCCGCACCCACGCCTATACCTAATAATATGTACCATATCACTCCCTTAACGACTCCCAAAGCGTCTTTTACTATCACAGGCAAGCGTTGCAGAAAAGGTGTTTGCTCTGCTTCCCATTGTTGGCTCTGCGTGTTAGACTGCTGTTGTGCGGCTTTCACCCAATCGCTCAGATAACGCTCAAGACGCATCTTACTGAGGATAAAACCCGCAATCATAGACAATATCGTACCACTAACGATATAAATGAGCGTTGTTTTGATGCCGAAAGTGCCCAGGAACATGGCAATAGCTATCTCACTCACCAGAGGCGAGGCAATCAGAAAAGTCAGCGTAACACCCAAGGGTATGCCCCCTCGCACAAAGCCAATAAACAACGGCACGGACGAGCATGAGCAGAACGGAGTAATGCCGCCAAATAGTGCTGCCAAGAAATAGTCCAAACCATAGAGCTTGTGAGTGACCAAGAAACGCTTGAGTCGCTCAATGGGGAAATAGGCGTTGATGATTCCCATCAGCATGCTGATAAGAAAGAGCAGCAGAATTATCTTGATACTATCGTAAAAGAAGAAGTTCACTGCCACGCCTAAAGGTGTAGAGGCATCCAACGAGAACACCTCATACACCAACCAGTCTGCAAATCGCTGAATCATAGTCCTAATAGTTGTTTGATTTCGCTCTCGGTAGGTACACGACCTGCGATTTTCACTTCGCCGTCAATCACCACGCAAGGTATGGTCATCACATCATACTCCATGATTTGCATGATGTCTTCCACTTTCTCCAACTGGGCAGATACGCCATTCTCTTTGATTACTTTCTCTACCAATTCGTAGGTAGTGCGGCACTTGCTGCAACCTGTGCCTAATACTTTAATTTCCATAATTTTATTTTTAGATGTTATATGATTGATTGTCTCACTATTACGATTACTAAAATAGTTGTATGTATAATACACGCCAATACCGATAAACGCTATTGCCACGATTATGTTCAGCCACTTCTGAATGCTTTGCATCTTGCCATACACCTTGCCTATGTGTTGTACGCTGAACGCCAACACCCATGCCACAATCAGTACGGGCAATGCAGTGGCTATAGCAAAGACCACGGGCAGCAGATAACCCATCGAGGCGGTTGCCGACATAGGAATCAATCCGCCAAAATACAGCACGGCACTCGATGGACAAAAAGCCAAGGCAAAAAGTATGCCGAGCAACAATGCGCCCCATCCTCCGTGTTGTGCGAGCTGCGCATGCTTGTTGTTGTTTGACAAAGACGGCAGTCGTAGTTTGTCGCTCAACAGTATCAAACCGCCCATAACGATCAGAGCTGGACCCAGTACCATCTCGCCGTATGTCGCCACCCAACGCTGTACGCCCAACATACTGCTTCCGCTTCTTAGTAGAGCAATCAGCACAACGCCCAATGCCGTGTAAGCCACTACTCGACCCAAGGTATATAATAAGCCCTGTAGAAAGACTTGCCTGCGGTTGTCGATGCGTTTGCTGATATAGCCAATCGCAGCGATATTGGTTGCCAACGGACAAGGCGAAAGGGCTGCTATTAGTCCTAATACTAGAGCAGTGAGCACAGGTATTCCCATGTCCCATTCTTGTGCTTGTTGCTCTACCGACGCACATGCCGCACAGCGTGGCTCGCCTGCGCTGCTGGCTTGAGCACTCTCAACACCCAATGCCAACATCCCGAGGCAAAGGGCAATCATCAGAATCTTTGCTTTCATATTCATATAATATATTTTATCTATTCGTAATTCTACGAACATTATTTATAAAAAAAATATATACTTGTTGATACCCATTATCTTTCATTTTGTTTTGGGTTGCAAGCGACAAGTCGCTCATTCCAACCCAAACAAAATATATTCCTATAATTGACAATAATTGACATCAAAATTGACATTAATTGTCGTTTAATAAATCAGTGTCAATTCGTATAAAGTTCCCAAAAAGGTCGCTTACTCGCAGCAACCTTGACTTTTGCATGCGCATTGTCCAAAGAAATCCCCAAAGAGCGATTGTGCCATTTGCCAGTTCTCACGATGTATACAGTACCTCACTTTGGGTGTTTCCACTTCACCTTGGATCAGTCCAGCCTCTTTCAGCTCTTTGAGGTGCTGTGATACCGTAGCTTTGGCTATAGGCAGTTCTTCGTGTATATCACCAAAATAACAGGTGTCACGCTTGGCGAGAAACTGAAGAATCGCAATCCGTGCTGGATGTCCCATTGCTTTGGCAAAGCGTGAGAGAAGATCTTGCTTAATGGTGTATTGTTTGTTGCTCATATTGATTATATTATTTGTTGGTTATATTAGCATATTGCTTGTTGGTCATATTAGCATATTATTTATTGGTTACACTAGTATATTGTTCGTTATTTTACGAATTACGCCGCAAAGGTAGTATAAATATCTGATATGACCAAATATTTTGTCTATTTTTTTGTAAATTTTAATTCTTATTTGCAAATATCAGATGTTTTTCTTACCTTTGCAACATATTTACTAAATAACTCTCACCATGAAACCATTCACCACTTTCCTTCTGCCATTACTCACTACCATGCTATATGCCAAAGACTATCAAGTATATGGTCCACAAGGGGGACTGGCAATGACCGTCACTTTGCCCAAAGACTTTAATCCAGACACCGACACTTGCTCCATGGTCATTCTGATGCACGGCATTTTTGCCAGCGGAGATATTCTGCCAATGCCTACTATCGCCCGAAAACTGGCTAAGGCGGGCATAGCATCCATTCGCTTTGATTTTGGTGGTCATTGGGATAGCGAAGGAGAGATGGAGCAAATGACCATCGAGAAAGAGATTGCCGACGCCATGGCTATTTGGCGATATGCCAAGTCTTTGCCTTATGTCACTCGTATCGGACTTCTCGGACACTCGCAAGGCGGTGTAGTGGCAGCTATGACGGCTGGCAGGATTGCCGCCTCTGGCGATAGTATTCAACCCTACTCGCTGGCACTTATTGCACCAGGATCGGTGGTCAAAGATGCCTGTTTGCGTGGTAAGTTCTTTGGGGCTAAGTGCAACCCACAAGATCCCCCAGCGTACATCAAATGCTTTGGAATAATGAAGTTAGGCAGAGAATATATCCTCACCACCCAGCAACTGGATATCTACGGTACAGCCAGCCATTACAAGGGCAGAGTTCGACTGATTCATGGCAGCAAGGACAAGATTGTTCCACTCTCATGCAGCGAAGATTTCAAAGCCACCTATGGCGACGCGGCCGAGCTGATTATCGTAGAAGGCGAGAATCACATGATCGGACTAAAAACCCAACGCGTAGCCGACCTCGTGGTCGAGTTTTTCCAATAATCCCATTGGCAAGAAATTCTCATAGATAGGGAGTTTTACAACTAAAAAACACATAAATTTGCATATAACAAAAAAATGTAGTACTTTTGCACGATGAAACATTTTTTTCCCTATTTATCTGTGGTGGCTGCTATGCTGATTTGGGCAGGTGCTGGTATCGCTGTAAAAGAAGCATTGATAGTATTTACTCCCCTAACAATTATTGTATTACGATTCACATTGGCAGTAATCTTAATGTTAGCCATTGGCTTGATTTTCCGCAAAAACGAGATTGTAGGTTTGCAGCGTATTCATAAAAAAGACATCCCTTTATTTCTTTTAGGCGGATTGTTTCAGCCTTTTTTGTACTTTATCTTTGAGACATACACCTACCAAAGTTTTGCTTCGCCAACCATAGCCGAAGCAATGCTCAGCACCCAACCCGTAATGGCCCCCCTCTTTGCATGGGTACTATTGCGCGAGAAAGTGACGCGCAACAATATCATTGGCATTCTACTTTCTACCATAGGTATGCTGATGCTACTATTGTTAGGTAATGGACAATCAGGCAATGAATCAATACCTTTATCAAGCAATGGTTTGGGCGTCATATTGGCAATAATAACTGTTAGTATGTCAGTCAGTTACTCAGTCATACTCCGCCGTATCCCTTCGCACTACTCACCTCTGAGTATTGTATTTTATGTGCAGTCTATCTCGCTCGTTTTGTTCTATATTGTTTGGGGAGTAATGGATGAAGCAAGCACATTGTTGGCATTGAGCGATGGGCGCTGGGCTACGGGCAAAGCACTCGAAGCGGTCGGTTATTTGGCTGTATTTGCCTCTGTAACGGCGTTTGTGCTGTTTTGCTACACGGTGCGCCAGATAGGTGTGACGCGTGCCAATATATTTAACAATGTGCGTCCTATCTTCACTGCGATACTGATGTGGTTGCTCTTTGGCGAGGTATTACCCATATGGAAAATGGTAGGTATAGCCGTAATTATCATCGGATTATTTGTTAGCGAAAAGAAAGATACACAACCATAATACGTATAAATTATCTTATCTCTATGTATAATTATAAGTTATAAAAAACATAAATTATTACGCATTTATTTGCGTATATAAAAAAAAAGCAGTACCTTTGCAGGGTTAAAGTGAACATTGGATTATGATAAATCGAACATTAGTAAGAACTAAAATCATTCAAACGCTTTTTGCGTATTACAAACAAGAGGAGCATTCGCCTCTAAACGCTCGTAAGGAGCTGCTCCGCAGTTTTTCTGATACCTATAGTCTTTATATGATGATGTTGGGCTTTGCAGATGAATTGGTAACGTACGCAGATGAGCAAATCATGCTGGAAAAAAAACGCGCACATATTACTCATCAGCCATACGAAGCTAATATGCGTTTTGTGAATAGCAGAGTAGCTAAGCAATTATTCAACAACCACACACTGCGTAACTATCTGACAAACCAAAATTTGAGTTGGGATGCAGGTATGAACGCCGTAGAGAAAATCTATAAAAAACTCACCCAATCAAAGTTCTATCAAGAATACATGCAATTGGAAGTTCCATCCTATGAGGATGAGAAACGCCTATGGCGCAAGATATACTCCACCCTCTTGCCCGAAGATCCAGATTTGCATGCCAGTTTGGAAGAACTGGAGTTACTGTTAGATTGTCAGAATTGGAATACGGATGCCGAATTAGTATTGACCTATGTGGATAAGACCATCAAGCGTTTTGAGGAAGAAAAAGAGGACGAACAACAGTTGCTGGAGATGTTTAACTCCGAAGATGAGCTGAGTTTTGCAAAGGATCTTCTCCGCTTAACCATTGAGCACGCAGAGGAATATAAAGCTCTGGTAGCAGGTGCTTTACAAAATTGGGAAGCTGACCGTATCGCATATATGGACCATATCATCTTAATCACCGCACTCACTGAGATTATTCACTTCAATCAAATTGCCATAGAGATTTCCATGAACGAATATATAGAGTTGGCTAAAGAATATTCGGGAGAAAAGAGTTATATCTTTGTCAATGGCATACTGACCAAAATCATTAACGATCTGTGCAAAGACAACGTAATACTAAAACGCGTGAGATAACAAAAAATAACAAACAATAATAATTATGCTACAATTCATTTTTTTACAAGCGGCAACTGCTGCTAACACCACAACACAACAAGGTGGTGGCTGGCAATTTTGGGTAATGATGATTCTCATCTTTGTAGTTTTCTACTTCTTCATGATTCGCCCACAACAAAAGAAACAAAAAGAACTCCAAGCTCAGCGCGAAGCACTCAAGAAGGGGGACAAGGTCATTACCGCAGGCGGTATCTATGGTCAAGTTAAAGAGGTACAAGAGACTACCTTCCTCATTGAGGTAGCTAAAGATGTGACTATTAAAGTAGATAAAGGTAGTGTGTATGTGAGCGCCGATGACGCTAAACAAGAGGAAAAGAAATAATATCATCACTAAATATTGGGATGAAAATTGATTTCACTCGCATCAACACACACATCAAACGTATCTGGATGTGGTTGGTGAGCAAAGACGCCATGATGTTTCTGCTCTTTGTTGGCATGGTTACCCTCGTATGGTGGGGACAAACCATGTCATCAGAGCGGGAAATGCGAGTAAAGTTACCCATCAACTATACAAATATCCCTCCAGAGGTAGTGTTTGACCAGCCTCTACCCACATATGTGATAGTGACATTGCAAGATAAGGGCAAAATGTTACGTCGCATACAACACAATAGTCCTACGGTACAAATGGATTTGACTAATCAATTTGCGGAAAATACAGGAATGCTGCATATTCCCGCAGATTGGATACGTCAGCAATTGGCGAGTGTGTTACCTGAGACAAGCAAAATTCAGTACGTGCAATTGGATTTGAACACCATACAGTATCAACTACAGACCTCCAAACCAGTTCCAGTACAACTATCAGCATATTGGACTTTAGCCCAACAGCATCAATTAGAAAAAATGCCTATGCTGGAACCAGACACTATATATATATATGGTACCAAAGAGCAAATTGCCCATATAGAATCAATAAAAACCGATAGTGTCGTACTGCTTGATTTGGCAAAAAACACCCAAAAAACATTAGGATTACGTATTCCTGATGGTATGCGCAGCTCTGCGCAAAGTGTAGCCATATCATGGCAAATAGAACCATTTACAGAAAAAACTTTTACCCTGCCTATTACGGTGAAAAATTTACCGACTAACGAAGTGATTCATCTTTTCCCAAAAGAACTGACTGCAACAGTTCGCGTAGGCATATCACATTTTTCAGACATACAAGCATCTGATTTTCAAGCAATATGTTGGTATCCCCAAGCAAATGAAAATACGCTACCAGTGGAAATTGTATATACGACACCTTACGCCACCAATGTAAGGAGTAATATCCGAGAAGTAGAATATATAATAGAAAGACAATAATGAAAACTATTCAAATGGTAGATCTGCAAACGCAGTATCAACACATCAAAGAGGAGATTGATCGCGGAATACAAGCGGTAATAGACACTGCATCATTTATCAAAGGTCCTGCCGTAAATTCCTTTCAGAAAAATTTAGAGGCATATACAGGAGCCAAGCACGTAATTCCTGTAGGTAATGGTACTGATGCCCTGCAAATAGCATTAATGGCATTGGATCTCAAGCCTGGAGATGAAGTAATTACTCCTACGTTTACCTTTATTGCTACTGCTGAAGTAGTGGCAGTATTGGGGTTGAAACCAGTGGTAGTAGATGTAGATTGGGATACAATGAATATCTCTGTGGAGGCTATTAGAAAAGCCATCACCCCTCGCACAAAGGTGATTGTGCCTGTGCATCTGTTTGGTCAATGTGCAGATATGGAAGCCATCATGTCCATTGCACGCGAACATAATTTGTATGTAGTAGAAGATGCATGCCAAGCCATTGGCACCCAATACACATTCAATGATGGCACCACCCAGCAAGCAGCAACCATCGGACATATCGGTTGCACCAGTTTCTTCCCCTCGAAGAATTTGGGGTGCTATGGTGATGGCGGTGCTATTTTCACCAACGACGACACATTAGCTGCACAGATGCGCGCCATAGCCAATCATGGTATGGTAGTTCGTTATCATCATGACCAAGTAGGTGTAAACTCTCGTTTGGATAGTATCCAAGCAGCTGTATTGGATGCTAAGTTGCCACATTTGGATGAATATATAGTTTCGCGCCAGCGTGCGGCAGCATACTACGATAGTGCCTTTGACAATCACCCACATATCTTGGTACCCGCGCGAGAAACAAAATCTACGCATGTCTTCCACCAATACACGCTACGTCTCGTAAATGTAAATAGAGATGCCTTGCGAGAAACATTAGCTGAAAAGGAAATACCTGCAATGATATACTACCCTATCCCATTGCATATGCAAAAAGCCTATCAAGATCCTCGATACAAAGAAGGCGATTTTCCTGTAGCTGAGAAATTGGCAGCATGCGTGTTATCACTGCCTATGCACACCGAACTGGATGATGAACAATTGGCATACATCACGCATCATGTACTGACAGCCATAGAAAATTGTAAATTATAATATTTGGAAGCGAAAGCAGAGATAAGAAATCGTACATCACCATGGCTACTACACTCACACTGACCCAACAACAAAAAATACAAACTAAGCTGTCGCCTGCACAGATTCAGGTGATGCGTATGTTGGAATTGCCTGCTTGTGAGTTGCAAGCACGTATCAACGAAGAGCTGCAAGAAAATATCGCTTTGGAAGAAGGATATGATAGTTCAAATGAAAATGAAGAACTGATTGCAGATAATCAAGATAATGATTATGAGAATCCCCTCCAAAACGATGATTTTGATTACGGCGATTATGTAGATGATGATAATTACGAACGTGGATCTTCCAACCAATCTCAAGGCGAATTTCGCGAAGAAATACCATATTCAGCAGGTATTAGTTTTGGCGAGTATTTGAAATCACAAGTCTATCTCATCAAGGGAATGGACAAAAGCGATCGACATATCGCAAAGTTTGTGATTGGTAACATAGATGAAAAGGGCTATTTGCGTCGTTCTGCCGAAGAGTTGGTGGATGATTTGATTTTCCGCGAGGGATTGGAAGTATCTGATGAAAAGATGAAAGAAATCATCGCACAGATACGCCAATTTGATCCTCCAGGGGTGGCTGCATACGACCTTCAAGACTGCTTGACAATGCAATTAAAACAGAAAGAACCTACCCCAAGCATCCAGTTAGCAACTACTATTATCGACAAGTATTTCGATATATTTACGCGCAAACAATTCAGCAAAATCATGGGGCGCTTGGAGATTTCTGAAGAACAGCTGAAAGCTGCCATTGCAGAAATAAATAGACTAAATCCCTATCCTGGTAACAATTGGATGGGCACCATCTACGAAGGCAATCAAACTGTAGTGATTCCCGATTTTATTGTGGAGCAAGAAGAGGACGACTTGATAGTCACGCTCAATCAAGGAGACATCCCAACACTGCGTGTTTCACCCGAATACAATGCCATGCTGGAGGAATATTCCCACAAGGATAACATCTCTTCCTCCAATCATGAAGCAGCACGATTCTTGAAAAGTAAAGTGGAGTCTGCTAAATGGTTTATTGATGCATTACAACAACGCAACACAACTCTTCTGGAAACCATGCGAGCTATCGTGGCTTTTCAAAGAGAGTTCTTTTTAGAGGGCGACAGCACCTATCTCAAACCAATGGTTCTGAAGGATATTGCAGATATCACACATCATGATGCCTCCACAATTTCGCGTGCATGTAGTGGCAAATATGTACAAACAAACTTTGGCATCTTCTCACTGAAACATTTCTTCTCGGAAGGCATGGTCAAAAAAGATGGCGAAGAAATATCTACACGTGAGATTAAGCAGAAAGTGAAAGAATTGGTTGATAATGAAGATAAGACACGTCCTTTAACCGATGATGATTTGGTCAACATCTTACATGAGTGTGGATACGATATTGCACGACGTACAGTGGCCAAATATCGCGAACAATTAGGAATTCCTGTAGCACGAATGCGCCATAATATATGACGGATCACAAACAAATACTTACTATTTTAGCCAATGCCATTAGCATCGGTTTGTATCCTCTTTTTATCCCTACGTATGGTATGATTATGTATATGTGTATGATGCTAAGTCGCACACAGGAATTACCTGCCGTATATGTCGGAGTAGTCATTGGAGGTACAATACTTCTGACTGCTGTGATTCCGATTGTATTAATTATCATGCTGTGGCTACGCAAACAGATTTCATCGTTGCATATTACAAATCCCAAAGAACGTACCACACCGTATATATACGCTATCGTGTGTTTTGGTTTTTGGAGTTATTTCGTACACACGACAGCGCATCTGCCTTTTGTATGGTTCTTGATTGCTATAGGAGCTACCGTAGCCTTAATTATTACTACCATCATCAATCATTGGTGGAAAATATCAGCCCATCTAACTGCCATAGGAGGTTTATTTGGCGGAATATGCAGCATATCGCTTGTTTTTGGCATTATACCAATAGCATTGCTCATCACCATCCTATGTGTATCACTCCTGTTGATGTATGCCCGCATATACCTCAAAGCACATACACCTATGCAGGTGATAGGTGGTTATATGATCGGTATTATATGTACATTTATTCCTACACTAATCCTATCTCATGTATAAGTATCTCCTCTCAATCATATTTAGCATAGTGTTGTGCAGTTCTATTTTTGCACAAAAGACACTAAGTGATAGTGCCCAGATATATCTGCTCACTTGCACGCCTGGCACAGAAGTATGGTCAAAATACGGACACACGGGTCTTCGCATATACGATCCAAAGAACAAAATTGATATAGTATTCAACTATGGTATTTTTTCGTTGCTGGAAAAAGACTTCTACATCAAATTTATTCAGGGAAATACGTTTTATCAATTAGGCATTGAGCCCTACGAGTACTTCAAGAAGTTCTATAGCAGAATTGGACGTAAGACATATCAACAGGAACTAAATCTAAATCAGGTACAAAAGCAGCAGGTTTTCGACGCATTGATAATCAACTATCAACCAGAAAATCGTTTTTACCATTATAATTTTGTATTTGATAATTGTGCTACACGTCCTTACTATTTGCTAAAAAAAGCATTGCAGGATACAATAATATCGCCTTATCAAGGCTATGTAAATCAACCATTTCGTTCTACTATCTCGCATTATACCGGACCTTATTCGTGGGTGGACTTTGGTATCAATCTTGTGTTTGGATCAAAAGCAGATCAACCAATGAGTAACGAGCAGCGATTGTTTCTGCCTGAAGAATTGATGTATTATATCTCTCAAGCGCGCTTATCCGATGGCACCCCATTGGTGTTGAATGAAAATATAGCAGCATTTGAAGTTGCACCCGTAGCATGGTATGCTGATTGCCGTGTAGGAATCGGATTATTTGCGCTCATCATTATTGCCATATCTATATGGGATAGGAAACGAAAAAAAATATCATGGTGGCTCGATGCCATGCTATGTTGTATCTATCTCACCCTATTGATTATTGTGATATTCCTAACATTTTTTTCATCACACCCGTTAGTTGGATTTAACTGGCGAATATTATTATTACCTCTCATTCATTTATGCGCTCGAATCATTTATTACATACCCTGCTCGCGATAGTATCATTATCCATTTTTTCATTTCACATCCAGGCTCATCCTCGTATGACGATAGTGGTTGTGGTAGATGGTATGACGCCTGAAAATATCGCATCACTACGTCCATATATGACCGCAGGTGGTTTGCGCACATTAAGCGAAGAAGCCTATCAAACAACTATCTCGTTCCCGCATATCGTCAATGGTGGGCAAGAAACAACTGCCACACTGATGACGGGTACTACCCCTTCTTTTCATGGAATAATGGCAGATACCTATTTTTCACGAATGTATCGTCATTGTTTTGAAACGTTGCAAGATGATAATGCCATGGGTATAGGTACCGACAAAAACTATTCCCCACGTACTCTTCTATCCACCACTATTTCTGATGAATGGAGACTGCGCTATGGTGCAGATGCCAAAATATATGCCATTGGATTACAACCTCAATCCACCATTATCATGGCTGGTCATGGTGCCAATAGTTGCTGCTGGTTAGACGAAGATACTCATAAATGGGTCACCACCTCTTGGTATCCTGAAGGATTACCCACAGATGCTGACGCGATGAATATCAACGGCAGTATGAAACCCAAGATCGAATCAATTTGGACACCACGTATGGATATTGGCGCATATACTATCCCTACTCCAGAAGAGATGAAACGCAAGACCTTTAGGTATAGCGTCAAAGAGCACCTGTTGCATAGTCCTGTAGCAAATACTTTGGTTATTGATTTGGCAATCAACATGCAGACCAATAATCAATTAGGCGAAGATTTGATACCTGATATTCTCTTTCTACAACTCACTACCATTTCTCCCAAGACCAATACAGATGCAATCCGTTCGGCAGAGCAAGAAGATATGTATTTGGCTCTCAATCAAGAATTAGGACGTCTCATGGAGCAACTGAATCAACGTATTGGAAAAGCAAATTATCAACTATTGATTGTAGGAAGGCCCGTCAAAGGACATGCACCTGAGACCTACGAAAAGGTAGGTATCCCCATACAGCAATTTAATTTGGAGCAAGCCACAGCACTCATCAGCACATATCTTATGGCAATGTACGGACACGAAAGATGGGTAGATGGAGGGTATGGACCATTCATATATCTCAACCGAACCATTATAGAACAAAAACGTCTATCACTGGAAAACATCCAACGACAAGTAGCCAATTTCTTGATGGATTTTGAAGGAGTACATGCAGCTTACCCTATTCACGAAGCTATCATCACCGAATCAGCACCATCTATCTATCGAAAAAATGCAGGTGATATCTATTATCAATTACAAGAGCATTGGCAGTTAAATAACAACGCATACCAAACATATGACAATGTCATACAAACCAATCCTATTGTTCCTTTGTTTTTCTGGTCTGGCACAAGCACTATATTCCCAGATGAAAAAATGAAAGCAACTGATATTAAATCATTTATAATCAACAAAATGTAAATCAATATGATATTCTACGAAATTAAAATTAGCTATACCCGTCAAACGGGCGAAGACAACTCAGCAGCAGTCAAAGAAACCTATATGGTAGAGGGTCTTACATGTGCCGATGTAGAAAACCGTCTGATTGAAGAAATCAAACCCTTGATTTCAGGTGAATGGGAAGTAAAAACATGCAAACAAGTGCAATTCTATGATTTGATTCCTTCTCCAGAAGGCGACCGTTGGTATAAAGCGCGCGTAGAAATGATTACCATCGAAGACAATGGTAAAGAAAAGCGTAAAGCCGTATCTATTTACGTACAAGCAAGCAACGTGACCGAAGCCAACAAGACACTTCAGCATTCACTCAACAATCTTGATTGTGAAGTCGTTAGCATTACACGTTCGCCCATACTCGAAGTATTTCGCGCTGTATAATTTAGATTAGATTGCTATAATTCTGAACCCTATTGAGCAACATATTAGTACAATTCGTCAGCATATACCAATTGGTGTGACGATGGTGTGTGTCAGCAAGTTTCATCCTGCCGATGCGATTATGGAGGCATATAGCGCTGGAGAACGCGATTTTGCTGAGAGCCGTGTACAAGAACTGATACCCAAATACGATGCCCTTCCCAAAGATATCCGTTGGCATTTCATCGGTCATTTGCAAACTAACAAAGTAAAGATGATAGTACCATTCGTATATCTCATTCATTCGGTGGATAGTTTGCGATTATTAGAGACAATAAACCGAGAAGCTGAGAAAATTCAACGTCGGATTAAAGTATTAATAGAGGTACATGTAGCCAAAGAAGTTACAAAATCAGGTTTCACCCCCGAAGAGTTTCAATCACTCAATTCAAAACTCTATACCTTTGACCACATAGAAATATGCGGTATCATGGGTATGGCCACCAATACAGATGAAGAAGAAGAGATTCGCCGTTGTTTTCGTATGATTAAATATCTCTCGGATTATTGTTGTTTGAATAAACACCAAGATATTAGCGACAGGATAATAAGTATGGGTATGTCTGATGATTATCAAATAGCAATAGAGGAAGGAAGCAATATGGTACGAATAGGCTCATCCATCTTTGGCGAAAGAAATTGAATTAAAACATAACACCAAAGATCACACGCCACACCATAACAAACAATTATAAACTTATAAATTATTATGACTATTATCCTTGATATGGGAGGTGTGCTTATGCAGCACAATTTGCCAGAATGTATAAAGCGTTTCCAAACAATGCTTGGGAACCGAGTAATGCAAAATGTATTGGGACTTGCATCCAATGGCGAGGGTATAGAAGATACACTGATGGAACAATATGAAAAAGGCGATATATCCACCGACGATTTCATCAATACTATCTTGCAATATGCATCCCAAGATACCACGCGCGAAGAGGTTATTGCCGCTTGGAATACTATGCATGGTGGCATTCCAGAGGAAAGACTGCAATTGATACACCAATGGAAACAAGCAGGACATCGCTTGTTCCTATTAAGCAATAACAACGAGTTACATTGGGAAGATATTCACCAAGTGTATGACATGTCGGTATTTGAGCATTGTTTTGCATCTCATATCATGCATATGAGCAAACCTGCACTCAACATTTACGAGGCTGTAGATGCACAGCTCAAGGAATTAGGCTGCGAGCAACCATTTCATTTTGTGGACGACATTGCCATCAATCGTCACGTTGCAGAAATCCTTGGTTGGGTAACTTATCCTACCATTTATGACGTACCTATCCGTTTGTAGGTATCGTTCGATCTTCTCCTATCGCAGCCAATCCACCTTGTGATGTCTCTTTGTAGAGAGAAGGCAGGTCATGCCCTGTTTGCTTCATCACATCCACTACACGATCAAAGGATACACTATGGGTACCATCAGAGAAAGCTGCATACATATTGCTATCCAACGCACGAGCTGCAGCAAAAGCATTGCGCTCAATACAAGGGATTTGTACTAATCCGCATACTGGATCACACGTCATACCCAAGTGATGCTCTAAGCCCATCTCAGACGCATATTCAATTTGTGCTAATGTCCCACCAAACAATTGGTTGACAGCACCCGATGCCATAGCGCACGCCACACCGACCTCACCCTGGCAACCAACTTCAGCACCTGAAATAGAGGCGTTTTCTTTCACCACATTACCTATCAAACCTGCAGTAGCAAGCGCATGCAAGATTCGCGTTTCTGAAAAATTACGTGATCGCCATGTGTGATACAAGACTGCAGGCAACACGCCACACGAACCACATGTAGGGGCTGTAACAATCTTACCTCCTGAAGCATTTTCCTCACTCACGGCAAGAGCGTATGAAAACACCAAACCGCGCGTGCGAAGATTGTCTTTGTAACCAGCCACCTTGATATAATAGCTGGCTGCTTTACGACGCAAATGTAAAGGTCCTGGTAATACCCCCTCGTGATCCAATCCACGCTCTACAGAGTCGCGCATCACTTGCCATACCTCACGCAGATAATCCCATATTTCTTTTCCTTCGCAATGCTCTACATATTCCCAATAGTCCCATCCCATCTTGTCACAGTAATCTTTAATCTCCGATAAGCGAGAAAGAGGATAAATATCAATAGATTCTGTTTGTTGGATTAACGATTCCGAATTATCCACATCTTCTGCTAATGCACCTCCCCCCACGGAATAAACGGTCCATTCCGACAGCAATTCACCTTCACTATTCCACGCACAGAAACGCATGCCATTGGGATGAAAAGGCAAAAACTCATCGTGCCATACTATTTCTGCTGTAGGTAGCACATCCAAGATAGCGGCATCAGTCAAGTGCCCTTTGCCTGTTGCCGACAAACTGCCATACAGATGCGCTTGATAGCGATCAGCATTTGTATAACGCTCTTTGAATAGCTCTGCTGCCTTACGTGGCCCCATGGTGTGACTGGAACTGGGACCATATCCTATACGGAATATCTCACGAATTGTTTTCATTTGGTTAGATATTTATACTAAAATCCTATTTTGCTGGCAAAATTACTACATTTTTTACAAATATGCAAGAGAAAAAGCACAAAAGAATATCAGTATATAAAAAAAAAGTAAATAAGGTTGTATATGTGAGAAAAAAGTAGTATCTTTGCAGTCGAAATATACATATATTTTTGTTCTTCGATTTAACACAAGAACCACAGATGACAAAAGACCTGTTAATAACAATAGTAATAATTGCAGTAGGCTTTATTCTTCTTTGTGTGCGTGTCATTTTAAAAAAAGATGGCCAATTCAGTAGCGAACATATCTCCGAAAATAAACGAATGCGCAAAGATGGTATCCACTGTGCCACTTCGCAAGACAGAGAAGCCCGTAGAAATGCAAAGAAGAAATTAGATATCAATCAACTATAGAATATATGCGTAGCAGATTTATATACAACATATTTATATTAATTATCCTATTGGGGCTTAGTGCCTGTAGTGTAAATGCCCGTATAAAAAAAGCCGATCGTAAATATGCTATTGGCGAGTATTATGAAGCGGGAGAAATGTATCGTCAGACATATCGACGTATTTCTAACAAGAACAAGGATCTCCGTGCACATGTTGCCTTCATGCAAGGCGAATGTAATCGCATTATCAATGGCTCCAAAGCGATAGGAGCCTATAAAAATGCCATAAAAAATCACTATCCTGATTCTATCGTCTATTTATCATATGCTCAAGTATTGCATTACCAAGGCAAATACAAAGAAGCAATAAAGCAGTACGACATCTATTTAGAGGCACATCCTAATGACTATGTAGCGCAAGCGGGCAAATATGGCTGCTTGCAAGTGGAACAATGGAAGAACCATTCATCGCGCTACAAAATAGCATTGGCAAAGGAATTCAACGAAAAGCGCACATCTAATTTTGCACCTGCATTCATTTCTGAAGATGGAGATGCGTTGGTATTCACCTCTAATCGTCAAGAAAAAAGCACAGGCAAAAAGAAGAAAATACGCACTTCTCCCGTAACAGGTGTTGCCACATTTAATCTCTACTCCACGCGCAAAAATGCTGCTGGGGAATGGGAAGACGTCTTGTTGTGCGATGGGTTATACCAACCAGCAGAAAATGAAGAAAGTGAAGAAGAAGGAGGAGGACAGGCAAAGACTACTTCTGCTGAATTAGGTGTATGTTGTTTCTCACCTGATGGCAAAACAATGTATTTCACCTATTCATGTCCTATCAATGGACAAGATGTAGGTGCAAAGATATACACCTCCACACGTGCCAGTGGCGAATGGGGAGAAGGACAAGAATTGAAGTTGTTCAAGGATAGTAGCATCACCGTAGGACATCCCACATTGAATGCATATGGAGATACACTATACTTCGTGAGCGATGCACCAGGAGGCTATGGCGGAAAAGATATCTACATGGCAATCTTAGATGGTAGCAAATGGAGTGATATACAAAATCTGGGTCCCACCATTAACACCAAAGACGACGAGCTATACCCTCATTACCGTGCAGATGGACGATTATATTTCGCATCAAAAGGTCATCCTGGTTATGGTGGATTAGATCTTTTCTATGCCATACGTAATGACTCCGTATGGGATATATTCAATATGGGAGCCCCCTTCAATTCCAATAATGATGATTTTGGTATCACCTTTATGGGGGTGACTGAGAATGGATTTTTCTCTTCTAATCGAGGTCAAAGACGAGGATATGACCAAATATATTCTTTTACATTGCCCGAAATGGAATTTATTGTGGAAGGTAAAATAGTGGACAACAACGGCGAAGATGTCGCAGATGCTACTATTCGTTTGGTGGGAGATGATGGTACTAATGTAAAAGCACAAGTACGAAAAGATGGTACCTATCGTCTAAAACTTAATAAAGATATACGCTATGTAATGCTCGCCACATCACGCGGGTACCTCAACCAAAAACAACAAATATCTACCATAGGATTGAGCGATAGCCACACTTATCAACAAGACTTTACGTTAGCACCTATCTCCAAGCCTGTGAAAATGGACAATATATTCTTCAAGTTTGGCAGTTGGGAACTGACACCTGACTCAGAAGCGGGATTAAATAGTTTGGTAAAACTACTGAATGACAATCCTAATATCACCATTGAGTTAGCTGCACATACAGATATGATAGGAAATAATGATGCCAATCAAGAGTTGTCTCTCAAACGTGCCCAATCTGTGACAAATTACCTCATACAAAAGGGTATTGAAAATGCACGAATTACGCCTGTAGGATATGGCGAAGAAAAGCCTGTGGTTGTAGATGAATCATTAAACAAACAATATCCATTTCTACCAAAAGAACAAACGCTTGATGAAGCCTTTATTAGTAATTTACCAGAAAGTCAACAAGAGATATGCAATTCGTTGAATCGACGCACCGAGTTTCGTGTGCTTAAAACAACATACAACTTATACTAAGTATTATGAGACAATATCTTGATTTATGTGAACGTGTATTGCGTGAAGGAACAGAGAAACATGATCGAACTGGTACAGGTACATTATCCATTTTCGGTCACCAGATGCGTTTTAACCTCGAAGAAGGATTCCCATTGCTTACCACTAAAAAACTGCACCTAAAATCCATCATATTCGAGTTGCTTTGGTTTCTCCGTGGCGACACCAACGTAAAATATCTACAAGAAAATGGTGTGCGTATTTGGAACGAATGGGCTGATGAGAATGGGGAATTAGGTCCAGTCTATGGTCATCAATGGCGCTCATGGCCAGACTATCAAGGTGGACATATTGATCAGATTACTATGCTTATTGAACAGATTAAGAAAAACCCCGATTCGCGACGTCATATCGTTAGTGCGTGGAATGTGGCAGAAGTCAATAGCATGGCCCTTCCACCTTGCCATACACTTTTCCAATTCTACGTAGCAGATGGACGCTTATCGTTGCAACTATATCAACGTTCAGCAGATATATTCCTTGGTGTACCATTCAATATTGCATCATATGCCCTACTCCTTCAAATGATGGCGCAAGTTACAGGATTAAAAGCAGGCGATTTTGTGCATACATTTGGCGATGCTCATATTTATCTCAATCATATAGAGCAAGTAAAATTGCAATTAACCCGAGATACACGCCCACTACCCAAAATGATTATCAATCCTAACGTAAAGGACTTATTTGATTTTAAATACAGCGATTTTCAATTACAAAACTATGATCCACATCCTCATATTGCTGGGGTTGTGGCTGTATAACTTCTAATTAATAAAATCATGTTGAATCTTATTGTAGCAATAGCTGAAAACAATGCTATCGGCAAAGCTGGCGACTTACTTTGCCATCTTCCAGCCGACTTGCACTATTTCAAAAAACAAACCTCGGGTTGCACCGTCATAATGGGGGAACGTACATTTTTCTCATTACCCAAACATCCATTACCTAACCGCCGTAACATCGTTCTTTCGGATCGCGAAGATTTTGCTTTTGAAAATACTGAAGTAGTACATTCTATTCTCGAAGCGCAAAAAGCAATTAGTACGACCGAACAAGCATTTATTATCGGAGGAGGTATGGTATATCGCCAATTCTTACCATTAGTAGATAAACTCTATATTACGCATATTCATCATTCGTGGGAGGATGCAGATACTTTCTTCCCTGAAATTGATTCTACTATTTGGAAATGCGTGAGTGAAGAATATCACGATGCTGATGAGAAGAATCCATATCCATATACTTTTGCAATATATATGAAACGATAAGATACTTCATCACATATTCTGTTAACAATCATTATATCAATAATATGGCAGACGACAAAAAGATTATTTTTTCCATGGTGGGAGTGAGCAAGTCTTTCTCTCCACAAAAACGTGTACTTAACAACATCTACCTCAGTTTCTTTTACGGAGCTAAGATTGGTATCATTGGTCTTAATGGTGCTGGTAAGTCCACCCTACTCAAGATTATCGCAGGTATTGAGAAGAACTACGAAGGTGAAGTGGTATTCTCCCCTGGCTATAGCGTAGGCTATCTGGAGCAAGACCCACAACTCGACCCTGAGAAGACCGTACGCGAGTGCGTACAAGAGGGTGTGCAACCTATCATGGACATGCTGGCTGAGTTTGACGCCATCAACATGGCCTTTGCAGAGCCCGATGCGGACTTCGACAAACTGCTTGCTCGTCAAGCAGAATTGCAAGATAAGCTCGACAGCGTGGACGCATGGAATATCGACAGTCGCCTTGACCGCGCTATGGACGCCTTGCGTTGTCCTGCGGACGATGCGCAAGTCAAGCACCTCTCTGGAGGTGAGCGCCGTCGTGTAGCTCTCTGCCGACTCCTGTTGCAACAACCCGATATCCTGCTGCTCGATGAGCCTACCAACCACCTTGATGCTGAGTCTATCGACTGGTTGGAGCAACACTTGCATCAGTACGCAGGTACCGTGATCTGTATCACCCACGACCGCTACTTCCTCGATAACGTGGCTGGTTGGATACTCGAGTTGGATCGCGGTGAAGGTATTCCATGGAAGGGCAACTACTCCTCATGGCTGGAGCAAAAGACAGCTCGCATGGCTATGGAGGAGAAACAAGCCAGCAAGCGCCGCAAGACCCTTGAGCGCGAGCTCGAATGGGTGCGCATGGCACCTAAAGCTCGTCAAGCTAAAGGTAAAGCCCGTTTGGCTGCATACGACCGCATGCTCAACGAGGAGCAGAAGGAGCGCGAGGAGAAGCTCGAGATATTTATCCCTAACGGTCCACGCTTGGGTAACAAAGTTATTAATGCAGAGGGCGTTAGCAAGGCCTTTGGCGATAAACTGCTCTTCGAGAACCTCGACTTTATGCTTCCACCTAACGGCATAGTAGGTATCATTGGCCCTAATGGTGCGGGTAAGACTACCCTCTTCCGTATGATTATGGGCATGGAGCAAGCCGACAAAGGTACCTTCAGCGTAGGTGAGACCGTGCGCGTGGGTTATGTGGATCAAGTACACTCCAATATCGACCCTAACAAGAGCGTGTTTGAGACAATCTCCGAGGGTACAGAGTATATCCGCGTAGGTGGTAGAGAAATCAATGCTCGCGCATATTTGAGTCGCTTCAACTTCACGGGTGCAGACCAAGAGAAGAAGTGTGGCGTGCTCTCAGGTGGTGAGCGCAATCGTCTCCACCTGGCATTGACCCTCAAGTCCGAAGCCAACGTGTTGCTCCTCGATGAGCCAACCAACGATATTGATGTGAATACCCTCCGCGCCTTGGAGGAAGGTTTGGAGAACTTCGCCGGTTGTGCCGTGGTTATCTCACACGACCGCTGGTTCCTCGACCGTATATGTACCCATATCCTCGCCTTTGAAGGCGATAGCAAACTCTATTGGTACGAAGGTAGTTACTCCGAGTACGAAGCGCACAAGAAACAACGTCTGGGCGAGGATGCTAACGAACCCAAGCGTATTCGCTATCGCAGCTTAGAGTAACGGCTATTGGATATTGGGTAAGAAGGTATGTTGGCACTGTCACCGTTTATCGTTTTTATGATAGTATATCTCGTAGGGTCGCTCATCGCGGGCGACTTCTACGAGTTACCTTTGACTGTCGCCTTCTTGATTGCCTCTGCATATGCATTGGGCATCACACCTAAGCTCAAACTCCGCGAACGCATCAATATCTTCTCCCGCGGTGCAGGCGATGAAAATATCATGCTCATGATATGGATTTTCGTTTTGGCTGGCGCATTCGCCACCACAGCCAGCAAAATGGGCGCAATAGATGCAACGGTGAACCTCACCCTGCGTTTCCTACCAGCAGGTATGCTATTACCTGGACTTTTCTTGGCAGCATGCTTTATCTCTCTCAGTATCGGCACATCGGTCGGCACCGTCGTCGCTCTCACCCCTGTGGCGGTGGGCATAGCCGAGCAGACGGGTAGTTCCCTACCCTTGATAGTAGCGTTGGTTGTCGGCGGAGCATTCTTTGGCGATAACCTCAGTTTCATATCCGATACCACCATTGTTGCTACACAGATACAGGGATGCAAGATGAACGACAAATTCAAAGCCAATATCTACCTGGCAGCCCCAGCAGCAATACTGGTACTCTTCGCCTATATCTTTATCGGACGAGGCGTGCAAGTGCCTGACTATATACCTCTATTAGAATGGTACAAAGTCATCCCATACGTAGCCGTACTGATCATGGCCATTGTGGGAGTAAACGTACTGATTGTGCTCTTCATCGGCATCTTGCTGGCAGGTGTAATAGGTATCACGACAGGCAGTTTCACCGCTATCGGATGGATGGGTGCTATGGGAGAAGGTATCATGGGTATGAGCGAACTAATTATTGTTACCCTACTGGCTGGTGGCATGTTGGCACTTATTCGTCACAACGGTGGCATAGAATACCTCATACGCGCACTGACCATGCGCATCAATGGCAAACGTGGTGCTAAATTTACAATTGCCATATTAGTGATACTGGCAGATATGTGCACTGCCAACAACACCATCGCACTCGTCACTGTCGGACCTATGGCAAATGAGATTGCCAACAAATATGGTATTGACAAACGCATTAGCGCTTCGCTACTGGATACCTTCAGCTGTTTCACACAAGGATTCCTACCATACGGTGCACAACTGCTCATGGCAGCAGGATTGGCACACATCACACCTTTTGATATCATCGCATATCTCTATTATCCAATGGCGTTGGGAATAATTGCCACAATAGGCATTTTCTGCAACTATCCACGCAAATACAATTGATACATAATCTTAAATAATACAAATTATGGAATATCGTTTTTCTGGCAAGAGTGGCCTGCAATTACCCTTAGTATCGCTTGGTCTTTGGCACAACTTCGGCAGTGAAGATCCTTTTGACGTCGCACGCGACATGTTGCTTCATGCATGGGACCAAGGTATAACACATTTTGATATAGCCAATAACTATGGTCCTGCACCAGGTACTGCAGAAATCACATTTGGTCGAGTGCTACGTGAAGATTTGGCAAACCATCGTGATGAGATGATTATATCATCCAAGGCTGGTTATTGGATGTGGGACGGACCTTATGGCAATGGAGGGTCTCGTAAATACCTAATCTCATCTTGCGACCAAAGTTTACGTCGAACTGGATTGGAGTATTTTGATATATTCTATTCGCATCGATATGATCCTGACACTCCCATAGAAGAAACTATGCAAGCACTCGTTGATATTGTGCGAGCAGGAAAAGCATTATATGCTGGTATCAGCAATTATCCTGTCGACAAACAAAAGGAATGCTATGATTATCTGCACGCGGCTCATGTCCCATGCGTGATTAGTCAATATAAAGCTAGCATTATTTGCCCAGAGACACTACAAAATAATCTCCCTGTAGCTACCGAAAATGGTTCTGGTTTCATTTGTTACTCACCTCTGGCACAAGGATTATTAACCGACCGATATCTGCATGGTATACCAGCAGGCAGTCGTGCGAGCAAAAATGTATTTCTTCATCCAGACCAAGTGACAAATGAGGCGGTTGCACGTGCACAACGATTAGGTGCGCTTGCTACAAAACGAGGACAATCTTTAGCTCAAATGGCTATTTCATGGCTTTTAGCACAAGATGTTACCAGCGTTATTGTCGGTGCAAGTAGCGTAAAACAATTGCAAGATAATATACGGGCTATAGATAACATTCAATTTACACAAGAAGAATTACTCGCCATCGAACAAGGCAAATAATGACTAATCTTCGTCGTTTTATTGATCGTTATGCACTCATCATCGCAATGGTGGTAGGTGCGATAGGATATCAGTGGTTTCGCCATTTAGATTGGATGCTTTCACCACTGATATTCTTCATGTTGTTTTTCACATTCTGCAAAATCAATCCACTGGATTTACGATTGCGCACATGGCATTGGATAGTGTTGGGTATGCAAATGCTATTAACCATATGTGTTTATTGGGGAACAACCATTGTCTCTAATCATTTAGACATCTCTCCTACAACTACACAGATTATCTCTCAAGGATTAATGATATGCATCATCATGCCCACAGCCACTGCAGCACCAATTATTGCAGGAAAATTGGGTGGTAGCATACAAAACCTTACAACCTTCTCACTACTCAGTAATATAGCAACAGCAATTGTAGTACCCACATTGTTTCCATATGTCAATCCTACTGCGGGTATCAATTTTCTGCCCGCTATGTGGATGATATTATGCCGGGTCACTCCATTATTACTCGGACCATTTATTGCTGCTTGGTTGTTACGGTTAGGATACGAAGCTTATTATAGAAGAAAAGGTACACCACGTTTCTTCACACTTACCACCACATGGGCTTCCATGCCATTTTATCTATGGGTCATCCTACTGGTGGTACTAATTAGCCGTATCACCCATACACTAATTACACAGGAATACGCTACAGGAACGATAATCGTACTTTGTATAGGAGCATTAATCGCATGTCTATTGCAATTTGCATTGGGACGTTGGATCGGTTTCCATTTCCCTGCATCCACTCACGGCACCGATTATTGTGATGTACTTATTAATACAGAGGCTGCAAACTACTCTATTCAGCAGAAAAGTCGTATCACTGCAGGACAGGCCTTTGGTCAGAAGAATACCGCTCTCGGAGTCTGGATGGCACAAATGTTTCTCACACCCCTATCAGCTATTGCTCCTGCTGCGTATATCATTTGGCAAAATCTACTCAACTCCTATCAACTGTGGAATGCTGGAAGGAAAAACACAGAACGTTCTTGATTATCAGTAAATAACAAAAAATGGAAGGATATGTTCCTTCCATTTTTTGTTTGCACAACCTCTTAAGGCGGTTATGGTAATCCATCTATTACACCATCAATGCACCTACGAGTGCCAAAATAGCGTAGAACTCAGGGAGTGCAGCGTAAATCATGGTGTTGGTTTGTACATCGTGACCAGCAGCGATACCTGCGATACCATTAGCACAAACTTGACCTTGACGGATAGCAGAAAGCAAGCAAACCAAACCTACTGCAATACCTACTGCAAAGTACTTAGCACCTGATACAGCCAAAATCTCTGGAGTCATGTTACCCATCCACATCAAGAAGGCCACGAAACCGTACAAACCTTGAGTAGCAGGAAGAGCAGACAAGATCATGTAGCTACTACCTTTTTCTTTGTTCTTCTTCAACGCCCCCTCAGCAGCGTTACCTGCGATTGTGGTACCATAAGCAGAACCTACACCAGCGAGACCTAACATCAAGCCCCAGCCGAGATAACCTAAAATTTCATTCATAATTGTTTTGTTTTTTATTTTTGTTTATTAATTTTGTTTCGGGATTCGGGAGTCAGAATTCTTTTCATTTGGATTCGGGAATCGGGACTCCTTTTTTTTATTATTTCTTAAATGGTTTGTACAATGTACCTTTACCTTCGTAACCAGCATTCTTGAAGTACTCCACGAAGCTCAAACGCAATGGGTGAACAAACGCACCAAGCGCAGACATCGCGAGGTTCAATACGTGACCAAGAACTAGGATCAATACAAATGGCAACCATTGCCATGTTGCACCTTCGGTACTTCCACCCATCACCATCAAGCCAAGGTTGTTGAACGCAGCACCCAACATACCACCTGCCAAGCCAAGGGCATACAGACGGATATATGAGAGCACATCACCCAAGATACCAGTAGCCATGTTATAGGTATCCCAAAGGCCTGCACCAATGTTAATCAATGGGTTACGACCTGGGGTATTGAAGATATAGATAGCCAAAGCAGATACAGTACCCACAGCAATAATCGCTCCTTTGAAAAGAGCTGCTGGCAATACAGTCATGCCAAGGATAGCCACAAGTAAACCACCTACAATGAGCAATGTCCAACCCCAAGTAGCGATATTCTCCTTGAAGCCAAATTGCTTGGTATAGCAGATGGCTTTTACCACCATCGCCAAACAGATATGGAACACACCAATACAGAGTGCCAATACCATTTGGATATCATAGCCCATCACCTCGCCTTTGATCATTACTGACTTCAGCGCTTGAGGTACCCACTCTGCTTGATAAAGGTCAATACCCATGAAGGTACCGAGGAAGAATCCGACTACCGTTGTACCTACACCGAGTACGGTGATGATAGGACCAAGGCCATCAAACATCTCGATATTGAGTTTCTTCTTAGCAATAAGAATACCGATGATCATCAACAAGATACCATATCCGCAGTCACCCATACACATGGCAAAGAACAAGAGGAAGAATGGTGCCAAGATAGGTGTAGGATCAAACTCACCATAGTTTGGCCAACCATACATACCTGTCAAACTCTCGAAGAGTTGGGTAAACTTGTTATTGCGCAATTTGATAGGCGTATTATCCTCTGCAGTTGGATCTTCTGCTTGGTAGTAAACCTCTTGCTTGTCAAGCACAGCATCCAATGCAGCCACTTGATCGATTGGGCAGAAGCCCTCAAGGATCTTCAAACTGCCGTCTGCCTCAGACTCGGTATTGAGCGTAACGCGCTTCCAGTCAATCTGTTGCTTCAGTTCATTGAGTTCGTTCTCCAAAGCAGGGATATTCTCTTTTGCCCAGAGTTCGATACGAGCATTTTGTGCAACAAGCAAACCGTTGAGTCCTTCAACATCCTTCATTAAGTCAGCAGCTGACTTTTGACTGAGGAATTGCTCTTGAGTGCCCTCTGGTGCTTCGCTATCGTTATTCACTTGTACGAAGTACACAGTACCTCCTTGCTCAGCTACCACAATACCCCACTCTTCTTGGAAGAGTTTCTTAGGGCAAGTAAAGTAGCGAAGGGTATAACCAGCGGCTTTGAGTTGCTCCATACGCTCAGCAGAGAAGTCGCCCCAAACAGCCATCTTGTCGGCTTCTTTTTGGGTAGCTGCGATGCGTTGTTCGAGCGCAGCTTTCTCGTTGAGCAATTGATCAGGAGCACCTTGTGCAATGAGTTTGCGAGCGTTGTCCGCCTTAGATAGCAGTTCTTGCAAGTGTGCATCATCTGCCACACCAGCGGCTTTCTCGGTCACATGCACTACGCCTAAGTCGCGCAGTTGTTCGAGGAAGGCCTCGTACTCACGATGGAACACCAAGAAGGTGTATTTCTTCATTTGCGTAATCATACTTGTGCCCCCTTTCCTTCTTTCTTAGCCAACTCCTCTGCCATACGTGCCTCTGCCTCGCGCTTAGATTTAACAATCTTTTGCGATGACTTGCTCAGGTTCTCCTCATCTTCCATAAAGCGTTTGATCTTACGGATAGCATCTTGGAAACCAGGTATTTGCACTTTTTCGAAGAGGTTTACCTTTTGGGTAGTTTTCTTACGAGCATAGTCCAGCAGTTCCACCTTGCGGCGCACAAACTCCTGACGAATACCTACGTCGGCAATGGCTTTGAGTTGGTTGAAACCATCTGCAAACCATTTGGGAGAAGAGAAGATGCTAAAC
>JAZREU010000097.1:0-110061 GCA_045660925.1 Paludibacteraceae bacterium | reverse complement strand
GTCCAGTCGCGAGTAAACATCTTGCACAGGTTTGCCTCACCAAAGTTACCAGTATGGTTCAGCACAATATCCAAGATTATCTTCATGCCGCGCTTGTGCGCTTCATCAATCACTTGTTGAAAACCTACACCTTCTGACTCGTATCGGTGATCCACCTTCGAGAAGTCGTGTGCATGGTAGCCGTGGTAGTCATAACCTGATGCATTTTCTACGACAGGAGTGATCCAAATAGCTGTAAAGCCGAGAGCTTTGATATAATCCATTTTCTCTATTAACCCCTTGAAATCACCACGCCAAGCTGGGTCACCAGGGTTGTTTCCATCCCAGCAATGTGTATTATTGGTTGCGTCGCCATCAAAGAAACGAGTAGTCATCACAAAGTAGATAGATTCGTCACGGAAGTCCGTGCGCGAGGGGAAGAGTGTAGCAGCATTTACTACTGCACACATCATGCACCAAAATAGTGCAAAAATACATTTTCTCATGATAATTATACTATTGATTTTTTATTTCAACTTATCCTACTGACCCCTCCAAACTCACCTGCAATAACTTCTGCGCCTCCACTGCAAACTCCATCGGTAGTTTATCCATCACCTCTTTGGCATAGCCATTCACAATCAACCCCACAGCATCCTCTACACCTATGCCACGCTGTTGGCAATAGAAAAGTTGATCTTCACTGATTTTGCTCGTCGTTGCCTCATGCTCAATGATTGCTGTCGGATTTTGTATGCGCATGGTTGGGAAGGTATGCGCACCACACTTGTCACCCAGCAGCAGACTATCGCACTGGCTATAATTGCGCACATTCTCCGCATTCGGCATCACACGCACCAGTCCGCGATACGCATTCTGACTCTTGCCTGCCGATATTCCTTTACTTATTATACGCGAGCGCGTGTTCCTTCCTATATGTATCATCTTCGTGCCCGTGTCCGCCTGTTGGTAGTTGTTGGTCACCGCCACCGAATAGAACTCAGCACTGGAGTTATCACCCTTCAATATGCAACTTGGGTACTTCCATGTGATTGCAGAACCCGTCTCCACTTGCGTCCAACTCAAACGAGCATTCTCGTGCGTGATTCCGCGCTTAGTAACGAAATTATAAATACCTCCCTTACCTTCTTTATCGCCTGGATACCAGTTCTGTACCGTCGAATACTTCACTTCCGCATCCTTATGCACCACAATCTCCACAATAGCGGCGTGCAACTGATTCTCATCGCGCATTGGTGCAGTACAACCTTCCAAATAACTAAGGTATGCCCCCTCATCCGCCACCAACAAAGTGCGCTCGAACTGACCCGTGTTGCCTGCGTTAATACGGAAATAGGTACTCAACTCCATCGGACAACGAACACCCTTTGGGATATAGACAAATGAGCCATCCGAGAAGACCGCCGAGTTCAATGCCGCATAAAAATTATCACTGGTTGGCACTACTGAGCCCAAGTATTTCTGCACCAACTCGGGATACTCTTGCACCGCTTCCGAGATAGAACAGAAGATGATTCCCTTCTCCGCCAATGTCTCGCGGAAGGTTGTTTTCACCGATACCGAGTCCATCACCGCATCCACCGCCATATTACCCGCCAATGCAGCACGCTCCTCCAATGGGATACCCAGTTTGTCAAAGGTTTTCATGAGTTCTGGATCGATTTCCTTCTTCTCATCGCCCGTATGTGTTTTAGGTGCAGCATAATACGAAATTGATTGAAAATCAATCTCTGGTATCGTAAGGTGTGCCCAGTTTGGGTGTGGCATGGTTAGCCATTTTCGGTAGGCTTTTAGACGAAACTCCAAGAGCCATTCGGGTTCATTTTTCTTCGCCGAAATCAGCCGTATGACATCTTCGTTCAACCCCACAGGAATCACCTCGGTCTCCACATCCGTCGTGAAACCGTACTTATACTCCTGACTGGTTATTTCTTCTATTTCTTTCATTTGTTTTACTACTTATAGTGATATAAGTCTCACAAAATTCCACGAGCCCCATAAATCTTATGAGTCTCATAGTTTCAAAAAAAAGAGCCACTCTCTTGAGCGGCTCTTTCTTGGAGGTACCTGGCGGATTCGAACCGCCGTCCCCGGTTTTGCAGACCGATCCCTAACCGCTCGGGCAAGGTACCAATAATATGCGTTCTTTTCAGAAATCGACTGCAAAGGTACTGCTTTTTTTCCATATGACCAAATATTTTATGTAAATTTCACAAAAAATATGATATTTTATGCTTTTTTCTTGCATATATGCAAAAAATGTAGTACTTTTGCACCCGATTTCAAGCCGCGATGGTGGAATCGGTAGACACGAAGGACTTAAAATCCTTTGGCCAGTGATGGCTGTGCGGGTTCAAGTCCCGCTCGCGGTACTGAAAGGGAAAACTCAAAAGCACACAAGCTTGCTTGAATGTGTTTTTGGGTTTTTACTTTTGCAAGTGGTGCGCAAGGACTTACGTAGAAAGTCCCGCTCGCGGTACCAAATAAAAATAATATGTGCATACGCTTGCGTATGTGCATTTTTTTTTGTACCTTTGCGCCCAAATTGGCAAAAACGAAATTTATGTATTACACTTTAGTGTACCATAGCGAAAAAAGAAATGCAGAAATCGGATTTTATCATTGAGGTGAATCATGTGTCCAAACAGTTTGAGGACGGTAAGTTTGCCTTGGACGATGTGAGCCTTCAAATCAAGAAAGGCGAGTTCGTAACTATCTTGGGTCCATCGGGTTGCGGTAAGACTACCTTGCTGCGTTGTATAGCAGGTTTTCAGGTAGCGACAGAGGGTGATATCTTGCTGAACGGCGAAGATGTGACCACGATGCCACCGCACTTGCGCGATGTGAATACGGTATTCCAGAAATACGCGTTGTTCCCCCACTTGAATGTATTTGACAATGTGGCTTTCGGATTGAAACTGAAGAAGATAGACAAGAAAGTCATCGAAAAGAAAGTGAAGCAGGCGCTGAAGACTGTGGGCATGACGGACTATGAGTATAGAGATGTAGATAGTCTGTCAGGCGGTCAGCAACAGCGTGTGGCGATTGCTCGTGCGATCATCAATGAGCCCGAGGTGCTCTTGCTGGACGAGCCATTGGCAGCATTGGACCTGAAGATGCGCAAGGACATGCAGATGGAGCTTCGTGCGATGCACAAGAAGTTGGGTATCACCTTTATCTATGTGACTCATGATCAAGAAGAAGCATTGACCTTGAGCGACCGCGTGGTGGTAATGAGCGAGGGTAAGATCCAACAGATAGGTACGCCAACCGATGTGTATAACGAGCCACAAAACTGCTTTGTTGCCGATTTCATCGGCGAAAGTAATATCTTAGACGCCACGATGGTGAAAGATAAAATGGTGAACTTCTGCGAGCATGACTTTGAGTGCGTGGATAAAGGTTTTGGCGAGGATACCGAAGTGGATGTGGTAGTGAGACCAGAGGATATTTATATCGGCGCTCTGCAAGAAGGCAAAGAGGACAACTGGCAGTTGCATGGCGAGGTGCATAGTTGTATCTTCAAGGGCGTGCATTACGAGATGACCGTGATGACGGACAACGGATACGAGTTGATGATTCAAGATTATCACGCCTTTGAGCCCGGCACGAAAGTGGGATTGTTGGTGAAGCCAGAAGATATTCAGGTAATGAAGAAAGAGCGCTTGTGCAACACCTTCGACGGCGAAATACTGGAGGATAATCGTGTGCGTTTCTTGGACGAGGAATGGGATATCCCAGAGCGCGTGGCTGAGCGATTTGAAGTGGGTGAAGAGGTGGAAGTGGAAGTGGATTTCAATCGTGTGAACCTGCAAGACGACGAGGAGGATGGTGTGTTGTGCGGCGAGGTGTATTTCATCTTGTACAAGGGTGATCACTACCATTTGACTGTTCGCACGGACGATGGCGATGATATCTTTGTGGATACCAACGATGTGTGGGACGATGGTGACCGAGTGGGAATACGCGTGGCGCCAAGTTATATTCGTCTTTACAAGAAGAGCCAAGAACAAGGAACCAAGAATCAAGACTAATTTAAGGGGTAGTGTTTAGTGTTTAGTGTTTAGAGATGAAAAGTAATAAATTAAGAATGGTGTTTCAGTCGCGGAGTACATGGGCATGGCCCTATGCGCTGTTTATGCTGTGCTTGGTGATTCTGCCATTGGTGCTGATTGGTGTGTATGCCTTTACGGATGCCAGCGGAAGCTTTACGATACAGAACTTCGTGAGTTTCTTCACCAAGTCGGAGGCGATCAATACCTTCATCTATTCATTGGCTATTGCGCTGATTACCACCATCATTTGCCTGCTGCTGGGTTATCCCGCAGCGTATATCATGGCGATGACGGACTTCAAGACGCCACAGGTGATGGCGATGTTGTTTATCTTGCCGATGTGGATCAACTTCTTGCTGCGTACGATTGCGACGGTGGAGTTATTCCGAATGTTTGGTTTGCCATTGGGCGAAGGAGCATTGCTGTTTGGTATGGTGTATGACTTCCTGCCGTTTATGATTTATCCTATCTACAACACCTTGCAAAAGATGGATACTAGTTTGATAGAGGCAGCGCACGACTTGGGTGCAAAGCGTCATCAAGTGTTTATGAAAGTGACCTTGCCACTGTCGGTACCAGGCATTTATTCGGGCATTGTGATGGTGTTTATGCCAACGGTTTCGACATTCGCTATCGCGGAGTTGCTGACCCATAACAAGGTGACCCTGTTCGGTTCGCTGATCCAACGCTGCTTCGGAGAAGGCGGTATAGCGATGTGGAACTACGGTGCAGCATTGTCGCTGATTATGCTGATAATCATAGGATTGACCAGCTTCTTCGGAGGGGATAAGGAGGATATTAATCGTTGAGTGTTTAGAGTTTAGCGTTTAGAGACATGTTTGAAAATTATAAGAAATCGAAGATTGAGCAGCGCGGATTGGGATCGCGAGTAGCAGCACAAGCGTATTTGTGGTTGCTGCTGGTGGTATTGTATGCCCCTATATTGCTGATTATCATATTCTCGTTTACACAGAGCAAGGTGTTTGGTAACTGGACGGGCTTTACGTTTGGTCTATACGAGAACCTCTTTACGGGCTACGATGCGGTGGCACAAGTGAAAGTGGATCCTAACTTGTATCGAGCGATATTCTTCACGGTTGTGATTGCGTTGTCATCGGCGTTGATATCCACCGTATTAGGCACATTGGCAGCGATTGGTATTTACCATATGCGCAATCGCGATAGGAAGATACTCACCTTTATGAATAGTATCCCGATGATTAACCCCGATATTCTGACGGGTATCAGTTTGTTCTTGCTATTCGTATTCTTGGGTATTAGTCGCGGCTTGGGCACTGTGATTGCGGCACATGTGGTGTTCTGTACGCCTTATGTGGTGTTGAGTGTGATGCCACGATTGACAAAGATGAATCCTAATATTTATGAGGCAGCTTTGGACTTGGGTGCAACACCTTTCCAAGCATTGCGCAAAGTGATGATGCCAGAACTATGGCCAGGAATGATTAGTGGATTTATCTTGAGTTTGACATTGAGTATCGATGACTTCGGCGTGACCTACTTCACGAAAGGTAGTAGCGGATTGGAAACCCTCTCTACCTTTATCTACGCTGATGCGCGTAAAGGTGGTTTGACGCCAGAGTTGAGACCATTGTTCTCGTTGATATTCTTGACTATTTTAGTCTTACTGATAATAATGAATATACGAACCCATAAACAACAAAACAAAACGAAATGAAAAAGTTCTTTTTTGCTGTAGCCGCATTGGTGCTACCTTGTGTATTGGTATCTAACGCTTTTGCTGCGGATCGTGAGCACACATTGAAAGTCTATAACTGGGCAGACTATATCGACATGAATGTGCTGAACGGTTTCCCTGCTTGGTACTATGAGCAAACAGGCGAAGAGGTAGAGGTTTTGTACCAGACTTTCGACATCAACGAGTCGATGCTCACCGAGATAGAGGTAGGACAAGAAGACTATGATGTGATTTGTCCATCGGAGTATATCATCGAGCGAATGTTGCGCAACCAACTGCTGCAACCTATCAATAAGGATTTTGGTAATACACCTGATTACACAAAATCGGTATCGCCTTTCGCTGTGGACAAGTTCCAACAGATGGCACCAGATAGCAGCATTTGCGTGGCAGACTATACCGTGGGCTATATGTGGGGTACAACAGGTATCCTCTACAACACCGCTTTGGTGAATAAAGAGGAAATACTCTCTTTGGGCGGTTTGCAAAACCCTAAGTTTGCAGGCAAAGTGTTTATGAAAGATGCATTTCGCGATATCTACTCGGTAGTGGTGTTGTATGCATACCGCGACGAGATTGCTCGTGGCGAAGTGACCCGCGATGAGTTGGTGGCTAATGTGACCGACGAGCGCATCCAACGCGTAGAGGAGTTCCTCACTAGCATGAAGAACAACATCGCAGGCTGGGAAGTAGACTTTGGTAAAGAGGAAATGACCAAGGGCAAAGCATGGCTCAATCTCAGTTGGTCAGGCGACGCACAATGGGCAATTGACGAAGCAGCAGAAGTGGGTGTGAATTTGGAGTATTTCGTACCACAAGAAGGAAGTAATGTGTGGTTTGACGGCTGGTGTATTCCTGTATATGCTAAGAATACCAAAGCAGCGAGCTACTTTATCAACTACATGTGTATGCCAGAGAATGCCATCTTGAACATGGAGGAGATAGGCTATGTGAGTGTGGTGGCTGACTCTACTATTCTTGCATGGGCCAACGATGAGGAGATTGAGGCGACATCTGACCTTACCTATTTCTTTGGCGAGGGAGCAGAGGCTGTACACGCTAACCACGTGTTCTACCCAGACCAAAAGGTGATTGAACGTTGCGCCTTGATGCACGACTGCGGTGAACAAACCGAAGAGATGTTGGCCATGTGGTCACGCGTGAAGGGCGATAACCTGAGCATGGGATTGGTGATATTTATCCTTGTGGTATTGGCACTTATCGTGATTGTGTTTGTAGTACAAGCCATCAACCGTAAACGCCAACGCGATATGCAACGCAAAAAACGCAATCGCAGAAGATAACTTGCCCCAAAAATGACTGCGCGCACCACACAATAACCGCACAATAACCGCACAATAACCACACAATTCGAATCCCCCATAGAATGAAACGAATACTTATTTATATCATTGGTTTCGTCATCGCTACCGCTGTTGCCAACGCACAAGACTACGAGACAGACTTTCGTGAACTTCAGCAACAATTTGAGGAGCGTCTGAGAACCACCTCTAACAACCTTAAATCCTATATGGAAACCTATCCCTATACTCCCTATAGCGATGAGGTCCTATTGATGGAAGGTGTATTGCAAGCCGAAAAGAAGAAGTACAAACAGGCTATTAGAACCTTCAGCAAGGTAAAAAAAGGCAATCTCTCGCGCGATACACAACCCATGTTGTACTTCTATTGGGGATACGCATATATCCAACAACAGCAATATGATAAGGCATTGGCTCAATTGATGAAATTAAAAAAGAAAGAGACTCTCTATAGTTCCCATGCGAACTACTATGCTGGCTATTGCTATTACTGCCAACAAGATTATACACGCGCACTAAAAGAGTTTTTATCGGTGGAGCATCTGGCTGGGTATCAACAGATTGTACCCTATTACATCATCCAAATCGACTACGCTAATCACAACTACGAACAGGTATATAAGCGCGCAGAGGAACTCTTGAAAGAATTTCCCGACAATGAAAACAATGCAGAACTGCATCGTATGTTAGGAGAGATGCACTACAACGATAGTGCCTATGATGAGGCTATTCATCATTTAGATCTGTATCGAACCCAACGTTTGGATCAGAAAAAAGATTTGCTGCGCAATGATGTCTATTTGTTGGGTATGGCCAACTACAAGACAGGCAAATACACTGAAGCTATTCAACATCTCAAAGAGGTACAGCAACTACAAGACTCTATCTCCGAAAACACCTGTTTACATCTTGGACATAGCTATTTACGTATAGGAGACGAAGAGAAAGCCAAGCTAAGCTACGCAGCAGCTATGCGATTTAAAATCAACGATAGAGTGCGCGAGGAAGCCATGTACAACTATGTACAAATCACCTATCTGCAGGGGTCTGCATTAGGAGAAGACATCACCGCTCTTCAGGACTTCTTGCGCGAGTATCCAGATACCAAATATGCCAACAATATATATTCATTGATGGCTGATATGTATATGGCAAGCAAGAACTACAAAGCGGCGTTAGCTGCTTTGGAAGGAGTGAAGAAGCCCGATGCAAATATGAAAGAGACAATACTCTATTTGCATTATCAGATGGGAGCTGATGCTTTTTTACAAGGTAAAGTGCAAGAGGCCATCAAATGGCTCAACAACGTAATCGAACAAACCTCCAAGAGATCAGAATACAAGACGGAGGCATACTATCTGCGCGCTGAATGTCACTATCGCCTGCAAGATTATGCTGCATGCCTACAAGATTTGCAACGTTACGAAAAACAATCCAACGTCAAGAAATCCAGCAACCGAGTTAATGCAATGTATCTAAAGGCATATGCCTTGTTCAATCAGCAAGAGATGAACCAAGCAGAACAAGCCTACAAACAATACATTGATAAAGTGGATAAGAAACATATCACTTACCCCGATGCTCTCAATCGATTGGGCGACTGCCAGTTCTATACACGGCAGTTTAACAACGCTATCAGCACATACCAGAAAGTGACCTCCTATAGTGGTGCAAGCGCAAACATAGACTATGCCCTATTCCAGATAGGATATACCCAAGGACTATTGCATCGCTATCCCGATAAGATTCAAACCTTGCAACAGATGGCTACCCGTTATCCGCGTTCGGACTATGCAGATGACGCCATGTACGAGACTGCGCGGGCGCAACTCCAATTAGAGCAACACACAGATGCTGTGGAGACCTACAAGCAATTGCTCAAGAAATATCCTAACAGCAACAAGGCATCACGCTCATCATTGGAATTGGGCATGACCTATCGCACTCTTAAGCAATACGACAAAGCAATTGAAACATACAAAACCACTATTCAGCGTTACGCAGGAAGCGAAGCTGCTTATGCTGCATTAGAGGGACTGGAGCAAGTGTATGTAGAGACTAATCGAATCAATGATTATTTAGCCTACACCAAAACACTACATCGCGTGAATATGAATGCTGCTACCAGCGAAGACTCATTGGTGTATGTGACTGCCGAACTGCAATACGTGATGGGCAACTATGAGCAAGCAGCAGCAGGTCTCACCACCTACCTCACCTCCTTCTGCCCTGGAGGACGCTATTGCGTACCCGCACGATATTACGCAGCTAATAGTTTCTATCAACTGCGCCAATACGACGCAGCCGTAGAGCAATATCGTGTATTGGCAGATATAGAGGGTAATCCATATGTAGAGGAGGCATGTATGCGCGTAGCGGAACTGAGTTATGACAATGAGGAATATCGCACCTCGCTCGATTATTTTCAGCGTCTGCACGATGTAGCCAGCTCGAATAGTACTACCAATACAGCCTTGTTAGGCATCATGAGATGTAATCAGCATATGGGTGAAACAGGTGCTGTTATTGATGCTGCCACCCAATTGCTGGCACAAGAGACTATAGCCGAAGATACTCGCCAAGAGGCACTATATCTTAGAGCCAAAGCATATTTATCCAACCATCAATACGGATTGGCTGTGGTGGATTTGACACCCCTCGCTAAAGAGGTACGCACAGCTATGGGAGCAGAAGCGAAATACCAGTTAGCATACGCCTATATGCAACTCGGCTCCATCGATTTGGCAGAGGAAGAAATCATGACCTTTACACAAATGCAAACCACACAACAGTATTGGTTGGCAAAGAGTATGATTCTATTGGCTGATATCAATATGCAGCGCAATGACACCTTCCAAGCCAAACAATACCTCTTGGCTCTACAAGCTAATTACCACCAGAACGATGATATACAAGGTATTATCACGCAGCGCTTGGAAGAGATAGAGCGAGCTACTAACCAACCCACAGACTCAGAAGAAGAGCAAGAAACACCCCATAACGAGGAGAATGCATTATGAAAAAGTCATTGATTGTCATTTTATCATCTATATCCATTATAGTATCTGCCCAAACGGATAGTTTGAGTCGCGTAGTAACAGTAGAAAGAGATTATCAGCCCGTCATACAAAGTGCGGGTAAAATCAATCTTACTCCTGCTATATCGCAAAATCAGTTGCCAGAGTCTCCAGTTGTCTATTCCACCTACTCTGCTCCATTGTCTATCGGCTATAATATACAGCAATTAGCTGTTTCGGAAGCGATATTTGCTCCACTACCTATTCTCAATGGTATCTTTGATGCAGGTATTGGATACCGCAATACCCATCTGCTATTTGATTATCAAATCAACCAGAAAAAGAACATGTCGCTTAGACTCTATGCCAACCACGATGCCTATTGGGGAGAAGATGCTCTATCACAATCAAAATTGGGCATGCTGGTCACAGGACACTTATCAGGAGCGGACCTGTATTTTGGTATAGAAGGAAAACATGATTTCTTTTCTTATTATGGACGATACTATAATGGTCTGAACAAGTTTCCCTTTGCCTCCATTGACAGATGGGATCTCATGTACTGGCAAAACCTATTGAACCTCAATGCCCATATAGGCATACGCTCTACCGACAAACGACCATTTCAATACCGCATTCAGACGGGCTATACCGCCTTTATCGCATCGGAGTATGCCATTGAGCATCAGGTGCGTTCACATATTGATTTGGGTTGGCAGAATGGCTATCATGCAGCAGGTATCCATACTATGGTGCTCAATCGCTTTTATACCAGCAACAACTCCCAATTAATCACACCAACATCGCTCAGCCATGCTATTCGCGTAGAGCCATATTATGCTTGGAAGGGCAAACAGGTCAAAGTGCATGTGGGTGTAAACATAGACATGAATATCGGCACGGGCAAGATGCTGAGCACAATTGACAACCTGAGTTTTGCTCCATCACCTAATGTGAAGTTTGAATGGAGTATGATGGACAATATATTCCATATCTATGCCAAAGCCAAGGGTGATTATGGCTTAGGTTCGTTGGAGGAATACTTGGGCTACAATCGCTATTTGGAAATAGAAAAGGGTCTTTCCTTTGCTCAGCCACGTGCATATACGCCAGTAGATGCACAAGTAGGATTTCGCCTACGTCCAGCCAAGACATTGCTCATTGACCTCTATGGTGGATATGCTTACCAAAAAGGCGCATGCTTGATGTCTGCTATATTAGCTTCAGATAACATTGCGGTATGGGATTATCAATTATTGCAGCAAAATTATCAAAACTGGAAGGCAGGAGCCTCTGTGCATTATCACTATAGAGATATTATCACCCTGAATATGGCAGGAAACTACTATTTCTGGCAACCAGGAACCTTTGGGCAAATAGATACTAAAGGGCATATCTACGATCGCCCAGACTGGGATGCACAAGCACGCTTAGACATTCGTATTGATTCCAAATGGCGTATCTATTCGGAGAACTACTTTGCGGGCAGCCGTTGGGCACTCACCACAGATGGTGACAAACAGCTAAAGCCAATCATCGCACTGAATATCGGTGCGCAATTTGCTATCAATCGTTGGGTAATGGTGTATGCGCAAGTAAATGACTATCTGAATCGCAAGCACGATATTTTCTACGGTTATCAATCTCAAGGCCTGCACTTCCTTATCGGTGCTAAATGGCAATTCTAATCTATGGGAACTGAGTTCCTGGGGGTATTCTATTGCATGTAAATCCAATGTCCAGAAGCTGGTATCCGGAAGCCAGAATCCGGTGTCCAGAAGCTGGTATCCAGAAGCCGGTAGCCGGTAGCTGGTAGCTGGTAGCCAGAAGCCGGTAGCCGGCATCCAGAAGCCAGAAGCCAGGCACCAACCCTACCCCACAATACAACAACGGCTGTGAATTCTCACAGCCGTTGCTTTTTGTATTATTGAGAGGATTATTCCTTATCAGCTTTTTCCTCTTTGTTCTTGTTGTCCCAATTGAGGTGGAAGGTAATCTTCACACCAGCATCCAAGTAAGAAGTACTGAACTTGTCACCATTCACGAGTGATGTTACGTCCACGGTACCTACGTTGGTAGCATCAGGAGGGGTAATAGTCAGCACGTGGCTATCAGCAGCAGTCTTATAAGTATTGATACCATAAGTAGCGTACAAACCGATACCCAAAGAATAGCCATCACCTACAGGGAGCTCATAGCCAACCTCAGCGCCCAAACCGATTGTAGGTTTGAATGCGTTTTTGTTCTTACCCTTAATCTCGTTAGGATCTGGAGTCATAGCACCCATCAACCAGTGGTTCTCATCGATAGCTACGCCCATCTCTAAGTCAGTAGCTTGAAGAGTAACACCAGAAACGGTTTGGTTGTAACCTGCGTAAAGAGGCATAATCAATTTAGGACCAGCGTTTACGAACAAGCCAATAGGCAATACAGCAGAGAACATTACAGGGATCTCCAATTGTACTTGACGATTCAAAGCATTTACCTCTTCTATTTGCACAGCATAATCCAATGTGCCATCAGGAGTAATCATGTTGTAAGAATCGTTGTACTTATTTTGACCAAATTGCATGTAACCTACGCTCAAACCAGTCAAGATACCTAATTTAGGACTCTTGCTTGATTTGGTCCAGTAGTGAGCATATTGCAAGTCGAGCAAAGTAGAGAATCCGAAAGCTGGCAATGTTTGAGCAGCTACACCAGCACGAACGCCTACAGAGAAGCGGTTGATTTGGTATGGTTCGTCAGGAATAACAGTATCTTTTACCTCTACTACAGTATCTACCACTTCTTCGATTACCTCTTCAACAACAGCCATCTTAGCAGCCTCTTCAGCAGCGCGTGCAGCAGCCAAAGCAGCCTCTTCAGCAGCGCGGAGAGCATCGAAGTACTCTTGAGTCTTGTTGTAGTTCATAGGGATCAAGCTACCTTGAGCAATCCAAGAGTAGATACCACGGAGCAATACACCAGTAGGTTTGGATTTGGTACCCAACTGACGAATAGTATGAGGTACTCCATACACCCAAGTTGACATACGCTCACCAGTCAAATAGCGCAAGCTATCTTTGTTGATCATCACAGTATCACCGATCTCCATTTGAGCACCAGAGCTGTAAACAAACTCTACAGCAGGTTTGTCAGTCTCGGTAGTCTGTGCTGAAACGCTTACCAAAGGTACCTGGGTGGCAAAAATTGCCACCAACAGGATAACCTTCAACATTTTATCATTCATAGATAATACTTTTGTTGTTTTCATTTCTTTTCCTCCCATTATTTAACGATGTAACGTAAGGTTATTTGGTCACCATTGCTTTGTACCTCTACCATGTAGTAGCCAGGGAGAGTAGCAGCTTGGAATACAAACTCAGTTGCTTGTTCAGCGTTGTATGTTGCCATCAACTCACCGCTGGTGTTGAACACGCGAACTTCAGTTACATTCGCTGGATTCAGGTTGAAGAGATGGAGTTCCTCATTTGGACGAGCTACAGTAGGAGCCAACTTAGGAGCATTTGCAGCATTGCCCAAATTGAGTACTTGGGTACGTATCAAGTAGTCGCAATCGTCAGCATTGCGTTGAACGATCAATGCATAGTATTGACCCTCGAAGCCTTCCTTAGAGTCGATGTAGAGACCGTTAGCCACGAACTCATCATCACCTGCCTTAGCAAGAGCTACCTCAGAGTTATCCAAACCATTAACAACCTTGTACCAAGCTACGTTAGCTGCTGCAGGAGCTGCATATTCCTCAGACAATGCTTTAGCATTCAAGAGCAACATACGGTCGCCATACTTAGCTACGGCTTGTTTGTTATCGAATGAAGAGTCGTGCTCAGGAGTGTTGGTACCGAATTCAGATACAGTCAAGTTGAGAACTTGTTTGCTGCATGCAGTTTCGATTACATATACACCACTTTGAGTATATGTCTTACCATTCCATTCGTATGGAGTACATACTACTACGGTCTCCTCTTCGTCGCCAACAGGAACAGACTCAACATCCAACTCAATAACTACAGTTTGTTTGTTATCGCACTCAGATTCCACTATGAGAGTCAAGGTGTGGAGAGTAGCATCGCACTCGGTAGTAACCAAGCCAGTAGTCTCCCACTCAACCTTAGTAACGTTTGCGATAGCCTCGTTGTCGTTAGCAGCGAAGTAAGCAACGATAGTCTCTACTGTACCCTCTACGGTTGGAGCCTCACCTGCCTTAACGGTTGGGAGAGCGCCAATCTCAGCCAATTTCTCTTTGGTGAGCAATTCAGGAGCTACGATAGGAGTAATCTGATAGGTATATTCTACACCATCTTTCACAGTAGTCCAAGTGTTAGCAGAAGGAACCTTAGAAGTGATAATATGTGCTTCGCCATTGATGTCCTCATACTCAGTGCCATCGCAAACGAAGTCAGTAATTTCTTCAACAACAGTGATATCGGTAACTTGCAGGTAGAGTACGTCTGCTTTGCCGAATGCTGCGTAGAAGTCGTCATAAGATACCTCACGCTCGCCTACGTGACCCTTCACCAATTTCTTGGTGGTCTCGCCCATAGCCTCAGTGTCCTCGCAGTGGAAGTATGCAGCTGCGCTTACAGTAGCATCACCCTCCAAGTCGTTGGTTGCTTTGAAGACTGGGTTGAGTTGGTTAGCTTGTACATCAGAGAAGTCTAACTTATACCAATTACCCTCTACGAGTTGTGAAAGGAGAACATTGCTCCAGTCAAGCAAGATAGCGTGCTCGCAGTCCTCACCTGGCTCAACAGGCTCATTGGTAACAGTGATTTTGGTAACTTGCAGGTAGAGTACGTCTGCTTTGCCGAATGCTGCGTAGAAGTCGTCGTAAGATACCTCACGCTCGCCTACGTGACCCTTCACCAATTTCTTGGTGGTCTCGCCCATAGCCTCTGTGTCCTCGCAATGGAAGTATGCAGCTGCGCTTACAGTAGCATCACCCTCCAAGTCGTTGGTTGCCTTGAAGACTGGGTTGAGTTGATTAGCTTGTACGTCAGAGAAGTCAAGCTTATACCAGTAACCCTCTTTGAGTTGTGACAAGAGAACATTGCTCCAGTCAAGCAAGATAGCGTGCTCGCAATCCTCGCCTGGAGTTGGAGGTACTGGCTCGCACTTTTCTTCCATGTGCAATGTTACGATACTATCGCAACCATCGGTCTTAGTAAGTGTAGCCTCGTATGTACCAGCTTTAGAGATAGTAATACCATTCCAAACTACTGGTTCACAGAAATTAGCATACACTACTGTATGAACATTCTTACACTCTTCTACAGCAGGACAATCCTCTGTGAGGATCAAAGTAAGGATGCTATCGCAAGCATTAACAGTTTTGATAGTCTGTTGATATGTACCAGCAGCATAATAGATTTCACCATTCCAGTTGAAAGAATCGCAGAATTTAGCCTTAGTAGTGTCACCATATACAGTCACACATGGATCTGGGTCTGGGTCTGGATCTGGGTCTGGATCTGGATTAGCACAGTTCTCAACCAATACGAGAGTAACGATGCTATCGCAGCCATTAGCAGCTACGTATTTTTGATAATAGGTACCCTCGGTGCGATATTCGATGCCATTCCATGTGAAAGCTTCGTCGCAGAATTTAGCCCAGGTAGTATCACCATAGATAGTCTCACATGGAGTATCTGGAGTATCAGGATCCTCTTCAGCAGCAACAGAAGAAGTAACATATACATACAACTCGTTGAGGTACTCAGGAATGATGCTTACAAAGTCGTCGTAGCTGATTGTTCTTGTCTTATCGAAGCCAGCAGCGAAGTCTTGTGGGCCCTCACCCATCATGAAGTTGTCCTCTACGTCCTCGTCGCAACCATCATAGAGGTCAGCAGACATAGTAACGATAGTATCCAAGTCATTGATGACATGTACTTGGAATGCCTTCTTCTCAGCGTGTACTTTGGTTACGTCCAAGAGATACCAGCCAGTGGTCAATTGTGATAATTTCACGCCATTCTCCCAGTCAAGTTCCACAGCAGAAGAACATGGATACAATGGTGCTGGAAGTTCGTCGTTAACACAAACAGTCAAATTGCCATTAGCGTTGAATCGAGCGAAGCAGTTCATACCATCAACATATTCGCCATATTCTTTGAGCAACTCTTTTACAGTAGCAGGAGATATACGTACTTGCTTGCTTGTGTTAGCAGCTACGGTATAGTGCTCTGTGAGCGAGAAGAGAATTGGGCAGGTAGGAGATACCTCAGCCTCGATCTGAACAGGGAAGTTGTTGTTGTTATAGAATGTAACGCTGATAGGCTTGGTGCTATTCAATGGTTCAGAGATGTTTACGTCGAACCAAGCATCTTGATTAGCTTTGAGTTCGAAGCAGTCATCCCATGGGAAAGGAACAGCAGTTTCGCATCCAGTAGGAGCGTCCATATCAATGCTGAACTCAATAGGGTTATCGGTTGTCAGCTCGAGGTAGAACTCTTTAACGTCAGCATTCACGAGTTTGCGTGCGATGGTCAATACGCGGCTTGGTACTGTCAAAGCGAACTCACGAGAGTGCAGAGGTTTGCCCAAGATATGACCTGGGATGATGAGTTTGCCACGAGTAGCGATATTATACTCGCAACCTACGGTAGCACCAGCGGTAAGGTGTACGTGATTAGGGCTGAGGTTCTTGAAGGTGAACTTAACAGCTTTACCCATGCCGTTCATCAAGTCTTCAGAGAAGTTGTACCATGTGGTACCAGCCTTGTGTACATATTTAACGCCAGATTGTACATCCACTGCATTTACGCAATCAGCAGCAGGAGTAATCACTGCGCTTTCTGCTTTAGCAGCCAACTCGATTTGTGAGTCAGCGTGTACACCAATATACAATTGCTCAATTGGAGAAGCAGCAAAGAAGCTATAGTCAATCACCTTATCTACGCTCATACCAGCAGGTACAGGCACGATGAGAGGCATTGTGAGCTTAGCTGGGCAATCCAAAGAAACCACAGTAGCCACCCATGCGATAGAATCTGCGTGGTTGGTGAAGGTGAGTTTCACTTGTTGCTTGTTTTGCTTGAGGGATGTGATATCCATCTCGTACCACTTGGTGGTGTGAGCATCGAGCTTAGCGCCCTTGTTCCAATCGAAGGTGATGAGATCATTGCGCAAGCATGGGCTGGTAGTTGGGTTCACAACGTCAAGGCCGAAACCAATCTCTTGGTCGGACTTAATCTCCAGATATACATCTGCAGCATCCACACGGTTGTAAACGCGCTCGAAACGAGTGAGCTCTTCCATGAGGTAACGCAAGAAGTTAGGAGCAACCACACCGAGGTTTACTTGAGCAGGGATAGGAATAGTCACCTTGGTACCAGTGGTGTATTGGCAGTCGATAACCGCACCGATGGTCACGTGAGCAGTCTTACCACTCTTGTTAGCCAAATAGAGGCTTGAATAGTCAGCTTTGGTCTTGAGCAGATCGAGAGAGATCTTGTACCAGTTGGTCTCGCCAGCTTGGTGTACATACTCTACTCCGTGCTCAGGATTGATAGCGTTTAAGCATGGTGTTGGGTCTTCAGCGATAGCAGAGAAAGGAGCGGTAGCGACCTCCAATGGAGAGTCGGTAGTCACGCCTACGTGTAGGCTGCTTACTTGGCCAGGCAAAGCTGCCAACAATTGGTAGTCAATCACCTTGGTAGTGCTAAAGCCAGCAGGCACAGCCAAAGGCAATGTAACGTTCTTGTCGCCAAGAACGAATGTAGCTGATACCAATGCTTGGTGGTTAGCATGGTTGCTGAAGGTAAATTGCAAATGTTGTTGATTTTTCTTCAAAGAGGTGATGTCCACTTTGTACCATTTGGTAGAGAGTGCCTCTTGTTTCACACCAGAGTTCCAATCTACAGGTTCGCTGTTAGCCACAGCCTCCTTTACGTACTCATCGAACTCATACACTTTAGCAGCGAGCGCAACCTTTTGGTCAGATTGCAGCGCCATACTTACCTCGTTCACAGTGATGAACTCGCGATACTGCGCGATAGGGAGGTCCAAACGATAATTGCCTTTAGGCGCAATCGTGTAGGTAGCGGTGCGTTGTGTGCCAGACAGAGCGACTGTCACGTCAACTGTAGCCACCTCCTCATCGAGGTTTGTCAGATACAGGACTAATGTAGGCTCAGCAGCCTTATCAAGGGGCTGAAGATCCACGTTGTACCACAAAGCTTGAGAAGCCTCATGGATATTACCATTAGCCCAATCAAAGTCAATAGCATTGGCTTTGTTGCTACCATCGCCAGCGCCAATAGCCATCATGGCTACAGACATCATCAAAGCGATAGTTGATAGTAATAATTTTCGCATTACTTTGATTGATTAAAAGGGTTAATAAATTGTGTTAATTATTTTCTTATTATTTTTGCTTTTTCGCTTTTATCCATATTAGGGCGCAAAGGTAGTATTTTTTTTCGATATATGCAAGTATTTTTAAGAAATTCTTACTTTTTCTTATTATTTATGCTTTTTCGCCTCTTGATTATGGTTTATGGAAGTTGTTATAATCTACTACCCATGATGCTATATTTGTGGTTGCCACGCAGGATATAGATCATTCCATTTTCGTAGATCATTTTGGTGTTGCTCTCCACCTGAGTTGTTTGCTGGAGATCGGTGCTCACTGGTTTTTTCTCAGAGAGGGATATGGTGCCTACGGTGCCTTCGTCGTGGTTGAAGTGTAGGTAGAGATTCTCGTCGGTAGCACGAAGTTGTTGGATTAACTGTTCTGGTATTTGGTATTTAGCGCCAGACTTGAGTTCTACCGCAGCCACTTGTGCGCCTTCGCAACTGCCTTGGGTGATAATGAGTTGGCATGTAGCGTTGGTAGCGGTATCGGACCATGCTACTATGAGTTCGTCGGTCTCGGGTAGCACTTTAGCCTTGAGCACATAGACATCATCAGGATTAGAGCTGATCATATCCATCGTAGGGATGAGTTGGAGACAGTCCTCGCAAGTGGAGTGAGGTCCTGTGCCATAAGGCACACAGATAAAACGGCTCTCCACGCCTACCTGCGATGGGAAGATACCCACTTTGATAGCTGCATTAGAATTTCCCATTTCTGGATTGTCATTGATGAGCTCTTGTACCTTCTTCATATCCACGACGCGTGATTGATTGCTTTGTACGACTTGCTCTTTGTAGAATTTTTGTCCTTTGTAGTTGGTACAGTTGAGCATAATGACCATAGTGACATCGCACTCGGAATAGAGATAGGCGGTAGCACCTTCCACAAAGGTTTTGACATAAGACTTATACCATACTGTGTCAGTGGTGGTAATGTCGAATGGTAGTTTTCGGAGGTTTCGATCTTTCTGCCTGGATTGTACTTCACAATCGCAGAAGTAGGAAGGGTATTCAGGCTTGTAATAGTCCTCCATACAATTTTCCTCTGTGATTTGTTGTGCAAAGGAGGGCATTGCCAATAGGATGGCAAGGATAAATGTGTAGGTTTTCTTCATAAATACTATTATTTGTTGTTAATTATCTATAATATTATGTTTACTATATATATTTCTATATTTTGTGAGCAATGCTCAACCCAATGAACATTACCCGAAAGTATTTGCTCGGCAGTGCTGAGCGGAGGCGGGAGAGGCGATAGGCAGGAGCGTGGTGCTCCGTGCCTATGACCTATGTCCCATGGGGCTATTGTGAGTAGGCAGCCCCCAGAAGCGATTAGTATAATATCTTTTGTACTTCGCTTTCGCCTGCTACGACATACACACCCGTTGTAGGGATAGCTACGTCCACTGCGTTTTCAACCCATCCGTTGTAGAGCAGAGTACCTGTGGATGAGAGAACGCGCACGTGTTGTGGTTCAGCTACTGCCACATTGATACCGCCATCGATGGAAGTGATGAAGAGGCTATTGCCACCGCCTACGGTAGGGATACCACCTTGCTGGTTGTCGGTAGCGGTGTTCTCTTTCTCACCGTAGATAATCTCACCTGTGCGCATGATACGGCGCGCTGGCATGCCTTCTGCATTTGTAGGTACGTTACCATAGAGGAATGCGGTGGTAGGAGCAATGGTAGTAGTTTCATAAATTGGCATAAAGCTTTCTGAATTGAGAGCAGGATAACCATTGTCGTAAGCAAAGACATTCATCTTGCTGGTTTGCAATGGTGCAAATGTACTATTTCCCATTACAGCCACCTCGTCAGAAGCAGGAGAATTCTGATTAAAGATATTTCCTGCAATGGTATCATTCAAGAAATCACGACCATTGATGGTTTGTGGTACATCTTTAGGACTTTCAAAGATGAGGAACTTGCCTGACCAGTAATCCCACATGCCTCTACTTGCTACATCAGTGCCACAGCCTGTGCAATATGGGAAGAGCAATGAATAGGTTTCGCCCTTATGCAAGAGGACACCATCGGTTGTGTCATTATCGCTCAACAATTCCCAATTTACGTCAAACGTATATTCTTCATTACCATATTTATCTGTCGAGGTCTGCAAACCCCAATTACCATTATTTTGGTTGAGATAGAAGTTTGCTTCGCTCCAGTTGCTTCCGAAATATGGTATTAACTTGTGCATACTACGTTTGGTATAATTAGTATTATTGGCTTCGCCATCTCTTTCTTGAGCCCATTTCAAATACGATTCATAGATCTTTTCGAATGATTTATCAGTACCGATAGCCATTGCTACTGCAAAGAAGGCTGCAAAATCGGCATTGTGTTGTGCTTGTTGTTGCAAGACCTTTTCGCGAGCTTGAGTAGCACCTAATACAGGGATTGAATCTTCAAATTGCTTCTTTAGATCCTCCTCAGAGAAGGTTTCTACTATATATATGTTTGCCACATCGAATGGTGCTGTGAATGTTTGCCAAATGTCGGCATTAGCGGTAGTAATATAATATACTCTATTGGTAATCGTATATGCCGTATCGCTCAATACTTGATATTCAGGCTCTGTACCGACATTCGTAGGAGCGATATAGGTGTAGTCAGCATCATCGAAATATTTTTTTGCAACAGAAGGCACTTCTACTGGCGCTTGATAGAGATATTGGCCAGTACTATCTTGCTTTGCTATCACGTTATGAATATTGTCGTCGATTTGGCAGTAGAGGAAGTATTTCACCTCTTCATTTGGTTCGATAGGTGTATCACCACCTACGCTACCTTCCACTACACCAGCCAGACCAGCACCAATTTCAGTCATACATGCTTTCCAGATAGACATCAATTTATCCTCCTCTGCTTCTACCCCTCCGTAGCCATCAGGAATCCACAAGTATAGATTGCCATCAGCATCTGGTGTAATAGAATACAATCCATAATCATAGCCACGAGATGCAAGATATTGTTGCAAATTATCCACATTGCTTGGGAAATTAATCTGCGTTACCAACTTAGTAACAGGGTCAAGGGTGTAACCATCAGCTGCGGTATATACATATTGACCCAAGAAACTACCTCTCTCTTTATCTCTTGGCGCACCACCCTTAGAAGTCACGTGTTGGCAGGCACGAATACGGCAATGAGATCCGCCTCGTACATACGTATTTTTAGGTGTACGCAAGCAGGAGGTTTGGTATTCATATATTGGTTTTTCCGCAGTACCAACATTTTTCCTGATTTCAGAGCCATCAGCAAGTGTATCAATGAGGTAGTATTGCTTATACGCTTCTTTCACCCACATTGGTTCTACAGTGACAGTACCGTCTAAGAAGTTCACCGTACCACCCACAGAGTCTGTCAGAATACCATATGACAAGAACATACCTGCTTCATCGCTTCCGAACTCACCCGAACGATGAGAAATAGCAAGTGTGGTTTTGTAGTTTTCGCTGACGATTTGCGCGTTTTGCAACTCTACTTGTCCACCGAGGAAATTCACCTCCGTATTTGGGTTACCAAGGTCAATAGAAGGAGCGTTGTTGCTTTGTTTCTTGAGTCCCAGATAACCATTAGTACGCTTATTCAGGGTTATGGAATCATTTGCATCTATTGCAGCAGGCCATTCATCTGTGAAATTAAGTGTAGTTTTTGTAGTACGCACATGTCGTTCTCCGACCATGTGTACACTAATTGGAGATGAAATTTGATATGCTTTGACAGCTGTCATTCCACCTACACTCAAGGCATAGAAGTTACCATAATTACTCTTGAGTAGGTTGTTGCCTCGTGTATGAATAGTCACCTCAAAAGGTTGGTATTTAGACAACTCTTCTTGAGAATCCGTATTTTCGAACACAAGTACACCACCCGAACCACGTGCATATCGTTCGGAGAATGTAGGACTACCCTCTTTATTTCCGTAGAAAGTGTTACCCTTTTCGGTTTTGTTACGGCTGAATACGTGGAAGTCCTCGAGGTAGATATCTAACTTTTGACCATGCATACCACGGAAGAGGAATACACCTTCTTGGTTCTTTTGGTAACCAGTAGTAGCGTAAGGACAGAAACCTGTCATGTACATGCGTAGTGATTTGTTTACAGGGATATACACAGTACCCGCAGTATCTGTGGTAATGATGCCTTCTATGGTATCCTTGAGAGGCACATTGGCATTATCTATCTTGCCTGCAAACTGATAACCCACATATTTTCCATTGGAATCAGCGACACGCTTATACATATAAGCAGGCGTCACAGCATTGGAGCCCACATTCGTGCTTGCATTTGCACTTCCTTTACCCGGAGGGGTAATGTTGGTACCTGAAGCAGGCGTTGTCTCGCCATAAATAAAGAGGTAATCGAAGATAGCAGAACCGTCCGCCACGAAGGCATTGGTAAGATTAACCTGATGGTGTGGATAATCCGTGTATGTAGAACCATGATAGGTATAACCAGCAGGAATACCAGTGAATACACCTGTGTTGGTTGCATTATCCAGTGTCAGCATACCTTTGGTACCCAAAAGTGGTACAATTGCCAGAACAGAATCATTGTCATCGTTGTAGATGGTGAGTGTAGCATCGTCAATGGTATTGAGTGCTTGCCAAGCCACACCCAGCATGACATCGCCTACCTTGTTCTTACCCAAGGCATGAGGATATGCTGTAGCAGTAGCAGTAAACTCGTTGACTTGGAGGTCGAGGTCGTTCTCATCATAGAGAATCTTGAAGTTGTCAGGGTCATTCGAAACCACACGGATATTTTGCAGATTGATAGCCGTCAAGGTGAGGAGTCCCATCTTGGTTTGTTCGCTATCATCGGTAAAGGACATTCTCTCAGGATTAACAATCAAGTGTGGAGTACCTTCGATTTTCACATTTGTTACCAATACGCGAGCCAAGTTTTGGGTTCTATAGGAGAGACGCACATAGCGTGTGTTGTAATCCAATGCTTGGCGAATACCCTTGCCTTCGTTAATGACAGTCTTGAGTGAATCTACCGCAAGTTTCCAACCCAAACCATCTTCACTCTCTTGGATTATCCACTCGGAGCGTGAAGCAAGGTTGGATGTATGGAATTGTATATAGTCTGCAGCACCTTCGAATGCGAATACTACCGAACGACGAGCATTGATGTCATCAGGGTTTTCGAAAGCAATTGCTCGGTTGGTGGCGTTCCATGTTACATTGATTGTAGAGTCAGCCCAAGTGTCGGTAGAAGATGCAGTAGTCAAGAAATAGTAGCGTTCCGCATCATCTTGTGCCAAATCGACAGGCAATCCTTGACGGAACTCAAATGGTTGGATAGGCAATGTCAATAGTGTGGTTGCACCATCCTTAACATATAGCTGCACAGCTGTTTCGCTATCCGAATTGTTAGTGATGGTAACTTCCTGAGCTGCATATAATCCATTATTAGCGGATAAGGTATTCACATCTAATGCCATCGCATTACTGCTGAGCGAGAGAGTAAGTTCCTTATTGAGAACAGTATAGAACACCACTTTTTGGGTAGTAGGTAATACATTATTCTCAGCATCTTTAGCCACAGGCATATATACCTTGTTGGTATTTGCCTTTACACCTTCTAATGCCGATACACAGACATTGGTCAATTGTCCTTCTGCTCCTTCACCCGCAGCATAAGTGAAACGAACCTGCTTGGTATTTGGACTGAGCGACAACTCATATGGCTGTTGTGCTGTCAGCGTATTCCATGGCAGGATAGTGCTCCAATAGTCGCCATTGAATTCCTCCACGCGCCATGCTTTTTCTGAAACGGTAGGAGTAAAGCTCAACATATCAGGAACGCCCGACATTTCAATCACCCATGTAGAAGTGGCAGTTGCGGTAGATGCAAAGGTGATCGTACCACTATTGTAGGTAACTGCCTTTGTTGCCACATCAAGCGTCACATCATTATAGGTAATATCGTTGTCCACACAATAAGGCAAGATGCGTGGGTCTGCGTAGATTGTAGAAGTAAAGGTTTTTCTGTATGAACCTTGCTCGAAGTTGAAGGTAGCTGTATAAGTTTGTGTTGCATCCGCAGGAGTGCCAATCGTAGCCACATAGCTATTGGTTGGGTCTGTAGTAAGCGACTGAATCAAGTTATTAGGATCAGATGCTACGAATAAAGTCCAAGCCGTGTTGCTATATGTAATGACAGGTTTGGTAGTAGTGGTGGAGCTGAAATAGAGCGTACCCCAGTTCCATGCTACTTGTGGCAACACGGTCAGTTTAGCTGTAATCGTATTACCCAACATAGCATCATCAGGATCTTGCGTAGCCACAATGGTGATAAGTTGTGGTTCGTTCACTCCTGTCACATTATTAGCGACGAGGCGATAGTTGCCATTATATGGCTCTATTGTTACCAAATCGCTGGTTGCCTCACCGTTGAAGGTGAAGGTAATCGGGCTGGTATTGCCCAATGTCTCAAAGAGGGCATCTATGCTTTGCGATTGGAAGATAGAATCACCCAAGGCAGTCATCAATTTAGGTTGGAATGCCAATGTACTCAATGATTTCTGCGCATTACCAGTAAGCATAATGGTGATAGTGCTATCTACTGGTTGTGGGGTAGCATCGGTATAAGAAGCTGTCAGTTGGAGCGTTGCTGTTTGCGCACCTTCAGCGGTAGGAGTGTATGTCAGTTTTGCATCAGTAAGCCATGTAGCACCTGCGCCATATTCAAATGCAAATGGAGCAGCCACATCCTTTGTCCACGCGTTGGCAGGCAAGGTTTGTGCCACATTGTTGGTTGCTGGTGTGAGAATCACCGTAGCAACGGTAGGCATATTCACATATCCCGCCATTGTGTATGACTTGGTGTAGTCATCAATCTTCACAGTATCGCCCGCTTGACTAACAATAGCCACACTGAAAGCAGGTTTGTAGTCTTCTGTCGCTGTCAGCTCAATTTCTTTTACCTTTGTTGTAGTTTCTAAGGTCAAAGGATCTTTATAAGTAATCGTTACCGATATTTTACCTGTATTAGGATTAGCCACATTATGTATGCGAGTATGGGCGTATTTTACTGGGATAATAAGATTATCTCCTTCACGTTTGTATGGTTTTCCGCCATAATTGCCAACCAACGCGAATTGTGTTCCAGAAAGTTGCACAGAGAAATCACTGATTTCTGCACCACCATGCTCAATGATTTCTGCGACCACATTTTGTGTAGAATCCTTTGGCAACGTAAGATAGAATACATTGCCTTTAGGATTACGCAAGTCGGCATTTGGAACTTCCCATTTGCCATCGCTGTACATATAGGTTTCGCCTGGATTAGCCTCTGTACCACCCGAACGTGTGCCATCAGCGTTGCGCAACCATGCGTTGCAGACTGGGATGTTTGTGATATAAGTAGGGCTTGTACCAGTTTGATCAATTTGATTGGTTGTCGTTTTAGTACCGATATGCTTAAAATTCATCACACCACCCCCATTGGATATAATGTTGGCACCAAAGGTACGCTCTAATGCATCTTCACTGGTATCCGTAAGCCCTTGGATGTCACTACTATAGGTAGTCGTATAAAGCGCACCATTATCAGTCATAGTAAGCGTACCATCAATAATTAATGTTGCATCCTCTAAACCTTCTGGATAACGCACAGCTTCCGATTTACGAATAGCAACTTCTTTATTATTAATTTTCACAAATGGTGCTTTACCATGATAGGCTGTATAAGTAATCGGCTTAAGAGGATGACTGCCAGATCCATAATATCCACCTGAATTTGTAGGTTTACCTGAAGCATCAAGAGTTGGTGTAGTAAAATCAGGTCTAACATTCAACTCACTATCATATACATATAATTCATTTAGAATATTCAAAGTTGCATCCTCTGTCACATTCATTGTCGATCCTGCCATAAACGCAAGCTTGTAAGGGCAATCCATAGTGACATTGTCAATCAACAAATCTATATTATTATTAATTGGAAGCACATATTCGCGAGAATCCAGTGTTGCATCAACTGTAATGACGAGACTAACTTTTACTTCCAAATACATATAACTAATCTCCGCCTTCGCCGAATCACCTACACCTATAACATTGATTTTCAATCGATCAGTTGCGCCATCATAATACTTCTGCATTATCGTATTATCTCCCAAAGCAAGCAATCCCATGTCTTCACCTGTAGTACTTTTAGTAACAAAAGGAGAGGTTACGGGGAATGGAGAACTAACATCCACACCTGTTGTTAAGTATTCCATAGCACCTGCTTCCAGTTCAAGCATTGTTTCGATACTCTGCACATAATATTGGCCTGCAGGGAATACCTCATACTTATTGCCTACAAGTGTTTTATCTTTACTTAATACGAAGTTCGTAAGATTTCCACCAGCCATACCAGAACCACCACGCCAGTCTGTCAATTGGAATGCTTCGTAAACACTTGAGCCGTTTTTAGCTGTCACTTTTGACTGCATAGGATCATCACCTGTGATATATCCTAATACATGCAATATACCACCTGCATTGACTTGGATATGGCTACCATTCGCCATATGAATTTGTCCATAACCCGTAGGACGACCCGTATAACCCATTGCAGCTGAGAGACACGAATAAACAGATATATTTCCATTCACCTGTATAGTGGTTCCAGACTCTACGGTCAATTTACACACACATACTGGGGTTGGAGCAAGTTCTAAAAAGTCAGACGCAGTAGTTTTATCCAACAGTGATACATAACCTATTTGCTTTACTATATTGCTCGTACTTGCAGTACCTGTAAGATTTGATTTGTCTAAGCCTGGTACTAATAAGGTATATCCAGCAGGAATGGTATATGTACCAGAAGCAGGTTTAGGAAGTACCCATTCATATTTATATGCCGTAGGACGAGTTATTGTTGAAGCATTGCCATTAGCATCTGTTTTGATAGTCACCGTACCAGGTTGATAAACAGCTACCACTGTTTTGCCTAATTCTGCTGCTTTCTCGAATGCACGATCAAGGGTGCTATAATGGATAGCGGTGTCACCTACAATGATGAACTGTGCATAGTTGGTAGGCACGAACTCAGGTTCTATCGTGGTATTTTCGATGATATTTCCCGATTGCGCATTGCCATCTTGCTCATCGTCGTATATATAGTAAGGTGTACCTTTCTCTGGTGTCAGTTTGAAGCGATTGAATCTATAGCCCGAAACTGGTGTTATTTCCGAGAAGGATAGGATAAAGTTGGTTGGATCCGTAATCGTCAGTGGCTCAGCGTTCGTAGTCGATTCAATCACCTGACTATAGGCATCGCCCTGCGATACTCGGTAGGTACCCCATTCAGAACCCTTGAATGTTACCTTTTGGTTTTCAACGAAGTTGACATCCACCATCGCTGTTGCGCCCTTGTCGTTTCTTAGCGTAAGCGTGACTTCATCACCATTGACAGCAGAAGCTGTAGAATTAACCGTTAACTTCCATGTATTTGTATTGATAGACGCAACCGTATAGGTAAATTTAGCTGCCAGATCCGCCGACAACGCATCTACGGTCAACAAGGTGGTATTATACACCGTAATATCCGTGCTTACTGTTCCCGTTGCCGCATTGATGGTCAATTCAGTGCTGTTTGGAGTAATCTGCTTGACGAAATAAGCCACGAAAGCAGTAGTTGTAGCGTTTTCTTCCGTACCTGTTATCGCTTGGGGCATCTCCGGACCAGTAGCAGCAATCACGGTATTACCATCTCTACGCCACTCTTTCACACAATAGTTAGGGTCGATAGCGATTGCACCAATCGTTATGGGAAAGGATTTGTTGTCTTCTTGAGACATTTCGTTGGTTTCTGCACTTACATCTCCACCTGAATTAGGGAATCGTGTGTTATTATTGTCAATAACATACACTAATCCCACACCTGTTGACTCGCCAGCCACCGCTACTGTTGCTTTGGCTTTATAGGTTGTGGAGCCATACACCGCAGAAATGGTCAATAACATACTCAATACAAGCATCAATCGCCTGCCTTGGGCGAAGAATGCTGTAATCATTTGAGAAAACATTTTTTTCATATTTTTATTTGTTTTTAATTAATATTCTATATTCAAGACCGCTTCGCTGTTAGACCGCCTACGGCTGTTAGACCATTTCATTGTCGGACCGCTTCGCTGTCGGATTGTTTTGTTTCAAAGTTTCAAGTTACATATTTTCAAGCGTGAATAGTTGGGTACTAATCGAATACCCACGCAATTCTTTTTGTTTCAAGTATTCTACTTTAGCCATAAATAGTTCATGTTCATACTTCTCGTATTGGCGTTTCACTTCCGCAACCACCACATTTCGCCCTGTTAGTGGAAGAGCTACGACATCCACTTCTGCATCTATCTTCCTACCTTGAAAATCTATCGCTTTGGATTGCCACCATGAACCTATCTCGCGCCATTCGCCTGTTTCAGCCATTTTTTGGCGAAAATAATCCTCCAACAACCAACCCGAATAGGTAGTATAATTCATTTGCGCTAAACGCAGCAGGCCATCAAAGTTTTGAAGTTCTACGAGTGAACGATTTTTCTCGATATGTCGAAACCAGAAGCGCAAAAATGGATCACAAATCAAGAACTGTACAGTTTTTCCTTGTGGTTTTGCGAATATAGGTCGAACACGACGAATCAATGTATATGTTTCTTCTAATTGTTTGATGTATCCCCCTATTGACAAACCACCCAATTTTGCCTCTATCAATGCCTGCGTGGTATTACCCATAGCTATTTCCTGTAATATAGAGAAATAGATTCCATAATTTTTGCCAAACTCACTAACAAGGAGTGTTCTTCCTTCCTCGATGAAATGCGAATTTTCTGAAAATATCTCAGCATACATCTCATCTTTGGTTTTACAACCAGCATCCATTAACCATGCTATATATTTAGGGACTCCACCCGTAACAGCGTATAGAGCTAAAAGGTCGTCGTTTGTATAATGTGGATTATAATGAGATAAAATCTCCTTCTGTACATCAATAGTGAATGGTTGTAAGCGAATGATGGCATCTGCACGATTGAATAAAGGTTCATCTTTATCCATAAAGATTTTTTGCATCAATCTATATGCCGAACCACTTATTAGCAGATTGACATGAGTTTGCTCTTTGTAAGTATCCCAAAGATTTTGCATATCCGAAAAGACAGAAGGGTTGATAGTATCAAACTCCTGAAATTCGTCAATAGCAATAGTTAATTGATATTTTTTTCCCAACTCCAACAGATATTGCAGTAACTGCGCAAAATGTGTCATTCCATCGGGTATATAATAGCCTTTCTCACGGATAAGTGCCGTATATGAGCTCACTAATTCGGCTTCGCTTTTGCGTGCAACAAAGAGATATATCAACTCTTCTTCCGAAAAGGTATGCCTAATCAGCATGGTCTTACCGATACGCCTACGACCAATCAATACAGTCATACGGCTGCAATCTTGTTGTGATTGCTGCTTCAGAAGTAGTAACTTTTCACGCTCTTTATTTCTATCAAAAAACCTCATAATATCGTATATTTCGGTTAATTACAAATAGTAACCGTCATTACAGTAATACACATTACTATACTATAAATGGTTTTTTTATTGTTAATATTCTCTTTTGCTCGCTGCGCTCACGTTACATGCTCGCCACTGCGAGCGTTACATGTCGCGGAGCGACGTTGTTATGTTATATGCGCCATAGGCGCGTTATTTTCGTATCTATCTGATGAAGCATAGTGACTATCCATGCTACATCATTACATAATATGTTAAATCGTTTTGTCAAAACGCTTTTTTAGTGTTGTCGCCCGAGGGCGGGGGGTATAAAAGACAATTAATGTTAATTTTATCGTCAATTATCGTCAATTCAAAGAACAATTCTTCTTATTTTCTGTGAGCAAGGTTCAAACCAATGAACAATGCCCGATATTCAATACTCCTTTTCCGTCGTGAGAGCGGGGAGTACCACGCGTGCGCGGATGTCCGCGCAGGCGTGTACATTAGTATATTACTCAGCTTGTGCGGTAGTGAGGACGCCCTCGAACTCTGTCAAGAAACGAACGTATAAATAGCCATCCTCGTCCACCTTACCTGCCAAAAAGGACAAGATATCCTTGTTGAGGACTACATTGCCTTGCGATGGCACCTCTTCGTAGCGAGCTACATACTTGTTGTATTGCGCGAGAGCGAACGTACAGGTCTCAGCCACGAAGGTGTATAATGTCTCATCACCTGTCCATGTGAGTGATACGCCCTTCTCCAACCATGCTTGATAATCAATACGGTAGATGATAAACGCGCTTTGGAGGTTGATGGTGAGTTCGTCGGTTGGCAACAGCTCGGTGCTACCAGCCACACAAGGACTTTGTGGGTCAGCCAATACCACGAGGTTGAGTGTAGCCTCGTAAGGGCAACCATTGGCATCTTGGAGAGTAATGGTATAAGAGCCAGTCTCTTCATAGACGGTGCCGTTCCACTCGTAGATCTGACCAAACTCGATGGTCACATCCTCGGTAGTAGCCTCCGTTTTAGGATAAACAGTGAGGTCGAGTGTGAGGAGGTAGTCGCAACCGTTCTCATCTTGCAAGACAACGCTGTAAGAACCTGACTCGGTATATTCTTGACCTTGCCATGTATAGCTCTCGCCATAGCAGATAGCCACTTTCTCGTTTTGCTCAGGCACTTGAGGAAGGATAGTGAGGTTGAGGACAACCATACTATCGCAACCATTTACTGATTGAAGGGTCTTCTCGTACGCGCCCGTAGTATCATAGGTGTCACCATTCCACTCGTAGGTCTCGCCGTAGCAGAGAGTAACCTCGTGGGTGAGCACAGGTATCTCTGGGAGTACGGTGAGCTGGAGCGTAACGATGCTGTCAGCACCAGAAGCAGCAGGGAAGGTTTCGGTGTATGTGCCAGTAGCATCATAAGACTGACCATTCCACTCGTAGGTCTCGCCGAAGCAGAGGGTCTCAGAGATAGTGGTATATACAGGTTGTGGCTGTGGGTTTTCAGGGTCGGTTTCAGCAGGTTTAGCAGAGGTGATAGTGATAGGACCACGTCTGTTGGCACCAAATAACACATATAAGAAGCCATCAGCTTCGATAGATGAAGCCCAAGAATCCACATCACTTGCGAGTACTTCCGTTGTTTTTTTAGCAGGAACAACAATAGTAGTGAGCTTTTCTGGGTCGGTATTAGTAAAATTGCAATAAGATGCTACATACATACTCAATGTACCCGTTTGTCCCCAATTGACAGCGAAATCATAATTTGCCCAATCTTGGTACTTCATACGATAAACGGTTTTATCATCCGCTGAATTTACGAAAGTCTCACCCGATGTAATCAAGATTGTATTCTCGATACAAGAAGATGCACTCCAAAGAGATGGAGTCAATGTAGTAGCAGCGTTGCTAACGAAACGCACATAGAGGTAATCATCGGTAGCAGAAGTGCCCAAATTAGCAATATCGCCTTTTGAGAGTTGCAACTCACGTTGGCTACCATCCTTACTGAATGCGTATTTAGAAATCACATTTTCGTCACCTACGGCAAATTCAGGTGTATTAGATACATGCATAGCCATAAGATATTGTGTATTAGCCAAGAACTCCGTAGATTTCCAAGTCTTAGGGAAGCAGAATACGCGGTTGTCATTAGCTTGCAATTGTACAGGCTCTCCATGCTTGAGCAAGATAGCATCACCTTGTATCTCACCTAATGGAATACGCTCAACAATAAGCTGACCAGGACCTTCTGAAACTACCTTTGCATAGAAGATACCAGCACCTCTCCAATTCTTGATAGCACTTTGTATATCCGCAACTGTTACGACGTGTGGAGTCTCCTTATCGATATCATATTTCGCTTTCACATACACGCTGGCATCCGTAGGCAAGAATTGGCATTCTTCTTCAGCCACCCAAACACGTGCAGGTTGCTCTCCTGTCCATGCAAAACGAATATCTTCTTCTTTCCACTCTGAATAGGGCAATACCAACATTTTCTCTGTGTCATTAGCAGCGATGTCAATTGGTTCGCCCAATTTGGTATAATGACCACTCTCCATACAAGATTGGAAAGTAGGGTCTGGAGTCAAACTAATGGTACCAGCCTCTGGGAAATACACTTTTACGTACGCTTGTACATTATGAGTAAGTCCATATTCCGTCAATTGATCACGATACTTTTGGTCGATTGAGAGATCCCACTCTACTTTGCCATTACGAACAACCTCTTCACAGGCAAATGCAACAGGCAACGAAAATCCGAACACCTTCAGCATATTGATTACACTATCCAACTTGTGATCGTGGCTATAATTGCCATAATCGCAGGTAAAATCAATCTCCACCTCTGGTCCAAACTCGCTATTCATGCTATCTGGCGAGAAATATACATGCATGGGCAAATCATAGGTCCAAGCAGTGTACCACAATTCATCATCAGCATTTACGTGAGCCGTATAACTCTTATCTACAGGAATAGGGTCGTTGCAAGTAAGACCCGTTTGCGCCATCAACGAAGTGGCGAAGAACACTACAAGAAGTGTTGAGAAAAGTTTTTTCATATCTGTTTTGTTTTTTAGTTTCATATTTTTTTGTGTAAAATGTATAGTGTAAAGTGTAAGGGAAAGGTTATTTGCTGCGCTCAGTTTTCAACAGCGATTGTAAAGAGCGGGACTTGATAGCCACAAACAACACATACAACAGAGCAATCAGCAGCAAAGGAAGGATATCACCCACAGGAACAAGCTCACCCCAGAAATACTTGCTATTTGTACCCTCGTAAAGGTAGTAGTCTTCGTCACTTGCATTAATTGCAGCTAAATACTCATCCTTCCATTGTTCGAAAGTAGGAGCTACACCCATGCCTTCGTTCCAGTAATTAGCTAAGAAATCGTTGTACACTTCCTCTAAAGTCTGGTCATTAAACCAATAGTTGCCATCTTCATCTTGGTAGCCTGACCCATTAGCATGCGCCCACGTATCGAACCATAGCCACCAACTGGAACCACCCACAGTAGGAGCAGAATTTCTGCGACCGCTGATGCCAACACGACCTGCGTTGTATCCTGCGGCCATAGGATTGTAAGCCGAAAGGACAGCCCCACCGTACATGCCCGTGTAAGCACCGAAGAGCGAAGCCCCATTAGCAGCAGGCGCAGCCATCGAAGCTGCAGCAGCAGACATAGCCTCCTCGTTCGTTACAGCCTCTGGCATATTAGTAGCACCACGGCGAGCTGAAGTGTAGGTGATAGGAGATGCTATAGCCACCGCACCACCACCTTGCGCTACCGCACCAGATGACATACCACCACGAGCACTGCCACCTACAGCACCACCACTATTACCGCCACCGCCGTAGCTATTGATAACAGCGCTGCTGGTAGCATAAAGACCACCGCCAGCAGATGGAGTACCTACACCCAAGCCTCCGCTATAGGAAACTGTGGCACCCGCGCTATACGACGCGCCCGCGTATGAAGAAACAGCCACTGGGCGTGATGTAGAGCGAGAAGGCATCGATTGCAATGCCAATCCCTCGGAAGCAGGCGCAACGAAAGTGGCGTTCGTATAAGAAGCACCACCTGAATACACCTTACCCTCTGCACCAAATTCCTCGTTAGGATTCCAGCCTAACTGCTCTTCCTGAGAAGTTGATAGCCAAACAAATAATCCACATAAAAGCGCACATAAAATAACACCGACAAATACGTTTAGATTCTTTTTCATTTCTTTTGTTTTATAAATCTTATACCTTAAAAAATTCAACTTAATGGTTCATTTTTCATTATCGCCTTTTACGCAATAAACGAAAATCGTGGCAAAGGTACAACAATTTTATGAGACTACCAAATAAAACAACCTTTTTTTACAAAAAAGGAGGTATTTTGTGTGTTTTCTTAAAAAAACGCATATTTTTCTTAAAAATCGGCTAATGGGGGGGGGTAATTCTTTGATTGTCAAGTGTTTATGAGAAATTGAAAGGTAAAAAATGGAAAGCGAGAGAATCTGGAGTCCAAGAATCCGGCTACCGAAGGACCTAAAGAATCCAGGAATCCAAGAATCTGGGATCCAAGAGACCAGTGCCTTACGGGGCATTCACGGGGTATTCACGGGGTATTCATATGTATTGGTTATGTATCGGGTATGTATCGGGTATGTATCGGAACAGACGATATGCGAAGAAGCGGAAAACGGAAAGCGGGAGAAGCCAGGAGTCCAAGAAGCCAAGAGTCCAGGAAACTGGAAGCAGAGGGGGAAGCAGAGGGGGAAGCGGAAGGGGGAGAGGGAAAGATCTAATCTCTCTCAGTAGAGCATATTATCTGACAATCATCGGGAGCCTTTACACCCGCATCGTGTATGTACTCGCCACAACTATGACAACGGATAGTGCCTGATTTGGGATTAACAATAGAAGTAACTGAAGAAAGAATAGTAGCTTGCACAGAGGAATGTTCAAAGGCAAGGTCCGCATCAGGCGCGAAAGTACAATCTTCAATCACCAGATTTTCGCAATAGCACAATGGTTGTGTACCCGATATATGGCATCTGATTAGGCGCAAGTTTTTGGCATACCACCCCAAGTATTCGCCTCGGATCTCCGAATCATAAATAGCACAATCTTCGCTATTCCAGAAGGCGTCTTTGGTGTCCAGTACGGCATGATGAATCTCTATGTTTCGGACATACTGAAAGGTGTATTTGCCAGATAGAGTCAAATGATTGATATGCAAACGATTGGATTGCATAAAAGCGTATTCTGATCGCTGCATTTTGAGGTTCGAAAAGTGACCATTTCGACAATACCAAAATGCCTCTGTCGCATCGGTCAAGGTGAGGTTTTCGAGCAGCAATCCGTCCAACTCTCGGAGCACTTTTGGGGCATCCATGAGGCAGTCGCGCATGCGGATATTTCTGCCATACCATAGTGGTGCACGATCTGAGGATGCGAAATGGCAATCGCTACACAAGATATCCTCGCACTCCCACAGAACATACATGCCACGGAGTTCACAATGGTGCAATTCAACATGGCGCGACTCTTTGAGTCCCGATTCGCCGTCGCCGATAGTAACGCGCTCTAAGCGCAAGTCGTTGCTACCGTACAATGGGCGTTCGCCGTCGAAATATGTATCTTGAATGATGGTCATGTTTAGTTGTGAGTTTTTTATAAGAATTCCTAATCACCTATTAGTCATGCCGTTATATTTATTTTGCTCGCTTTTCCCGAGAAAAAACGTCTGTTTCATCCGCTTTTTCCGCTGCAAAGGTACAACAAAAAATACAGATTTGCAAAAAAATCGTGCAAAAGTTTACTCTTAGGTGAATTTCTGCTGAGAACACCTCAACAAACCCGTTTTCAGCAGATTTCTTGACGCAAAATTGCTCAAACCGACTCAATTGATCCGTTTTCAGCAATTTTATGCTCAAAAATTTGCTCATGTTAAAAAAAAATACTACTTTTGCAGGCACAACAATAAGATTTCAAAAAAATATGCAAGAACAATTAGTAGGACGAGTTGCAGAGCAACAATTATTAAAGTCATATTTGCAATCTGGCAAGTCAGAATTTATAGCAGTCTATGGTCGGCGCAGAGTAGGAAAAACCTTTCTTATTCGTCATGTAATTGGCGAAGAAGCGAGTTTTGCTATTTCTGGTATGGAAAATGTCAGTACAGATGAGCAATTACTAAATTTTTCAATTACCCTAAATCGCTATGGAAAAGGCAACCAAAAATACACCCATTGGTTAGAAGCTTTTGATGCACTCATTTCTTATTTAGAATCATTGCCCAATGGCAATAAGATAGTATTTATTGACGAGATGCCTTGGATGGACACTCCTTCATCACGATTTATTAGTTCCTTAGAACATTTCTGGAACGATTGGGCTTCAGCACGCAGCGATATTAAGTTGATTGTTTGCGGTAGTGCCACTTCATGGATGATGGACAATCTGATTAACAATCATGGTGGATTACATAATAGAGTAACACATCAGTTTTTATTAGAGCCTTTCACGCTGGGGGAGTGCCGTGAATATTTTACGCAATATGGTTTTGGATATGGCGAACGCGAGATTATAGATTGCTATATGGTACTGGGCGGTATCCCTTACTATTTTTCGTTGATGGATTCGGCTGAGAGCATAGCACAAAATATTGACCGTTTGTTTTTTTCTCCAACTGGTGAATTGCGTTATGAGATGACAAATCTCTTTCGCTCTCTATTCCGTCACTCGGATGCGTATGTGTCGATTGTAAAAGCCTTATCCCAGAAGGCTAAAGGACTCACTCGTGCCGAGCTGTTAGAAGCAACAAAGTTGCACAACAATGCTCATTTCACAAAGATGTTAGACGAGCTTGAGTACTGCCGTTTCATCCGCAAGTACCAAGACTATAGTAACAAGGCGCGCCAAACAACATATCAATTAATAGACTCGTTTGTGCATTTTTACTATAGTATTATAGCCAAAAATCAATATCAAGATGAGCAATTCTGGTCTCATTCCATACTCAGTCCCGCTTATCATGCTTGGAGTGGCTTTGCTTATGAGATATTATGTTTGAATCATATCCGTCAAATCAAATCCGCATTGGGTATTAGTGGCATTCAGACTCAGGTTTATAGTTGGCGCGCGCCCAAGGAGATAGTCAGTACGATTGGCAAGGGTGCACAAATAGATTTATTAATTGACAGAGCAGATAATTGTATCAATGTATGCGAGATCAAGTTTGCCACGGATAAATATATTATTACCAAGGCATACGAAGAAACCTTACGCAACAAACTATATCTATTCGGTCAGACAATAGGTAAACGAAAAACATTGCGTTTGACCATGATTACAACATACGGCGTCCTGCAAAACCAGCATAGTCATATCGTCCAAAACGAAATTACTATGGAGCAACTATTCGAGTGAGAGCCACATACTCCCTCAACTGACCACTGATAGCTGTCAACTGACAACTGATAACTTCCTACTTATACAAATGTCGTTTCAATGTTTGTTTGGCAGTGCGGGCGAGGGGTTCTTCGCTCCACTCAATGTCGTAGATTTGTGCGTACATAGGCAGTTGCGCATTGACTGAGCGGAGGATGGACAATCTGAGAGCCGTCCTACTGTCCGCTGATAACTCACCACTGACTACCACAATTGCCACGAGTTTTCCCTCACGTGCGATGACAATGGACTCTGCTACTTCGGGCAGGGCATTTATCTTGCTTTCTATATTGTCTGGGTGGATATTCTCGCCATTAGGCAATACAATCATATCCTGCTCCAATCGTCCTTCCACATACAGATAGCCATCCTCGTCCAAATATCCTCTATCGCCCGTATGCAGCCATCCATCGGCATCAATCTTCTGTGCGGTTGCTTCAGGATTTTTGTAGTAACCGAGCATCACATTCTCGCCTTTGACAAGGATTTCGCCGTTAGGAGCAATACTAATCTGCGTATTGGGTAAAGGTAAACCAGAAGAACCTTTTTTTGAGAAATTAAACTCTCTAAATAGAGATATACGTGGTCCACATTCTGTAGCACCATAGCCATATATGAGTGGCAATTCTAATTCGAATATCAGTTCTTCATCTTCCTTGTCTATAATAGCACCGCCTATTCCAATAATTTCAACATCACCTCCATACAAATCTATTACTCTTTGTTTTATCATATTTCTATTACTTTCTATTTTTTTTGCCATAGAAATAATGTGATGTAGGATTGTTGGTACAGACACTATGAAAACTGGCTTTACAATTTGATATACACTTAATAGATTAGAAAAAGTGAACGTTCTCAATACAAACACATGAATCCCTATTACTAACGGTTGAAGTATCTCTGCCACTATACCGAGTAAATGTGCATAAGGAACGATTGATAAAAAAGGTTTATTTCGAAAACGCGAAAAAACTTCAATATTGAAAATAATAGAAGGATAAATATTTCCATAACTCAACATTACACCTTTAGGCATGCCTTCTGTACCAGATGTAAAGCAAATCATCGCAAGCGTATCCTTTGTATATTGAGGAAAAGAAACATCACGAAGATCAATCAAATGTGGGGTTGTAATCAGTTGATGACCTGCGGAACGGAGTTGCTTCCAATCTGCAAGAGACACAACAGAATGCACTTGTGGCATAGACTGGTCTTGCAATTCTGCCCAAATGTCTTCATCTGTAAACAACACTTTTGCTTCCGAAAAGCGCACCAATTCTGCTATCTGCTCTGGCATAAGAGAGTGCAAGATTGTCACAGACACCCCCTGGATCTTTGCAATAGCCAAATAAGCTATCACCCAGTGAGAAGAGTTTGCAGCGCAAATAGCAATATGATCACCTTGTTTTATTCCCAACTGTACCAGATAATCCGCCACACGAACAATTTCAGCATACATCTCGCCATAGGTATAATGATTTCCGCGCGAGGTATCTTGTGCGACATTATCTACCGTTAGGTAAAAATCTGTAAGAGCAGGTTGATTCCAATTCTCTCGAATAGTCTTTGTTAATATATCTAAATAATTATTTGTCATGCTCTATTTGTTTCTTTTATAATATAATCATACAAATCTTGGAGCGTTACGAGCATCTTGATGGCTCCGCGGTCAGGTTGGAAGCCGAAGGTACGCTTGATGAAAATGGAGGTTTCTACTGCATCAAGGGATGTCATACCGAGGTCGCGTTTCAATTCTGCTTCTGGATTAAGCATATCTGGTTCGTACTCTAAACGGTCTGCCATAAAGGCAATCACCTTTGATTGAATTTCTTGCTGTGTCATAATTTTTGTTATTTAAGTGGTCAGTTGTCAGTGGTCAGCATTCGGCTGATTGCTGATTGCTTTAAACACCAATGCACTGTTGGTACCTCCCATGCCCGATGAGTTGGAGAGGACGGTTGTGATTGGGGTGTGAATGGCTTCTGTTACAATATTGAGGTCTTTTGCCTCATCTATCTTGTGTTGCAGGTTGATATTTGGTGCTACAAAGCCGTGCTGCATCATCAATATCGAATAGACCGCCTCGCTCGCTCCTGCCATCCAGTTTTCATGACCTGTCATAGACTTGGTGGAAGAAACGAAAGGCATTTTCGTTCCGCTGAACAATCGCGTTAGGGCTTTTGCCTCTTCTATATCCCCCACGGGGGTGGAAGTACCATGTGCGTTGACATAATCGATATCTGCTGGTTGCACATTGGCATCCGCTAAAGCACGCTGCATGGCTATATACTCTGCCTCGGCAGAAGGCATAGAGATATCTTCTGTACCATTGGACGAGAAACCATAACCACATACTTCGGCAATAATCGTTGCTCCACGCGCAATAGCATGTTCGTACTCCTCTAACACCAATGCCGCTGCTCCACCTGATGGAATCATACCATCGCAATCTTTATCAAAAGGTCGGGAAGCACAAGTAGGTTCATTATTACGCAGAGAAATAGCCTCTATCGCATCTGTTGCACATGCGCTTCTCATGTCCATGGTACATGAACCACCTACTAAAATCGTATCTTGCAGCCCTTGACGGATATACATCGTAGCCAATCCTATGGCATGACTGCTGCTGGCGCAAGCGGCACCTACACACATATTGATACCTTTGATATGAAAGATGGTACTGAGGTTCATTGTGACAGATGATGTCTCACTTTGAAAGAGCCCATTAGGACCTAACATATGCGAATCATGCTCCTGCAGCATGACATCTTGATGATCAAGCATATGCATATTCCCGTCATTACCGAAGATTATACCCACCTCGTTTTCACGCAGATATGTATCATCTACACCTGCTTGCTCAAAGGCTTGCTTTGCAGCCATATAGGCATACTCCGCATCTTCGGACATCGTAGCACGGTATTTACGTGACAACAAAGGTTTCAGATTAGGACGAGGCACATTGCCCGTAAGCCCAGAATGGAGACCATATTCTATGCGTTTGGGGTCAAAAACAATACCTGAGCGCCCTGTTCGAAGACTCTCGGTAACGGTTTGCAGGTCTTGTCCAATGCAAGACCAAATACCCATGCCAGTTATTACTACGCGTTTCATTGGAAGTGGTCAGTTGTTAGTGGTCAGTAGTCAGTTGTTAGTTTTCAGTGGTCAGTTGTTAGTAATCAGTTATCAGTTGTCAGTGGTCAGAAAGCGGCGCCGTTGATGCCGATTATTTGACCAGAGATATAATCAGCACGGTTGCTGCAGAGGAAGGAAACTAAATAAGCTACTTCTTCAGGTGTGCCTAATCGGCGCATCGGAATAGATTGAATATCATTGAGAGATACAGAAAGAGATTCAGCACCCTTCCGTGCCATATCGGTTAAAATTAATCCTGGTGCAACTGCATTGACCGTGATATGTTTAGGAGCCAATTCTGTAGCCAACGCTTTTGTCACACCTATCAGTGCCGATTTAGCAGCAGCATAATTTACCATTCCTGGGAAACCTGTTTGTCCGCTTATTGATGAGATATTTACAATACGCCCATGATGATTTATCACCATACCCTCTATCACACGACGGGTGCAATAGAAGAAGCCATTAAGATTGACATCTATTACCCGATGCCATTGCTCGGGTTCCATGAAGAGCATAATTTCATTATCTAAAATACCTGCATTATTGACCAATACATCAATATACTCATCTGGATGCGCAGCGAACCAGTTATCCAACGCCGCATTGATGGCATCTGGTTGGCTCACATCAAAGGGCATTAGTTCAGCCTCGCCACCAGCTGCCTCAATCATCTGCTTGGTCGCTTCTGCCTCCGTATGATTGGACTTGTAGTTTAATAATATGGCGCAGCCGTCTTTGGCTAATTCCATAGCAATCGCTCTGCCTATTCCTCGGCTGCCGCCTGTCACTAATGCATATCGTTTCATTACCATGTTCTATAATTTATAAAAACAACATCAACAACTTGCGCCCCAATCAACTCCCTGGGGCGCTCATGGAGGTTTTTTATAATCTTTCACCCACTTTCATGGGTTTGTTGTTCTCTGTCGTTAGTTCTCTGCCCGATTCAAAAAGCAGGAGGATATCGCTGCCTCCGAATTGGAAAAGCCCTAACTCTTGACCCTGCTGAAGCTTCGTTCCCACGCGCAGAGCATCGTTCCACACCACCGAACTCACCTGCTGAATGCCTACCGCCACCAATGCGATACGACCAAAATCGACGGTATCCATTATCAACACGCCTCGTGTCTCCAAGGATTGGAAACCAGTGGCTGCCAACTGTGCATAGCGATAGCGATGCTGCTCCTCGTCCCAAATAATCACACCACCTCCCGCATGAATACCCTCTATCGTTCGACATTCAATGACTGTACCTGCGCAAGGCGCATGGAAGCGATGGTAGTCAAACACATCCAATACCCAGTGGATGGCCTTTCCGTTCACGAAACTATCTTTGTATTGGCTGCCTGTCAATAGTTCGGACAATTCTTCTACAGAGGTTGTCTTGACAGGCATATCCATCAGCACACCATCGCACGGACTCACCATTCCTGTATTGGGAACGATAAGCGGTGTGCGCAATCGGCGCGCGAAGAAATCATTCCAACTATGCCAATGTTCGGGCGATTCGTAGCGGTCAGTATCTAACTCAAACCGACTATCCGTTCGCGCCATATGATAATAGGCTTCGTGCCAGCTATTGCTGCTGCTCAACCACTCACCCCATGCCTTGTTGTACTCTGTTAGCCAATGGGCAATAGTGGGCTCGTATTGCAAGGAGGGATACCAATAGCCTCTATCCTTTAGCGCCTCTAATGGTTGGTCCAACAGGAAATAGAAATAGCCGATACCTTGGTCGATGCGGTGGAAGAACGAAGCATCTTCACCCAAATGAAGACTCTCCCAAGGCATACGGTGCAGGAAAGCAGCTATATACACATACCACTCCTCCAGCGATTGCACAGGATTGGTGGCGCGGTCGGGATTGGCACGCTGCGCCGAGAGGAGCGACTGCTCCAGCATCGCGCGCAAGTCCGAATGGGACGATACTATTTGCTTTATTTGCTCAACAACCATAGGGCATATTGTTTGACCATTGCAGCGAAACGCTGCATACTCTCCTGCTTGTAATGTGTGGCACTATATCGGAATAGCAATTCCTCTACCCCACCCTGCGCCTCGAAGATCTCTATATCCAGCATAGCATAGGCGATTCGCTGTTTAGGTATGGGCAAGAGCGTAGTGGGCAGTACGGCGGTTAATAAAAACTCGTCTGGATTCATATTGCGTATCACATTCACCGCATAATTCCATCGGTCCGTATGTGGACTGGTCAGCGTATAGGGGTAGTCGCTATGCGCGATGCCGAGGCGAATCTGCTGGCGTGCCTGACGCACCAACTCATCACGCGAATAGGGTTGCTTGGTTTCTGGGTTTATACGACTAATCTGGAAAGGGATATCTCGATGCAGGCTGCCAAAGATATGCTGCTCCATAGGCGTTTCTCTACCCTCGTATGCCCAAGTAAGTGCTGCACTATCTGTATCGCAGTATTCAGCGATTGCTAATGCCACGCAGAGTGAGAAGAAGCCGTCCAAGGTAAGCAACTTGTCTTGCAAGAACTGATGAATAGCTGCACTATGCGTACGATAGTCATCCCTCTGGATTCCCACCCGCATGGGCAAGATCGTATGCAAGCGTTTTCTATCCATTAGTGGACGCACGGGGACATGGGTATCTGCGAAAGTGGTCTCATGCCACACCTTGCTCTTAGCATAATGGGCAGAATCGGCTATTTGCAATTGCTGCTCCAAATAGTTTAAGTATTCATCTGGCGGTAAGGGTTCTCCGCGATAGGCTCGAAGAAAATTTTCTACTGCGAGATTAATACTTTGGGCATCGCCTAATATCCTGTTCCATCGGAATCGACAATACACATCTTCGCCTTTGGTCCATAATTTAACGGTATAGTACTGCCCTTTTAGAGTAGCAGGCGTAGATTTGTAAGTTTGGTAGCCATGTGCGTCCACATGCATTCTAAAAATGGGGTGATGGTTGAGTACCTGTAGAACAGCAGATTCTATACGGGGTAGCTCATTTTTCTGACCATGCCAGCACCAACGAGCCTCAAACATATACACCCATGGCACCCAACGAATCATGTGGAATACCAATTGCGAAAAGGGCAATAGTGGATATGCTTTATTTCCTTTTTCTGCGGGCATAAGCTTGCATGATAGGTTCTGAGGCAAATAGCACGATGTAGGACAACAGCAAAATGATATAAGCAGGATCTACCAACATGTGGCGCCAGCATACGAGCACAATTGCCTCTATTAGCAGCAGCACCGCATAAGGCAACTGCCAATACTTGCGCCATTTCCATAACATAAGAGGAAGCGGATTAAACAGCACCATCATCAACCAACCCGCTCCTGCAAACTGCTGGGTAAATAATGCCAGATACAAGAACAACACTCCTACAAGGAACTGAAAAATTAATAGCACCCATTTCCAGCCATTTACCCCAAAAGTAATCAGCAATACAGTTATCAGCAATATTGCCCACGCGAGTAGTTGCGGAGTAAGGAAAGGAGGTTCCGAATCGACATAATCAGACGAAACAATATCTCCCACATATACGGCTAAGGTCTTTCCATTCACCGTGGATTGCTGCCATACCTCTGCTAAATCGGCAGGTGCAATCAGTTTCTCATCTATCGGACAATCTTTATCATAAGCATTGGGCACCATAGCACAAGAAATGAGACGCAACCAAGGGTGCGCCTTCTGATCTTGGTAGATGATTTCACGTCGAGACAAAGTCTCATAGCGCGTTCCCTGAGGATAGATAATCGGAATATCTTGCAGAGCAGCCTTGATGAAATGCACCACCGAGATAGCACACCCACGGCGACTAAGGTCCAGTTTCATGCTCAGCCCTCGGCTCAGTTTGTTGTCCATGATTTCCCATAGGCGTGTCTCCACCTCGGGTGGCAGGTTCAGGCGATATTCATGCACCGCGCGATTCCACTTGTGGTAATCCTCCAGATAGGCATCCGTAGGATAAGCGAACATGCCCATCTTGAGTTTGCCTTTGGCATATTTGGATAGCTGCGTATTCACACTCTCACTTTCGTAGCTGAAGCAATAGTCCAAATTGAATACAGGACATTGCAATCGCAGGAAGGAATGCCCCTGTGTACCCAATATATCGTCACGCCAATCTGTAGGGTCAGCTACCATGAGGCTGACAAAGACAAAATCATCCGCCAGACGGTCAATCGTGTCATTGAAGCCCATCTGGGCATTGCGTTCGGCTACAGACAATTCTTGCTCTTGCCCCACCATCATTAGGGCAAAAGCCAGAAAGATGACACTAAGTAGTGTTCTTTTCACATATCGGGACATACTACACATAGTTTTTTATTATTCAACGTAATTGAGGTGCATACACATACACAAATAATGTACCAAACTATACATTTTTGGGGGCAAAGATAGTGCTTTTTTTTTAATTACACAAATTATTACGAAAAAATCAGGCTGAACGTGTCAAATTTTGTTCATCCTATATGAAAAGTGAAAGGTGAAAAAAGGAAAAGGGCTACCTAAAAATGGGGATTGTTGCGGAGAAATTTGCGTGTTCGCAAAAAAAGTAGTAATTTTGTAGCGTGAATAAAAATGCACCGAAAATTCGTGAAACAAAACACATCGGAATACATAGAAAACGGTATCCAAATCCAAGAAGTGGATGCACGGGATTTGGAAGTGCAATTAGTACGTACCGCTGCGCTGATGGATAGGCATCAGCCATTCGTGGTATTGCTGACACATTACGATGATCTGGTGCAGACCGAGCATAAGTTAGACTATACGCTGCTGGGCAAACTGCTGGGTGTGCGTATCGGTTTGGTGGAAGATAAAAGTGCGATTTTGGCAGAAGAAGATAGTTTCCGCCATGTGCATGTGAGTTACGGAAAAGATGTGGAGGAGGCAATAGCCCGTGTGATAGACGTGATTGTCACCTTGCCGAATGTGCGTGAGAAGTACTCTAAACGCTATATGGCTGTGCGTATGCTGGAGCGACCCGATGAGATGTTGGCCTTGTTGCCACATAGCGAGGAACTGATTCGCGTGGCAGCCGAACAACGCGCACGACTATTATATGAATATGGTAAGACAGCCAAGGAGGTAATAGCGCAAGCTCGTCGCGGCTTTGTGCATGGTGCATTGGAAGAGACGCTGACCCACGCGAAGCACGATTCTGGACACTCTATCGCAGATAAGATAGATAAGGTTTTGACCAATAGGTGGATAGGGTTGCCTGTGTTGCTACTGGTGCTATATGGTGTGTTCGAATGTACATTCACCTTAGGCGCCTATCCACAGGAGTGGATTACCACAGGCGTGGAGGCGCTGGCGGATTGGTTGCGAGGAATGATGCCCGTGGTATGGTGGAGTAGTCTGCTATTAGATGGTGTGCTATTGGGTATTGGGGCGGTACTGGCCTTCCTGCCGAATATCGTCATCATGTTCTTCTTTTTGAGTTTGATGGAAGACTCGGGCTATATGGCGCGTGTAGCATATACGATGGACAAATGGATGCACCGCATTGGTTTGCACGGCAGTTCATTTATCCCGATGCTGATGGGTTTTGGATGTAATGTACCCGCTATCATGGCTGCCAAAGATATTAGCAACAAAAAAGACCGCGCACTGACGATGCTGATGGTACCATTTATGAGTTGTTCGGCGCGCCTGCCTGTGTATATGTTGTTTGTAGGGGCTTTCTTTGCGGAGCAAAAGGCATTGGTGATGATGTCGCTATATGTATTGGGCGTGGTGCTAAGTATATTGTTTGCTTGGATTATGCAGCATACCAAAGCGTTTCGCCAACCTAAACACGACTACGTGAGCGAGTTGCCACCATACCGCCGTCCCACCTTACGCAACACAGGATTGCACATCTGGGAGCGCATAGCGGATTACTTGCAGAAGATTCCTGCGGTCATCATCTGGGCAAGCGTGATTATCTGGGCTTTGACGTATTTTCCAACAGGTGACATGTCGGATATGGAGCATAGTTATCTGGCTATGATCGGTCATTGGATAGAGCCCGTGGTACGCCCGCTGGGCTTCGACTGGAAGATGTCGGTGTGCCTACTGACAGGATTGCCAGCGAAAGAGGCAATAGTGTCCACAATGGGAATCCTGTACCCTTCGGATGCAGCATTGTCGGCGTTCACGCCGTTAACGGCGTATGCGTTTATGGCTTTTGTGCTGTTGTATTTCCCTTGCGTGGCAACAATCACTACAATAGGCAAGGAGTTGGGGAGAAAATGGGCATGGTTTAGTTTGGTGCAGTCGATGGTACTGGCATGGGTACTGAGTTTTGCTATCTATCAAATAGGCAGCCTATTTATAATATAAGGGATATTACGCACTATTCACGCACTATTCACGACAATAAACGCACAATTAAGATAATACGCAAAGAGATAAATAAGATGAAAACAAGCAAATGGTTAATACTTCTACTCCTATCAGCAATGCCTTTGGTCTTTGCCAAAGCACACGCATGGGGAACAGTTCTTGATGACAAGGGCTTTCCGCTTGTAGGAGCAAATGTATATTGGGCAGGGACTACAATAGGTGTGGCTACCGACATGGATGGACGCTTTGAACTCGAACCCGTTAAAAGCACCAACCTATTGGTAACCAGCTTTATGGGGTTTCATAACGACACAACCGAAGTGATAGCCCATACGGAATTAACTATCGTTCTCGTCAGCGACCTACTCCTCGACGAAGTGGATATCGTAGAACGCAAGATGGCAGTGCTCCGTTCGCGCGTGTCACCTCTGCAAGTGGAGACACTGACGGGCGAAGCACTTTGTATGGCTGCGTGCTGTAACCTGAGCGAGAGTTTTGAGACGAGCGCCAGCGTGGACGTAGCATACTCCGACGCTGCCACGGGTGCGAAACAGATTCGTTTGCTCGGACTGAGCGGTACTTATGTGCAAATGCTGACAGAGAATACCCCTAACATTCGCGGATTAGCACAGTCATTCGGCATGGAATATATCCCAGGACCATGGATGGATGCTATTCAAGTGAGCAAAGGAACCTCCTCTGTACTAAACGGTTACGAGGCTATTGCAGGACAGATAAACGTGGAGTATCTGAAACCTCAAACACAAGACCCTATCGCGCTAAATGCGATGATTAGCACGGAGACGCATGCCGAGGTGAATGCCACAGGTGGTTGGGATTTGAATGATAAGGTATCTACAGGAATCTTGTTTCATGCGCAAAACATGTCGCTCGAACTCGACCATAACCACGATGGATTCTTGGATATGCCTAAAAATACGAATGTCAATTTGCTCAATCGCTGGTATGTCAAGACGGGCGATTATACAGGACAATTCTTAGTGCGTGGACTCTATGACCGACGAATAGGTGGACAAACGAAAGATGCACTTGCCTTATCATCTTTCGCATCATCACCTTATCACATTGATCTCAATACATGGCGCATTGATGGATTTATGAAAAATGGTTATGTCTTTGACGCTGAGACAGCCACATCCATTGGAATTATTGCTTCGGCATCCTACCATAATCAACAAAATACGTATGGTCAACGCCAATGGAACGCAGCACAGACGAATGCGTACTTGAATGCTATTTTCCAGACTTCGTTCGACGACTCTGCCAACGACCTTTGGGACGACCATTCGCATACGCTGGCTACGGGCTTGAGCGTGAACTACGATGAGTATAATGAGGAGATAGGCGAAAGGCGAGAGGCGAGAGGCGAGAGGCATGAAGTGACACCTGGTGTGTTTGCAGAATATACCTATACCTATAAGGATAAGATTACCCTATTGGCGGGTATCCGTGAGGATTACTCTACGCGATATGGTTTTTTTACTACACCTCGTATGAATATCCGATACGCGCCATTTGAGTGGTGGACCTTGCGCGGAAGTGTGGGATTAGGTTACCGCACTCCTAACGCAATAGCGGATAACGCAGCTTACTTGGCTAGCAACCGCATATACAAACAATATTTACCAACCGACATAATAGTGGCGAAGGGAGATTGGGCATTTAATCAAGAACACTCGATGAATACGGGCGTAAGTACCGTGTTTTATATCCCTATAGGTAAGCGTGAGTTGCAACTCTCGGGCGAGTACTACTACACCAAGTTCCTCGACGGTGTGATAGCTGATATGGATAGAGATATACATAGTGTCTATCTCTACAACTTAAGCGATGTGGAAGGTGCGCTGTACTTTTCCCACAACTGGCAAGTGGAGGCGACTATGGAGGTGCTTCGTGGTTGGACCATGACAGCAGCGTTCCGCTATACCGATGTACAACAAACAACTTTCAACACCAAACTTGGTGAGTTTGTATTGCGCAACAAACCGTTGCAAAATAAATTCAAAGGTATCATCACTACTAGTTACCAAACACCGCTTAAGACTTGGCAGTTTGATCTTACTGCCCAATTCAACGGTCCTGGTCGTATGCCTGATGGATTTGTACAACCAGAAGGAAGTCAGCAATATTTTACCGATGAAATCGGACAAATACATCATAAATGGTATCCACAACTCTTAGGACAAGTGACCAAGTTCTTCCGCACATGGTCTATCTATTTGGGTGCGGAGAATATGACGAACTTCACGCAAGATAATCCGATAGTAGGCGAAAGGTTAAAGGTCAGAGGCGAGAGGCATGGGGCGACAAGCGATGGATTTGTCAATCCACAGTCAGCGAACTACGATGCGTCGATGATCTGGGCACCAATACACGGATGGAAACTGTATTTGGGATTCCGTTGGGCATTGGAACGAGAGGAATAATTATGAATTATGAATTATGAATATGAAACGAGTAATTATTTTTTTGATGGCAATATTGCCAATGGCGTTTTGCTTGTCAACCGCACAAGCTAAACCTAACAAACAAAAAGTAGTATTGTATGTGCACTTGCATTGCGAGGAATGCTGCCAGAAGATTCTGAAAAATATTCCTTACGACAAGGAACTGAAGAATGGTGTGAAAGATCTGGTATTTGATTTGGAAGCGCAAACAGTGACCGTCACCTATGATGCCAACAAAACCGATGTGCCTGCACTGCAAAAGGCGTTTGCAAAGATTGGCAAACCAGCCACTACGCATAAGCCCGAGCATGAGCACCACGAGGGACATCAGCACGAGCATCAGCATTAAAAAAAGAGGCGAGAGCCTCTTTTTTTAGGTGATGAGGAGAGGAGGTTAGGGGACGGACAGGTGATACTCTGCAGAGAGGAGCAAGGGATAATTGGAGTCGATATGCCCTGAAGGATAATCAAACAAGACAGGGAAAGTGTAGGGCTCTACTACTTGGCTAATAGACTCCAGCAAGGTACAACCCATTGAAGAATCGTCGTCGCAATCCGTGAATTGCCCCACCACCAGTCCAGCTATACGATCAAAGACTCCGCTCAATCGAAGATTATGCAACATACGATCAATATGATAATGATTCTCGCAGATATCTTCGATAAACAAGATTGGAGGTTCTGCACAGTGGTCAATAATATGATTCAAGCTATAGGGTGTACCTTGCAAGCCATATAAGACACTGAGATTTCCACCTATCAGTTTACCACGCACTTCTCCGCTGCGATTGAGCGGAGAGGAGGAATTGTGGTGAATAACATATAAGGTATGGGGATAATGAGGCGAAGGATGATAGGTGATAGGCAAATGATGCGATGTCAGCGATAGCGAAGAGGGGATAGATGTAGTCATGAAAAAATCGCGCTCGGCTATCAAGGATATATCATCATCTGGCAAGATAGAGAGATCCTTGCACATATTAGCATGCAAAGAAGGTATGCCATGCACACTTAGCAAAGCATGTAAGGCAGTAATATCTGAATAGCCTACCAATATAGGATATTGCTGGTTGGGGCGATGTGGCAAGACTACCCTGTCAATAATACGTTGTAGCCCATAGCCACCTCGACTGCATAAAATAATGTCTATCGTAGGGTCAGCAAAAGCAGCATTGATATCAGAGAGACGCTCCTCATCCGTAGCGGAAAAACGACCATTATTGCCATAGGCATGCTGGGATACCGACACACGAAATCCCCACGACTCAAGACGAGCCTTTGCCTGATTGATCCAGTGGGCATCTATTGCGCTGGCAGGCGAAAGAATACGAATATGCTTCATTTTGGCTGCAAAGGTAGTAATTTTTTTGCAAATATCAAAAAAAAAGCGTACCTTTGCAGCGTATTATGTGGAAAATAGCAGTAATCATATTCTTTTTGGGCATTTCTTTGGGCATTTTAGCTCAAAGCGAATCGAAAGCAGACGAATATTTCAAAGCCAACGACTATACAGCAGCAATGGATGAATATGGACGTCTGCTGAAGCGCTATCCCTCTTCTACGCTCTACCTGTATCGCTATGCGCGCTGCGCACAAGAATTGGGGGATAATGCCACTGCTCTGCAGTATTTTGAGCGCGCGGGCAACCGCTATACGCTGAAACATTACTATATGGGAGAGGCTTGCATACAGCTATGCTTGCCAGATAAGGCTATTGCCTCGTATCAACACTATCTGCGCAATCTGGAAGCCAATTCGCCAAAGGTGAGTCATATCACTGCTCAAATAGAATTGGCGGAAAAGATGCAACGTTATTTGAAGCGTGTGGAGAGAATAGAGGTGATTGATTCGGCAGAAATGTCGTTGGATAAAGTGCTAACATTCTGCCAGTTGTCAGCCGAGTGTGGCAAGATGAGTTATGGAGAATCGCAGCAGTTGGTATATACCAATCAACGTGCAGACCGCAGGTTGTGGGCGGAAGAGATAGATGGACAGAAGAAGATTGTATCCAGCGTTTATCTGATAGATGATTGGACGGCTGCTGAACCTATGCCAAAGGATATTAACATGTCGGAGGATCAAGGTTATCCATTTTTATTAAGTGATGGTGTGACGTTGTATTTCTCATCCACCGATGCCCAAGGATTAGGCGGGTACGATATTTATGTAACGCGTTTCAACACACATACCAATAGTTATACCACACCAGAGAATATGGGATTTCCATATAACTCAATAGCCAACGACTATTTTCTGTTGATTGATGAAGCTCGACAAGTGGGCTATTTGGCTACTGACCGCCATAGTGAGGCGGGAAAAGTGACCATATATTCGTTTGCACTGACCGAACAGAAACAATACTGGCGTGACCTGCCCGCAGATTCTCTGGCAGCATATGCGCTATTGGAGCGTTATGAGCGAGCGACAGAAAGGCAAAATAGCGTGACGACTGGTATAGAGACAGAAGATATAGAGGAGGAGATATTTTTCGCATTGAACGATTCTGTCCTCTACACCTCACTGAGCGATTTTCGCAATGCACAAGCGAAGAAAACCTTTCAAGAGTGGCGTCGGATAGATGCACAACTGCATGCAAGCGAAGAGCAACTGCAAGACCTTCGTGAACAGTATTGGGAGGCAGAAGATGAAGAGAAAAAGAAATTGGCTCCTACGATTCTCCAATTGGAAGAATTGCAGAGCCAATACAATATGCAACGCGCGCGCTTGATTCGGTCGTGTCGCGAACAGGAAAACGCAGCCTATCAACAATAGAGTTTTCCGACAATCCAATTCACCAAACGTTTAGGTAGCAATCTATTGAGCAAACAAAAGATGCTATAGACAAATCCCCCTATATAGATAGGTTTGGGATATTTGGTGTTAGCCATTCGATATAAGCATCGTGCCATGTGCATGGGTGTCATGCCAGCGCGTTCGTCTCGCTCCATTGCCTCAACTGCCGATTGTGCACCAAGGTACACATCAGCCCCTTTGATATTTTTCTCGCGTGCATCGGTGAAGCCAGTAGCCACATCACCTGGCATGAGCACACTGACGTGAATACCAAAAGTACGCAGTTCGTTAGCCAATGCCAGAGCCATTGCGTTGAGAGCAGACTTGCTGGCACTATAGAAACTTTGGTAGGGTATGCTGAGGTCAGCTGCGACAGAAGATGTAAAGAGAATACGTCCGTTGCGTTGGTTTCGCAAGATAGGTAGTACAGCCTTTACCAATCGCATGGCACCAAAGAAATTGACATCAAACTGCTTTTGTGCTTCCTCAATAGAGGTGAACTCAATTGGGCCAGAGATGCCAAATCCCGCATTACTAATCACCACATCGAGGTGGCTGGTATGGTTCATTGCCTGAGCCACCGCAGCCTGCACCGACTGCTCATTGGTGACATCACACGGGATATGCACTACCGATGGCGAGGATTGCCCGCTTCGGCTGAGCTCGATGACCTGCCATCCTTTTGCTACGAAGAGTTGTACTGTAGCCAGTCCGATACCCGAAGAACCGCCTGTGATGAGAAGTGTTTTCATAATACATTCGCGTAGATATGAGGAAGAAATTAGTATTGCGGTGTGCGACGTAGCTCACGTGCAATAATCTCTACAGCCTCATCAATAATGGGTTCTGTATGTGTAGCCATCAAGGTAGTGCGCAACAAGCACTCGCCCTCGACACATGCAGGTGCTATGACAGGATTGACATATACCCCCGCATCAAACAAAGCCTTGCCATACCAGAGAGTATCCAATGTTTTATAGGTGAATATCGGCACGATAGGCGTAGGCGCCTCAATGATATTGACACCAGCCGCAAGCAATTGTGTGCGGAAATACTGGGCTATTTGCATCAGTCGTTCGGGTCTCTGTGGGTCTTTCTCTAACTGCTGGAGAGCAGCCAGGGCAGTAGCAGCACCGCAAGGCGTGATGGATGCTGAGAAGATGAACGGACGCGACGAGTGCGCCACATAGTCATACACCTTCTTGCTGGACAACATACATCCTCCAATGCTGGCCAGCGACTTGGAGAAAGTGAGCATAGTCAAATCCACCTTGTCCTGCAATCCGAAATGTGCAGCCGTACCACGGCCACCAGGACCAAGCACACCAAAACCGTGTGCATCGTCCACCATTACACGCGCACCGTACTTTTCAGCCAAAGCCACAATCTCGGGCAATCGACAGATATCGCCACGCATAGAGAAGACACCGTCCGTCACAATCAGTTTGCCCGCTTGCTCAGGGATTTGCTGGAGTTTTTTCTCCAGGTCATCCATGTCGGAGTGTTTGTAGCGCAAGACAGTAGCATTAGAGAGACGGCAAGCATCGTAGATACTGGCATGGTTCTCGCGGTCGTTGAGGATATAATCGTTGCGACCACAGATAGTAGAAATAATTGCAAGATTAGTCTGGAAACCCGTGCTACACGTCATGGCAGCCTCATAACCAGTGAAGCGCGCCAAGGCTTCCTCAAGTTCGAGGTGCAGGTCGAGTGTACCATTCAAGAAACGACTACCAGATACACCAGTGCCATATTTATCCAGAGCCTTGTGCCCAGCCTCAATCACAATAGGATCTTCGGTGAAGCCGAGGTAGTTGTTGCTTCCCAGCATGATACGTCGCTTACCTTCCATTTCCACCACTGGAGCCTGACGCGACTCCAGTGTGTGGAAATATGGGTAGATATCACGGCGTTTTACCTCTTCCAAAAGGTCGTGGTGGCACTTTTGAAATAAATCTGCCATAAATAATTAGAGTACGTTAATCTCTTTCAAGATAGCGGTGGTCTTGGCTACAGCCTCTTCGCTGGCAGCGAAAAGAGCTTTCTCAGCCTCGTTGAGTTCGATTTCAACGATCTTCTCGATACCGTTCTTACCCATGATACATGGCACACCGATGGTGATATCGCTATAGCCATACTCACCCTCGAGGTATGCAGAACATGGGATCATCTTCTTTTGGTCGTTGATGATGCTATCCGCTACAGCAGCTGCTGCTGCACCTGGAGCCATCCATGCACTGGTGCCCAGAAGACCAGTAAGGGTAGCACCGCCAACCATAGTATCCTTAGCCACCTGCTCAAGTTCCTCGGCACTAATCATTGAGCTAACAGGCATACCTTTGTAAGTAGCATAGCGAGTCATAGGAATCATAGTAGTATCGCCGTGTCCGCCGATAACGAAGCCCTCTACCTCGTTGGCATTGCAACCGAGTTTTTGGCTCAAGAAATATTTGAAACGGCTGCTATCCAATGCACCACCCATACCAATGACGCGGTTGCGTGGCAAGCCGAGCGCCTTGTAAGTGAGATAAGCCATTGTGTCCATAGGGTTAGATACTACGATAAGGATTGCGTTTGGTGAATAAGTAAGGATTTGGTTAGCAACACTTTTTACAATACCTGCGTTAACACCGATAAGCTCCTCACGAGTCATACCAGGTTTGCGAGGCAGACCAGAAGTGATAACAACCACATCAGAGCCTGCAGTAGCACTATAATCGTTGGTAACACCTTTTACTACAGTATCAAAGCCCAACAATTGAGCAGTTTGCATAATGTCCATAGCCTTGCCTTCTGCAACGCCCTCTTTGATGTCGATTAAAACGACTTCGCTGGCTACTTTCTTCACAGCCAACACATTTGCGCATGTAGCACCTACGTTACCTGCGCCTACAACGGTTACTTTTGACATAATTTTTAGTATTAATAAGTTAGTAATTTGCAATTAGCGCACAAAGGTACTGCTTTTTTCGCACATATGCAAATATTTTCATTTTTCTTTGTCCATATTTCACCGAAAAGGCTCATTTGAGGTGAGGGGTGAGAGGTGAGAGGTGAGGGATTTTTTGAAAATAATTATTGCTAAATTTGCGTATATGGGTTTTTTGTAGTAATTTTGCAGCGAAATCCCACAAACATCCTAATGCGATTGAAAGTAATATCCTATGCGATTGAAGAGTAATATATCCATTAAGAACCGTCGTGCCTCGTTTGATTACGAGATACTGGATAAGTATGTGGCAGGCATTCAGTTGTTTGGCACCGAAATCAAATCCATTCGAGAAAGCAAAGCCTCGTTGGTAGATACGTATTGCCAATTTGTGGGTAATGAGCTATGGGTCAAACAGATGCATATAGCTGAATATCGGTTTGGCAGTTATACTAATCACGAGGCAAAACGCGATAGGAAATTGCTGATGACACGCAAAGAACTACGCAAATTGGCTCGTCAGGTGCAAGATACAGGCAAGACAATAGTCCCCCTATTGCTATTCATCAACGAGAAAGGTTTTGCGAAACTGGAGATAGCACTATGTCAAGGTAAACATAGCTATGACAAACGTCAAGCACTACGTGCCGCAGATGACAAACGCGAATTGCAGCGTGTGATGCAAGAAAAAATGCGTTAAAAACACCATTTTTTGCACAATTTTCTTGCGTATGTGGGTTTTTTGTAGTAATTTTGCAGCGAATTTGGACAAAATAGGAAATTATGTTACGAGAAATTTTATCAATTACAGGAAAGCCCGGTTTGTATAAATTGATTAGCCGTGGCAATAATATGCTGATCGTAGAGTCGTTGTTGGATGGCAAACGTGTGCCTACCTATTCACGCGACAAGATTGTGTCGCTGGGTGAGATTTCGATGTACACGATGGGCGAAGATATAGCTTTGAGCGAGGTGCTGATCAAGTTGGGCGAGAAAGAGGGATTGCAAGTGGCAAGCATTGATGCAAAGAAAGCAGACAACGAGGCACTTCGCGCCTATTTTGGAGAGATTTTGCCAGACTTTGACCGCGAGCGCGTGTATCCAAGCGATATTCGCAAGTTGCTACAATGGTATAATATTCTCATTCAAGCAGGTATTACCGATTTCAGCATTGACCATGAGGAGGAAGGTGAAAACGGGAAACTGAACGGAGAAATCGGAAAACTGAAAACAGAAAACGTAAAGCCTGTTCCTCAGCAACAAGTAAAGACACAAAAAGCAGCGTCATCATCGGCTCGCACGGGTGTAGGCGCTAAGAAAGGTTGATCCTTCAGGACATTATCCATATCATAGAATCTGTAGCACCCTTGAGTTACCAAGCAGATTGGGATAATTCGGGTTTGCAGGTGGGTGATCGCAATGCAAAGGTGAATGCGGCATTGTTGGCCATTGACGTGACAGAGTCGGTGGTCAATGAAGCTATTGATAAAGGTTGTAATTTGATTGTATCGCATCACCCATTGCTATTTCGCGGATTGAAACATCTAACAGGTGCTACAGTACAGGAGCGTTGCGCCATGGCTGCGATTCGCTATGGCATTTCGATTTATTCGGCGCATACGACTATAGATAGTTGGTTGCACGGCGTGAGTGGCAGGATGGCAGAGAAGATAGGCGTGACGGATTGTCGCATCTTGCAACCAAGCGAGGCAGATACTTCGGTGGGTTTGGGTGTGATAGGTAGCCTGACGGAAGCTATAGAGATGGAAGAGTTGCTGGAACGAATAGCGCAGGTGTTTGGAATTGCGCGCGGCGGGATACGCTATGTGGAGGGGAAAAAACAGATGGTGGAAAAGGTGGCCCTATGTGGTGGTGCGGGAGCAGACCTATTGGAAGTGGCAATAAAAGAAGGAGCAGATGTGTATGTGTCGGCCGACTTTACGTACCACGAAATGCAAAATGCGTATCAACGTATCGGCATTATAGATATGGATCATTGGGCGAGTGAGCAATTCACGCGAGAGATATTCGCTGAACTACTATCACCACACGTGAAAACCTATATGGCAGAGAATGATAAGAGCCCTGTGAAACACTACTAATTTAGGTAAATAATAAGGTAATAAATAAAAAAAACATATTCATTATGGCAAAAGAAAAAGTAGAACATGAGTTGACCGTAGAAGAGAAACTACGCGCTCTGTATGATTTGCAAACTGTAAATTCAAAGATTGACAGTCTGCGTATCTTGGCAGGTGAGTTGCCCCAAGAAGTGAAAGATATGGGTGATGAGATCGAAGGATTGAAGACTCGTCTAACCAACATCGAGAACAGCATTAAGGAATGTGAGACTGGCATTTCGGAGCATCGTGTGCGTATTGAGAATGCGAATGCTGCTATCTCGCGCTACAAAGAGCAACAAAATAATGTTCGCAATAATCGCGAGTACGACAACCTGAGCAAAGAGATTGAATACCAAGAGTTGGAGATAGAAGCATCACAACGTAAGATTCGCAATTTCACCAATGACTTGGAGAATCGTCAAGGCGAGAAGAGCAAGACCATTTCTGAGATTGAGGATCGAACAGTGGATTTGAATCAAAAACGCAATGAGTTGGATGCGATATTGGCCGAGACAAAGGAGCAAACAGAGAAACTGATTGGTCGTGCCAACGACTTGGAAAAGCATATTGACGATCGTCTGATCACTGCATTCCACCGCATTCGCAAAAATGCACATAACGGCTTGGCAGTAGTGAAGGTGGAGCGTGATAGCTGTGGAGGTTGCCACAGTAAGATTCCTGCACAACGTCAGTTGGATATTCGTTTGCGCAAGAAAATTATCGTTTGCGAGTTCTGCGGTCGCATTTTGGTGGATTCGGAAATTGACACAAAGACCAAATAATCAAATAGCGGATACGTCACAGCACAAGACCTACCTATGGCAGAAAGCATCACTCCATCACTGACCTATAACGACGATAACATCGTCCACCTGGACGACCGTGAGCATATTCGTCGTCGTCCTGGTATGTACATCGGTAAACTGGGTGACGGAAGTCATTCAGATGATGGTATCTATGTCCTCATCAAGGAAACGATAGACAACTCTATCGATGAGTTTCGCATGAACGAGGGCAAGATGATAGAAGTGAGCATTTTGCCCGAGGAGATAGATGGTATAGCATGCGAGAGAGTGCGCGTGAGGGATTATGGTCGGGGCATACCTTTGGGTAAAATGGTAGAGGCCGTATCGATTCTGAACACGGGTGGTAAATACGACACGAAGGCATTTAAGAAATCGGTAGGTCTGAATGGTGTGGGTACCAAAGCGGTGAATGCACTGAGCTGGGAGTTTTGCGTACAATCGTTTAGAGATGGCAAAACAAGACGTGCAGTGTTTCGCCAAGGTCACTTAACGGAAGATAGTGATATACAGGACTATACAGGCAAAGAGAAGCGTGGTACTGTCATTGAGTTTATCCCCGACAACAGCAAGGGTCTGTTTGAGAATTATCATTTCCGCAGCGACTTTATTGAGACCATGATGCGCAATTATGCGTATCTAAACACAGGTCTGACATTGGTATATAATGGCAAGAAATACAGTTCGAAAAATGGTTTGCTCGACTTGCTAACCGAAAATATGACTGTAGAGCCATTGTATCCAATCATCCACATTCAAGACGAGGATATAGAGATTGCACTGACACACACCAATCAGACAGGTGAGGAGTATCACTCCTTTGTCAATGGTCAGCACACTATCCAAGGAGGTACGCATCAAGCAGCTTATAGAGAAGCGATAGGCAGGACCATCAAAGAGTTTTTCACGAAGAACTTTGAACTGAGCGATATACGAAGTGGCGTTGTAGGAGCAATAGCAATCAACGTATCAGAGCCTGTCTTTGAAAGTCAAACAAAGGTGAAATTAGGGTCGAAAGACATGTCGCCGGATGGTGGACTTTCGGTAAATAAGTTTGTGAATGATTTTGTGAAGCAGCAATTAGATAATTATCTTCACAAACATCCAGAAGTGGCAGAAGTGATGCTGCAAAAGATTTTGGACTCCGAAAAAGAGCGAAAAGCAATAGCAGGCGTGACCAAAGCCGCCCGTGAGCGTGCAAAGAAAAACCTATTGAATAATCCTAAATTGCGTGACTGTCAGGTGCATTATAACGACGCTAAACCAACCAAATCGGCTAAGGATGCAGACGATGATTTGCGTGAAGAAAGTAGCATCTTTATCACAGAGGGTTTGTCGGCATCGGGAAGTATCACCAAGAGTCGCGATGTGCGTACACAAGCCGTCTTCTCACTGCGTGGAAAGCCACTCAACTCGTACGGACTGAGCAAATCGGTGGTCTATGAGAATGAGGAGTTTAATTGTCTGCAATCGGCCTTGAACATCGAGGATGGGCTGGATGAGTTGCGCTATAACAAGGTGATTATTGCCACTGATGCCGATGTGGATGGCATGCATATTCGCTTGCTGATGCTGACGTTCTTCTTACAATTCTTCCCAGACTTGGTAAAGAAAGGGCACGTCTATATCTTGCAAACGCCACTTTTCCGTGTGAAAAATAAAAAAGAGGTGCGCTATTGCTATAGCGAAGAAGAGCGCGTCAAAGCCATTGAATACTTGAAACCAAATCCTGAAATCACCCGATTCAAAGGTTTAGGAGAGATTAGTCCAGATGAGTTCAAAGGCTTTATAGGTAAAGGTATTCGTCTGGATCAAGTAACCCTTCGTAAAGAAGATGCGGTGAAAGATTTGCTAAATTTCTATATGGGCAAAAACACTACCGAGCGACAGAATTTTATCATCAACAATCTCGTTGTGGAAGAAGACATTGAATAAGACAAAACTGTAACTTGACATGATTCCATTGATATTATTCGTTTGTTTGGGTCTTACGATACTGATAATCTTCGAACTGCGCGCACGCAAGGAGCAGAAGAATCAGCCTACCCCAGACCCTTCTTTAAAAGGAGGAGAGTATTTGTCGAATGAAAAGTCCTTGCCATCAGGAGAGCAATTAGAAGAGGATTCGGACGAAGGTTGCTGTGGCGAGCACCTCGTTTGTGAACGCGAGACACTATTGCAGACCAATGCTAAGGTGGAATATTACGATGATGAAGAGTTGGATGTGCTCATTGGAATCGCTGCTGAAGAATACACCGAAGAGCAGTATCAAATGATACGAGAAGTGTTTAACACCCTACAAGCCAAGGACGTGCCAGGTTGGGTTAGAAGCATTCAACTACGCAATATTCAGTTGCCGTTGGATATCCGCGAAGAGGCCTTACTCATCGTGGTAGAACGACGAAAAGCATAAATCCCCCCTATCGTAAGTACCATACTGACGACACCCAACCATAGGGTGTCATTTGTGCCTATAGCATCTATCTGCTGGATATCCCAACCACTGCAACAAGCAATAAAATAGAGAACAACCGCCAAAGCATTGTTGGTGAAGTGCATAAGAATAGGAATCCACAGACTGCCAGTCCATACGAACGCATAGCCAAAGAGCGCGCCCATGAGCATACGCGGTATGAAACCATAGAACTGAAAATGAATAGCAGAGAAGATAATAGCGCTACACCAGATGGCTACATGCGGTATTCGCTGCTTTACAGCATCTGAAGTTAGCAGTCGTTGAAGCAAGCCTCGAAAAGTTAATTCCTCAGCCAATGCGGGCAGTAATGCCATCAGTAAAAGATTGATTATTAGCGCGTCAAAAGTAGTCACATTCAAAAACTGCTCGGTCAATGCTTGGGCTGTTTCTTCTTGTATTTTCATCCACTGTTCTAATGGTTCAAGGAAGGAAGGGAGGGTCATGTGTTGATTCCAATATCCCGACAAATTGATTGCAGGCAACGCCACAATCATTAGCAATATCGCCATGTATTTGGTCTTTGAACTCACGTCAAATCGCAACAATCCCAACCATTGGAGGGGTTGTTTGCTCCACAGATATGCCATACAGAAGGGTGGCAATAAGAAAACGGCAGTGGCTTGCATAAACTGAAACCATTTGAGATCCGTTGTAGAAAACGGTTGCTCCATAAAAGAAATCACCAACATCACAACCACCAAGAAAAGAAGCATACAAAGAATCCATTGTATGCTCTTTACCAGTGGGTGTGAGTGTGCGAAACGTCCTTTGAGTGACATGATTATTTATCCTACTTGGCTACCATTGCGGACAGGAGCAGTGACAGTTGTTACTACCAACTTACCGTCTGCATCCACAGCGGAGAGAATCATACCCTGCGACTCGATACCCATCATCTTGCGTGGAGGGAAGTTAGCAATAAACAACACCTGCTTACCGACCAAGACCGATGGATCAGGATAACTCTGCGCAATACCCGAGAGAATCGTTCTGCCATCCATACCATCATCCAGACGGAACTGCAACAGACGATCGGACTTCTTCACAGGTTGGCAATCCAACACCGTAGCCACACGGATATCCATCTTTCCGAACTCGTCAATATTGGTATTCTCCTTTATCTCAACTGGTTTCCAGTTCTTGAGCGCCTCTTGTTTCTCTGCCTCCTCGTTGGCCGCCTTAATGCGAGCCAAGCGGTCGAGTTGCGCCTGAATAGTAGCGTCCTCAATCTTCTCGAAGAGCAGACTCACCTCGCTCAAGGCTTGACCCTCTTGCAGCAGGTTGATGTTGCCGAGTTCCTCCCACTTGAGCTCAGTCATGGAGAGCATCTCACGCAGTTTAGCCGATGAGAATGGCAAGAATGGTTCGAACGCAATGCTCAGATTAGCAGCGATTTGCAACGCAAGGTGCAAGATAGTCGCCGTGCGCTCCATATCGGTCTTAGCCACCTTCCATGGCTCGGTATCTGCGAGGTACTTATTACCAATGCGAGCGAGGTTCATGGCCTCCTTCTGCGCATCGCGGAAACGGAAGTCGTTCAACAATTTCTCCACCTCTGCCTTCACATTTTGGAACTCAGCAATAGTAGCTTGGTCATACTCGTTGAAGGTACCCGCAGCAGGCACTTTGCCATCAAAATACTTCTTGGTGAGCATAAGCGCACGGTTGACGAAGTTACCATAGATAGCCACCAACTCGTTGTTGTTACGTGCTTGGAAGTCTGCCCAAGTAAAGTCGTTATCCTTGGTCTCTGGCGCATTAGCCGTCAGCACATAGCGCAGCACATCTTGCTTGCCTGGGAAGTCCACCAGATACTCATTGAGCCACACAGCCCAGTTGCGCGAAGTGGATATCTTGTCACCCTCAAGATTGAGGAACTCGTTGGATGGTACATTATCAGGCACTATGTAGCTACCCTCTGCCTTAAGCATAGTAGGGAACACAATACAGTGGAAGACGATATTGTCCTTGCCAATGAAGTGAATAAGGCGAGTAGATGGGTCTTTCCACCATGTCTCCCACGAGCCGAACTGCTCGGGTTTGGCATCGCAAAGCTCCTTCGTATTAGAGATATAGCCGATAGGCGCATCAAACCACACATAGAGCACCTTGCCCTCTGCACCCTCTACAGGCACAGGGATACCCCAATCCAAGTCGCGGGTCACGGCACGAGGACGCAGACCACCATCAAGCCATGACTTGCATTGACCATAGACATTCGGACGCCACTCTTTGTGCTCCTGGAGGATCCACTCCTCAAGCCATTGTTGGTATTGGTCAAGCGGGAGGTACCAGTGCTTGGTCTCCTTCTTAGTGAGTGCGTTGCCGTTGATAGCGTTGTATGGGTTAATGAGTTCATCTGGCGAAAGGGTGGCACCGCACTTTTCGCATTGGTCGCCATAGGCACCTGCAGCGTGGCAGCGTGGGCATTCGCCACGTATATTGCGGTCGGTAAGGAACTCCTGTGTCTCTGGATCATAGAACTGCTCGGAAGTCTGCTCGACAAACTTGCCATTATCATAGAGATGGCGGAAGAAGTCCGATGCTAATTGGTGATGCGTCTTGCTTGTGGTACGCGAATAGACATCAAACGTGATACCAAAACCCTCGAAAGAGTCTTTGATGATGTTGTGGTAGCGGTCCACTACCTCTTGAGTGGTGATACCTTCTTTGCGCGCGCGAATAGTAACAGGTACACCATGCTCATCGCTACCACCTACAAAGAGGACATTCTCACCTTTGAGACGAAGGTAGCGGACATAGATGTCGGCTGGTACGTACACGCCCGCCAAGTGTCCGATATGCACTGGACCATTGGCATACGGAAGGGCTGTGGTTACAAGTGTTCGTTGAAATGAATTCATATGATTTACTATTTGACAATTTACTATTTACAATTTATTTACTATTTTTCTATTTAATCATTTAACTATTTGGGGGCTTCTGTGATACCCAAAGCAGGAGCGAGGTAATCGTGTTCCAGTTCGTTGATTGTAACAGCCTTAATCGTATCACCTTTTGCCACAGATATTCTGCCCGTTTCCTCGGATACAATGATAGCAATAGCATCCGTTTTCTCTGTTAGTCCTAAGGCTGCACGATGGCGTAGGCCATAAGATTTGGGAAGGTCTTGTCGCTTAGACACGGGCAAGATACATGCCGCAGTATGGATACGACCAGCAGAAATAATCATTGCACCATCGTGCAAAGGAGTATTCTTGAAGAAGATATTTTCGATGATTGGCACAGAGATTACGGCATCTATGATTTCTCCTGTATCCGCATATTCGCGCAAACCTTGTTGATTAGCTATTACAATCAAAGCCCCAGTCTTGGAGGCAGACATATGTGAACATGCTAATACAATGCTATCTATCTGGCGTTGAAGTGTTTGAGCATCTTTTTGACGAGTCCAGCGAGTACGTATGCGCTCCATATTAAAACGAGCACCTACTCCATAAAAGAAAGAGCGAATTTCGGTTTGAAAAATAATAACCAGTGCGATGGCTCCGACACTCACAAAACGATCAAATAATGCACCTGTCAATTCTAAGTCAAACACAAAATTGACCGTCATCCAAGACAGGACAAATATCAAAATACCCCAAAAGAGATTACTCGCACCCGAACGACGCAGGATTTGGTATGCTCCAAACAAGATGGAAGCGACCAAAATAATGTCAATGATATCTTTTATTCCGACGTACATGTATTTATAGTTTACAATTTGAAGACAGGGATGTTAGTTGATGAATCGTTATTGCTTGTGTGGCAGCAGCTACATCGTGGACACGAAGGATATTAGCACCATGCTGCAACGCCAAGGTGTTTGCAGCAACAGTAGCAGGTAGCACATTATCAGGAGTAGTACATAATGGTTTGTATAACATGGACTTACGCGACAATCCTACTAATATAGGAGCATTTAATGTCTGCAACATCTCTAACTGGTTGAGCAAAGCATAGTTTTGCTCAACAGTCTTACTAAAACCAAATCCAGGATCAATGATTACATCCGCCACCTCACGCCGATGAAGCATATCCAATTGCTGCTGCAGGAAATATAAGACCTCTGCCATCGTATGCAAAGTAATGGGCTGCGCATGCGTAAGGATATAGGGCAAATGATGCTTAGCAACCACATCGAACATTTTAGGATCCGCGTTGGCTCCGGAGACATCATTGATTATATCCGCTCCGTGTGCAACTGCGCGCTTGGCAATTTCTGCACGAAAAGTATCTACCGAAATAGGAATATCAATCCAATGATGACGAATTATACTCAATCCACGCAGCAACAGAGACCATTCCTTTTCAGCAGAAACAGGCAAGGAATCGGGGCGTGTGGAGCAAGCACCTATATCCAACATATCAGCCCCTTGGTGTATAAGCTGCTCAATGGATTCTAAGAACGCTGTTTCGTTTGTCATATCGAATGAAGTAAAGAAACTATCGTCCGACAGATTGACGATAGCCATCACGCGAGGGCGCGAAAAGTCCATTAATTTATTATGTAATAAAATGCTCTTTACCATTCGACCTGCAAAGTTACAAAAAATCTTGTGATTATCCCAATTTTCCACAAAAAGAGTACGAAAAAAATGTTTTTTTTTAAAAAAAAAGCTATTTCTGCACTTTTTCTTACTTTTTTTTAGGTTAATCAAGTTTTTTTTTGTACCTTTGCAGGCTGAAATTGAAATTAAAAACATTTATATATTATGAACGCTAAAGTAAACTTAGTATTTTTCGGATTAGTTATGGTATTATTCGCAGCTTGTAAGCCTGAGCGCGAACTTACTACCCAAAAGTCCAACTTGACAGGTTGGAAGAGTTTTGACAAAAAAACCACTAATTTTCAGGCTTTTGAAGGGCATACAAATGCAATCCCAGTAGGCATGATTCCTATTCCTGGAGGTTCATTTACTATCGGTCAGATGGATGAGTACATCACCGCCCCCCGCAACAATGATCGCAGAACATTAACCGTAAGTCCATTCTTTATGGACAAATACGAGGTAACCAATATTGGCTGGAGAGAGTATGTCGAATGGGTATCATATGTATTTGGAAGATACAATCCAGAAATGGTAGTTGCTGTAACTCCAGACAGCACTGTATGGCGCGATGAAATGGCATATAATGAACCATATGTAAACAATTACTTCCGCCATCCAGCCTATAGTTTCTATCCAGTAGTGGGTATTTCGTGGGATCAAGCTATGGCATTCTGTCAATGGCGTACTGATCGTGTGAACGAAGCAATATTGATCAAGGGTAAATATTTAGAGCCATTGCCATATGACAAAGTAGGACCATCTTCGTATATGTCAGAAGAGGATGCTACACAATTTTTGAAACACAATGCAGATCATCCAGAATATGCTAACTATTCTGTAGAAAAGGTAGATCTTCCTTTGTCAGAAGCAAAAAAATGCGGTTATGAAGGTTCAGAAACTCTTTCAGAAGACGGTAAAGAACCTATTGTAGCCATGTATCGCGTACCTTACGAGTGGGTAAGAGATCAGTTCGCTTTCAACACCGAAAAATATTTTAATTCAAGCAAATATAATCCTACAGAAGGTAAAGGTGCACGCACTAATTCATTCGGCAACAAACGTAAATTGACACATGCGGACGGCATACTATTCTCAGGATATCGTCTTCCTACTGAAGCAGAGTGGGAGTATGCAGCGTTCGCTCCTAAATCAGAAGAAAACACCTACGGCAACCCAGCAGAAGGTAAGATATACCCATGGGCAGGTTATCATCCTCGCGACCTTAGCAAAAACGCTAAGGGTCAAATGATGGCTAACTTTGTACGTAACAGAGGTGACTTGATGGGTATTGCAGGCGCTCCAAACGATGGCTATGTAATCACCGCTCCAGTAGATGCATTTGCAGCTAATGATTTTGGTTTGTATAACATGGCAGGAAACGTGAACGAATGGGTACTTGACGTATATCGTGAAACATCTTTTGAAGTAATGACAGAGTACAACCCATTCCGTGGTAACATCTACTCTACCCTCAAGCGTGATGATAACGGAGGTTTGATCATGACCGCTACAGGATGTCTGGAAATAGAGTTCACAGCAGAAGACGATAAGCGTAATTATAAAGATGGTGATTTAACCTCACGTCTTGAAACTGATTATCCACTGGATACAGTAGGTCTAAGCGAAGAGCAAATGGCAGAAGTGAAATACGACCCAACTGATGTATTGGCTCCTCATATTACCGATCGCACACGCGTGTACAAGGGCGGTTCTTGGAACGATCGTATCTATTGGCTAAATCCTGCTACTCGTCGATACTTAGACCAAAGCAAGTCCACAAGTACTATCGGATTCCGATGCGCAATGAGCATTGTAGGCGACGCTAATCATCAAAAATAACCATTCAAATAATTTAATTTCGTATGAATACACCATCTAACCTACTCTACACCAAAGAGCACGAATGGATTCGTGTGGAAGGTGAAGAGGCATATGTGGGAATTACCGACTATGCACAATCTGAATTAGGAGAAATCGTCTTTGTGGACATCAATACAGAGGGTGAAACACTGGGACAAAATGAAGTGTTTGGCTCTGTAGAAGCAGTGAAAACCGTTAGCGATCTTAATATGCCTGTAGAAGGCGAAGTGCTGGCTGTGAACGAAGGTATTAACGACCAACCAGAACTCGTGAATACAGATCCATATGGAGAAGGTTGGATGATTAAAATCCGCGTGGCACATCCAGAGCAACTGGATACATTATTAGACGCTGCTGGATATCAAGCTATGATTGGTTAAGATATATTCCGCCATAGTAAATAAATAAAAGAGTGTTTACCCAAACACTCTTTTATTTTTTTGCTTCGTATAAATGATTAGCAAACAATCAATAAGCCGTGTTAAAACCAGAATATAGTAACTCAATATTCATCGGATATCCACTATTATGTGAGGAACGAATACGCGTTGCAGAAATAGTTTGCAACTGCTTTACCGAAGTAATAGAAGAATTGACGGTAGTCACCGTAACAGGGACTAACAAGAAGTGCATCTGAGTTTGTGGGGTTGATAAACGCAACTGCTGCGTTAGAAGTCCAGCAAGAGAGTATTGATATGAATATGAGATATTACCAAGCGTATCCACTACTGTTGTCAAGGAACCGAGAATGGCAGTCGTATCTGTAGGTAACTCATTCTTAGCAAAAAAAGTTTCCATCTTATCCTCACGTATGAGCAACATATGTTCGGCGGGCAAATCCCACTGGTCACGTGGACGCGTACTATTCTGCTCAGCATCATACAATACATCCACCGTCAAATTGGCACGATTCACATACACACGATAGTCTTCTTCTTCACCTAACTGCTCACGAATACGATTAAAGACAGAATCCATGGACAAAGACAGACGCGTATATATATTGGCAGGTGAAACTATATAATTTGTGTCGAGTTGCAACGATAATTCTTCAAGTACCTGTTCACGATCTGGATAGATATATCTATTTACTTGACGAACCTCAGAATTAGCATAGAACACCTTCACATCATTAATAGTGGTATCACGCGAATCACTTACCAATGAAGATGGAAAATGATAAAACACCGCCATACTAATATTGGTCACATATAACATTGTACTACCACCAAAGTCAGTAGCGATATACAATCCTTTGAACAATTCGTTGAACCTCTCCTGCGATGAAAAATCTCGCACGGAAAAGAATCGCTGTGCGAAGTCATCGGACAGCTTAATACGAATACTCGGCATATAGGATTGCGTACTTGATAAATATACCGAATCCGTATGCTCTTGGGCAAAAACAATTCGTGATGGACGAACCAAGCAGGTAGAGTCATCTAAACTACAGAAAGCGTGCAAGGTCGTATCGCTGGGATAAGGTTTATTATAATTCAATGTCGCCTTATCCATTTCATACACACGAATACCCAACGGCGCCAAACCATCGCCGTACCAATTACGATAATACAAATACAAACAAACCGAATCCACCACTAAATCTGCAGGATTAGAAGATATAGGGTATTGAAAGCCTACAGGACAGGTTAATTGAGTTAAGATATCTGCTTTTATTGTACCAAAATGTGTATCACACTCTCCTAACAGAAAAGAATCTGGAGTCAAACTAATAGCAGAACATTTCGCCAATTGGGAGGATAATGGAAAGGTATCTGCTTTTACACGAATGCCATCTGCTTCTTGTAACGCAGACGCGCCTGCATCCATCGATTCTGGTTGGCAACTGGCTAAAATAGTCGCCACCAAAACAAGTAAATAAATAATTATTTTGTGATTCATTCTTCCAGCAATAAACTATTACAAAAGGCCATAAACTCTGCCTTATCTTCATCTGCAGAATAAAGCATTACATTTTTACCTCGGTTTTGAGCATAATTTAGCAATCGCGAATTTATTGTAGGAGACACCTGTACCAAGGCATCAGAATAGTCAATTGCTAAGTGCATTAAATCTTCATAAGCTACAGGCAAACCAGCTACACTCCGAACATCCGTCTGTAGCATATCTCCAACCAAGAGCTTTTCCGAGAACTTCGAACCAAAAGACACCTTATACTCATCATCATCCAAAAGCGTAATCAATTTGGCATTTTCAAAAAATGGTGTATCTGCATATGCCTTTCTAACATACAACGGAACCAACGCAGACATCCATCCCGAACAACAAATAATATCAGGAGTCCAACGCAATTTTTTCACAGTCTCTAACACACCACGTGCAAAGAAAATACAACGCTCGTCATTATCCTTGTATTCATTCCCGTCGGCATCTACCACCCCTTTACGACGATGGAAATAATCATCATTATCAATAAAATAAATCTGAATGCGAGCAGACTGAATACTTGCTACTTTTATTAACAATGGGTGATCCGAATCAGAGACTATCAAATTTATACCAGATAAACGAATAACCTCATGCAACTGATTACGCCTTTCATTAATCTCGCCAAATTTCGGCATAAATGTACGCGTTTCAAAACCATGCGACTGAAAATATTCAGGCATTTGACGATTTCGCATGCGTATTGGGGTCTCCGTATCCAAGAAAGGATATATTTGCTGCGAAATAAATAGGATGCGTTTAGACTCTTTCATAATCGGTGTATTTTGACGATAAAATTTCCCGCTACAAAGGTACGAAAAATATTTGAAATACGCAAATTTTCATGACAAAAAATAAATTTTGCTTGCATATTTACCGAAAAAGCAGTACCTTTGCGGACTTTTTTGAACAAAAAAATTATGCAGATAATCACAACTAAATCAGAACTTATTCGCCAAATAGAGGCATGCCATAGACAGCAAAAGACTATCGGTTTTGTTCCTACGATGGGCGCTTTACACCAAGGTCATGCAGCATTGATTAAACAAGCTATTGAAGAAAATAGCATATGTGTTGTTAGTATTTTTGTAAATCCTACTCAATTTAATAATCCAGAGGACTTACAAAAATACCCTCGAACCTTAAAGAAAGATACAGAACTGCTTACACAAATGGGCGTACATTTTGTATTTGCACCTACTGTAGATGAGATGTACTCTGAAACCGATATGCAAACTGTTTTTTCATTTGATTTCAACGGTTTGGATAAAGTCATGGAGGGAAAGATGCGACCAGGACACTTTAATGGTGTTGTGCAAGTTGTAAGCCGTTTGTTTGATCTTGTACAACCTACACGAGCTTATTTCGGCGAGAAGGATTTTCAGCAGTTGGCTATCATTCACCATATGGTGGAGCGTTCTTCTCTATCCGAGCGTTTTGCCGATTTGAAGATTGTGGATTGCCCTATTGTTCGTGAGGATAGCGGACTTGCCATGAGTAGTCGTAACGAACGACTTTCAGCAGAAGAGAAGCAGACCGCCGTCGCTATCTCTCAAACTCTGTTTGCTTCATTGCAATGGGCTAAAACTGCTAGTGTTACGGAGGTTCAACAACGAGTAATCAACACTATCAACGCTGTGGATGGACTGGAAGTGGAATACTACGAGATTGTGGATAAACACACCCTCCAACCCACAGACTGTTGGGATAATGCAGTAGGTTGTGTGACTGTGTATTGCGGACCTGTACGATTGATCGACAATATCAGATACCTATAGTATTTCCTAACAAAATCATAGGTGATTCTTAGGTGATTCTTAGGTGATTCATAGGTTATTCTTAGGTGATTCAGCAATGGTTAAGCAAGTAATAATAGACAAAGGTATTCCTTTTCTCGAAGGTATTTTCCCTCCTGAGATAGAGGTTCGTCACCTTTCTCCTGAAGAGATTACACCCGAGGCTGTGCGTAATGCAGATGCTCTCTTTGTACGCACGCGCACCACGATCAACAAAGGACTTTTGGAGGGTAGCAAGGTGCGCTTTGTCGCTACTGCCACCATCGGCTTTGATCACATTGACCAAGACTACTGCCGCAAAGCGGGCATATATTGGGTGTCATGTCCTGGCTGCAACGCACAAGCCGTTTGCGACTATGTGGAGGAAGCCATCGCCTCATCACCTCATCGCCCTATTGCCTCATCGCCTATCACTGTAGGTATTGTTGGCTATGGTCATGTAGGCAAACTCGTAGCTCAAATGGCAGAAAGCAAAGGCTACCGAATACTCCTATCCGACCCTCCACTATGTATAGGTCTATCGCTCACAGAGCTCGCACCACAATGCGATGTACTCACGTTTCACACCCCTTTGACCCGCGAAGGCGAACACCCTACCTACCACCTTTGTGACGCAAATATTCTTCGTCTTTGCAAACCCAACACCCTTATCATCAACGCCGCGCGTGGCGGAGTCATCGACGAAAAAGCACTTGCTTCTCACCTATATGCCTCGGTCGCTGACCGCGCCTCATCGCCTCATCGCCTCATCGCCTCAATTGACTGCTGGGAAAACGAACCGGACTTAAATCGCGAACTACTCCAACTCGTCGATTTGGCATCGTTTCACATTGCTGGCTACTCTATCCAAGGCAAAATGAACGCTAGTGAGATGTGTTTGCGTGCTTTTTGTGAATTTTTCTCGCTTCCAATTTTGTCAATCAACAAAAAAGTAGTACCTTTGCACGGTGATTCGGCTCCTGGTTGGTTAAAACGCATTTCAGACCAACTCAAAGCTGCCCCCGAACAATTTGAACAATTACGTAAACAATATAAACTAAGATAATGGCAAGTTTTCAAAAACTAACCCCTCGAGCTACAGATTACTCGAAGTGGTACAACGAATTGGTAGTAAAAGCAGACCTGGCAGAGCAATCAGCTGTGCGCGGATGTATGGTGATCAAACCTTATGGCTATGCCATTTGGGAGACGATTCAAGCAGAGCTTGACCGTCGCTTCAAGGAGAATGGTGTCAAGAACGCCTATTTCCCATTGCTTATCCCTAAATCCTTCCTCAGTCGCGAGGCAGAGCACGTAGAGGGTTTTGCTAAAGAGTGTGCCGTTGTTACCCACCACCGCCTCATGAACGACCCAGAGGGAAAAGGTGTCGTTGTTGATCCAAAAGCACGCCTCGAAGAGGAGCTCATCATTCGTCCTACTTCAGAGACTATCATCTGGTCAACTTACAAGAACTGGATCTCATCCTACCGCGACCTTCCTATCCTTTGCAACCAATGGTGCAACGTCATGCGTTGGGAGATGCGTACTCGCCTCTTCTTGCGTACTGCCGAGTTCCTCTGGCAAGAGGGTCACACTGCTCACGCTACCAAAGAGGAAGCAGAAAACTACGCTGCTACCATGCTCGATGTATATGCTGACTTCGCTGAGAAAGTGATGGCTATCCCTGTTGTGAAAGGTGTAAAATCTCCTAACGAGCGTTTTGCTGGTGCTCTCAACACCTATTCTATCGAGGCCATGATGCAAGACGGCAAGGCTCTCCAAGCAGGTACCAGCCACTTCTTGGGTCAAAATTTCGCAAAGTCTTTCGACGTACAATTCCTCACCAACGAGAACAAGTTCGAATATGTTTGGGCTACTTCTTGGGGCGTTTCTACTCGCCTTATGGGTGCGCTCATCATGACTCACTCAGACGATAACGGTCTGGTTCTTCCACCAAACCTCGCTCCTACTCAAGTAGTTATCGTGCCTATCTTCAAGAAGCAAGAACAATTGGATGAGCTCATGGCTAAACTCAACCCATTGGCAGACGAATTAAAGAAACTCGGTATCCGCGTACAAATCGACGCAAGCGACAAGGCTACTCCTGGCTTCAAGTTCGCTGAGTACGAACTCAAGGGTGTACCTTTGCGCCTCGCTATGGGCGGTCGTGATCTCGAGAACGGCACCGTAGAGCTCGCCCGCCGTGACACACTCACCAAAGAGACTGTTGCTTTCGATGGTATAGTCGAAACTATCCAATCGCTCCTCAAAGAGATCCAAGACAATATCTACCAAAAGGCATTGAACTTCCGCCTTGAGAACACCCGCGAGGTGAACACTTGGGAGGAGTTCAAAGAGGAGATCAAGAAACCTGGCTTCTTGCTTTGCCATTGGGATGGTACTCCAGAGACCGAGGAGAAGATCAAGGCAGAGACTAAGGCAACTATCCGTTGTATTCCTTTGGAGGGCGATAAAACTCCGGGTACTTGTATCTATACCGGCAAACCAAGTGCACAACGCGTGATTTTTGCTATAGCATATTAATTACAGCATAGATTCATTCAACCACCTATAGTTCCTCACTACACACAAGATAGAGAAAGTTACAGGTTCTTGACAGGTTCATAAAATCACATCGATTGAGTTTCAACAACTGATTGATGTGATTTTTTTGCTTTATTTATGGTTTTTGTGAATTGCTGCCAGATATTCTTGTTCGCTTTGACCAGAAGTGGGGTGGAACTCTGCCTTAGATAGCAACCCCAATACCGATAAATCCATAATTGTGCTGTAGCCACTACGCACGATTATTTTTTGTGCCTCTTGCATGAGTGATAGCAGTTGCTTATCGCTCATATGTGGTACCAGTGTTACGGAACCCATATGCGTGGCAGTGGCAGGACCGCCGATCTTGCCTCGCACAATCAAGACGGACTGTGTACTATTCTTGAAACGCGCTACCAGCTCTTGCTCAAACAGCGTACGCTGGGGTTCCAATCCCGAGAGAATAGCCAGAATGGGGTATCTGGTCTCCCGATTACGGACGCCCATCTCCCGATTATGGATTCCCGAATCCAGATTGTTGAACCGCGACAGCGGACCGATATACTTGACGTGGCAATCGAAGCGACCACCGTGAGCCAAAGCACCTGCAAGATTACAGGTAGGGTCAGCATAGTCGGGTACCCATACTTCGTCGTACCTTTTATATATACACGCGTGTAGCGCACGCGCGAGGGGTTGGAATATCTTCAAGCGATTGGGCAATTGCACATAGAGTTGGTGGGTCATATATACGCAGCGTGCCTGGCGCGAGAATAGTCCAAAGCGGTTGTCGGAGATAACCAAATCGAAATGCTCTATTGCCAACTGCTGGCGAAGATAGTAGTAATCGGCTATGGTGAAGCGTATGAGTGCGGGTATGGCGCGCAGGTAGAAGCCGCGTTGTTGGTTATTGTCGGTATAGCGCAACTCCAACGAGGGCAGGTCTATCACGCGCAATGCAGGAAAGGTTTGGCGTAGCAGCATGATACTCTCGCCATCGCCACCCAGCACCACTTCATCGCCCGCTGCAAGATAGTGGCGGATAAGCGGGATACAACGGGTGGCATGCCCCAGTCCCCAATTAAGTGGTGCTATCAATAGTTTCATGCGCTGACAACGACATCTATGCCTTTGGCGCGCAGCGGTGCTGCAATCGCCTCCATCTCTGAGGCAGGCACTTTGGATAATGTTTGCAGCGGTGTAGCGCGATCAATGACATATATCATTACCTGTTGAGGGTGCAAACGCTCCACCATAGCGTACCACGCATTGAGTTCTTCGCTCGTAGTATTGTCAATGATTTTCCCCTCGTATTCGCCACGCAAGAAACAGGTCTGCAAAGTGAAATCACCGTCAAAGAGCGCCAGCCACTCCACAATCTGCTCTACGGTCAGGTTGGGATTAACAGGTTTGTCTATCAAGCGCATAGTAGCATCAATAGCTGAATCCAATTTCAAGATACGATTATCGCATAAGCGCAAGGCTTCCACTACGTCTGGACGCCCAAGTTGGGTGGAATTGCTTAGCACCGAAATCTTGGATTGCGGACAATACTGCTCGCGCAGGGCACAAGTGTCTTGAATAATGCCTAAGAAATCGGGGTGCAGAGTGGGTTCGCCGTTGCCGCTGAAGGTGATGACATCCAGGCTATTAGGCGATAAAGCGACAAGGCGAGTGGCAAGGGCTTCCCTCACTTGTTCGCGGGTGGGGAGTGTAGGATGCGAAACGGGCTGATTCCAACCACATTCGCAATACACACAGTCAAACGTACAGAGTTTGGCTGTAGTGGGCATGAGGTTCATACCTAACGACACGCCCAAGCGACGCGAACGAATAGGACCATATACGATAGAATCGAAGAGCATAGTATAGCGATTGTGTGGAGTTGTTTAGAGTGGTGTAGTATTGTGTAGAGTTGTTTGGATTAGCGGACAATGACACGATTGCCGAGGGCACGGCAGAGTTGCTGGCGAATCTCCATGAGTTGGGGTTGCTGCTCAAGAATAGCTGTGATGAGTTGCCAATCATCGTTGGCTTGCGCCTCTTTGAGAAGACGTTGCATACTATCTATGCGTTCGTCCACCACTGTGTATTTGAGTTCCAATAGCAGGCGCTGTACCAGTTCTGGCAGAATCGCTGTTTCATCTTGCTGTACATCTTGAACGACATTCTCAGAGATACTGCGCTTGCTATACATACGACTGAGTTGGTATTTATCGGCTATCATATCCACCGCCAATTGACTAATCCGTGTATCAGGGTGATGCTGAAAAAATATAGAAGCCACAAAATTAGGTGTTTGGTAGTTGGCAACATACTCATCAATCACTTGTTGATACAGCGGGTTGGCAATATCAATGCTATCATTCCTCATCTCTGTGATGATGTATTCCCCTGCAGTGATGATTTGGTCTTCTGTTTGATAGAGTACTCGTTCGCCATAGCGTATGAGCACTTGTATGAGATTGAGTATATTGTGCTCTTTATGAGTGAGATGTTGTTCTTCGTTAGGCTCCATAGCGGTAGTTACAGGAGCGTTTGGCAGCGTATCTGGTTGGCTTTCGCCTGTTTGTCGTTGTTCTGTTTCCTTTCGTTTCTTGCCTTCTTCCGCCTCCTTCTTGCGTATCTCATTCACTTTGCGCGTGAGTACATCTTCGGGCATGGCAAGCAATGTAGCTGTATCCTTGATATATACCTGTCGTTTGATAATATCTGGAATCACAGCAATCGAACGCACGATTTGCAGAATCATCTCCGAGCGTTTAGAGGGGTCGTTTTGAGCCTCTTCCATGAGCAGTTGGGTCTTGAAGCGAATGAAATCATGTTGGTTGTTGTCCAGGAATGCTTTCAGGTCAGAGGCGTTGTGGCTCTTAGCAAAACTATCGGGATCTTCACCCTCTGGCAATAATATGACGCGGATATTGATGCCTTCCTCCAGCATCATATCTATACCACGCAATGCTGCTTTGATACCCGCTTTGTCACCATCATAGAGTAGAATAATGTTCTCTGTGAAGCGATGGATAAGGCGTATCTGGTTGATAGTGAGTGCCGTACCACCTGATGCAACTACATTCTCTATGCCCGATTGCACCAGTTGAATGACATCCATCTGTCCCTCTACAAGGTAGCAACTGTTATTCTTGGATATAGCTTGTTTGGCTTGATAGAGTCCAAAGAGCTCGTTATGCTTCTCGTAGATGAGCGAAGTGGGTGAATTGACATACTTACCCACCTTATCGTTCTTGACCATCAGGCGACCCGAGAAGCCCACGACCTTGCCACTGATAGACAAGAATGGAAACATCACACGTCCGCGGAAACGGTCGTATAGTTTGCCATTCTCGCTTTTGCCACAAACGCCAGTACCAATGTATGGCGCATTTTGTGAGTCATTGAGTAGGTATTTCTCTTGGAAACCTTTCTTCTTGGCAACGTCCCACAGAGCTGCTTTCTCTGGGGAGTAACCTATTTGGAACTTACGAATAATATCCTCACGCAGTCCGCGTTGACGCAAATAACTCATTGCTACAGCAGTACCCTCAGCCGTGTTCCATAGTTGCTCATGATACCATTTGTTGGCAAACTCGTTGACTACGAACATCGACTCGCGGTCGTCCTGCTTCTGCTTTTCTTCGGCAGTCAGTTCGCGTTCCTCTATCTCAATATGGTATTTCTTAGCGAGTTGGCGAATGGCTTCCACGTAGGAGCATTGCTCAATCTCCATGATGAATCCTACCGAATGACCCGCTTTCCCGCAACCAAAACATTTGAAAATACCTTTGCTGGGCGATACGGTGAAGGAACCCGTCTTCTCATCGTGAAAAGGACATAGACCAATAAGATTGGCTCCGCGTTTCTTGAGTGACACATAGTCGCCTACCACATCTTCGATGTGGGCAGCGGAAAAGATTCGATCTATGGTTTCGCGAGGAATCATCGGTGAATGTTATACTGTTAAGGTGTAAAGACCAGAATTATCTTTTCCAGAAGTAAACACCTAACTTGATTTGCCATTGGTCAAAGCGACCACGAGTATAAATATCATATCCCTCGAACATCTGTGCTTGGTATGGATTGACGATACCAAAATCGTATCCTCCACGCAGGAAATAGCGTTCGTATTGAAAACCAGCACCGACACCCCATGTCACATTTAGACGCTTGATTGGATAAGGCGTTTCATCAATGTATAGATTCTTATCTGCAGAAGAGTGATGTTGTTCTGAATAATTGGGACCTTCTCGATGATAGGTCGATTCTTGAAATCGAAGTCCACATTGCACGGTTGGTCCACTATACAATATCACCCACGTATCTTGGGCTATTTCAAACTTATATTGCCAATCAACTACTAACTCCAATTGATGTAATTGTTTTTTATAGCGACTCTGGGCAGTAGAAACAGAATTATTATTCTTCCATTCTGTGTTTGAAGCACCAAAAGTATAATTCAATCCCAACGTATAGCCAAAACCTTTAATAATAGTAGCATCATACACAGCTCCTATTTTGAATCCGTTGTAAATATCAGAATTTAGTTCTTTGACATTGACAGTATTCGGATTATTTAATCGAGAAATCGGTTGGGTAAAACCTACCTGCACACCTAAATACTGTTCTCCTTCTGCACGTGCAATTACCATCATGCTACCCAGTAGCATCATCACAACAATTATCTTTTTCATTACTCTACCTCAATAATATTTTGTTTATTATTCTTATTGTTTCATTTTTTATTTCCTCTGTGGTTCGTTCAGCCCGTCTTCACTTACCGCAGAAGCTGAAACTACCACAGCTACAGGTCGTGTTGAACGTTCTGGTCGCAAGAATATATCCTCAGGGCTGCGTGGTCGTTCGGTATCTGCCCAAAAGAATCCACCTAATTGCTTCTCTGCTTCTGTTGCCTGTGAGAGAGGAATCATCATGCCAGTGGTTGCAGATGTAAAAACAACATGATCTATTTGGCGATTATTAATATATAGTTTCACAAAACTACTTTGCGTTCGATTTACTCCTACAAACGTACCATCGTCTTCTCGAGGATAAAACACTGTCTCTGCATTTCCTCTCACATCCACCAAGTACACATCACCATCGCGTACATACGCCAACATCTCTTTACCTATCATCTGATTGAAGGCGTCATCCGCTTCTTGCCTAACAGCCAAGGCATTTCCCTGCCCGTATAAATAATCTACTGTATTATTTTTCAAATACACATCTATTTGATCTGCGGATATCTGATTTGCCTCATTCCAACATATGGGCATACCTAAAAGTGTAATGATAGAATCTTTACCATTATAACGAACAGAATCACAAACCGCCTGTATATCCTCACGATATATACGCACATTATAAAACGCTCGTAATTGATGATAAGTAGAATCTTGCCACAACGTGTCTGGTGATTGGGGCATCAAGATAGAATCCACCAATATACTATCATGTGGGAGAAGAGAAAAGACCTGACATGGCACTTTTTCCGACCATAGAGTATCTGCATGCATATAGGTGAAAGCTGTTGTATCCGACCAATCCAATAGCATCGCACTATCCGTCACATATCCACGATGGCCATTATCCCATACTTCTCCACGATGACCAAACAGAGTAAGATGATTGGCAGAATCACACGACTCAATATGCCCAAAACTATTACCATATCCTGCTTTTTTATCGTAATAAATGGTATCACCTGTCAGTGTCATTCCATCTGCATGGATAATCTGCGATCGATCAAGCAACATGGACATTTCTGTTTGTGTGTTATACCATCCATTGGATGAGTATATAGTGGTTTCTTTTTCGTAAAGAATCTCTGTTGGACCCACTAAATCCGACTGATAGGTTTCAGTATTGTACCCCAACGTATCAGCTGTTAAGAGAAATTTAGGATTCACCAATTTCACATTGCCACGGAAAATTGCTTGATGGTTATCGGGAGTATATTGTCCCCAACGTGAAGTCAATACATTCAAACTATCTTCAATCGTACCATCTGAAAAGTAATATGCAATATTGTTTTTCCGATCGTAATTTAGACTATCTGTTGTAAGTGTCGTATTTTGATGAATCAGTTTTACATTGCTACGCAGACGTGCCATTTTAGTATTTCCATTGTAGTACAACGCGTCTCCAAAGCCTTCAAGTGTATCACCTTGCACCATATGCACACGCCCAAAAGCATGCAATGAATTCTCTTTTTCAAAAAAATAAGCAGAGTCACAATACATAATTACAGAATCATGACGAAAACGCACATTTCCTCGCAATATTTGTGCGTCTGGTAAACGTTTTTCATCAAAAGCTAAGAGTTCTGAATGTTCCAAATAAACTAATGATACCTTTACCGTATCTTGCGCATGGATACTCGCCAAACATGATTGATACCCAATAGCTAAGAACCAATAAATAGCCGACAATAATATGACTAATCTTAATCTCATTAATTATTCCTACTCCTTATACCAGTTAGGATATTGAAAATCACAACCTCGCCATGCGGGATCAATGCTCACGTAGATTTCGTTTTGCTTGCTACGTATCCATTGATCAAGTGTTTCTTCACTTAACTTTTGGGTCAATAATGTTCGTATCACCTGAAAATCATCCTCTAAATTAGCGACATGAGAGTCTCGCTTAGTCTTTAGGCGAACAATAGCACATATTTCTTTGTTTTTTGCACGATCAATCATGGTAAATGGTACGCTCACGTCGCCTTCTTTCATCGAATAGATTTGTCGTGCTATTTCTGGTGGCAAATCTTGATATTCAAATTTGCTTGCTCCTGTATTAGCATTTGTCATCAATCCACCACTCATCACAGTAGATTTATCTTCTGAAAATCGTGCAACCGCATGCTCAAAAGAAAGACTATCAGCAAGCACTAATGTTCGTATGGAATCCAATCGAGCAACTGCGTTTTGCTTATCTAAATAGGATACACGAGGTTTTAATAATATGTGGCGACAGTTGATTCGTTCACCTTTTCTTTCGATTAATTGGATAATATGATAACCATATTCCGTTTCCACTACTCGTGACACACGTTTGGGATCGGTAAGGTTAAAAGCAACCTCAGCAAACGCGCTCACCAACTGTCCTTTGCCTACGAATCCCAATTCTCCGCCACGTTTAGCCGACTCTGTATCTTCGGAATACAAACGAGCCAGCATGCCAAAGTCTGCACTACCATTAGTCACACGTTCCGTAAATTCACGCAATTGATTTTTCACACGCTCAACCTCCTCCATCGGTACTGGAGGATCAATACTCAATATCTGCACCTCCACCTGAGCTGGAATCATAGGCAAGGAGTCTTTAGTAAGGGAGTTATAATATCTTCGGACCTCAGCTGGTGTGGGTTGGATATTCTCCGTCAACTTGCTCTGCATCTGCTGAATAATCATTTGATTTCGAACCATTGTCATCATCTCTTCACGAATCTCGCTACTGGTCTTGCGAAAATACTCTTCCATCTTTTCCTTACTACCAATCTGAGATATGTAATAGTTCATGCGCATATCAACCTGAGCACTCACTGAAGACTCGTTCGCCTCAATCGAATCCAATTCCGCCTGGTGCAAAAACAGTTTTTGGATAGCTAATTTTTCTGGGATGACACAATAGGGGTCACCAGCAATGGGTTGTCCTTCATATTGAGCACGCAAGCGCTCTTCCTCTACCTCGCTACGCAAAATAGCCTCATCACCCACTACCCATATAACTTCATCAATGATATTATCTTGAGCCATAGCCATACCCATCATAGCCAACACTCCATAACCAATCAATAATAGTTTATTTCTCATATCGTTTTAATTTTCTTGCATTTATCGCTTTTTCGTACAACAGTTCGCGTTCGCGCTCCAAGAACTCTACTTGCCGATAGCGAAGAATCATCTTCTCAATCTCAGGTCTTGCATATTCTATTGGCATCAACTGCCCGCGTGTATAAACATCTGTCACTTGCAATAGATATGTATTAACCGAGTCTTGCAACTCTATTTGGCGCGTTCGCTGTAAACGCTGGTTCAAATCATCTTTTTCGAAAGGCATACGTAGCGTGATTTTGCTAATAGGTTGCCACTCATCCAAAAACAATTCGTAGCCTGTCGAATATTTGTATGCATATTTTTCTATCCACTCTATATTTTCCTCCAACGTGGGCTGCTCTATTTTTTTGCGCAAATCACTAATATGCGGTGCACCAAGCGGAGTAATCAACAAAATACCCTTTATGATTGTCTCACGAAGTATAAACTGCGCTCCATTTTCCTCATAGAAAAGTTGCACAATACTATCTTCAACAGATTGTGGCATGCGTTGAGCAATCAAACGTTCCTCGTATTTATGCAAATACAAAGAACGACGATAATCCTCTACCATAGCCTCGATTTCTTTATCCGACTTATCTTTGGCTATATCATACTCTATCTGCGCTATTGCCCATTGACGAATATATTGCTCCGCAATGCGAGCACTATCGTCAGCACTCATACCAATAGTCAGACGACGAATATCATCTACTATGAGGGTCGCACCATTGTATTCGGCTACCGTCCCACTCAAACGTTTTGTTTCGTAGAGCGTGCAACCACCCAACATCACCATGCAGTATATTAGCAATACTATTTTTTTCATAAAAATACGAATCGACCTGCAAAGTTACTATTTTTTTCTGACATTGACAACACTTCGCAATATAAACTTATAAAAATGCACTTTTTTAACAAAATTCTTGCATAATTCCAAGAAAAGTTGTACCTTTGTCCGATTTTTATCTCAAAACAATCTAATATATGAAGATTCTACGAGAAATAACTGCCGTAAAGTTATTACAGCTCAAAGCCATCAAATTTCAACCCAGAAACCCTTTTGTATGGGCAAATGGATGGAATGCCCCTGTCTATTGCGACGATCGAAAGGTATTGTCATACCCCAAAATGCGCGATTTTATTCGTTTAGAATTAGCACGCGTAATTGCAGAGATGTATCCCGATGCCGATGTCATTGCTGGCGTAGCCACTAACGCCATTGCGCATGGTGTGTTGGTGGCAGAACAATTGAGCATGCCATTTGTCTATGTACACCCTTATCCTAAAAATCATGGATTAGAAAACCAAATTGAAGGTGATCTGCGACCACGGCAAAGCGTAGTGATTGTTGAAAATCAAGTCAATACTGGAGAAAATATTTTGAAGGTCATAGAGGCTATACGCAACAACGGATGTCGTGTTTTGGGTATTGTTTCTATTTTCGACTACGAATTTCCTACTACACACCGAAAATTGGAAAAGGTGGACGTTACACTCACTCCGCTGACAAATTTAGAAACAGTTTTGCGACACGCTGCGGCTATGCAAATAATTGATGAAGAGCAACAACAAATTATCCAACAATGGCAACGTAATCCCGCCAAATGGCAAAAATAAATTATGGCAGCAACTAAATACGAAAGCAAAATCGGACAAATATTCTATAGTGACGATAGAGTATTTGCTGTGCTTAGCAATCTCGAAAACCTACAACGATTCAGCGATTTAATTCCACAAGACAAAGTCAAAGAATTAGAAATCACATCTAACTATGTCCGCATGAAGATTGATGGATTAGGGCAAAAATTCACTATTCGGATTGTAGAAAAGGAAGAATATAAAACTATTAAACTTGGCATTGAAAATTTGCCAATGGATCTTAATTTTTGGATTCAACTTAAGCACATTGCAGAGAAAGACACCCGCATCAAATTAACCATCAAGGCGGACATCCCCATGATGTTCCGCATGATGTTTGAAAAAAAACTTCAACAAGGTCTTGACCAAGCAGTAGATATGCTTTGTCAAGTACCATATGATCAATGGAACTAATTTTATAATCATGGGACATAAGAAAAAAAGAAGGATCCGTATTCACCGCGAAGGTCGCGGGTTGATAGCTACACTCACATTGCTGATTTTTGTCATCAATGTGCCCATGTTCATGTATATGCCCAACTGGGTGGGCGCCATCACACTATTGCTCAGTGCCAGTCTGCTGGTGTTTGTTACCTACTTCTTCCGCAACCCTACACGTATTGTGGAGGTGAGCGATGATAACCTGCTCATCGCCCCCGCTGATGGCAGAATAGTGGTAGTAGAACCTACATTGGAACAGGAGTATTTTCACGAGAAACGCTTGCAGGTGAGCATCTTTATGTCGCCTTTTAATGTGCATGCTAACTGGTATCCAATTGAGGGTACAGTACTTGTGTCCGAACATCAAAACGGTCGTCATCAAGGAGCATGGCTGCCCAAATCCAGCACCGAGAACGAACGCTCGTTGGTTGTAATCGAAACACCATCGAAAGTGCAAATAGCTCTGCGACAAATAGCTGGTGCCATGGCACGACGAATAGTGACCTACGCAAAACCAGGCAATCGATCGCAACGAAACGAGCATTTTGGTTTTATCAAATTCGGCTCACGCGTGGACATGTACCTACCTTTAGATACGGAAATCTTTGTAAAAGTAGGCGAACCCGTAATAGGCAACGAAACGATTGTTGGTAGGTTGAGTTGAGAGGTTAGAGGTTAAAGGCTAAAAGTTAAAGGAAAGAATATCATGGATAAGTTTGAACAATTATTTGCAGAATACCCCTGCACACTCACTGATGAGTTAGTAAAGAAGAATACTGCCGATATACTGGCAAAACATACTGAGGAAAACAACAACCGCCAAGTGTGGATGCAATGCCTCAATCAGATAGATCTTACCACCCTTAACGGCGATGATACAACCGAGAAGGTGGCTACTATGGCGCAAAAGGTAAATGACTTTGATGGTCACTTCCCTGGCGTACCTAACGTGGCAGCTATGTGTGTGTATCCCTCTCTGGTGGAGACCGCACGCGAGGTGCTGACCGAACCTATCGGCATTGCCGCTGTGGCTGCGGGATTCCCTGCATCGCAAACCTTCATCGAAGTGAAGGTGGCGGAAGCAGCTATGGCCGTGGCAGCAGGCGCAACGGAGATAGACATCGTAATCTCTATCGGCAAATTCCTTGAAGGTAACTACCAAGAGGTATATGATGAAATCTCCGAAATCAAATCTGCTATCCGCGACGCACACCTAAAGGTGATTCTGGAGACAGGCGCACTCAAAACTGCAGAGAATATCTACAAAGCCAGCATCTTGGCTATGGCTGCGGGAACTGATTTCATCAAGACATCCACAGGCAAGATTGCCGTGAATGCTACACCCGAAGCTACCTATATCATGTGCCATGCAATCAAGGATTGGCACGCTAAGACAGGAAAAAAAGTATGCTACAAACCCGCGGGTGGTGTGAGCACCACTGACGAGGCTGTACAACACTATACTTTAGTCAAAGAGATTCTGGGCGAGAAATGGCTCAACAACCACTCTTTCCGCTTCGGTGCCAGCCGTCTGGCTAACAACCTGCTCACGAGCATCATGGGCGAGGAAGTGAAGTATTTTTAGGCGATAAGGATAAAGGCGAGAGGTTAAAGGCTAAAGGTTAAAGGCGAGAGGTATGGCAAAGATTGTATCAAAACGATTCTTCTCTGAGAATGTGGCGGAGCTGGTGTTAGAGGCTCCGCTGATTGCGAATAGTCGTCGTGCTGGTCACTTTGTAATGGTGCGCGTGGACGAACATAGCGAACGCATGCCACTCACTATTGCTGATGCGGACACAGAACGCGGTACCATCACATTGGTGGTGCAGCGCATAGGTGTAAGTAGTACGAAGCTGGTGGCACTCGAACCGGGCGATGAAGTAGCTAATTTGGTCGGACCATTGGGCAAAGCCACTAATATCAAACACTTTGGCACAGTGGTTTGTGCTTGCGGTGGTGTGGGTGCTGCACCTATGTTGCCTATCACACGCGCCCTCAAGGAGGCAGGTAACCGCGTCATCACCGTACTGGCTGCACGAACAGCCGATCTCATCATTCTACGTGAGCAGTTAGCTGCTGTATCGGACGAGATGATCATCATGACTGATGATGGCTCGTTAGGACAGAAGGGATTAGTGACCATGGGTGTGGAGCAAGTCATTCAACGCGAACAGGTGGATAAGTGCATCACAATCGGTCCTGCAATAATGATGAAGTTTGTAGCACTGACCACGAAGAAATACGCTATTCCTACCGAAGCCAGTCTGAACACCATCATGGTGGACGGCACAGGCATGTGTGGTGCTTGCCGCGTGACAGTAGGTGGAAAGACAAAATTCGTATGCGTAGATGGACCAGAGTTCGATGCTCATGCCGTGGATTTTGACGAGATGTTATCCCGTTTACGACAGTACACTGCGGAGGAAAAGGGGGCATATGAGGAATATCAACATCATACTGAGGTAGAGGTAGCTGGATTGTCAGATAGAGAACAAGAGGAAATAAAAAGGACAGAAACAATAGCAGTCGCACCCTTTACAGGAAAAGCAAAAGACAGAGTGGCTATCCCACGTGTGAAGATGCCAGAACTATCACCAGAAGAGCGTGTGCAGTCCTTATATAAAGAAGTAAATCAAGGTTTGAGCTTTGAACAAGCCATCACAGAGGCACATCGCTGCTTGGATTGCAAAAACCCAACGTGCGTGAAGGGCTGTCCTGTGAATATCAACATCCCTGGATTTATCAAACAACTGGAGCTGGGAAATATACTTGGCGCAGCGGAAGTTATAAGTGAAAGTAGCACATTACCAGCTATTTGTGGACGCGTTTGCCCTCAAGAAAAACAGTGCGAGGCACAGTGTATCCATCTCAAGATGGGACACGAACCTGTGGCTATTGGTTATCTGGAGCGCTTTGTGGCAGATAATAGTAAATTAGAGGCGAAAGGCGAAAGGCAAGAGGCGAAAGGCAAGAAGATAGCAGTAGTGGGTAGTGGTCCTGCAGGATTGGCTTTCGCGGGCGATATGGCTAAATTGGGTTACAAAGTGACGGTGTTTGAGGCACTACACGAGATAGGTGGCGTATTACGTTACGGTATTCCAGAGTTTCGTTTGCCCAATGCCGTTGTGGACCGTGAGATAGAGGGGCTACACCGACTGGGTGTGACCTTCCAATGCGATACTATCATCGGTAAGACACTGACCGTAGAGGACTTGCAAGCGCAAGGCTACAAGGGAATCTTTGTCGGTAGCGGAGCAGGTTTGCCACGCTTCATGAATATTCCTGGCGAGAACCTCAACGGTGTGATGTCGTGCAACGAGTACCTCACCCGTGTGAACCTCATGGGGGCTGCCAAACAAGATAATGATACACCACTACTTCGCGCGAAGACCGTGATGGTGGTCGGAGGTGGCAACACGGCTATGGATGCTGTGCGTACCGCCAAACGATTGGGAGCCGAGCGCGCAATCATCGTATATCGTCGTAGCGAGGAGGAGATGCCTGCCCGCGTGGAGGAAGTACGCCATGCCAAAGAAGAGGGTATCGAGCTTATGACCCTGCACAATCCAGTGGAGTATCATGCTTCTGAACAAGGACGCGTAGCTGAAGCCGTGCTGCAAGTAATGACCTTGGGCGAGCCAGATGCTTCAGGACGCCGTAGCCCTGTACCAACAGGTCAGACTGTCACGCTGCCTGTGGATCTGGTCATCGTGAGCGTGGGTGTAAGTCCAAACCCATTGATTCCATCAACAGTAGCGGGATTGGAGATATCCAAGAAAGGAACAATTGTGGTCAATGACCAAATGCAGTCTTCGCTGCCAATCCTATTCGCAGGAGGCGATATCGTGCGTGGTGGCGCTACCGTTATTCTTGCCATGTCAGACGGCAGAAAAGCGGCGCAAGCTATGCACGAAAAACTCACCAAAACGACAAAATGAATGATTTTCAATAAATTTTGAACTTTATTTTTGGTCATATCAGAAAAATGTAGTACCTTTGCACGCTTTTTCGTGAAAAAAGCATACCATTAATTATTAACCCGAGCACGCAACTCGAGTAGTTGTAGCTCAAAATAAAACAAACAACAAATGGCAACAAAAATTCGTTTGGCTCGTCATGGTCACAAAGACTACGCTTACTACCACATCGTAGTAGCAGACAGCCGCTCGCCACGTGATGGCAAGTACATTGAGCGCATCGGCTCTTACAACCCAAACAACAACCCAGCAAAAGTGGATCTTAAGTTCGACCGCGCTTTGTATTGGGTAAACGTAGGTGCTCAACCTACTGACACTGTTCGCAACATCCTCTCTGGTGAGGGCGTTATGCTCATGAAGCACTTGAATGGTGGTGTAGCTAAGGGTGCATTCTCTGCAGAAGAGGCTCAAAAGCGTTTCGATGCTTGGAAAGCTCAAAAGGATGCTAAGAATGGTAAGATTAGCCAAGCAGAGGCAGACAAGAAAGCTGCTGCTGCAAAAGCATTGCTTGCTCAAGAAGTGGAGACCAACAAGGCTAAGGCTGCTGAGGTAGCTAAAAAACGCCAAGAGGCTGCTGACGCACTCGCTGCTGCGGCAGTAGAGGCTGCTCAAGAGGCTGCTGCAGTTGAAGCTGCTGAGTAATTCTTGCTTAAAGCGAGAAAACAAAGAGTCTAAAACATTGTTTTGGACTCTTTTATTTTTACTCCACTCATCTTTCTCCATATATTACGACTAATTTCTTTTGTTTTAGAGAAAAAAAACAAAAATATTTCCATATTTCACGGAAAAGTTGTACCTTTGCAGTGAAATTAGACAGCGCAATGACTATACTAACTATTGAAACATCTACATCTGCTTGCTCTGCAGCCATCACCATAGATGGAAGAACTGTAGCCTCTATGGCAAAACTGCAGGAGGCTAATCATGCCAGCGATCTACCTCTTTTCATAGAAAACCTGCTTCAGAAAGCAAAAGATTGCCATTGGCATTTGGATGCAGTGGCATTATCTCAAGGACCAGGTAGCTACACAGGGCTCCGTATTGGAGCGAGCACTGCTAAAGGAATATGCTATGGATTAAATATCCCATTAATCCCCATTGACACACTTCAAGTGCTTTGCGCATCCATACCATCAACCTACTTACCTGAGAACGCTCTATTATGCCCTATGCTGGATGCACGACGTATGGAAGTATATACATGCTTCTATAAAAAAAACGACCAATCATTTGAGCAGCAAGGGGAAGTGGAGGCTAAGATTATTGACAAAGATACTTTTGCAGAACAATTAGCTACACAGACCATATTATTCTTCGGAAATGGAAGCGAAAAATGCAAATCAATTATTAACCACCCTAACGCTCATTTCATTTCCGATGTTGTCACGCAAGCACAATTTATGGGCTATATTGCAGAGAAAGAAGCTTCAAAAAAGATATTAGACATCAAACAAATAGCCTACTACGAGCCCTTCTATTTGAAAGAATTCGTTGCTGCGCCATCTCATATCAAAGGATTGAAATAGACATCACACACCTCCCTACGAATGAAAGATTATATTTGTAAATATGTAATAGTCTGCCTTTCTATATTGGCACTAACCGCATGTTCCACACAAAAAAACACATGGGCAAGCAGAAGTTTTCACCAAATAAAAACTAAATACAATATCCAGCACAATGGACGGATTGCCTTTGAAGAGGGACAAAAAGCTATACAAAAAGCCAACCAAGATGATTATTCATCTATTCTCAACCTATACCCTATCTCTAATCATGAATCAGCACAGGCAGCTACTTCCCAAATGGATCGTACTATAGAAAAATGTCGCAAATGCATCAAACTACATAGTATAAAAGCACGACCAAAGATCAATCCGAAGAAGCGAAAAGATCCCAAATACAAGGCCTGGTTACAACAGGAAGAGTTCAACAACCAGATGGGTAGCACTTGGCTTCTATTGGCGCAAGCTGAATTTCACAAAGGAGATTTCTTGGGAAGCATCAGCACATTTAATTATATTGCACGCCACTATTCTCACGACAAGGACATGGTGGCACAATGCCAGTTGTGGGCTGCACGAGCATATGCGGAAATGGACTGGCTTTACGAGGCTGAGGACGTATTATCCAAAGTACAAGAGCAAGACCTTTCGCACAAGAATGCGCCTCTCTATGCTGCCGTTTCAGCAGACATTTTGATGAAAACAGAGCACTACAAAGAATCTATCCCATTCATCAAGATTGCACTACAAAACGAAAAAAGAAAAGGCTACCAACCACGATTCTACTACGTATTGGGACAACTCTACCAGATGCAAGGAGATAACAATGCAGCACGCAATGCCTACACCAAGGTGCTGAAGCTTCAGCCCGATAGCGAAATGGACTTCAATACCCGAATCAAAATTGCACAATTGGAAAACAACATATCTACTGCTATCACTCTCTTGAATAAGATGGCTAAGCAAGATAAAAACAAAAACAGATTAGACCATATCTATGGAACCATCGGCAATATCTACTTAGCACAAAAAGACACCGCACAAGCGTTGTCATACTACGAAATGGCAATAGAAAAAAGCACGAAGAACGGCTTGGATAAAGCTGCCGTGCTGATTGTGGCAGGAGATATTTATTATGGGCAACGGGATTATGTGAAAGCCAGTCCTTGCTACAAGGAGGCAACGCAGATTCTGTCGGTGGAAGACAGCCAATATGCTCGTATTCAACGCCGTTCGGAGACCTTAGACCAGTTGGTGGTAGAATACACCACAGTCCAACTGCAAGACTCGCTGCAACGCTTGGCGCAGCTGAGCGAGGAGGAGCAGATGAAGGTGGTGGAGAAAATCATTGCCGACCTCATCAAGGCAGAAGAAGAGGAAGCGGAGAAAGCCGCACAAGCAGCACGCGAGGCAGAGAACAATAGCGGTCCGCGTAGCGTGAACACCAGCAATATGCTGGGTGGTGGAGGCAGCGGACAATGGTATTTCTACAACCCTCAACTCATGCGTTCGGGACAACAGACCTTCCGTCAGCAATGGGGTAACCGCACCTTGGAGGACAATTGGCGCCGACTGAGCAAAGCTGCCACCAGTTCGTTTGTTGAGGATATGGATGAAGAACTAGCAGCTAACGACTCTACCCTATCGGACTCTGCTGCGGTGATTGCGCCTCAGGAAACAGACAACCATAAACCCGAATATTACCTGCAACAGATACCTAAGACAGAGGCCGACTTCCAACGCTCCAATGAGCAGATAGCCAATGCGCTATACAACTTGGTGTATATCTACCGCGACGAAGTGGGCGACCAACTACTCAGCGATGAGATGTTTGAGGATTTCCTGCGCCGTTTCCCTGAAGATAGTCGTTTGTTAGACCTCTATTATATGCAATACTTGACTGCGCTGAAAGATAATCGCATGGCAGATGCAGAGAAGTACAAGCAGGAAATTATGCAGCGTTTCCCTGATTCGCAAGAGGCATATATCGTGTCGCAACCCGACTATTTTGACCGTTTGCGCCGTATGTCGGCAGAGCAAGATTCTATTTACGAATCGACCTATTATGCCTACCAGCGAGGCGATTTTGCAGGGGTGAAAACCTATAAGCAGTATGTGGAGGACAACTATCCTCTCTCACCGCTGATGCCTCGTTTCTTGTTCCTCAACGCCATCTCTGTGGCGAAGACCGATGGGCAGGATGCTTTTGTGGGCGAATTGCGCCAGATGGTGCAGCGTTATCCAAATAGCGAACTGGCAGCTATGGCAAAGGATATGTTAGCACTCATGGGACAGGGTGCTGAGAGTCAAATGGATGGTGCGATGGCGAGTCTGCAAGACCGCCGCCAAGAGGAGCAGTTACTCACAGAAGAGGTACAGGATACGACTGTGACTTTCAGCCACGAGCGCAGAGAACCATCTTTCGTAGTGCTGGTTATGCCACGCGATGAACAACGCCTGAACACCTTGCTCTACGAGGTGGCGCTCTATAACTTCTCGCAGTTCATGATCAAGGATTTCGATTTGAAGCAAATACTGATGTTCGGTGTCGGCGATTGTGCTTTGCAGATTGCGGGATTTGATAGTCTGGATGATGCGATGTGGTATGAAGGTATGCTGAAAAAGAATATAGATCTGATGCAAGTGCTTCAAGCCAACGAGGCGCAAATCATCACTGTCACGCAATCTAATTTTGACCTTATTGGCAAGCATTTCACCTTGGAGGAGTACTTGGAGTGGGCAAAATAATCGGTTTTTTGATGTTTTTTTCAAAAAAAGCGTAAAAAAGTTTGGTCATATCAGAAAAATGTAGTACCTTTGCACCCGCTTTCGAGCAATGGCGGGATAGCTCAGCTGGTTAGAGCGCATGATTCATAATCATGAGGTCCCCAGTTCAATCCTGGGTCCCGCTACAAAGAGGCAACCGATTTCGGTTGCTTTTTGTTTTATATAGCCTCTTCCTTCAGTAGAAAATTTACAATAAATTGCAATAATCTTGCTCAATCCAATATCATTCACTACCTTCGAGGACACCTTAATCCTCGAAGCTACAGTAAATCTTCTCGCGAAGTTCTATAACCGGCCTGAATTATGCGCTTATTGTGCGTGAAATAGTGTGTGAATAGTGCGTAACAGATGATAGATTTGCAAAAAAAGAAAACTGAAAACTAAAAACTGACTTTTGACCAACCGCCACCCGCGAACATTAGAGGGGTAGCCGAGTGGTAAGCAAAGATACTGCCCGCCATTTTAACCCACAGATAGGATATAGATAAGATATAGTGGTCGCGAAATGGTCGCGTAGCTTGCAGGGAACTTGTGCGAAATTTCAGCACATACAAAAAAACAAAGGAGGAACACAGAACGTATAGATTTGGGCAGTATCCGTTTGATACAGCATGTAATGAAAAGACACTTCAGTAGATGAAATAGGAATCTGAACTGAAAAAGGGAAGACTCAAAGTCCCCTTAATTTCTTATTAAAACGAATATGGAAGCAGATAGCTGCAACTGCCAAAGCAAATATGAATCCAATCCAAATGCCAGCAGCACCCATCTTCATAGGGAAAGCACATACCAATCCTATCGAGAGACCTATCAAGATATATGAGACGAACGCTATCACCATCGGCACTTTGACATCGGTTATTCCGCGCAACATGGCTGCGCCAACTGCCTGCAACCCATCGGCATACTGGAACAATCCAGCCAATACAATCAGTTGCGAAGCAATAGCAATCACTTCCTCATCCTGGGTAAATAACATTGGGATATAATTGCGCAAACTAATCATCAATGCAGCGCCAATGGTATTCATCAGCAATACCAAATGCACACTGGCAGTACTTGCCATACGCACACCTTGGATATTACCCTCGCCTAACTGATGCGACACACGGATAGTAGTAGCTGAGCCAATACCCAGTGCCAACATAAATGTCATATCCGCAATCTGATTGGCAATCTGGTGGGCTGCCAACGCCTCCTTGCTGATCCAACCAATAATAACAAAAGATGCCGTGAAAAGGAAAGTCTCCAACAATGTTTGACCACCAATAGGGAAACCAATCCGAGCCAGTTCGCGGATACGCTGCCAAGAGAATCGTTCCCACGCCATACGCAGGTACTGTTTCCACTCCTTATGAAAAGCCATGACAGCCCAGAAACACAAAGGCATACCAATACGTGAAATCAACGAACCAAGACCCGCACCCGTAGCACCCATCGGCTCAAAGCCCCAGTTGCCATAGATAAACACCCAGTTGAGAAGGATATTCAAGCCATTCATGAGCAGCGTGATGACCATAGCCACCATGGTATTACCCAACCCCTCAAGGAATTGTTTAAAGAATGCGAAGAAGAGAAATGGCACCAACGAGATAACAATCAATATATAATATGGGCGTGCCACCTCTATCACATCAGGGTCCTGTCCGAAATGGTCTAAGAAAGGAATACATGACCCCAACAGGAGCAACATCAGTGCACTCAGCAAGACGGTAAACAACATGCCGTTTTGGAAGAGAGAGGCGATGGGGTTATGGGACGCTACGCTATTGGCTATGGGATATTGGGTATTGGATGTCTCGCTATTGAGATTGGCCCCGACTTGAATACCCACAAGCGGAGTGATGCCCATGAGTGCGCCCATAGCAAAGACCATGACAGTGAAGAAGATAGCATTGGCGAAACTGACTGCTGCCAAGTCCACCGTGGCATAATGCCCGACCATTATGGAGTCGAAAAAACCAACGAGCGATGCGCCTAATTGGGTGAGCATTACTGGTAATGCCACACGCAGATTACGCTTGTAATATGGTAAATAATCACGAAAAGCCACGATTTATAACTCCGCAATTATATACTCAGCAATTTGCACTGCATTCAGTGCAGCGCCTTTGCGAATTTGATCGCCTACGCACCAGAAAGTAATGCCATTCTCATTAGCCAAATCACGACGGATACGGCCTACATATACATCATCCTTGCCACTCAAATAAAGAGGCATAGGATAAGGAAGATTTTCGGTTATTGGATATTGGTTATCGGATATTGGTTTTCCGACGTTGGCAGGATTGTCCATCACCTGTACACCTTTGGCGTGAGAGAGGGCTTCGCGTACTTGTTCTGGCGTGAGAGGTTGCTGCGTTTCTACCCAAAGAGCTTCGGAGTGAGCACGCAAAGAAGGAACACGAACACAAGTAGCAGACACAGCTATATCAGAGTGCATAATCTTGCGCGTCTCATGATACATCTTGAGTTCTTCTTTCGTATAGTCGTCATCACTAAAGACATCTATTTGGGGTATGAGGTTATAGGCAAGTTGATAAGGGAATTTTTTAGGAGAAGATGTCAACGCTTGCATATTCGAAGAGGCAAGGATACGATATTGTTCCTCCAACTCAGCCATAGCCGAAGCACCTGCCCCCGAAGCCGATTGATAAGAAGAAACATGGACACGACGAATATGCGATAACTTTTCGATTGCTTGCAAACATACTGCCATAATGATTGTAGTACAATTAGGATTAGCAATAATCCGTTTTCCTCCCTCCTGCAAAGCTTGTTTTATATCCTCTGGATTGATTTCTGGTACCACCAAAGGACATTGATCATCCATGCGAAAAGCCGAAGAATTGTCAATCATGATTGCCCCATGACGCGTAATATCATCCGCATATTCTTTTGATACCGAGCCACCTGCCGACACAAAAGCGATGTCAATATCACGAAAGAGGTCGCCATGTTGCAACAATTCTACAGTATATTCCTTACCGCAGAAATTATATGTAGAGCCTGCGGAACGCGCAGAGCCGAATAGTCGAAGGTTCGTAATAGGAAATTGGCGTTCTGCCAAGAGAAGGAGCAATTCTTGCCCGACGGCACCTGAAGCTCCGACAATAGCGATGTTCATTGGTGTTTAGTATTTAGAGTTAGAGATGTAAAATAAAAAATAGAGCTGTTTAACCCTATGCCAAACAGCTCTATGGATAATTAAAGCAGAGAGATAGTCAATTCTTCTGCAGCCTCGAAAGTAACTTTTCCTTCGCGAGCCAACCAGCCCAAAGCGAGGTTCAAGTCATCATTTTTCAATTTTGTAGCTTTCTTCAAAGCTTTGAATGTGAGAGCGCCTTCTTGCAGTGCATTCCAAATCAAACCTGCATTCTCACCAATTTTTGTTGTAATCATAATACCTTAAAAAAAATAAAACAGTTAATATATAATAGGGTTAACCCTTTTTTCAACACAACAGCGAGTTCACGGTCTTTTTCCGCAAACTCGCCAAAGGAAATTCATAGTGGCATATTATGCCTGAAGTTTCTCAATGTAGCTAATAACGTCGTTAACAGTGTTGATTTTTTGTGTATCTTCATCTGGAATAGAAATACCAAACTCTTTCTCAAATTCCATAATCAACTCTACTGTATCCAACGAGTCTGCGTTGAGATCAGCTGTAAAACTTGCATCAGGAGTAACTTGTGATTCTTCTACACCAAGTTTGTCCACGATGATTGCTTTCACTTTTGCTTCAATTTCTGCCATAATAAAATAATTTTATATAGTTAATTTAATTTATTTTCACTTCAAAAATTCAATTCACACAAAATGCGGATGCAAAGTAACAACTTTTTTTTCGATTTTCCAAATTTTTCAGCATAAATCTGCAATTATTCCCCCATTTTAAGTAAAATTTTACCAATTCTTGCTCCAGATTTGCCCATTTGCGTTAATAACACTTCTTTTCCATCTAAATTTTGTTCGTAGCGATTGGTGACAATCTGATGAGTATGTCCCCCAACAATGACATCAATATATCGCGTAGCTTTAGCCAGATGCACATCCGATATTCTCTGCGAATTAACATATTCTGTTCCCAGGTGACTAAGGCATATTATTAGATCGCAATGATGAATGTTTTTGAGTTCTGATGCTACTTGTTGGACAGAAGTAATAGGGTCAAGATAGCGAATAGGCGCAAAGTTTCTCTCCGATATTAAGCCAGTAGGATCTACTCCGACACCTAATATACCAACGCGCACGCCCGCGCGCGTAATGATAGTATAAGGTTGCACAATACCTTCTAAAGGCGTATTTTGGACATCATAGTTAGCAGATACCACCGCAAACTGCGCATCTTTGAGCACCGCAGCTAACGTGTCCACACCGTTGTCAAATTCGTGATTGCCCAATGTGACTGCATCGTACCCCATTTGGTTGAGCGCATCCACCTCTACTCTTCCGTGATAGAAATTGAAATAGGGAGTACCTTGACTAAAATCTCCAGCATCTACCAAAATCAAGTCAGGAGAAATGGTTCGCTCTTGTTGAATAAATCCCATGCGTCTTGCATATCCCGCATGATTGCCATCACGCTTTCCACGTTCTATTGGTTCTACCTGCGAATGTGTATCGTTCGTATGAAGGATAGTAATCGTTTGCGTTGTTGGACGGCATGCAATATGCAAAACCACAACACAAGCAAGAAGAAAGTGCTTAAAAACGTTTTTGTATTTCATCATGAGTCAGTATTGTAAATATGTTTTGACCATTATTTAGATATTGCGCAGGGTGTTGTTCGACCAATTGCATTAACAAATCACGCATCTCCATCTCGCTAAGAGATTTTCCCATAGGTATTGCCATCTTATCTGCCAAAGCGATTGCTATTGCCTTATGCCATTCTTGTTTGGCACTTGTACCTGTGTCCTGTACTTGATGAATAACTTGCTGTAATGTCTCAACGGGATTTTCAGTACCTAATTGCACTGGCACTGCAGTAATACTATACGCATGAGGAGAGAATTGGTCCAATCCAAAGCCGATTGATACCAAATCATCATACAACGAGTTGAGCATAAACATCTCATCATTTGACAACTCTATCACCTCTGGAAAGAGCAAGGTTTGGGATATACCTTTCTGTTGAGATAGTTGGGTTAATAACTCCTTGTACAAAATCGCCATATGCGCTCGATGTTGATGCACAAGCATGATTCTATTATCCACCAACGCTATAATATATTTACTCTGCCACTGTAGGACAGGTGTAGTATCATTGATTTCCGACAACAGAAATAATGGCTGGGGTTTCTCTGATTCTACAGATGCTTGGGGGTACAACGTTTGCCAATTGGGTGATGATACGATTTGCTCCTTTTTCTTAAATGGATTATACGATGGATCAACCTGCAAGCGTGGCATACGAACAGACGACGAATGTTGCAGAGGTTGAGGTATATCAATTTGTGTTTCAGAGGTAAAATCCAAAGAAGGAGCAATATTGAATTTTCCTAAAGCTTCTCTGACTGTAGCCAGCAATATTTGATATATAGCATGTTCATCAGCAAACTTTATTTCCGTCTTCGTGGGATGGATATTCACATCTATCACCTCAGGATTTATTTCGAAATAGATAAAATAAGAGGGAGTATGATCCGCCACTAAAAGTCCTGAATAGGCGGTCATTACAGCATGATGAAAATACGAATGGCGCATGTAGCGTCCATTCACAAACATATACTGCTGACTATTTTTATTAGCCGTTTCGGGTTTTCCGACAAAACCATGTATATTCACTAATTCTGTATTAGCAAATATATCTACAAATTGCTGAGTATATGTTTTGGAGGTATTACCGCACAGAGCCTCTATGCGTTGTTTCTTGCTACTACTCGTGACATCATAAAGTATCTCATCATTATTCACGAAGGTGAATTGTACATCAGGATTGACCAAGGCAATACGCAAAAATTCTGTTTTAAGATTACGTAATTCTGTTTGATCCGTTTTCAAGAATTTGCGACGTGCAGGTACATTATAGAAGAGATTTTTCACCTTTATGTTGCACCCAACAGGACACTGAACAGGTTCTTGTGCGATTACCTCTGATCCCGCTATTTCTAAACGTGTTCCCACCTCATCATTGGGACGACGCGTAAGCATCTCCACATGCGCCACTGCACAAATACTTGCCAGAGCTTCACCACGAAACCCCATCGTTCGAAGTTGAAAGAGATCAGATGCTTGAGATATCTTAGAAGTGGCATGTCGTTCAAAAGCCATACGAGCATCTGTTGGACTCATGCCTTTGCCATTATCAATCACTTGCAACAATGTTCTGCCACCATCCCGCACAATGATTCTTATATGCGTAGCATCAGCATCCAACGAATTTTCGACCAATTCTTTTAAGCAAGAAGCGGGTCGCTGGATTACTTCGCCTGCAGCAATCTGGTTGGCGACACTATCGGGTAACAAATGAATGATATCACTCATAAGAGATAGTAAAATGCAAAAAGCAACAAAGTAAGCAATGCTATCCAAAGTATTAGCTTTGATGCGCGCTTTGTATGGTGCTTGCGGTTATATGTATTATTTTCGTGCGTCTCGCGAAAGGAGCCACGATGAAGGCGCGCAAGTTTCTCCTTGCGCGCCTCTTTTTCTTTATCATAGTAAATGGGGCGATAGTCCCATCCACGTGGCTTGGGTACTTTTGGAAAAAGGACCGACATTACTTAACAATAGTTAGGAATTGCTCGTCTTTTTGATATTTTGCAAATTCAATATCGTTTTGTGCTTTTTCCTTCATCTTTGCATCTCGTTGGATAGCCAGCTTAAGGTTGCTATACACAGCATCGCGATCGTTGGTTCGAGCGCCTACAATAGCTGTCAAGTAAGCAGTTGTAGCATTAGGTTTTGCTACGCGTGCCAAAGTTTGGCGTGCAGCTGCATAATCCTCGTTGAGGATTTGTTGTACAGCAGCATTATTGGTAGCGATTTGGCCATATGCGCTCTTAGCAGCAGCATAATCACCCTTCATAGTATAGAGAGTACCCATTGCAGCATTCAAATCTGCTTGAGTGCCTGCTGCTTTAGCAAGATGTAGTTCAGCCTGTTGGATATCGTTTTCAGCCATTGCAGCAATACCTGCATTGTAGTTTACATCAGGGTTGTTAGGCTCTATTTGAAGTGCTTTTGCAAAGCAACGACGCGCTTCTGCTACATTACCCTGTGCAAAGTTAATCATACCAGTATTATTGTATGAACGATAGTCTTGAGGATAAATTTGAGATACCTTGTTGTAAATTGCTACTTTTTCAGTCGCATCACTTGTCAGTGTAGCAGCATAGAGCAACTCGTCAACGCTCAATGTAGCAGGATCATTCTTTGCCAAAGTGGCGATTTCTTCATCTGATTTACCAATCAAATCGGTAGTCAAGATAAGGCGACTGCGACGCAATGCAGGCAACACCTCATCTGCAATACTCTTATAAACAGCGCTCAAGTTCTTGATTTGCTCCTCGCGCTCCTCTGGATCGGTGTACATACTGAGCACACGGAGAACCAATTCTTTATCTTGTATATTGCTTGCTTCCATTGCTTTTTGGAAACCTTCCCAGTCTTCAGCTGTTACATTTGACTCGATATTTGCAGTCACCTTAGCTTTCTTGAGTTGCTTTTGCAAATATTTCTCTGCTTTAGCTTGACGTGCATCAGCCAATTTATCGTTCAAATCCATAGAACCATCAGGAGAAGCATAACCAGCAACCTCAATTTTGTTGATTGCTTTGTTTTCTGCTTGGTCTGCCTCTTTGATAGCAGCATGCAAGTCTTTCATCTCTTGAGATTTCAACTCAGAATTGCGCAAGGTAGATTGTTGGATAAGGAAGCGGATGTCTGCCTCTTGCACCTCTTGAATGATGCGTTGGAACTTATCAGCAGTGATTTGAGGCTTTACCTCTTCCGCATTTGCCACAGCCAATTTAGCTGTAGAAACAACACCATCAGCAATCTTGATCTCTGGCAACTCAACTACTTTTTTGCCAGATTTAGCAGTGAAACGCAAATACAATTCAGATTTAGCCATTGCTGGGATATAATCGAATGTAGCCACTTGAGTGTACTTACCACCCTCTTTATATGCAATAACTTGACCATTTTCTTTTGCTTTTTCACCCACGTACACTACAGATTTACCAACAGCCTCACCGCCTTGATATTTCAGCACAGGAGTTACGGTCAATACTGCATTCTTAGCAAATTTCTTCACAGGGAACGTACCTGTAATCTCAGCTTCCACTTGGTTGCCAACTACAGTCAATGGATTAGGATTCACGGTAATTTGTTCTGGTTGAACAGAACTTCCGCAAGATGTCAGAAATGCAATAACAATTGCTGACAAAAGAGATAATGATTTTTTCATACTTTTATAAATAAATTAAATAGTTTTGTTCGCATTTTTATAAGTACGCTCACTTCGGTACAAAAACCGTGCAAAGAGCACACTATATCGCCTGCAAAGGTACTACTTTTTTCTAAAATATGCAAATATTAAACATATTTTTTTTGTTATAACGTTTTTTTACCTCCATTTCGCTTGCTGAAATCATTTTTTTTCCATATCTTTGCAAAAATATTTTGATTTTTATACTTCATGAAACATTTTTTTATTCTATCTTGCATTCTTCTCATCCTCATCGCCTGCCAACCATCCGATGAAGAATGCGCTACAGCACTAATTGTTGAAGCTCAAGAATTAGTAAGTGACGGACAATGGCGTCAAGCACGCATTGTCTTGGACTCCGTACATGCTACATATCCTCGCGAAGTAGCACAACGCCGATTAGCCAAATCTCTGGAAGATAGTATTGTATATTTGGAAGCACGTAAAACATTGGCATATGCTGATTCTATACTCCCCCCTCTATTGGAGCAATCAGATGAGTTGCTCAAACAGTTTAAGTACGAAAAAGATGAGGCATACGAAGATCACGGACGCTATGTGCACCGCTTGCTGAACACAAGCAGTAATACCTCACGAAACTTTTTGCAAGCCTATGTACGCGATGATAGACGAACCATTGTCAAAAGTTATTACTACGGTAGTTTTGCCGTTAAACAACGCCACATTACTCTTTCAGCAGAAGGCGAAGAAATACATTTTTCTGGTAACAACCATTCGTTTGAGACAGAAGGATGGCATGAAATAATGACTTTTGAAGATGAAGTAGCATTGTCATTGCTAAACTTTGTCTGCACCCATGTCAACAGTCGTATTCGCGTATGTGGAACGGGCGAAAAACCCACACACACCTGGGCATATTATCTCAATGATAAAGAGAAAGATGCGCTTACGCAGACTTACCAATTAGGTTTTCTGATGAGTGATATTCTGCGCTTAGAATTAATGAGCAATACAGCCCGCAATCAAATTGCGCATTACGAACAAAAATACACCAGCCCTAAACGCTAAAAATAACATTCTCCACAAATAGGAATTGTATTATTCTTTCGCAATACTTGCCGACGAAAATCGTCGGCTTTTTTGTTATTCCAAATATCTTTAAGATTATGGTGCATCAACGAACCAAATTTATATTCACCTATCTTATCATAGCAACATGGCACAACGATGCCATCCGTAGTGATTACACACCCCGACCATAGACGATAACATGGAACAACATTACGCTTAAAGGAAATAGGTCGTGGGCGAACAAGTTGATACGTACCGTTCGATTGGCGCTTATATCTCGAATAATGCTCATCGGTAGGCATTAGGGGATGACCATGCTGATAATCATATAGTTGCGCCGTCTTCATGACCAAACGTGTTGCACCCAGTTTTTTATAATTGCTACTTATCCACTTCCACTCATGTTCATTGGTACGGAGACGAAGCACCTGCAATTCAATACATATAGATGAATGGTATTGCATTTTGGCTTCCTGCAAAAACCGCAGTCCTTCTAATGCACGATGCAGATTTCCTCCCACACGATAAGCCACATAGGAGTCCTCCGAAAAACCATCTATGGAAACAATTATACGATTCAGTCCGCTCTTAACCAATTCTTTAGCCATCATTTGTGTTAAGGCTTGTGCGTTGGTAGAAACAATGGTGAACAATCCCACTTCTCTCGCGCGCGCAATCATTTTAGGTAATTGTGGATTGAGTAGCGGTTCTCCCTGAAAATAAAATTGAATTGTATGTGCCGAACTCTGCACTTGCTGCAAAATCATTTCAAACACTTCTTCACTCATCAGTCTATTGCCCTTTGCATGTCGCTCATTGCGTCTCATACCCACAGGACACTCGGGGCAAGACAACTGACAATAATTGGCAGGTTCAACACTAACGAAAGTGGGAAAATGTCGCACACGCACCACCCCAAAGAGTGATAGTGCGTAACTAAACCAACAACGTAATTGGTTGAATATTCTACTGACAAGGAATTTTATTGACACGGCGTTCGTGGCGTCCTCCTTCGAACTCGGTAGTGAGAAAAATCTTAATCAATTCGATAGCCTTCTGCGCAGAAATATAGTTAGCTGGGAGACCTATGATATTAGCATTATTGTGTTGGCGAGCGAGGCGTGCTAAAGGTTCGTCCCAACAAAGGGCTGCACGAATACCTTGATGATGGTTGCACGTCATGGTGATACCATTACCCGTAGAGCAGATGGCGATACCCATATCGTTGGTGCCATCTTCTACAGACGATGCCATAGGGTGTGCAAAGTCGGGGTAGTCGCAACTGTCGGTCGAAGGACAGCCGTAGTCAGTTACCAGTGCACCTTGCTCTTGGAGCCAAGCGATAACGGTTTGTTTGAGTGCAAAACCAGCATGGTCGCTTGCAATGCCTAATTTGAGATTCTTCATGTTTATTCTTGTTTGTTTTTGTTATACGGACAAATATTTTGACATTCTAAACAATGATGTGTTGCGTATGCGACACATTGTGTAGCATCCCACACTTCATTTCGTAGCGCGCCAGTTGGACAAGCTTCCACGCATAATTGGCAGTTTTCACACCCCTGTTTTGACCCTATTGGGTGGTAATTGAGTGGTTTCGATGGATGCTCGGCAATTTCTCCAACCGACCGATTCAATACGATTTCGCCTGGATGCACCAGGCTCCCTAAGAGAGGGTGAATCAGTTGGTGATTTTTGCCAATGAACCCAAGTCCTGCCTCCACGCACCATCGCCTTTCTAATATAGGGGCAGAGTCGCAGAAGATATGTTGGTGCGTAGCAGAGACAACATCCTCACCAAAGGCCTCCTTAAGTTTCGCTTCGAGGGCGTAGAGCAGCGATTTCACGCGTCGATGATAGTCTCTGCCCGAATGTTCGTACGTCAGCAGACATACCACCACAGCCTTCGCGCCAGGGACCAAGATAGCTGGGTCATACCGCTTATCGCGGTTGCGCTCCAGATAATCCATCTCACCGTGCAGCCCTTGTTCGAGCCACTGCTCCATGAAGGCAGCGTCCTCATCCAAACGATGCACAGGTGCTACACCGCAGGCATCAAAGCCCGCCTCGCGAGCCAGCTTAGAGATATTTGCGAATGTCAGTGTCAAGTTGCTTGAAATCGATGTATCTGCCCTGCACATGACCCTTTCTATCCAACAAGAAGAGGGTTGGCAATGCTTGCACATTATACTGCATCAAGACTTGCACCGCACTATTCTGGTCCGCATGAACAGTCAACCAAGGTAGGTTCTCTACTGTTTGTTCCCAAAGGAGTTTCTGGCGGTCGATGGATACGGAGTAAATCTCCAATCCACGCTTGTGGTATTTATTGTACAACTCACGCAGTTCAAAGGTATAACCCACTACATTCTCCATCTCCGAAGATGAGAAGTCCAGTACCACCACATTGCCCTGCAAGTCAGAGAGAGATTGCATCTCACCCATTTCATCGGGCAAAGTGATATCCAAGACAGAGTTCTCTGCCTCCTCGATGAACTGGCGCATAGTTTCTTGATTCTTGATAGAGCGTTCGGCTTGCAAGATCTCCAACACCTGATTATAGAGCACCTTGGTGCGCTCGTAGTCAGGCATCCATGTATTAAAGGATGTAGCCACCGCTTGATACATACGGCGGTCAGCAGGCATAAGGATATTCCAAATATATTGTCCACCTTGTTTCAAGAACACTGCATAGTAGGCTGCCAAGGAACTTGGATTCGAAACAATGATTTTTTTTGCTTCTTCTCGCAGGGCATCACGCGAAGCATGACGAGCAGTGGCACGTAATTTAGATATGATCAACGAATTTTCACTACCCTCTATAGTCGTTGTATAAGCCAAACTATCATGAGTTGTATTGATGGTAATCTTTTCCGTTGAATCTACCGCCAACAATAGCGACTGCGAACCAAGACGCAAGCGGTAGAAATCAGGATAGGTTGGTACTGGCGCTTCCAGCGAAAAATCGCCATCGGCATCCAAAAGACAAGAATCTTCAATGGTCGTTTGCATCAATGCAGTATGCTCTAAATAAAGAACTTTGCCACTGGCATTAGATACGACACCATTAACCTCAAAAACAGGAGTACGTTGACAACCAATCAACGCAATAGTTAGAAATAAAATAAGATATTTTTTCATATACTTTAATTTACACTACCAAAAATTTAACTTGCAAAAACCATTGCCAAGTTACCAAACATCAGCTTGCAGGCAATAGCCAACACGATAATACCGAAGAACTTACGCAAGATGTAGAGCGAGGTCTGACCCAAATATTTATTAAGCCAACTTGTGCCTTTTAAGACAGCGAACAGCATGATCGTATTAAGCGTTACAGAGATGACAAGGTTGGTGATATGGTACTCTGCAGTGATTGATAATAGGGCCGTGAACGCACCAGGACCAGCATACATAGGGAATGCTAACGGCACAATACTGCCCGAACCATCCAATCCCTCATTTTTGAATATTGTGACATCGAGCACCATCTCTAACGCCATGAGCAAGATTACAAATCCACCCGCAATAGCAAAGTACTCTATCTTCACACCAAACAACTTCAGCACCCATTCCCCTGCAAATAAGAATGAAAGCAGAATCACAATTGTAGCTACACAAACCTTCAGCGCATTGATTTTCACCCCCTTGCGCTGCATATTAAGTGTTACAGGAATATTGCCTAATGGGTCAATAATCGCAAATAAAAAGATGAACGATGATAACACTTGCCAGATGTCGAATGTTCCAAAAAACTCTCTCATACTCTATTTTTTTTAACAATTTCACGAATAACGCTGCAAAATTACTGCTTTTTTTGCATTTATGCAAGTAAAACTTGCGTATTTGCACTTTTTGTTGTACCTTTGCACCCGATTTCGATTTTGGCGCATTGTGCCACCTTTGAAACTTTTCAACTTTGAAACGTTTTTTAAACTAGTTTATAAAATTATGATTAATTCTCAAGATGTAAAGAACGGTGTATGTATCCGCATGGACGGCCGTTTGTATTTTGTAATTGACTTCCTGCACGTTAAGCCAGGAAAAGGTAACACCATTATGCGTGTTAAATTCAAAGATGTAGTAGATGGTCGCGTATTGGAGCGCCGCTTCAACATTGGTGAGAAATTGGAGGACGTTCGCGTAGAGCGTCGCCCATACCAATACCTCTACAAAGAGGGTGAGGACTATATCTTCATGAATCAAGAGACTTTTGAGCAAGTGCCTATCACTCATGACCTTATCACAGGTGTTGACTTCCTCAAAGAGGGCTTTATCTGCGAAGTAGTATCTGACGCAAGTACCGACACTATCCTCTTCGCTGAGTTGCCTACAAAGGTTGAGTTGGCTATCTCTTACACCGAGCCAGGTCTCAAGGGTGATACCGCTACCAACACCCTCAAGCCTGCTACTCTCGAGACAGGCGCTGAGATACGCGTACCTCTCTTCTGCAACGAAGGTGAGATTATCCGCGTAGATACCCGCGATGGTAGCTACTGCGAGCGCGTTCGCTAATCGTTAAAAATTAGAGTAAAGAGCCAGGAGCCAAGAGCCAAGACGCATATGTTTCGACTTTTGAGACGAAAGTAATATGTCTTGATTCCTTGTTCCTGGTTCTTTGTTCAAGATATGCTTGCTTCCCACCCTAAAATAGACCTTCCTATCCTCCACCTCGTAGGCGAGGAAGCCGATCGTCTCGGCTTAGAGTGCTATGTCATTGGCGGTTATGTACGCGATATCTTTTTGCATCGCGACAGTACCGACATCGACGTGGTCGTCGTGGGTAGTGGTATTGACCTCGCACAAGCCGTTGCTAAACGCCTCGGCAAAGGGGCACACCTTAGTGTCTTTAAGACATACGGCACGGCACAAGTCAAAGTGCACCCCACTCGCCCACGAGGCTTGTCGGGGACCCCGCAGCGTGGCAAAATAGAATTAGAGTTCGTGGGTGCTCGCCGTGAGAGTTACCAACACGATTCCCGCAACCCTATCGTGGAGGACGGCACATTGGAGGACGACCAAAATCGCCGCGACTTCACCATCAACGCCATGGCTGTATGTCTGAATAAAGACCGCTATGGCGAACTGCTGGATCCCTTCGGCGGTATACACGATATGAATGAGTGCACCATCCGCACACCGCTTGATCCGGATATTACCTATTCCGATGACCCTTTGCGCATGATGCGTGCCATCCGTTTTGCTACCCAACTCGGGTTCTATCTTGATCGCGAAACCTTCGATTCCATCGAGAGAAATCGCGAACGAATCAATATCATCACCAAGGAGCGCATCGTAGAGGAACTCAACAAAATCATGCTCTCACGCAAACCATCCATAGGATGGATTTTGCTCGATAAAACCGGACTTCTTCCGCTTATTTTCCCCGAACTCTCCGCACTCAAAGGCGTAGAGACCAAGGATGGCAAAGGACACAAAGATGTGTTCTTCCATACCTTGCAAGTGCTGGATAACCTTGCACAAAAGTCCGACAACCTCTGGCTTCGTTGGGCTGCCCTCTTGCACGATATAGGCAAACCTAAGTCCAAAGCTTGGGACGACCATGCGGGATGGACCTTCCGCAATCACAATTATCTCGGCGCCAAGATGATTCCTCGTATCTTCAAGACCATGAAGATGCCGCAGAACGAGAAGATGCAGTATGTCATCAAGATGGTGGACCTACATATGCGCCCTATCAACCTGATCGAAGATACAGTCACCGATTCCGCAGTGCGCCGCTTATTGTTTGAGGCGGGCGACGACATCGATGACCTGATGTTGCTTTGCGATGCCGACATCACTTCCAAAAACGAAGAGAAAGTGCGTCGCTTCCATAAGAATTACGAACTGGTACGGCAGAAGATGATCGAACTGGAGGAGAAAGACCGTATCCGCAATTTCCAACCGCCTGTGCGTGGCGAAGAGATCATGCAACTATTGAATCTCGAACCTTGCGCCCGTGTCGGCGAACTCAAAAACGCAATCAAAGACGCCATACTCGACGGCATTATCCCCAACGAGTACGAGGCTGCCAAAGCATATTTACTAAAAATCACCAATGAAACAAATGAATAAAAAAATCTTCTTTTTCTCACTTCTCTTCCTATTTTCGCTGACCCTTTCGGCGCAAAAGCACATGTATGTTTGGCAAGATGGCATGAAAACAACTTTCTCCATCGCAGATGTGGATAGCATCACTTTTACCGATGAAGCCGAAGATTCTTATCAAAAAGTAGGCAAATTCTCTGTCAGTACTACCCAACAAATCGCCTTTTCTTCGGGCAATCTACAATACCACCCTCTCAACAACCAATGGCGCTTTGCAGAAAGCCAAATAGATTGTGTAGGTGAGGCAAATGCCAATATATCACCTACCTACGATGGTTGGGTGGACCTCTTTTGCTGGGGAACAGGCGATGAGCCTACGCGCATTGTAACGAATAATAACGCCTATCTCAACTTTGTGGATTGGGGAACAAATAGTATCGGCACATACACTGCCAACACATGGCGCACGATGAGTGCCGATGAATTGCGCTATATCTTGTTTTCTCGCCCTAATGCTGCTGCACTAAATGGTATTGCTCATATCAATGGTGTGAACGGGCTCGTGTTATTACCCGATGATTGGGTAGCGATTGAGGGCTTGACATTCAATAGTGGTGCATATGGGCATTGGAGCCGAGATTATTATGCGGTGCATAATACTTTCACCTTAGAGCAATGGCAGCAAATGGAAGAAGCAGGAGCTATCTTTCTGCCTGCTTTTGGTTACCGTCAGGGCAATTCCATATATGGTTCTGGCTCAAAAGGATACTATTGGACGACCTCTCCCAACGGAGGCTGCGGTCCTATAACATTGGAGTTTTCGGCAAAAGAAATCATTACAAATAGCAGTTATCGCTATTCGGGACTTTCCATTCGCCTAATTAAAGATATAGAATAACATCCCTCGCGCCCAAGGGATATTGATTTGGGCACAATATTGCAATATTGTCGTTTTAAAATTTTTTTTTGTTTTGCCCACCAATGCCGCATGGCATTCATTTGGGCAAACAAAAACGTTTCCTTGAATTGAGCCTAATTGACAATCAAGTTGACAATAATTGTCTTAAAAAGTAGAGTAATTTTTGTTATATACAACAATGAAAAAGTATGATTTTCTCATCATCGGTGGCGGTGTAGCGGGCATGAGCTTCGCGCTCAAAGTGGCTCGCACACAGAAGTATCGCATTGCACTCTGCTGCAAGACGACCCTCGAAGAAACCAACACCAGCCGTGCACAAGGCGGTATCGCCAGTGTAACCAACATGCTCGTAGATGACTTCGAGAAGCACATCCACGACACCATGGTGGCGGGCGACTGGCTCAGCGACCCTGCTGCGGTAGAGCAAGTAGTGCGTCAAGCGCCTAAGCAGATCGAGGAACTCGTCAACTGGGGCGTGAACTTCGACAAAAAGGACGACGGTACCTTCGACCTCCACCGCGAAGGCGGACACTCCGAGTTCCGTATCCTCCACCATGCTGACGATACAGGTGCTGAGATCCAACGCGGACTCATGGCTGCGGTACGCAACAACCCCTATATCGATGTCCTCGAAAATCACTTCGCCGTAGAGATCATCACCCAGCACCACCTCGGTGTTCGCGTTACTCGTCGTACACCCGACATCGAGTGCTATGGTGCGTATATCCTCAACCCTGAGACGGGCAAGATCGACACCTACCTCAGCCGCATCACCCTCATGGCTACAGGCGGTACAGGTGCTGTCTATGCTACTACCACCAACCCTAATGTGGCTACGGGCGACGGCATTGCGATGGTCTATCGCGCTAAGGGACTGGTCAAAGACATGGAGTTTGTGCAGTTTCACCCAACTGCCCTGTATAACCCTGCAGAATCGCACCCTGCTTACCTCATCACCGAGGCGATGCGTGGCTACGGAGGTATCCTCCGCCTGCCTAATGGCGAGGAGTTTATGCAGAAATACGACCCACGCCTTTCCCTCGCGCCACGCGACATCGTGGCACGCGCGATTGACAACGAGATGAAGATCCACGGTCTAGACCATGTCTGCCTTGATGTCACCCACAAAGACCCTGAAGAGACAAAACACCACTTCCCTAATATCTACGCCAAGTGCCTCAGTCTTGGCATTGATATTACCAAAGAATATATCCCTGTCACCCCTTGTGCGCACTATATGTGTGGCGGTATCAAGGTGGACTTGGATGCCCAATCCTCTATCCGCCGTTTGTATGCAGTGGGCGAGTGCAGTTGCACGGGCTTGCATGGTGGCAACCGCTTGGCTTCTAACTCCCTCATCGAGGCCGTTGTCTATGCCGATGCGGCAGCTAAACACTCGCTCAGCATGATCGAAACCTACGATTTCAACGAGCAAGTACCTGAGTGGAACGATGAAGGAACGATGACCAATGAGGAGTATGTCCTCATCTCGCAGGATATGCGTGAGGTGGGTCAAGTGATGTCCACTTATGTGGGTATTGTCCGCAGCGATTTGCGTCTGCGTCGTGCATGGGAGCGTTTGGACTTGTTGTATGAAGAGACCGAAGACCTCTTCAAACGTGTCAAGGCCACCAAGGACATCTGCGAACTGCGCAATATGATCAATGTGGGTTATTTGATTACCCGCCAAGCTCTGGAGCGCAAAGAATCCCGTGGCTTGCACTGCACCATTGATTATCCCAAAAGCCCAGACACTAACACCAACGAAGTATGGTAAAGTTCCTCGTATTTCGGGATTATCATAAGACAAGACATCGGTAGGGCATCACTATCCTATCGATGTCTTTTTTATAAATAGTACTTTTATTAAGTGAAGAAGTGCCTTGAATGGCACTTCGAGTATTGCGCCCGAAAAGTCCCCACTTTGAGGATTAAGCGCAATACATAGAAGGGCGCGACCCTTGCGGTCACGCAGCCGTATGGCTACAGGGTAGTGCCGTACAGGGTAGGCACGACCGCCAAATGAATGAGTATTGGCAAAAGTTCTTTTTGTTAAGATTCTGTTCCCTTGTACCTTGTATATCTACTCCGTGTAAAAGACCAAGGATGAACCAAGGACGAACCAAGGATGAACCTAAGAGCTCCGAAATATTGACTAAACCTGACTAAACCTGAAAAAGGTTGACTCGATTACTGAGTTATGATCTTAAAAAACGTAAACTTTTGACTCGTTTCCTAAAAAGGTTGACTACGATTCTAAAAAGGTTTACTAATGAAAGACTCTGCAAAGATACAACAAAAAA
>JAZREU010000096.1:0-12152 GCA_045660925.1 Paludibacteraceae bacterium | reverse complement strand
AAAGCAGAGAAGAAATAAAAACAACGAATAACGGGAATTTATTAACAACAACATAAACAACTTGTTTCAACAACAATTGCGCGCAAAACAACACATTGCGCGCCACGGATAAACAAGACCACCCATGACACGCATCGGTTTATTGAGCGATACACATAGTTATCTGGATCCACGCGTATTGGAGCACTTCGCGGAGGTGGATGAGATATGGCATGCCGGCGATATTGGAAGCGCTATGGTGCTGCAACACTTGCGCGAGTTCAAGCCCACTCGTGCCGTATATGGCAATATGGACAGTGGCGACGTCCGCTATTCGCTCAGCGAGTTTTATCGTTTTCGGGTGGAGGATGTGAATGTACTGATGACCCATATAGGTGGATACCCAGGCAAGTATAATCCGTGGTTATTACCCATGTTTAAGAAAGAGACACCGCAGTTATTTGTCTGCGGACATAGCCATATTCTAAAAGTGCAATATGACCCTACTTGGCAGATGCTGACCATGAATCCTGGAGCGGCAGGCAAACAAGGTTGGCAGACGGTGCAGACACTATTGAGATTTGTGATAGATGGGGCTGAAATTCGCGATTTAGAGGTGATAGAATTGGATAGAAAATGACGGTAAATATGTTATTAAACATTTTTTAAGGCAAAAAAGTGCAAAAAGGTGTTGCACAACATAAATTTGCTATTGTACAGATTTGAAAAAAGCAGTACCTTTGCAGCCGAATTAATACGACACAATCTTTTTTGTACCTTAAAAAATAAAACAGACTAATACCGTGGAAAAATAGCCGTCGAGAGACGGCTTTTTTCTTTAGTATTACGGAGCGATAGCGAAGCAATACCAATCTATAGCCGTCGAGAGACGGCTTTTTTCTTAAGTATTACGAAGCGATAGCGAGTATAAAAAAAGGGAGGTTCGAAAACCTCCCTTGCAAATAAGTAAGCGTTAGTATGCTTATTTCTTGAAGTAGCGGTTGTACAAGCCCTCAAATCCTTTTCCGTGACGAGCTTCGTCTTTCGCCATTTCGTGTACGGTATCGTGGATAGCGTCCCAGTCCATAGCTTTTGCGCGTTTAGCGATGCGCAACTTATCATCGCAAGCACCTGCCTCAGCCATCATGCGTTTTTCGAGGTTCTCTTTGGTGCTCCAAACTACCTCGCCGAGCAACTCTGCAAACTTAGAGCAGTGCTCTGCCTCTTCCCAAGCATAGCGCTTGAATGCCTCTGCGATCTCTGGATAGCCTTCGCGGTCAGCTTGGCGCGACATTGCCAAATACATACCAACCTCGGTAGCCTCACCCATGAAGTGTGCATTGAGATCTTTAATCATTTCTTCGTCTGTATCTTTAGCTACACCAATGATGTGCTCGCAAGCAAATGCGATACCAGCAGACTCATCTACCTCTTTCCATGTTACGATTTGTTTACATTGTGGACAACGCTCTGGTGCAGGTGCGCCCTCGTGTACATAACCACATATTGGGCAAATAAATTTCTTTGTCATAATTCGTTTTTGTTTTTTATGGTTAAATAATATATTTTCTGTCACTAATACAAACACAAAAATCGTGCCAACAATACATAACAGCATAAAAAAAAATGCTTTTTATTAAGATTCCTATCTCATTTACCTCTCTTATATTTTGCCTTATTCCTCCGAGAGAACTCCGACAGAACTCCTCAACTACAAAAAGTGCTATTTGTTAAGATTGCCATTTATGTTTTCGGACATGAATGGCGATTTTTTTGTGTATGTACTTGCAGGAATGAAAAAAATGTAGTAACTTTGCAAGCATATTTGAAAATACTCTTACAATGGACAACGCAAATCTCATTCCATTATCACAAGCCGTAGAAACCATCAAAACGGCTATTTTACAAGGTCAGCACGAAGCTCTGAAAGGTACGAATCGTGTACAGTTGGCTGTGTACTACGGAATAGGAAAATACCTCTCTAAAAACACTCGGCGTTTTGCCTATGGTACAGGAGCGCTCAAAGCCATCAGTGAACAACTGCGCAAAGACATGCCAGGACTGAGGGGATTCGCTACTACACAATTGTATGAAATGCGAAAGTTTTATGAAGCATGGTTATTTTTAGATTCGAATATTACGGTTACGACCGTAGAATCTGATATTATGGATACTACGGAGTGCTCCGAAAAAATTCCGGTCACAACCGTAAAATTACAACAATCAGAAAATCAAATAGATATATTTAACACCATACAAATTCCGAATATTGCAGATTTTCCAGTTGAAGATTTCTTTACAGTTCCGTTCACACATCATTCTAAAATTATAAGTCAATGTAAGGAACAGCAAGGACGCTACTACTATATCCACCGAACAGCAGAAGAACATTTGTCTGTAGAAGAATTGGAACGCCTTATTAAGCAGCAGGCATATGAACACCAAGATAAAGCTCCCAATAACTTTGTACAAACCTTATCCAACTCCTCATTAGCACGCAAGGCGGTGATGATGTTCAAAGATTCATACACTTTGGAGTTTATTAACACAGAGGAAATAGGCATTCGTGAAGCGATAGATGTGGATGAGCGAGTTGTCGAGCAGCGTATCGTGGAGAATATTAAGAAGTTCATTATGACTTTCGGCAATGATTTTGCTTTTGTGGGCAATCAATATCATTTAGAGGTACATGGAGTAGAGCATTTTCCTGATTTGCTATTCTTTAATCGCGAACTCAATGCACTGGTGGTTGTAGAATTAAAAACGGGAGAGTTTAAATCTTCCTATTTGGGTCAGTTGATGGGTTATTTATCTATATTGGACGCTAAAGTAAAAAAGTCGCATGAGAATCCAAGCATAGGTATTGTTTTGTGCAAATCTGCCAACAAGGATTATGTCCAGTTTGTTATCAAGGATTATAGCAAACCGATGGGTGTCGCTACATATACCACAGCAGCTGATATGCCTGACAACTTGCGCAATGCATTGCCTGATATAGAGCAACTCCGCAACCTCTTGTCTGAGAAAGAATACTAACCTACTCCACTTTCATCCCTTTACCGCCATTTATGTTTTCGGACATGAATGGCGATTTTTTTGTGTATGTACTTGCAGGAATGAAAAAAATGTAGTAACTTTGCACCGTGAACCTGCGCTGGGGATGTCTGCACATCAGCGGCGAAGGGAAGCAGACATAATTAAAAGGCGTTTATTGGCGCTTGTTTTGGCAAACAGAAATCCTGCAAAATTTCATATACCCGAAACAAGAGAGCGGTAAATGCCCCATGGTGTGTTTAATTCGTTGTGTTCACAACGATTAGCATATCAGCGTGGGCATTCATTGTTTATTCTTGTATGTAGGGTCTTGCAGGAACCTCTGTTTGGAGAATAAGCAAAAAGAGGTTCCACGCTTTCTTTATATATTCACGGGTCGTTTGGAGCCGATGTCCCAACCAAATAGATCATGCCTATGTGAGAAACCATTTATCTCTCATTCCGATATAGCATCACATATTGGATGAGATTCTTATGTTTATTAGTGATGCATGGAGTTTGCGAAAAGCCAATAAGTGAGTAGCAACAATCTAAAACTAGAAATAAATCATGAAATCTATCAAATTATTTTTACTTGCAGTTATTGCAGTATGCTTTTGCACAAATGTAAATGCCGTTGAGTTAGGCGATTATATGGAAATAGACGGAATTCCATCTATTGTTATTTATGTAGATGCTTCTGGCGAACATGGTTTGGTAATGTCTGCCACAGCACATAGAGATGATATTAAAAATATACAAAAAATATTTGCTTCAAAACATTGGGAAGAATACAAATCACGATGCATAAATGAGTTTGGCAAACCACGCCCTGATTTTGAGGCTGCATATCTTGACATGCCAGAGTATGATTATAAGGCGTACAAAAAAATGCGTAAAAATATTATGAAGAAACATCTTCCTGCATTAGCAAGTATGTTAACTGAAAAAGGCAAAGAAAATGCAGAAAAAATTGCTGATTATTGTGCAGATAATGGAATAGATATGTCTATTTATTTTCCAGATCAAACTTGGGCACAATCATTAGGTGAAGGTTGGTTTATTCCGGGAAATGCAGAAATTGAATTATATGCTGTCTTTTTGGGTGAGGGACAAGAAATAGGAGAAGACTACGCAAAGAGTATATTTGAAATTCAAAAAAAAGACAAGAAGTGGAACAATGGAGTATGGAGTATGCACCATTTGCATAGATATATTGTAGGTTATACAGGTGGTTTGTTGCTTCCTGGTACAGAGTTTTTTGCACCTACTAACCTAAAGTCTTCTACTTTGATTAAATCTGCATGGACTTTTGAAGATGAGAATCAAGGTAAAATTTATAAAAAAGGGAAAATAGGTATAAGAGGAAATGTGAATAACAAGAAAAAATACAATGATTTCTACACATTTGGTGCGTTGTATGGTGGTAGTATGGTAAATCCAAAAAATTGGTTAGATTTTTATGTGCATTATTGGAAATCTGGACCTTGGTTTGGCGCCATGAACTATGGACCACACATCGTTGCAGTAAAAGAATTCTAACTTTTATAAAAACTCAACATGAAATCAATTAAAATATTTGCTCTACTATTTGTTAGTGCAATACTTCTTTCCTCTTGTCATACTGCGTTACAAGGCGTACAACCCGTAGCACGCACGCAAAGCCATTTTGGACAAGAGAATATGGAGTTTATTGGTTTTAAGAATATGAAGCGTGGTGATATTCTGCTTAAGGATTTTGGAGCAGAATTGGAACGCAGACATATTGCAATAAACCATCAAAAATTCTATATGGGTATTTATTCATTGCAAGAATTAGAAACCTACAAAGCATCCATGCGTTACATCACTTTTATAGATGTAGTAAAGCATTCATATTCGAAAAATGATGCTGTTAGTGATAGTTATGGATTAGAACTTGGAGGTTGGCTCATTGCAGGTATTACATGTTTTACATTATTCCCTGTATATGTTCCTATGATGTGTGCTGCGGATGCCAATGATTGCCAAATCATCTTGAATGGAGAGTATCATTTGTATGTATATGATACCGTAAAGAAAGAGGTTGTTATGACAACGCCTATCGAAGTACAAGAGAAGGATATGTATAAAGGTCAATTTACACACAAGCATACCGATGTTGAAGCTGTAAATGATCGCTATCGCAATCTTTTGTATAATGCTTTATTGGATGCCTACTCACATGCCTATAATTTCGTAAAGAATATCAACGAATAAGAAACGGAAATACCGATTATTCTCTCACCCTGCAAGTCTTTGGATTTGCGGGGTGAGTTTTTAGATTGTTATTCTTCTTGCTTCTCTTCAACCACTCTCTCGGCAAGGAGAATAGAAAATGGAAAGGTGAAAAGTGAAAATGGAATTTTGCCACACAGCCTTTCATGAACATCAGAGTGGTAACCGAGTGGTTTCGAAAGATTCTGCATGCCTACCCCTCTCCCCAAAAAAGGATATACATAGGATACGAAAAAGATATAGATAGGCTTTTTTGTTCTATGCTCGTGTTTCATCCTCAGAGTGGGAACTCTTCGGACACATCGCTCGGAGTGCGTTCCGTCGCACTCCTTCAGGTCGTGAAATGGTTGCGTAGAAAGTGAGTGATTTGAGGCTTGATTACACACGAATTGTCAGCACACACAACATTTTTGCAAAAAAACATTTGCTCAATTCAAAGATTTTCAGTACCTTTGTACGCTTTTTACGAAATACATTATCATTAACCAAATAAATATGAAGCACATCTTTTTTATTCTGCTTGCCACTATCGGACTCATCTCCTGTGGCAACACTGCGCAAAACGCTCAGGATGAAGCGAATGCGAACACACAGAACCCAATCATGCCTATCGTATTTATAGGCGAAAACACCGAAGTTATCCTCACCGATTACTTGCCAGCACTCACCGAAGAGGACGAAGTGGTATTCTCCACCGAGCCTTCGTACCAAGTGAGCAATGTAACGGCTGATGCCTTCACCCTCAATGGCGACCACACCCTCTCTATTCTCAGCGTGGATGTACCTGCCAAAGGATTGCACTACGATATTCCTATCGTACCACAATCGCAATACGAGGTAGGTTTGGCTACCAAATCATTCTCTGACTCTACGATCACTATCAGCGTTCTCAACAACTATGAGCACCTGCAATTCCGCGTACTCTGGCAAGACACGCGAGCGAAAGAGAGTGTAGAATACGAGCAATACGGAACAGAAGCTACCATCACCATCGAACCTGCATGGCGCGAGAGCAAAGGTCGTAGTTTCGTCCGCGTATATGCATATGCTGACGGCAAACACCTCAACGACTTGCTTATCCCAATGCAAGACGGCAAAGTGGTGAACGATGTGGCAGAGCTCACCCGTTTTGACGACCACGCACAAATCCTCTACTCGCTCATGATCGACCGATTCCACAATGGCAACAAGAATAACGACTGGAAAATGAACAGCCCTGAGGTACTGGACATCGTGGACTATCAAGGTGGCGACATCAAAGGTATTCAAAAGAAAATCGAAGAAGGTTTCTTCGAGGAGTTGGGTATCACCACCATTTGGATCTCTCCTATCACCCAAAACCCATGGGACGCGTGGGGTATGTATCCATTCGCTAACGGCAACAAGTACGACAGCACCAAGACCTACACCAAGTTCTCTGGTTATCATGGCTATTGGCCAATCTATGCCACCGAAGTGGAGAAGCGCTTTACCACCGAACAAGAGCTACACGACATGTTGGCTACCGCACACAAGCATGGCATGAATGTCATTCTCGACTATGTGGCTAACCACATGCACATCAACTCCCCTACCCTGCAAGAGCACCCCGACTGGCACACCGATAGTATCTTGCCAGACGGACGACGCAACTTCGAGCTTTGGGACGAGGCACGCCTCACCACATGGTTTGATGTGCATATCCCTACCCTCGACCTGGAGCGTCCAGAGGTTTGCTCACCAATGACCGACTCTGCCTTGGTATGGCTGGAGAAGTTCGCATTCGACGGTTTCCGCCACGATGCTTGCAAGCATATCCCACTGAACTACTGGCGCGAGCTGGGCAAGAAAATGAAACAACGCTACCCAGATCGCCACATCTGGATGATTGGCGAGACATACGGCGACCCAACTCTCATTGGTTCGTATGTGAAGACAGGTATGCTGAACGCACAGTTTGACTTCAATATCTATCACACCGCTATTGATGTGCTCGGCAAACCAGAGCAATCGCTCACCAAGATGAATAACACCATTCTGGAGTCGCTCGCTGCTTACGGCGCGCACCACACCATGGGTAACATCTCTGGCAACCACGACAAGTGCCGTTTCATCTCATTGGCAGGCAAAGCCGTTCGTTGGGACGAGAACGACAAAGCTGCAGGTTGGACACGCCACATCGGCGTGACTGCCGACGGCAACAAAGAGTTGGAAGCACATGCATACCGTATGGCTATGCTATTGGAGATGATTAACTTCACTATCCCAGGTGTGCCTTGCGTATATCAAGGCGATGAGTATGGCGAGGCTGGCGCTAATGACCCAGACAACCGCCATATGCTGAAGTTCGATGGTCTGAACGCAGAGCAAGCTGCTTTCCGCGCTAAAGTACAAGAGTTGGCTCAACTCCGCCGCAACAACATGGCATTGCTCTATGGCGAGTATATCCCAGTAGAGGTGACTGACACCTTACTCCACTTCCAACGCGTATATATGGGTGATGTAGTAGATGTACTCATCGACCTTAATGGCGAGAGCAGCATCACCGTGAACGGAGACAAAGTGTGGAGCATTTAATCCTGAAGCCGGATGCCAGAAACCAAACATTGGCAACCAGACGCCGGAAGCCGGATACTGGAAGCCGGAAGCCCCCCCAAAAAAAGCATTATCAACAACCAATAATAACAATCAACAACAATGAAGAAACTATTTTTCGCAGCGTTAGGATTGCTCTGCTTGGCATCCTGCGCAAAGCAGCCTTGCTGCCAGTTGGAGCACCCATGCTACGCATACGATGCTACCATTTACGAACTTAACACCCGTCAATTGACCGAAGAAGGTACTTTCAAAGCAGCTGAAGCAGTATTGCCAGCATTGAAAGAGATTGGCGTGGACATTATTTGGATTATGCCTATCCAAAAGATTGGCGTTTTGGAGCGCAAAGGTAGCCTTGGTAGCTACTATGCTATCACCGACTACTGCACACTCAACCCTGAGTTTGGTACACGCGCTGACTTCGAGCACTTCCTCGCTGAGGCACACAAGTTGGGCCTGAAGGTTATCCTTGACTGGGTAGCTAACCACACCGCTCCAGATAGCGAGTGGACCAAGAACGACGGCTGGCACTACCGCGACAGTCTGGGCAACCTGATGGTACAATACGACTGGACCGACATCTCTAAACTCAACTACGACAACCAAGACATGCGCGCTGCTATGAAAGAGGCTATGCACTGGTGGATGGACACTATCGGTATCGATGGTTTCCGTTGCGATGTGGCTGGCGAGGTTCCTACCGACTTCTGGAACGAGGTGATGGCTGAGCTTCGCGCAAAACACCCTAACATGTTCACTTTGGCAGAGGACGAGGCAGAGGCACAAGACCTCACCGAGACTGCTTTCGACATGTACTATGGTTGGGAACTCCACCACATTATGAATGGTGTTGCTCAAGACAAAAAGACTGTAGAGGACCTCTGGGGTTACTTCGCTAAAGCAGACACCACTATCCGCAAAGAGGCCATCCGCATGAACTTCACCTCTAACCACGACGAGAACTCATGGAACGGCACCGAGTTTGAGCGTATGGGCGATGCAAGCAACCTCTTCGCTGCATTCACTTATGTAGTACCTGGTATGCCTATGATTTACACGGGTCAACCAAGTGGCAACCACCACCGTCTTGAGTTCTTCGAGAAAGACCTCATCGACCGCGTAGAGAACGCACCACAACACGAGATGTACAAGAAACTCAATGCGTTGCGTGCTGAGAACTTCGCTTTGTGGAGCAACGAGATTGGCGCACCTATGGTTCGCCTCGCTGCTGACAACGACAAGATATTCGCTTGCGTTCGCCACGCTGTATGCCCAAAGAGTGGCAAGGAGAACACCGTAGTGGCTGTGATGAACATGTCGGCTGAGGAGCAAGTTGTTAACCTCACAATTGACCAATATGCTGGCGAGTACAACTGCATCTGCGGCAAGACGATGGCTATCGAGGCAACACAAGAGTTGACCCTCGCACCTTGGCAACACATCATCTTGACCAAGTAAGATTTTGAGTGTAATTTCTTGAATTCAAATAGGCGATAGAAGAGATTCTATCGCTTTTTTTTACATTTCCTTGTTTATTCACAAAAAAAGTAGTACCTTTGCGAAATAAATTTAACAACTATGTCCACAATTGGTTTTTGGTTTAAGAATGCACGCAATATCGCGTTGCCCCAGTCAGTACTGCCCTGTCTGACTGCTATCATCCTATGTATCGGTCAAGAAGGATTTCTCTGGTGGCTCGCACTGCCCGTATTATTGGGCATATGCGCAGCACACTTAGGAATGAACCTCGCAGATGACTATTTTGACTACAAACACGACTCTCGCACACGCGCAGACATTAGTAGCACAAGTGTGCGTGCGCGCATGGAGAAATGCTATTACTTGGGCGAAGGAGAAGGAAAAGCGACGCTCAGCCAATTGGGTTGGGCTATCGTTGGCTTCTTGGGTTTTGCTGCACTGATGGGAGCCATCGCTTTCACTGCACAATGGCTCGTACATGGTTGGCAAGCCACTATGGGCATCGTAGTCTATGCCGTGATCGGTCTGATAGTCGGTATCAACTACTCGGGCAAGCCCTTAGAGTTAGGTTTCCACGGTCTGGGCGAATTGGTTATCGGTCTTATGTTCGGCCCACTGAACATGCTCGGCGTTCAAGCCGCCCTGACAGGCACACCATTCTCATGGCAAATGCTCTGTATGAGTATAGCTATCGGCTGCATGGTGACCAATATCGTGTATGTACACTCCGTGATGGAGGTGAATGCCGACGCCGAACTGGGTAAGATGACGTTTGCCCGATTGCTTCGCCATAGAGCAGCGATGATAGTGTTTATTGCTATCTTTGCTATCATACCCTTTGTTATGCTCTGTTTGGGTATCGGATTAGGTTGGTGGAGTCCATGGTATCTGCTCACACTGGTGACACTGCCTATGTCTATATTTCTTATCCACTCCACCCGACTTTTTGCCTACGGTCTGCCACGCAACGATACCCCTCGCTGGTGGATGGGTCCCATGGGCGACTGGGAAGGATACAAGAAAGCAGGCATCGACTGGTTCCTCTTCCGCTGGTTACTCGCACGAAACATATGCACCTTCTTCTGCCTCGTGCTGATTATCGTGCATATCATTGTACACTAAACAACCCTATACTACCTACACCATCCTACACAATATGAATATATTTAAGACATTATCGCACTACGTATATCTCGGACAGTGGTTTGTGCGAGCACGATTCTTGGGTCGCCGTGCGCCACTGCAGACCGTATTGTTTATCACCGACAAATGCAATCTACGCTGCAAGCACTGCTCTGTCTATGGCAGCGCAGGATACAAGCAACGTACATTCGAAGACATCGTAGCCGACATGCGCTATAGTTACGAGTTGGGCTCACGATTCATCGACCTGGAAGGTGGCGAACCCACGTTGTGGAAAGAGGACGGACGCACCATCAATGACCTTATTGACGCCGCGCTGGAGATTGGTTTCTTCTCCATCACTGTCACCACCAACGCACAGCAGGACTTCTCATGGATTCGTCCGCAGTCTATTTGGGTGAGCATGGACGGCGTAGGGGAATATCACGACCGTGTGCGTGGAGAAGGCTCGTTCGCACGTTTAGAGGAGAACATCCGCGAGTCAGGTTTCAAGCATATCTGTGTGAATATGGTTGTTAACTCTCTCAACCACGAGTCACTGGATGCAGCCATGGAATACGCCAAAAACAATCCTGCCATTGAGCAAATCTCTATCAACTTCCACACCCCCTACCCTGGCACAGAGTACTTGATGCTGCCACCAGAGAAGAAAGCCGAGCTCATTGATAAGGTATTGGATTATAAGAAGAGGGGCTACCCTATCATGAATTCGCGTTCGGGCTTAAAACTCATGAAGCGCAATGCTCTGGGTGAGATTAAGTTGGGCAAAGAGTGCTTTGTGACCAACTTCATCTATACTGATGGAAGCCGTAGCTTATGCCTTGGTTATGGTACAGAGCAATGCCGTGTTTGTGGCTTCTGCATGGCTGGCGAAATGGCAAGTGTCTTCCACTTCAAACCTGACACTATATTATCGGGATTTAAGTTAAGGATGTAATAATTAATAGGTGTAAATACCAATCGAAAAATAGTCCAGTATAGCAATTGAAAAGTAGTCCATTTTGAAGAGTTAGTTAAATGTAGTATCTTTGCAAGGTATATCACCAAGCAAAGGAAAGACTAATGATTAAAATGGTTACAAAACAAAACATCATCCATTGGCACCTGTCGGGTATGAGTCAACGTTCGATAGCCCGTCAAGTCAAAGTTAGTCGCAGGACAGTGCAGAAGGTTCTGCGTGAGTATGAGTCCATTCGTCAGCAGGGTAATGACGATGCACATGAGGACTTGCTAACGACTCCCCCTCGTTATAATACTCCTCAGAGTGGGGACTCTTCGGGCGCAATACTCGAAGTGCCATTCAAGGCACTTCTTCATCTCCCCCACGCGAGGAACGAGCGAACTTTTAAAAAAAGGATTGTTTGAATTTCCTAGAAAAGGACTCTTGCTTTACCAAGGAGAGGAAGTATACACGAAAATAGCCATCCGTTGAGCGGATGGCTATTTTGCATATACTCGCGTGAGCGTATTCCTTAGATTACTCCTTGTCCCAGTTGGTGCTGAGCATGCGGAGGTAGCTGCGGTAGCGCCATTGAGCGTTCTCGCGAGCTGCGGCAAACAATTCGGCTGCCTCTTGTGGGTATTGCTTAGCCACAGAAGCGAAATGTGAAGCGATTAAGGCGTACCGCAGCAATGTCTGGGAGACATTGCAAGGAGTAAGTACGCCGCGCGAGTCCGAAGTAGCCCTC
>JAZREU010000095.1:0-6674 GCA_045660925.1 Paludibacteraceae bacterium | reverse complement strand
ACTCTACGGTATCGAGTGAGTCTGCATTAAGGTCTGCTGTAAGGCTTGCCTCTGGGGTAACTTGTACAGGTTCAACACCCAATTTGTCCACGATAATTGCTTTTACTTGTTCTTGAATTGCTGACATAATTAATGTTTTTTTGTTGTTAATATCTTTGATTTATCTTTTCTTGCGAAACTGAGTGCAAAGTAACAACATTTTTATGGAACACACAATTTTTCTGGAAAAAGTGAATGTTTATTCCTACATTTGGACGATTTTTTATAGCGACCGTCATTTGTTGATGAGTAGCGTGTTTGTACGTGAGGTAATGCAGGGCGATACGGTGTATCTCACACGGGTGGAGTGGAGGGGGATATAGCTGGAGAATATATAACAGCACCGATTGAGGGTGCTGCTATGGGGGATAGATTGTGTTGCAAGATTGTGCAATGTGTCAACGGGTTTATCTGAAAACGAGAGTGAAGATGGTTTCTTTTTCATCGCTGCGTTTTAGAAGGATACTGCCATTGTGTAGGCGCATGATTTGGCGGGAGAGACTCAAACCGATACCAGAGCCTTCGGGTTTGGTGGTGAAGAATGGAATGAATATCTGCTCCTGACTATCAGGGCTGATAGGATGACCATTATTGCAGACATCTATCACGACTGCATCGAAATCATCAATCTTGGCTGTGATGGTGATTTGAGTTGCCTCTGCCTGTAAGGCATTGCTAATGAGATTGACTATCACCTGCGAGATTTGTCCCTCGTCCGCATATAGCAGAATATCATCGGTCAGTTCGGTGTATTGATAGCGTGCACCTGCGGCATCAATCTGCTGTTTGGTCAGTTGCTCCACACGCTCCATGAGTTCGCGCAAGTAAAATGGTTTCCTTATTGGCGTTGCCACTCGCGTTAGACTGCGGTAGGTGTTGACGAATTTGATTAAGTCCTTAGAAGAGGTTGAAATAGTCTGCAAGCCCATTACCAAATCAGGCGAAGCAGGGTCTTTGGAGAGTGTTTCGCTGAGCGAAGCGATAGGCGTGATGGTATTCATAATCTCGTGTGTGAGTACACGGATTAGGCGAGACCATGCCAACTCCTCGTTTTCGGCAATCTCGTTGCTAATATCGTTAAAGGCAATGATCTTTATTGTTTTGCCGTGTATTGCCGCTTCAGTAGCTGTGAGAATGATAGTGCGTTCGCCTCGTTCGGTAAAGAATGTGGCGCGTTGTTCGCTATTGGCCGACACTTGTCGAAACGCTTCCGCAAGCGATGGATGGATATTATCCAGTTGGCGAAGATTACTGAAGGTCAGCAAGCCCAAGAGCGAGAGGGCTGTTTTGTTGTGATAGGTCACTCGGTTGTCCGTGACGGTGATGATACCCATTTGCACATGGTCGAGCATCTGTCCGAAGTAGCGTTCTTGTTCGCTGATTTCGTGGCGTTCCTTATCAAAAAGGTCACGCAGGCGGTTGAGTGTCTTGTTGAAGCTTCTATTTCGAATGCCTTGCTCGTTGAATCGGAAGTTGAGTTCCTTATCTTCGAGCGCATCGAGCATGTAATTGATTTTCTTTTGCAATCGTTGTTTCACCACTACCCCCACAACGACTCCCACTACAATAGCAGTGGCAAGGCAGATAAGTATGAGCGTAGAGAGGGGCATGGGGAAGTTGTGAATTTTGAATTAAGAATTTTGAATTATGAATTATGAGTTGGTACTTGTATTATACTTGCCAACAAAGCAAATGTCCAATCTACCATATATAATGGTATATTTAACAAATTATCGTCCAACTTTAATTCTTTATCGCTATACCGAATTCGCAATATCGGATGTTTTTCGGCATTATATAAAGTGAGGCTACGAGATGATGTGCTCTTTCCTGATTTTACCTCTATTGGTAATATATGAGTATCATATTGCAGCAGAAAGTCAACTTCTGCTGAAGAATTAGAAGTCCAATATCGCAGATTTACTTCAGATTGTGTTGATAAACTTTGTAGGACATAGTTCTCCGCAAGTGCTCCTTTAAATTCTCTATATCCCATCACATCATCTTTAGCCACTAATGCAGCTACTGGCACTTCCGCCAATTTACGCAATAATCCTATATCTGACAAGTAAATCTTAAATGCACTCAAATCATCATATGCAGCAAGAGGAATATTAGGTGTTTTGTTTAGATATATTTGATAAATCAATCCTGCTTGGCGTAGCCATTGTAGCGCATCTTCGTATTCGCGAGCTCGCGCACCTTGCTTGACAAGTTGATAAACAAACTTACGATTTTCTTTGGATAGTTGTGACGGGATAGAGCGGTAGATATGCCCAATGCGAGGGATGATGGTTTTAGAAGCGTGCTTCGAAAAATCGAGTTGATAATCTTTGAGAATATTGCTTTGTACTTTCTCTACCTCTTCTGTTCCCATACCACTTGCCATACGCATAGCCGCTTCTGGCATACCACCGCATACACGGTAATCATCAAAATGGCGTTTAATACGTTCTTCAAGCGTTGTAGCAATCGTATCACCTATTTGGCGATTTGAAAGATGATTGCACATTGCTTCATCTACCATTGAGAGATATTCCTTAAATGTTAATGGATACAGTGTTAGGTGGTCCACTTTTCCCACAGGAAATGAATCGCCAGCAGCCATGCTTACACCCAATAATGACCCTGCTGCTACAATTGCCAACTCTGGTATTTGCTCATAGAAGTATTTTAGAGCGTTGAGTGCAGGTTTGCACTCTTGTATTTCATCGAAAATCAATAATGAGTTTTTGGAATCAATTTTGTTTCCCGTAATTAAGGCTAATTGCTGTATAATAGCGTGAGGATTTTTCTCGGCAAACACATCGTGTAAGTTTAGTTCTTCAAAGTTTATGTATGTGTATTGCTCAAAGCATGTGCGACCGAACTCTTTCATCAGCCATGTCTTGCCTACTTGCCGTGCACCTTCAATCACTAATGGTTTGCGATTTGTACTTGTTTTCCAAATCACTAACTTATCCAACAAATCTCTTTTGAATGCCATATTTCACAAATTAACTGCTATTTTTGTGTAAAAATACACATTTTTCGTACTTATTTTGTGTTAAAACGCTGCAAAGGTAGTGATTTTATTTGGTTTGTGCAAATGTTTTTTGCTATTTTGTCAGAAATCCCCGATTTTTGGGTTTTGCAGGATATGTAAATTCTCTGTTGGCTAGGCGACCACCATAGGAGATCTATGGGAGATCTGTGGGCTTTCGCTGGCTTTAGCCCAATGTTATTTTAACAAGCCAAGAGAGTCAATATGCAATTTCAACCTATTAGCAAAATCAATAGAAAACTGATGTGTCGCTTCTGGATTCATGTGTACTGAAACGCAAAAATTTGTCGTGTCATTACATAACTCATAATTTTCATTATAATTCCAATACTCCGTATCATACACCTTTGCTATACTATCAAAATATCTGTTTACATTATCTAATCCTTTTGTCTTAAGATTAGCACCAATGTATGTAGGAGAATTAACCAAAAGAACTTTTATTCCATTATCCACACAATCTTGCATATATTGTTCAAAGAACTCTTTTCCTTGTGGATTTAAGTTAGCATGTATCGTATCCATTTTAGCTAATTCAGTTCCATTCCATTCGCCTCTCTCATAATGATGTCCACGCTTTGAGGGATCACGAATGTAATGTTTTACTCCTAAAAATTCAAGAATACCATTCTTGATGACCATTTGATAGCCCCAATACCGATATAGCGGACAGTATAAGTCCATTTTAGTATAACCAACTCGCAATAGTTCGTCATGAATTCGATTATCCCAAATAAGAGGTAAATATTGTTCTGACTCATGTTGATGCAGCGCTGAGTCATTACGCAATGTGTAATAATCTATTTGTTGTATAATCAATTTAGGTTTTACATTATGCAAACAATAATTATTAAATTTCAATGCCTCAACGGTTATGGAATAACCACCCAATCCTAAGCAATAAGTTGACACATCACATATTGAATCTATTGTCCAAGGTTCAAAGTGAGAAAATCCTCGTGAATTTCCCATAATGACAATATCAGCATTAATATTACCTTGTTGCATTTCGTTCCAAGACATAAAGCGATAGTCTTCCATTTGCAACAAACCTTTACTAATTACATAATCCAATCCCCAAGCAAGTCCCCAGAGAATTAATAAAAATACTGATGTTTTGATTAAGAACTTTTTCATTAGAATTGAAAATATATAAAATTAGCAGTTTGTCCACCAAAAGCAAATAAAATGAACGCGAACACTAAATATATAAAATATCTCATATATATTGGTAATGCAACCAAATCTAAGCCATGTCTTTTGTCGCGTGTTACCCATTCTATTAATACGAGTAAGATAATATTCACAAAAAGAGCATGAATACCAGCATGTTGTGGAGTTGTCAATAAAGTAGCATCACAAATTTTTCTGAAATATTCCCATATTTGTCCTATATTCTCTGCCCTAAATATTATCCAGCCAACTACAGCCAACGCAAAAGTCAAAAGCATTTGACCTGCTTCTTTGAAGCAAGGGAGGAATTTGGTTTTGATTGTGCCATCGGGCAAAGTGATAGTTGCAACCGTGTCACGATAACGGCGGTTTTTATTCATCAAGAGCAATGGCACAAACAATAATGCGTGATATGCTCCCCACAACACAAATGTCCAGTTTGCTCCGTGCCAAAAGCCTGATAAGAGGAAGATAATAAAGGTGTTGCGGACGGCGATACACTTGGTGTATGCAGTAGGTGAGAGGCGAGAGGCTAAAGGCGAAAGATGGGAAGTATCTGGACGCGAACCACCTAATGGGATATACACATAGTCACGGAACCAAGTCGTTAGCGAGATATGCCAACGGCGCCAGAACTCTGCTATATCGCGAGAGAAATATGGCACATTAAAGTTGCGCATTAGTTTGATACCAAACAGTTTAGCTGTACCGATAGCTATATCCGAATAACCTGAGAAGTCACCATAGATTTGGAAAGTAAAGAGTACGGCAGCTAATACTAATGTACTGCCCGATTGGTTACTAAGATCAGCAAAGACCGTATCTACATAAGTGGCACAGTTGTCTGCTACTACAATCTTCTTGAATAATCCCCACAGAATTTGTCGCATACCGTCCACGGCAGTTGCATAGTCAAAGGTGCGTTTCCTTTGGAATTGAGGCAGCAGATTGGTTGCTCGCTCAATAGGACCTGCCACCAACTGCGGAAAGAAACTGAGGAAAGCTGTAAAAGCAACAATATCGTGGCAGGGGGCTATCTGTTTGCGATAGACATCTATGGAGTATGAGAGGGCTTGGAAAGTATAGAAACTAATACCTACTGGCAGGATTAAATGGAGCAGCAAGAAATCTGACTCAATACCAAATAGTTGCGCAAACTCTCGGGCGAAGAAGTCGTAGTATTTATATACGCCCAAGATGCCGAGATTGACCACGATATTGGCAATCATGACGGCTTTCTTACCGCTTTGGGTAGGTGCTTTTTCAATACCAATACCACTTAAGAATGAGAGGATAGTAGTGATAGCAATGAGTATCAAAAATCGCCAATCCCACCAACCGTAGAAGATATAGCTAGCAACCACAATAAAGAGGTTTTGCAGCAATAGTTGGTGTTTACACTTGCTAAGGGCATAGTCAAAGACGAACCAATAGAGGAGAAAGACTATCGGGAGAAAGATTGCGAACTCAAATGAGTTGAATAGCATGTTGTTTTTCTGCGGTTGGCACCAAACCTGCAATTTTAACCACAAAAAAAGCGTGGTACCTTACTCTTTGCTTATTCTCTCTCTTGAGGTTCCGGAATGACCCTACTAACAAGAACAAGCAAGTAACGCCCACGCCGAATATGAAATGCCACCAAACAGAGCAGTCCACATGGGACGCTCTGCGGCGGGATATACATATCCCAACGGGCGTTTACTGCCTTCTTGTTTTGGGTTAGTGAAATTTTCCGGATTTCAAGAGACCAAAACAAGCGCTAATAAACGCTTTTTAATTATGTCCGCTAAGTCAATACGACTTTGCGACTGCAAAGGTAGTGAAATATTTTGGATTGAGCAAGAAAAATAGTATTTTGCTGCGATTTTTGTTTAGAAACGGAAAAGTCAACCATTTTAGGAACTGAGTTAACCTTTTTAGGAAGGGAGTCAACTTTTTTAGGAAGCCAATCTTAAGAAAAGTGCTTTTTTGGAGGCAGGGAGTTGAGTCGGAGTTCTCTCGGTCGTCTCTCGGTGTTCTCTCGGTGGAATAAGGCAAGGTATAAGAGAAGAAAAGAGAATGGCAATCTTAACAAACAGCACTTTTTAGCTATAAACTATGAGTTATATCCCGTACTTTTTCAGTTTGGCGTAGAGGGTTGGGCGGCTGATATTGAGGGCTTTGGCTACTAAAGACAAGTTGCCATCGTGTTGCGCCATAGCGTTGCGGATAGCTCGCTCTTCGACGGCTTCTAAAGTCTCTACAGCTTCGCTGTCGGCTGTTGGATATTGGCTATTGGACGGCGTTCCGCCTATTGGATATAGGGTATTGGATGGCAACGGCAATTGCAAGTCGGCTAGGGTGAGTGTGTCACCTTCGGAAAGGATGACGGCTTTTTCAATGCAGTTGTTGAGTTCGCGGATATTGCCCGACCAAGTAT
>JAZREU010000094.1:0-20360 GCA_045660925.1 Paludibacteraceae bacterium | reverse complement strand
ACAGCCCCAATACGTCTATTAATGTTTGTGAATAAAATTTGCAGCTTGCTGCTTCATGCATATATATAACATCTGTCCATCGTTTCCCCTTGACTACTGAAAATGAGAAATCATCGGGCAATCTCTTCTTCGTGGAAACCAATAAATATTGGAATAATAATGACTTTATGTCTATTGTAGAAGTCTTTTCCTCTATCTCCACTATAGATCGACTCTCTACCTTTCTAGTAATACTATAAAACTTGATCATAACATCAAAACGATTAATTATTTCACTTTAGATTACTTATTATCCTTATCTTTGCTGCATCCGCAAGAAGGTAAAGGAGTAGCATAAAGGGGCATTACTTTTTGAAAATACCTCTTTTTGTAGTTAGTTTTACAAAATATATAAGAAACGTGAGTGCCATCTGTAGAAACTATCCATTGATCCTCTGCTTTTAGTACTAAATCGTATTTCGCAAGTGTTTCAATAAAATTTGTAGTTAATGCCACATTGGGGTTGTGCCAAACATACAAGACATTATTTATCTCTACGCATTCTGTAGGCACCCAATCGGGAGGAATTCTTCCTTCGTTTTTTTTAAGTAGTGATATTGGGAATTTGTCAGCTTCATCTATCCAAGGCACCATCGAAATATAAAACCAATCAGTCGATGTGTAGTTGATATGTACATCGACTGCTCTTACATCTCCATTGTTTTTCTGTTTAAGATGTTTTTTGCTATAATCAGCAATCGCAATATTTATTGCTTCTTTTGGAGCCTCTTGGCATTCTACATATTGATAGTCATAGTTTTGCAGGCTAAGACACGAACAAAATATGAATGTTGTTACGAACAAGACCAATAGTTTATTAATACTTAATCGGTGAACCATAATTGTGTAAAATTAAAAGTTGAATACTAGGCCATGATCTTGGTATGCTACTTGCTGTTTGATATAGGTGTTATTGTCTTCTGCGTATAGCGTTGATACGCAGAGAATAGCTGTTAAAAGCGTTATTGATTTTATTGGGTTCATAATTTTGATATTTTTATTTTTTTAATTAACAGGAACCATATCCACTCGCACAAGTATCACTCTTATCTACCCAACCTGTATAGTATTGCCCACTGTCTTGTTGAAAAGTTACCAATAAACGATTTTGCGAATAATCATGTACTATAGCTTTTTTTCGAGATGCATTTAAACATATAATGGGGTTTTCCGAATCAGCTGTTTCATAAATCGGAGTTACATTATCACCATACTCAACAGCAGATAAAAGTATTACCGTTAATTCACCTTCCGCAACCCAGATTCCAGACTGTAGTCCATAACTTTCATCCAGCAATTCACATAAAAAAAACATTTTCTTGCAGAATTGATTGTAATACTTATCTTTGATAGTCATAACATCACAGTATATATCATCACTGGGGTTTTGAATTGAAGGCAATTCTTTTGCTTGTTGTATGAGGTCCTCTGGTGTATGAATTTCATAGGGAGACAAATAATATCTCAAACGATAATCATAATCAAAATTACAATCTGTCATTACAAGTGTCGGACTTTCTTGCGCTCTTGCTACAACACTCAAGAAGCACATAGCAATAATAAGAATACTGAACTTCATAGCATAAAATTTAATGTATGTAAATTATCCTCCACATGCATAATATGTGGCACATTGCTCCTCAAAAGGAATCCAATATTTCTTTTTGCCATCGTAGAGTATTCTTACCCAACCAGTTTTAATGTTTAAATCAACCACAGTTCGGCGACCTTCATAATTACTTTGCAAAGTTATAACTTTCGCTTTACGATTGGGACGATTATATAAATTTATCAAACCATTATTGCCTATTAAAATTATTTGAAAAGCACCATTTTTAAGGCTACTCCATCCTGTATAAGCTCGATGTTCACTTACTGCATCAATAAATATTTGATTATGTCGTTTTTTGTATGCAGTAATCCAATAGAATATATCCTCATCAGTGATATTCATAATTACTGCTTTATCATGAAAATTACTATCTTGAATTAATATTGGAATACTATCCTGTAGGATTAACTCTATAGAATTAAAATCCATCCTTTCTCGATAAGTTTGAGAATATAATTCAGCACCAGCAAATATTAATATAATTAAAACTATTTTTCTCATCTTCTTTTTAATCTTATTGGATATTTTTTTATTCCTTGTAATTGTGAATTATACTGATTCCACCCTCTTCTACCATTATAAGAGGGAGCAATAATAATACATCCTGTAGATAAAGGTTTTACTTTGCCAGTTCCCTTTTCTACTGGCAACATATCACCATTATTATTGCTGCGATGAATCCATAATGCATTCTTTTTTTCTTTTGAATAAGGATAAGTTTCAGGATGTTTACTATATGCCTTGTTATCATTATTAATACATAAAATAGGATCTCCATTTTCTATTGACCAATGAGACCCCATCGGTCCAGTGCTTTCTTTGTAATAAACCACATAAACACCATCTTCTATAGCACCATATTCTTCGTAATCAGACGACATGGTAAATGCTGCATATTCCGCAATATCATTTGCTCCTTTTGGACCATATACAATTGCAGTTGCTAAAATTGCACCTTCACCAAATAAATTATTACCTTCTCCTAATTGCTCGTCATATGACCCGTTAATTTCCACATATGCTTCTCCTAAATAAGTGCCTTGGACATCATTGTCATCCATCTCTTGTTGGCTTCCATAATCAGTCCACACAATGGTACTATCTTCATCCATATACCAATCCATTCCATCTGGATCCACAAACCTCACTGGATTATTCCCGCACCATGCGTAAGGTGAGGTAGAATAATATGCCTTGGAAGCAAGGGATAATAGTAAGCTAAAAAGCAATAAGTAGTATCGCATATAATTCTCTTTTTTTAATCTTAATTATTTATAGGTTATGTATTTGTTGTCATCAGAAATAACAAAGTGAGTTTGTTGTAGTTGCTTTTCGCAAGTCATATAAGCATGATTCAATGAGTCCGCTAGATAATCTCTTTGATAGTTCGTTTCTTCTACATACTGCACTAACAGCGCTTTAACAGAATTCATTTTGATTAGAATAGCATTCGGATTCATTGGATAATAACGCAATGACGCATCTGCACATTTGTAGGTAAATGAATCATATTTCCCCGTTTGCTGCCAATAACTAAATGCAAGGTCTGCTAATTGACGAGCAACTATTTGCTTTTTAGTGAGAGGTGTCATATATGTACCCATGCTAATAGCAGAGTCTGGTATGTTAAAATTATCTTTAATCCAAAAAGCTGGCACCAATTGGTGAGATGTTACTTCTACATTCACCCATTTTTCAGGGTAATGATTGTCAAGATTTGGATACATCATATATACATGTTTTGGCGCATAGGCTAAATACATTTCAGCATCTAACTCTTCAGCGATTACCATCATTGCCCAAGGCAGAGAACGGCATCGTCCTTTATGCGTATCCAGCACACGTGATACCAACATATAATGCCAATCATCATCGGGATAGTCTTCACCAAAATCATATGTGTATGGTGTATAGTTATTACCCGACCATGGATTGAAAAAATATTCACAAATGGCCATTTGTTTTCCTGTTTGATACTGCATCAAGCCATTCTTATCAATAAAACGATTAACATATGAAGCGATACGTACTACCTCGTTACAATAAGTAGTATAATCTAATTCACCTTGCAAATATGCCCATTCAGCTATATATACTGCACGCTTAATGGATAATGGTTGCTTTTCCTCTAACATGTTTACTATTTCTGAACATGCTTGTTGATAACGCGCATTAGAAAATATCTTGCAAGGTAAGAGGAGTGCTACTAATAATATGAAAGACCTATATGGTATCATTTATGAATATAAGATTCTACTAGCTCTTTTAAGTCATCAATAGGTAAATCTGGATCAAATTTATCAGTTAGAGAATCACATACCACTAAGTTTTTTTTATGAAGGGCAATATGCCATTCTATTGGGTCATAGAAAGTGAACATATCCTCTTCTCGGCACGTTTTTTCTTGAGGCTTTATATTTTTGGCTGTAAAATACAGTTCAATCAGGTCTCCAAATATGACTACATCGTAATTTTTATATTTAATAGTTCCCCACCAATTATCCCCACACGAAACGTATTCTCTAGGATTCTCGTTATATATTGAGAAACCAATATATGCGTCATCTTCCCAAGTATACACTATCAAATCCTCTATCCTTTCTTCAGGATTTTGACTAATATACATGCCTATGATGTCATTTGTTAAATTGGACAATCTTAATGATTGACAACTACAAAGTGTGATAATCAAAATTATCAAAATGCCTATTTTACGCGTGATATTATTCATTTTACTTATAACTCAGTTATATATTACGCATATGAATATATATTAATTATCACTAGTGTCCTATAAAAAATAAGGAACAATTATTAAAAACAAAAATTATCTTATTCCTACCAAAATTGCAGTTTATTATAGAACATTAACCAAAATTTTAAAGTTGTAAACAAATAACGAAATCATATTCGTTCGAGGTACATATTTATTCTTCTATCGAATATGAAAACCATACATCAGTTCCCACCTCATCATCTGTAGTCATGATGATATTGTGAAGCCAGCATTGATAGATGCCTAATAGTATCTCTTCCGATAGAGGCTTATTGGAATTCAGATGATTTAGTACTTCTTTCCTACGTTCTTCTATGTTGAGTGTGTCATGGTTTAAGTGTGAGTTATTAAGATATATAATTTTATCTTGTAATAAATTTAAACACATTGAATCAATATATATTGGATATTTTTCGCTTTTAGCGCATCGTTTATAAAATTTATGCTCTTCCATTTGCGGTTGAATCGTATTATATAAACTACTTGCAAACCCACAATATACAACCGTATCCTTTTGATGTGCAAACACAACACAGATGTATTTATCTTCACCATCAACCTGCATTTCAAAGAGATTCCTTTTTGAATGGGTATTTGTGGTGCAACAACAAGTCACAATAGCAATAATTACTACTATGTAGAATTTATTTAGTATATGTCTCATCACGTAATGGTAAATTTAGTTCTTCTCTAACAATATTTTCCTTTTGAATAGAGTTTTGTTCATTTTGATTCTTTTTCTTTTTTTCTTCATCATCACCTTCTTGAACCTTATCCTGGTCATATTCTATACGTTCTCCTGTTTCATCATTTTCGGCATGTCCCAACTCATGAGCTAACCCAACAATAGGATCACGAACCTCTCCATCTAAACGCTTTGGATTATCTGGGTCATAATATAAGGTGTTAGTATTATGATCATATGCATTACCATTTTTTTTATCAGGTCTATCTGACACGGGTGTTATTGTATATGTATTTTCCGATTTTTCTAGTACTACAATCATCGTTTGTATTTGTGGGTCCATCTGCTTGAGACGCGAGATATCTCGACTTACTTTCGCATGATATGTATTAACCCCGACTTTCCCAAGAATACGAGATGCTAAGCTACTCGCAATGTGTATTTTTCTTCCCTCCGGATCCACAAACCTCACTGGATTATTCCCACACCACGCATAAGGCGATATAGAATAATATGCCTGCATGGATACTGAGAACAATAATCCTATGAACAATAAGTAAGACTTCATAACTTGTATTCCTACATCTTCATCACCACCTGTTGCACCAATTGGTCATCGGCATGGATATAGAGGGTGTATTCGCCCTGCATCCAACCGCCCATGTTGATTTGCACCATGTGTTCGCCTGCGGATTCTGTGCGTGCGGATGTGGAGTACATAGGCATGCCCAATGCATTGTGCATGTGCATATATACCGTAGCATCTTGTACTAACGTATAGCGCACTTGCAAATCCGTTTGTACAGGGTTAGGCAGATACGATAAGTCCGTTAATAGTACTGGGGCAGTATCTTCCAGCGTTTCATCTACTACTGGTGCTAACTCCTTTGGTGTAGAATCGGTAGTATCTTCTACATGGTAGTAGAACGATGTTTGGAATGCCAACTGTATGCTGTCTTCTACCATCTCGTAGGCGGTTACGCTCTCGAAGACAGGGATATAGGACTCCGCAGCAAACCACTGGTATTTATCCACCAACATAGCGGTACTATCCAAACCACTTTCCACGTATTGGCGTAAGCTATGAACACGCAGCACTTGCTCGTAGGTCTTATCGGGCAGGATGAGTTTGCCTTGTGCATCCACCTCTATGGTGTTCGTACCTGATAGGGTCATTGGTATGCGATGACCGTACTCGCCTTTGGCGGCAAAGGTAGTAGTGAGGGTGTCACCATAGCGCAATGGCAGGCGCAAGACCGCTTCGAGTTGGGTGTATTGCACAAAGGAGGTTGGGTTTTCATACCCTGTGCGCCAGATGGTGTCGGCAGTGAGGGTGTAGTAGTAGCGTGTACGATGCTCGGTAGCGCACCATTGGTGCATGTAGTTGCTATCGGGTATGGAATACGCCACAGTGTACTCCTCGTTGATTGGACTCAGCATACCAAAATCCCAAGTCAGTTCCTTACCACTGGCACCTTGGTCTTTGTATGCTACTTGCTGTTTGATATAGGTATTTTCTTCTGCGTAGAGCATTGATACGCAGATAGAAAATATTATTAAAAGTTTTGATTTCATAACATGCAACTTTAGTTGTTTTTTATATAGTATACTCCTCTAGTAACTTTATTCCATATCACTCCAAAATGTAGTTTCTTTTGTGCATTTACAATTAGGTGATTTTGCAATATCATGTATCAACTCTTTAGCTCTAAGCATTGATGAAATTTTGATATTACTTTGGATACTCTTAACCCATATGTTATAATAATCAAGTGTAGTCCACAAACCGCTCATTACCCCATTCGGAGATACGCCTTCTAATTCTATAACATCTTCAATGAAAAAATCATAAGAAGAATGACTATCCTTATAATTAACATGTCCTGTTTCATTATTATAGGTAATAATAACCCTTTTACTAGCTTGATAATGTGAAACTAATCTAATCCATGGATAAATTCCTCCTACAAACAAAAGAGCCAACAATACAAAACCTAATATTATATCTGGATCATTAGTAGTCCAAGAATAAATCGCAACACCATATACAAAAGATGCTTCCAAGATAGTTAGTGCTATGTGTACTCTAAGGGTACTCTTGTGTAACTTATATGTTATCATATAAATAGTATTTTGATATTTTTCTATGGGTTATACGCTTCTATCATTGTATTCCATATATTATATTCTATTGCTTGAGTTATATCAGTCATCTTTTGTGCAAATATAGGGACTGCAAATTCTGCGTAAATTAAAAACCAAGCTGTTTTAGGTACATAAGCTAATGGTAGCATCAGTTGTTCCTGTGGGGTTAAATTTTTCCAATTAATTGTTTGGATAGCTATAGGTAAATATGATATATGCTTCGCAAATTTAGGTAATATATCCATTAATCGGTTTTGCAATAATTCATCTGATATAGAAAGTAAAGTAGATATATAAAATGGCAATTTATCAAAATAGTTTTTTATTTCCCAAGGAGTTGCATAACGATTACCATTCATAATTACAGCTGAATATGAATTATCTTGCAAATAAGATACCTTTGTATATAGACACGGTTGCCCATAAGTGTACCCCACATATGGCAATTCCCAACCAACTTGAGTTAAGGTACTTCTATCCGTTTCATCCTTATCAAACACCTCACCTTCTTTTAATTGATATACTCCATAATCACCATTATCTTCGTGATACACCGTGTTTCCTTCTGAATCAAGTACTGTAAAATTGGTCATATGTCCCATTAACCCCATAAAGTCAATCTCATTACTCCAATTATTATTAGCATATACATATGGACTATGTGTTGGTGTATATTCACCAAGCGGATCTAATGTTGTAAAACGCCCAATGCTTGGATAATAAAATCTAAAACCATAATCATACTCATCCAATCCATGCATCTCCACAAACTCTTTGCTGTTGTATTTCCAGGGCTGCTCTGAAGAGTTTGTTGTCTCAGCCCATGGTAATCCAGAGGGATAATACTGCATGCGTTGCACGCATTCCTTCGTACCTGCATTGGGAATCTTATACGTCTCACGCACATTCCCTAAATGGTCTTTTATATAGTAGAAATGATAGTGTTCGTTCATATTATTGTAGCGGATATATCCCTCCGGATTGTGCACAAATTCTATGCCAAACATATCATTTGTATCTACCTCATAGACAATATGGTTATGAAACGCATCGTGAGTAACATAATAATTGCTAAGACTATCAGTAGCAGAGAACACATCGCCTAATGGTACAGTAACATTCACCTTGTGGGTATAATAGTCAGTTGCCAAGCGATTTCCTGCGGCATCATAGCGGTGGACAATCTGATTGCCATTTACAAACTGAATGGTATCGGGTAGATTCAATAAGTTGTAGCGTATAGCTGCTATACCACGGTCTCTATCATACACCATATTACCATTGACATCGTATGCAAAATCATCTTCCGAACTACTATTATTGTCGTGATATTGTTTCGTAGCATAATCATGTGAGCCAGACTGATTATCATCTACATTTATCAATTGATTACCATCGTAATTAAGCGACAATTCATTCAATATACTGTGACTTCCCCAGCGAGTAAGTGACATGATATTTCCATGTGTGTCGTAACCAAAACTCTCTGAATATTTACGCCCACTTAGTTCGCCATCATAGAAACTGTAAGTAAGCGCAAGACGATTCATATAATCGTAAAGATATAGATAGCCATTAACCGAATTGCCATATGTCCATGTAGTAGAATTGATATTGCCATTGTACAACACTTCAGCATTACCTGTATATAGTGGGCATGCCTGCTCATAGTAGTAATTTTGCTCATATCCCGAAGACTTAATTTGCGTAACTTGATTGCGAAGGTCATAATTAAACGCTACACTATCTACACCACCATGTATATGACGACTGCGCACACGACCTAACTCATCGTAATGATACGACTGCAATACAATTGGTGTTTCATCATTAAATGTATATGTAGTCGTTAATGGGCGACCCGCATGGTCATATGAATAGTGATAGTGCTCCGTAACAATACTATCATTTTGTGTGGATTGGCTTGACCAAGTATCAGTGATAGCATTTGCAAAATCGTATTTCGTGGATAATATGTCATACCCACCCAAGTGGTTGGTGGAGCGACGTTGAATCTCCCTACCAAGATGCCAACCAAATTGCATGCTTGGTGAACCATATGTCGTAACAAATAATTCATTCAGCATGCAAAGGTAGTGAAAAATTAGGATATGTGCAATAGGTAAGGATTAAATCTTTACATTGATGCCTGCGAAGAAGGTTCGTGGCGCAGCAGGACCATAGACATAACCTGCATCGCGGTCCATGCCTTGGTCGATGTCGGATTGGAAATGGTCGAGCAGGTTCTTCACGCCCGCGTTAATCTCTAAGGTGTAGTGTTTATAGATTGGAATATCGTAGCAGAGTTTTACATCCCACTCAAAGAACACGGGTGTCTCTACCTCCTCATCCTCTGGCACATAGCCCGCAAAGTGCTGCACGAGCATGCTGCCTGTGACCTTGCCGTTGGTGACAATATGGAAATGCTTGAGGGGCTCAATGTTGCAAAGAAAATAGCCATAGTGGTCAGGTGTGCGGAACATGCGGCGTTGAGGGGCTATGTTGGGATTTTCGCTCCATTGTTCGGGCTTGATATAACGGCTGTGGTTGTAGGTGTAGCCCGCTTGGAAAGTGAGCAAGTGACCATATCCCACCTTGGCTTCTACATTCAATCCCGCCACACGTGCGCCGCTTGCGTTGGTGCGTGTGAGCAGCAGGTTGCCTTGTGCATCGTGTCCGTTCTCTACGAGGGTGAAGACATCGTTGAGTTGGGTAAAGAAGCCTTCAAGGGTCAGGTTGAGGTCCCATTTGCCAAGTCGTTTGTACATGTCGATACTGCCGCTGACAGAGTGGCTGTATTCGGGTCTGAGGTCTTCAGCCAACGAGATGAGCGATACCTCGCCACCTACTGCGCCTACATGGAGGTCTTCCTCGTAGATCTGTGGTGCGCGGTAACCGCTGGCATAACTCAAGCGCAGAATGAGGTCAGCGAGTGGCGATTGGTGATTGGCAAAGGGCGTATAGCGTACATTGGCGCGGGGGGAGAAAACGGGTTTGTCGAGCAGGGAGTGTTGCTCCAGACGTCCGCCCACTAAGACAGAGAGGTATTTGTTTTTCCACTCGTTTTGCACATATCCGCCGCCTAAGTGCACGTATTGGAGGGTGTTGCGGTCGTAGCCCAGAATCTGATCGCGCAGTTGGTTGTAGGAATACTCTGCCCCCGCGCTGAGGTCGGCATTCATCCATCCACAAGGGTAGGAGAAACGGTATTGCGCACCTGTGACGGAGACAATATCAGTGGATTTGCCGTAGGCATTGGGGTTGTAGTTGGTGCCGAAATAGCTGTGGCGACCGATATGTTGGAAACTGGTGTATGCGCTGAGGAAATGCTTGTTGTCGGCGGTGTACATGTCCCATTTGAGGGTGGCAGCGTTGATATTGTGTCGCAGTTGTTCGGTGAGAGGCGATTCGTGGGGTTGTACGCTGTCGATGCCATATCCGCCGCGGCGGTACTCGGTGGTGTGGTGGTATTCAGCCGTCAGCTTCGAGTAGTCAGTAGTCTTGAAGAATGAACGGAAGCCCGCGGTGGTGGAGTTGAGCAGCGGAATATCGGAATAGCCATCATGGTCGCGGTCGTATTGCTCGCGGTTGCGTTGTACGCCAAAAAGGAAGATGCCTGCTTTTTGGTTCTCCGATACGACGCTGGCGTTCATGGCGGTGTTGATGTCATAGGTGCCGCTTTGGGTGAAAGCGGTGGTGTGATTGACATTGAAGAAATTGCGCGATGGCTCTTTGGTGATGATATTCACCACGCCCGCGATGGCATTGGCGCCATAGAGTGCGCTGCCACCACCACGAATGACCTCGATGCGGTCAATCATGCCCGCAGGCAGTTGTTCCAAACCATAGACTGAAGCCAGTGAGGAGAAGATAGGACGCGAGTCCATGAGGATTTGGGTGTATTGCCCCTCCAAACCGTTGATGCGGATTTGTGGTACACCGCAGTTGGAGCAAGTTTCTTCCACACGCAGACCTGTCTGGAAATTCAGTACATCTGCCATGGTGTTGGAGGTGGTGGATTCGATGATAAGAGGCGATATGACATTGACGATAGTAGCCACTTCTTTTTGCTTGGTTTCGTACTTATTGGCAGTAACAACCACATTGTCAATCATAAACGATGTTTCGGCAATCTCCACATTCATCTCGATGAGGGTGTCGCGGTGCAGTTGAAGGGTGCGTTCTTCCGTTTCGTAGCCAATCATGGAGAAAACGATAGTGAGTTCGCCTTCGGGGAGGTTCTTGAGGTAGAAGTGTCCCGATTCATCGGTAAGGCAACCGAGTGCAGTGCCTTTGACCTGTACATTAACAAAAGAAAGATGCTCCCCAGTGTGAGCATCTAAGACGTGACCTGCGATATGCGCATCGGACTTCTTGTCTTGGTGGTGATGATGATGATGATCTTGCGCCAAAATAGGCATATTGCTTACTAAGAAGCATACAATGATAGAAAAGAAAATGAGTGTTTTGTTGTTCATATTGTTTGTTGTTTGGTTTATTTTACGAAATTGTATCTGGGTTGTGTCTAACTTTTTGGGTACACTTCACTACTTCCCCATACTAATATACCGTGTATCAACCGTGTATCAACCGTATATCTATCGTATATCTATCGTATATCTAACGTAGTTTATAACGGATTAGGTGCACATTAATAGCGCATCAAATTATAAATAATAGATTCCCCAAAAATCGGGTGCAAAGGTACTGCTTTTTGCTCATGTGGGCAATCCCCAAAAATGGCGAAAAAGAAAATGGTGTGCCATCGCTGACACACCATTTTTAGGTAAAATTCGATTTCTCATCCCTATTAAAGGGGAATAGATGAGGAAAAGATTATTCGGTGATTTGACCAAGAACGTTGAACATTACGCCATCGCGGATAATATACAATTGTCCGTTGTGGATGATCTTGGTAGCGTTTTTGCTAACAGTAATATCCTCTACAGCAGTTTCATTGCAATCAACGAGAGTATATGTAGCTTTGCCTTCTCTAGCAGTAATCTCAATGCAAGTGCTCTCGGTAACTGTGATATCTACCGTTTGGTTGGCATCGCCATTCCAACCAGCACCATTCTTGAAGATGATGTTGAGTTCAGCGCAGTTTTGAGTGTAAACATACCACTCGCCTTCTTGTGTAGGAGTAACCTCTTGTCCTTCTCCACCAGTAGGCCATACCCATGCGGTGATTTGGTCGGTCCAAGTAGCAGGAACTTTAGCCTTAACGGTGATGTCCTTTGGTTCGCCTGGGTTAGGAGTCTCGCCGCCTTCGCAATTAACAGCGGTGTAGTTTGCTTTACCTGTTCCTGCGGTAATCTCGATGCAAGTGCTCTCTGTGAAGGTCATATCTACTGTTTGGTTAGCATCACCATTCCAACCTGCACCATTCTTGAAGATGATATTGAGCTCAGCGCAATTGTGGGTAACCACATACCACTCACCCTCTTGTGTAGGAATAACTTCGGTTCCCTCAGCACCAGTAGCCCATACCCATGCAGTGATTTGATCTGTCCACTCTGCAGGTACTTTAGCCTTAACGGTGATGTCTTTTGTATCGCCTTGAGAAGGCACATTGTTAGGGTCATACACAGCAGCCCATGACTCTACCACATCCGCAGCAGAGTAAGTACGGTCAGCAACTTCTTCTCCAGTAGCTGTTTTCTCAACATATGCCCAACCTGGACCAGAGCAATATTTGTACTTCATAGCTTCGGTAGCATCTGCTACATCAAGTGTGTAGTGGGTATCATCTACCTTGGTCATTTCTACTTGGCTCCAGCCATTCATCTCGCCAGCAATGTAGCAGGCATTAGTTCCCGTAGGAACTGTCACATTGTACGTCAATGCCGACATAGACATTGCGCATACAATGGCAGCAAAAAATGTAAAGATTTTTTTCATAATAAAATAAATTAAAAGTTAATGTTATATAAAGTTGTTAAAAGTCAAAAGGTAGGTGCGTGATAGTAGATTAGCTATCACGCACCAAATAGTGTTAACGTAGGTATTTATGTCCGTTTTGGATGACGATACCGCGATAGGTGGCATTTACTTGTTGTCCTAACACATTGTACATAGGTTGGGTGATGTCCAATTGAGGTGTTGGAGTTGTGATATTCTCAACTGCTGTGGCATCGCAGTCAATGATGACAGCTTTGTCATTTTCCCAACCGTAGCACACATCTGCATCAGTCCAAAGGTCGGCTGTTTGTGTGCCACTACCGTTGTTGAAGATGAAGTTCACCTCTTTGACAGAAGCATCAAATTGGTGGTAGTACCATCCTTTAGAGTTTTGTTGGGTCATCTCTGATCCTGGCCATTCACCAGCGTAGAGAGTTGCTCCACCATCGTTCCAAGCGTAGAGATAGACTTTTGCCCAATCGTTTGGTTTGGCAAAACTGATTGTCAGTGGTGTTGCTTGAGGTGTCTCATAGGTGTATGTGTGGGTTTGTACGTCTGTCTCTTTAGCACCATCTGTGGCATATGCTTTGAGCGTAGTGGTGGTGGTGATAACTACAGGAGCGGTATATGGCTTTTTGGAAGAAGAAGTCTTAGGATCAGTATTATCCAAAGTGTAGTAGATAGCAGGTGTACCTTCTGCACCAGTGGTGCTCATTGTGATTTCCAAAGACTCGGTTTTGAAGACTTTTCCTTCTGGAGAAATGATGAGTTGGAATGGAATGTCAGACAGTGAGCAGTTTTGGCTCAGTTTCTCTTGGGTACCGTCCCACTCATAGCAAGCATCTTGGTCGAGGATAATATCGTTGGATTGTTCGCCTTCTCCATTGGTGAAGATTATCTTTACCTCGCGTACATCGCCAGGGAATACATGGTATAGCCATCCTTTGCTATCTTTGGTTTTCCACTCCATACCTGGCCATGCGCCTAAGTTAGCACCATCCCAGGTGTAGAGATAAACCTTGTTCCATGTTGTAGGTGGGAGGAACTTAACTGTGAGGGGTGTTTGCTGTGGTGCTTGGTAGGTGTATGTAGCCTCTTGTACTGCTGATTTTACACCATTGAGGTCTGCATACGCTTTCACGGTTACAGTTCCGTTGATAGTGAATGAACTGGTATAAGTCTTTTTGGTAGCAGAAGTAGTAGGGTCGGAACCGTCAAGTGTGTAATAAATGGTTGGGTTACCACTCAAAGCGACAGCAGTCATTTCTACGGTGTGACTTTCTGTTTTATAGATTGTGGAAGGAGTGATGCTGAGTACAGGTACTTCGGCTTGTGTGGTGGTGTAGTACATAGCGAAGTTACCGCCCTTGTAAGCCAACGTGTAGCCTTGAGGGGTGGTGTTGAATCCACTATTAGGACCGAGGAGGAGACGGATAGAACCGTGTTTGCCAGTGATGGTAGATTTGTAGAATCCATCGCCAGCCTCGTCGCTCACTTTGGATTCGGAGTGTACGCCCGCAGCCTTACGCGCCAGAACCATTTTGCCGATAGCATCTTTGTATTTTGCCCAATGAGGATAGAACACGCAAGGAACACCAGGCATAGAAAGGATAAATGCGTTGGCACCGAGCACGCGGTCCTTGTTGTAGTCCTCCATTGATTTTCCGCAGCCTCCAATCTCATCGTGATTGGTGCGACCAGCTTCGCAACCGAAATAGGTATCATGGCTATCCACGAATGTGACAGCAAACTTGCTGAGACCTGCGCCAAGTAGTCCAGAGCCCATACATTTTTGATACTGACCATCCGCGATACCTTGGATAGCAGAATACTTGGTGCCAAAGTCGAATGCCATTGTATTCCAGTTGGCATCTACCAAGTAGCCACTGACATCGTTGTTCCAGAATTCAACTACAGAGAAATAGTTCTCTGATGCACTATTGTACATATCAATGTATTTGCCTTTGAAACCTTGTGCATAGTCGTAGCGCCATCCGTCGAAACCGATTACATTCTTCATCCATTTGAGGTAGGCTTTCATCATCTCTTGCACCTCTGGTTTAGCGTGCGCCCAGTCGCGCGCAGCGCCGTAGTTGTCTTGTCCGTTATAACCACCATCTTCTGGGCCAGTAGCTTTGCCTTTGCAATCACCAGCATCAGGGGCATTATTTACCTCGTCGGACTGAGCAATCCAAGATGCATCGGGTTCGAAAACGCCATACTCACCAAAGTTTTGTGTATAGAAATCGCACCAAGAGGACTTGCAGCCAGCATGGTTGATAACGATATCTGCCACCACTTTGGTGTTGGCAGCGTGCATACGGTTGATGAATTCGAGCAACTCTTTTTGGCTTCCCCAATCGGAGTTTTGGTTGCTATATACGGTTTGGTGATAGCCTGTACCACCTTCGGATTTGCCCGATGGTGGTAGCCATACGAGGTCGAAGTAAGTACCTATCTCACCTGATTGAGCGAGAAGTACATTCCATTTGGTATTGCCCAATTGCTTTCCGTTGATAAGCACATCACCAGGAGCACCGTCTCGGTAGGAGTCGTAGTAGAATGCTTGGAGCATAACATCTTCACACTCTGAAGGAACGGAAGATTTGATAGGAGCTTCGTTGGAGAAGTCGCCTTGCAGGGTGATGTTTGCGCCATTGAAGTTGACAACTACATTGCCTTTGGTTTTGAGCTTGAAGACAATGTTTTGATCGGTATCTCCCGCCACGCCAACAGGTGCGTTAGCCACAGCTGGGTAACCCCAGTTATTCGCCCATGTTCCGTTGGTAATCTTCATGCGATACACGGTGCTTGCTTCCAAATTGCTGAAAGTGTGTGTAAAGGTGTTATCCGCATTTTTGGTCATGGCGATAGCTGTTTCGCTCCAAGCTTTGTCTGCACCTACGAGTTCGGCAGAGCCAGTCACATAATATGTGGCATTAGGATCTGGTGGGGTAGGAGGGGTAACGTTTCCGCAGTTTTCTCCAGGGCCGATGTACACTAAATCATCTTCATATTTCAATTTAATGTAGAAATCGTAGGAGCCAGCTGTGTTGCAAATGAGGTGTCCTTCTGCTTTTCCGCCAGAAAATTTTTGGTATTCTCCGTAAGGATCAATAGCAGACATCCAAGTAGCACCATTTTCAAAGTCAGTGAGTTGCACTTTGTCTCCCACATTCAAAGTAACGCACGAAACCAAAAATTGATCACGATCTTGGAAATCTTTTTCAGATAATGGAGTCGCTTCTAATTTGGTAGTTCCGTTGATTAACAGACCGTATGGAGCAGCGAACATAGCCATAAAGCTGCTAATAAATACGGACAATAAAAATAAGGTAAATCTTTTCATGATTGTTTATAATTGTTTTTTTTGTTTGTATTTCGATTTATGTTAATGTGTTTCTAAGAGAAGTACAAATTCAGCCGACAAAGTTACGCTTTTTTTTTGATATAGGCAAATAATTTGTTCAAATCACCTCATTTTTCTTAATATTTTGCACATAAAGGGTAGAATTGTCCACTATGAAGTCAATTTTCCATTGTGCATAGTCCAAGTGATACGTGCGTTGAGGGTCGTTGTGATAGGCAGGTCGAGGGTCCTGGCGGAGAATCTCTTGAATGGCGTTCCATGGGCAATCTTTGTGCAGGATTTCTTGCAACAAATGGTTGGAGATATGCACCTCTAAATGGTATTCTTGTGTTGCTTCTGCAAATCCACTTTTTGCCTCGGGATGGCTGTCAGAAAATGCTAAATAAGGTTTGATATCGTAAATGGGTGTTCCGTCTAATAGGTCTGCTCCTGATACTACGAGTATCAATCCATTATTAGGGGTTTCTTCTATGCGTAGCAGTCTTACGCTGGTTAGTCCAATGGGATTAGGGCGGAAGGGAGAACGTGTAGCGAAGACCCCCATGCGCTTGTTACCACCCAAGCGCGGAGGTCGCACCGTGGGTGACCAATGAGGCGACTGTGTTGCTGTTTTAACAGTTTTAAGAGTTTCAAAAGTTTCAATTTCTGAAAATCCCCATAGTAGCCACAGGTGTGAGTAGTCTTCTATACCGCGCAAAGCCTCTCGCACGCGATACGCGGGCGTGAATATGATATGTGTTTCGATGCAAGAGTTTTCTCTGCTCTGGCGTGGAATGCCGAACTTATGGGAAAATCCGTTCCGTGCGTGGGCAATAACTTGTAGTAACATGTTCGAATAGATTGTGATTTTTTTCAATTTCTGTGCAAAGATATAGTTTTTTTATGAAAAATCCAGCATTTTTGAATAATAAAAGTGGATTTTTTCAAAAAAAGTGTAAATTTATTTGGTCATATCAAAAAAAAGCAGTACCTTTGCAGCCGATTTGGAAATAAATCATGGTGCCATAGCTCAGTTGGTAGAGCAAAGGACTGAAAATCCTTGTGTCCCCGGTTCGATTCCTGGTGGCACCACAGAAAGAAACGCTAATGACTTAAAAACAAGGTTGTTAGCGTTTTTTCTTTTGTCTTGGACATCAAATTTGGCAACATTTGACCAACATTTTGATACTTTTTCGCCGTTTTTGATGCTAAAAAAGTCGGTTTTTGCGGGGTATTATAATACAAAAAAAGAAGGTAAAATCACCTTCTTTTCTTTTTAGAACAAGTTGTCCTCATTTGTGTCATTTGCAGCAGCAACCATTTCGGCATACTCGTCCAATGAACACTTTATATAATTTATATACTGACCTTCTGTTTTATGACCGCTCACGCTCATTCTTTGAGCAAGTGTGTATTTAGGTGAGCCGTCTTCTTTTGTAGCGAGATACATATTCGTGATACAAGACCTTCTCGCAGTGTGAGTTGAAACCATTGCCCACTTTGGTTTTATACATTCACCTTTTGCATTAATTTCAAACAGTTTTCTTCCTCCGTCTTTGTTCGTATATAAAGCATTTTTTTCGTGTTTTTTTAGCATTGTCTTCTCTTTAACAGCAAGACTTGGGATATAAACAGATAGCCTTTCACAAATATCTTTAATTCTTCTATTGATTTCTGCTTCGCTTATCTTTGGGACGCGATAGTTATATTTCTTTAACAAGGTTTCCAGTTGATTACCGACTATTGGCACACAGACATTGTGCCCAGTCTTCTTTTGTTGAAGTCTTATTACTTTTACACCATTGCGTGTTGTGCCCACCCATTCAGGTTCAATCCTTCCATAATCACTAACTCTCTGTCCTGTAAAACATCCAATAAGAAAAATATCTCTTACAATTTCATCTGTGCCACTCAGTTCCATATCGTATAGCCCTCGCAATTCTTCCGTTGTAAGATATATCTGCGTAGATTTATCGCTTTCTCGCACTTCCATTGTGTAATTGAGGTTTCTCGCACGAAAGTTTTCATGAATACCTTCTATTTCAGCATCATTGACCAACTTTTTGAAGTCCTTCATTAGTTTCTGAATGTTTGTCGGACTTAAATTGTCGTCCTCCAAGTAAGAAATGAACATACTGATTAGCGACTGATTAATATCCTCCCAAGTAAATGGATATTTTTTGTGAAAATCCAAGACTTTATCCACTACTTGTTTCCAGTGATATATCGTGCTCTTTGAATAGAGTTTGTTTTTTATAGTTCGCCTCTGACCGCATTGCATTTCTTTGATGTAGTTTTCTGCATACAGTCTAAACATCTTTCTTTTTTCGCTCTGCATCTTGGCCTTGGTTTCCTCCTTCTTAATCATTTCCTCTCTAACGGAGTGGAGAACAACATTTTCAATGAGTTTTTCAACTTCCTCTTTTGTGCATCTGTGATACTTTCTCAAGACCTTTAACCCATTTTCTATCTCTTGGAGTTTTTGGGTGTAGTTCATATTATCCAGAAAGTTTGTTTTCTTTCTTTCGCTTTTGGAGCACTCAATCCATTTCTTAATATCTACTTGCATAAGTAGATTGAAATGATGCGCAGTTCTTCCGCATCTTATTGTGGTATGCAAGTATGCTTTACCTTCTGTCTTTTTAGTTCTAATTTCTATATTCATATTAACCTGCTTTTGCTATTACTAATCCACTTGCCTCTGCTTCTAAAACATCTTTAAAACTATACATCTTCTTTCTTCCTCCTAATGGAAGTTTCCTAATTTTTCCTTTTTTCTCCCAGTTGTGTAGAGTGTCTGCATTAATGTTCCATCTTTTACACAAATCCTCAGTAGTCAATAAAGGAGTGTTTGTAATTGTTGAGCAGTTTTTCTCATCAATGATTTCTGCAAGTGCTTCTCTTACTATTCCTTTTATAAAATATCTTGCTTCTTCAAGCAAGCCGTCCAAACCCCTCATTCCGATGGGGTAATTGGACAATGTGTCTGTTCTATTACTCATTATATAATCATTTTAATAAATTACAAAACTTAGAAGGCTTAAAATTGAACTCATCGTTATATCCGTCAATTCCTTAACCCTACACAATAAAAATAACAAACCTCCGAGAAAAATGACGAAAAAATGCACTTTTTTTCAAAAAAAATGTCGTTTTTCTCTCTTTATAATCTACAATATCTTTCTCCAAAGTATCCACAAGAACTGAATAGGCAGCGTCAGACAGTATCCGATATATATGAGTAATGCTTCTACATCATACGCAAACGCTTTACATGCACTCGCAATGCCAAAGTTTTCGTAGATCCATATTGTTCTCCGTATGTTTATCATATGGCACAATACTTCTCTTTTAGTTTTCTCAATGTGTTAATAGATGTTCCCGTGATGGCTCTCACATCTTTAAGAGTATTACCTTTTGACAATAAGGCAATCTCTCGGTCATAAGTTGTGCGGTATTCATCCTCGCTTTTTCTATACCCCTCTTTTCTTCCCACACGACCGCCTGAACTTCTATGATGCTCATAGCCGCTGGACATTCGCGCCCTAATGAGATTTTTTTCCAGGTTATTAAATTCTGCGATAATTCCAAAGCACAGGTTAGCAATAGGGTTTGATTTGCCGTCTGGTAAGAGCGTTTCCAGTCCATTCTGCAAGATATACAAACTCACGCCCACTTCTGTCAGTTGCTCTATGATAGATAAGAAGTCAAGTTGGCGGCGAGAAAGTCGGCTGCATTCATATACCAATACTTTATCAACCTTATTGGACTTAACGAAATCCAATAGTTCTTTAATCGCTGCTCGCTCATCTATCTTCTTGCCGCCTGAAATCTTCTCGCTGAACTCCTTTAC
>JAZREU010000093.1:0-11821 GCA_045660925.1 Paludibacteraceae bacterium | reverse complement strand
GTGCAGAGGCAACGCTCAAAATTGTTGCGGCAGAGCACATCGTAGTTGATGCAACTCTCGCAGCCTTTCCAGAACTTAGGATCGGTGGTTAGGTCCTGGAAGGTAACGGGTTTAAAGCCCAACTCAGTATTCATTTTCATCACGGCAGCGCCTGTGGTGAGGGAGAAAATCTTAGCATTAGGGAACATCTCTTGCGAGAGTTCTACTATGCGCGCTTTGATTTGCTTAGCCAAACCCATCTTGCGGTATTCGGGTTTGACAATAAGTCCTGAGTTCGCAACGAAGTGTCCGTGGTCCCAACACTCGATATAGCTGAAGCCAGCGAACTTATCACCATTCATAGCAATCACAGCCTTTCCCTCGCGCATTTTTTGTGCGACGTACTCAGGGTTGCGTTTGGCAATACCTGTTCCACGGTCTTTGGCTGCCTCTTCAATAGTTTGCAGAATTTCTGCAACATAAGGTATGTGCTTCTCAGAAGCTACCTCAATGGAAAAATCAATCATTTTTGTATCTTTATTGTATAATATCCCAAAAGTAGATGTAAATACTTATTTCGTGCATCTTAATGAAAATGCACAAAAAATCGAGCAAAGGTAATGTATTTTTGTGATATAAGCAAGTTTTGAAGCGAAAAAATGCATTATACAGGTCATTTTGTAAAAATGATCCTTTGTGAATAAGCCAGAATAAGAAATGAAAATTGCTTATGGTGCGCTTTTATCTTTAGAAGAAACTGCGCTACTATTTAGTGTTTAGAGATACTCTTTGATATGCAATTCTTGCGGAGTTGTCGCGTGTGTAAATGATGCCACAGCGGGTGAATTGGGCTTGCTGGATGAGGTGAAGCATGCGTTTGTTATCGCTGTGGGTGTCAATGCGTAGGTTGTTGCATTGTGCTGAGCACCAGTTGAGTACGTAGTGGAAAATGCCTCCTTGTTGTCCGTTGGAGGCTATACGATGAATGGTGCCATAGGGTAGGGTGGCGTTTAGCCATTGTCCGTCCTTAATATAGGCATAAGTAGGGTCGTCGCCGATGATAAAGACAAAGGTGGCGCAGGGTAATCCGTTGTGCTCTATCACATAACTTACGCCACGTTGGATATCGTGCTCCAATTGTTCGCGCGAAGGATAATTGTCACCCCATTGGGTAGGATTGCCATCGGCGGTCATTTGAGAGCGGGCGTAGGCAAAAATAGCCATAAGGGCATCAAGGTCAGCGTGTGTAGTGGGACGGATGGTCATGGGAGGGTGTAGTGTAGTTGTATCATTGATTGCTATGTAAAGTAATAACGGTGATTTCAGGTGGGACACCAAGGCGGATGGGGAGGGTGCAGCCAAGGCCTGTGTTGATGTGGAGGGATTGGCGATCGTTATAATACCAGCCTTCGGATTCGGTGAACATGAGCGAGGAGAGTGGATAGCCCAATAGGCGCACTTGTCCAGCATGTGTATGTCCGCTGAGTGTTAATGGGATATCGGTTTTAGGAATGACCTCTCCTCGCCAATGCGATGGGTCGTGGGAAAGAAGGATTTGCATAATATTTGAATCAGGAGCAAGGAGCAAGGATTCAAGATTGATTACTTCCGTCAGTTCGGTCATTAGTAATATATCTTGGCTCTTGGTTCTTGATTCCTGGTTCAAAGTGGACATAGCCTTTGGCAAATCGGCTCGATAGACAGTCTGAAATCCTTGTCCTTGGCAGGAGGCATTATCCACACCGATGATTTGCAGATAGTCGCTGTCACGCTGGATGATATGCGATTGATTGCGCAGTAAGTGCCAGCCCAATGTGTCGCGTTGGTAGGCTGTGAGTTGAGTGACTTTTTCCTCTTTCTCTGCGTCGGTCAAGCCGTGATGGTAAAGTGCAAAATCATGGTTGCCGAGCACGCTCGTGATACCATCTTTGGCATGAAGTTGGCGGAGGGTGTTGGTGAATGGAATAGCTTCCTCTACACCCAAGCCAACGAAGTCACCTGTGAAGCAGATGAGGTCGGCTTGCTGGGCATTGATGGTGTCTATTATGCGTTGGAGAAAATCGGGCGAGTCGGAAAAAGAAGATAGGTGTAAGTCGCTGATATGTATAATCTTGTAATGGTTGAAAGAGGCTGGCACTTGAGGCGAAGTGTAGGTGGTTTCGGTGACACGCAATTGTTTTCGTCCGAACCAGTAACCATAGAGCATGGTACCGCAGAAAAGCACAACGAGTGCCAATCCTGTGTAGGCAAAAGGTGCATAAGGCATGGCGTGATGACATAGCCGAGCCACAATCCAACATAGTAGCCAAATGAGCGTTGGGCAAAGAAATAGCACGATGGTGCAGAATATGAGAAAGGAAGTGAACATGCTGCAAAGGTACGATAAAATTTGCGAATGTGCAAATTTAGATGAAAAAATTGAAGAGTTTTCATTACTCTCCACTAAAAACATGGAATATTTATTAATTACTTGACTTTGGGAATTAGGATAAAAAAAGAGCGACACTTGCGTGCCACCAGTTTAGTTCTCGGAGTTAATTCGCCGAGTAAAAGATGGTACATTACCTTTAACCTCTAACCCTTACACCAAAAAATCGCTCTTTGGGCGATTTTTTTTGCATATGTCAAATCTTTTGACTAATTTTGCACGCAAAATTGTTCAACACGAATTATTAACTATTAATCACATACAATTATGAGAAAACTTTTCTTTCTTTTCCTTGCCCTCGTGGCAACAACAAGCCTTTGGGCTGAAGATTTTTCCGTCGATGGTATATATTACAACTACCTTGACGGCAACAACGTGAAAGTAACCTACAGGGGAAGTTCTTACAGCAGCTATGACGAATACTCTGACGAAGTCATTATCCCCGAAATCGTCACCTACAACGGCATCACCTATAGCGTAACGAGCATTGGAGATTATGCTTTCCGCAATTGCAAATCTCTCACCTCTATCACCATCCCCAATAGCGTAACGAGCATTGGAGACTATGCTTTCTCAGGTTGCTCCGCCCTCACCTCTGTCATCATCCCCGAAAGCGTCACGAGCATTGGATATGATGCTTTCTCTTATTGCTCCTCCCTGACTTCTATCACCATCCCCAACAGCGTAACGAGTATTGGATATAATGCTTTCGCTTATTGCTCCGCCCTCACCTCTATAACCATTCCAGAAAGTGTAACGAGTATTGGAGGTTATGCTTTCGGTGATTGCTCTTCCCTTACTACAGTTGTATGGAATGCTATTATATGTGATTATTCAGATGATGGTTACATATTTGGGAATTGTCCTATCACATCAATTACATTTGGCGAGAATGTAAAAATCATTCCTAACTGTATTTGTAATGGGTTGAATCTTCTCACCTCCGTGACCATCCCCGAAAGCATCACAAGCATTGGATATAATGCTTTCACTGATTGCTCTTCCCTCACTTCTATCACCATCCCTGAGAGCGTCACGAGCATTGGAGGTTATGCTTTCTATGGTTGCTCCTCCCTTACGAAAACTAATTATACGGGTGATATTGCAGGTTGGTGTAATATTAAGTTTGAAGACTTTTATGCTAATCCTATTTCCTATTCTCATAACCTCTATATCAATGGTCAAGAAATTAAAGATTTGGTTATTCCAAATACGGTGAATACTATTCGTAATTATGCTTTCTATAATTGCTCTGCCCTCACCTCAGTGACCATCCCTAACAGCGTAACGAGCATTGGAAGTAGTGCTTTCTCAGGTTGCTCTGGGCTCACCTCTGTTTCCATCGGCAATAGCGTAACGAGCATTGGAGGGGGTGCTTTCGAAGGTTGCTCCTCCCTCACCTCCGTAACTATTGGCAATAGCGTAACGAGCATTGGAGATAGGACTTTCTATGGTTGCAGCTCCCTCATCTCTGCAACTATTGGCAATAGCGTAACGAGCATTGGAAATTACGCTTTCGCTTATTGCTCTGGGCTCACCTCCATTACCATCCCTAACAGTGTAACGAGCATTGGAAATAGTGCTTTCCGCAATTGCCAATCCCTCACCTCTATCACTATCCCTAATAGCGTAACGAGCATTGAAGATGATGTTTTCTCTGATTGCTCCGCCCTCACCTCTATCACTATCCCCAACAGCGTCACAAGCATTGGGTCTTGGGTATTCTCTGATTGCTCCGCCCTCACCTCTATCACCATCCCCAATAGCGTAACGAGCATTGGAGCAAGAGCTTTCGGAGGTTGCTCTTCCCTCACTTCTATCACATGCGAAGCAACGACACCGCCAACACTTGGAAATTATACTTTCTATCAGGTATCTACATCCATCCCCGTATATGTGCCATGTGGATGCGTGTCTGCATATAAAGCAGCAAGCACTTGGAAAGACTTTACTAAGATCCAAGAACCACAAGCGGAGTATTCCATCCAAGTATCCACCTCCAATAGCCAAATGGGCACCGCAAAAGTAGATTACAATACATACTGCGATGGAAACCAAATCACCGCTACAGCCAACTACGGCTACCATTTCGTGCAATGGAGCGACGGCGTGATTGACAACCCTCGCACCCTCACACTCACTCAAGATACCGTTCTCACTGCTGAGTTTGCCCTCACCACAGCAGGACAATGTGGCAAAAACCTCTACTGGGTATATGACACCAACAAATCAACCCTCACCCTCACAGGTTCGGGCGATATGTACAACGAACGCCCTTGGGGATTATTCGCTAATGACCTCACCGAAGTGGTATTGCCCGAAGGACTGACCCATATCGGCAACGATGCCTTCACCAACTGCAACAATCTCAAAGCCATCACCATCCCAGCTTCTGTCATATCTATTGGCGCAAATAGTTTTGCTGGTTGCCGCAGAATACGAGATGTATATTGCTATCCACTTATGCCACCGTATGCGGAAGCGACTTCTTTTGAAAACTATAACGCTAATCTCAATGTGCCATGCGACTTCTTAGAAGATTATCAATATGACCCTGTCTTTGGATCATTCAAATACTTCAATTGTATGGGGGCTGAGTCGGATAATATAGATTCTAACGGAGTGATAGTCACACCTGGTACTACTGATGTCACCATTGTTTGGCCTACGGAAGAAGATGCTGATACATATTCCATTGTCATTTACAAAGATGGACGTGTATTCTGCACCCTCACTTTCAATGCCAATGGTCAGCTGCTCAACATCGCTTTTGCTCCTGGTCGTGACGGCAATCGCCCAGCGCAATACGCCGAGCAAGTGGCAAATGGTTATCGCTTTACAGTTACAGGTCTGACAGAAAGTACGAAATACGAATACAACATCACTACCAAGGATGAGTCGGACAATACCATCAGTACCCACACTGGCGAGTTCACCACCAAGAGCAATACACCTACGGACCTCGAAAATAACGATATCCAATACCCGATATCCGATACCCGCAAACTCCTCCGCGATAACCAACTATATATTTACCATAATGGTAGTGCATACACCATCATGGGCGCAGAGATCAAATAATCCACAGCAATACAATAAGAACCATTCTATCAACATCAAGAGCGGCACGCATTATCGTGCCGCTCTGAATGTTTACGATTCTTTGAACATCTCTTCGGCTATCATATTCATTGCCACAAAGCGATAGCGTTGCGAAGTATGAGGGATATTTCCTATCTTTGCTACTACTTTTTGCACAATATCAGGGTGTTCCATGATTTCTGCATGGGGTTCAATCGGTAGCAGTTTGCCTGTGGCACACGCCTCGAAATAGACACCCTGTGGTTTGTAATAGCTGTAATGTGGGTTCTCAGGAGTAGGGAAGCCCTCGTGGAGCAAAATAATCAGCGGAAAATTAGCTTCGCGGAGTGCACGAGCAATCTGTTTTTCGCCCTCCGATATAGCTGCTGTAGCAAAGATGGTGCCATTAGCTGCTTCGCGAAGGCAGTCTGCTTTGAGACTGTCTATTTGCTCCTGCGTGAGACGGCGAGAGCATTGTAGGACTTGGCGTAGCGGGTGCTCTATGAGGAAGATATTGCCTAATACAGTACAGGGGATAGTATTGATTTGTTGGTTTTGCCGTATGCGAAACAGGTCTTTGTTTGCGCGTTTAAGAGCCAATCGGCGCGGGTTTTCTTGGATATAGCGCATCATGTGGGATAGTTGGTCTTTGCCCTGGAGAATACGGTCGTGGTATTCAGGGGCGAAAGGTCGCATAGTTTCACTCACAGGACCACCTGTGAGAGCAGAACAAGCATCGGTACACTTAATTTTGAACCATGCTGTGTATTGTCCGATATGTTTAGGTAGTCGATCATGTATTCGGAGCAGTATATGCACATGATCTGGCATAATTACGTAGGAGTATATTTCTATGGACTCTGCACCGTTGTAAGTAGGGATTCTATTAATCTCTTCTGCGATAGCTTGCCCTAACTTCGTACGCTCTATTGTTTCGCCTTTTAGTATCCCTAATATGGGTTGTCGGTTAGTCGTCACAAGCGTTATCATTAGAATGGATGGATCTTTGTAATCCATCCATGGTGCTCGTCGGAGATGTGGATTTTTGTTCATTGTATTTACTTTTCAGTCTGTGTTTAACCTCTCTTCCGTCTTGCCGATGGCTGTTCAGATTTTGCCAGTGGTCTGGCAAGTATTAGTAGTCAAATAATTTTTGACAACTGAAACAGTTTGTAACTCTCATTCTTTCAGCATGTTAGATATGTGCATACTGATATTTGGCTTAGAGGTGTCAAAAAGTTCAGCAAGTTGATTTTGATTCATCCACACACTGCCATCTCGTGCATAGAGGACTACGCTGGCGCGCCCATCTACAGTATTATAAATAATCAAATTGCTCTCGTCTTTTGCCATAGTCTTAGTTGTTTTACTTGTTCACCCTGCAAAGGTACAATTTTTTCTGATATTTGCAAGATATTTTATTGTAATTTTTCCACTAACTTCTCTACGTCCTCTTCTGTCGTATCCCAAGAGGTGACAAAGCGGACGGTTGTCCCTCGCGGATTCGCTGCGCCAGTGTCACAGCATGCTGACAAATACGCTCATACAAATTATTTTTTCTAAAATTTACACAAAAAAAAACTGCCAATTTGGCAGTTGGTGATTATACTGGCATATATTTTGTACTATTGCGAGTAGCGAATGTTGCTCCTATACCAAAGAGTGTTCATGAACTGAGCTATGATTATTCATACATGCTGAACAGATTCTTGAAAAGGAATGTAGGCATTTTCGGTACTAGATTGATGGTATAGTGTTAATATTAACCTATTAAATTAATTAGTATGGGACGAAAATCATGCCCAGGACCTAATTATCCATCAACCACTGGTAATCCAAGTGGAGGTGGACGCGCAAATGGTCCATCAAAGGGAGGTAAGTAATTACCCGCGCAGCACCCTACAAAGTAGGGTGTTTTTTATTTATATTCCTTTCAATTTTCAACATTTCGGATGTAATTGAATTCACTTTGCCATCGCCAATGCCTTTCTTCCTGCTTCCGTCATCAGCCCTTGCTGTTCTAACTCGGCACATCGTTGTTTGTTGAGCTCTGTCCAATGACTGCGTTTACGGCGTGGGGACAAGCGTTGTGCCAGTCTGCCATCGGGTAGGCGCTTCAGCGTGGAGTCAATCCAGCCAAAGCACAATGCCTCTTCCACCACATCGATATATGGCAAACAATCACCACACTCCGCAGGGCGTCGCACGCGATACATGGCTATCCAACATTCCTTGTCCGAAGCGGCATGCTGCTCAAACCACTCGCGCAACTGCGCACGATGGCTAAACTCAAGTAGATTCGTAATCTCCATGATTGTTTCATCTCCTCTTTGACCATGAGCGTCCGCTGGAGGTGCTATAGTAGAGCCCTTTGGATGTTTGTGCCAATACTTCTCTTCCACCATCCAGCAGGCTTTGAAATTCACCGCAAGAGCTGCTTGTGTATCTCGATGACCAGCTGCGTCCCTGCGAGGTGGAATAGTACACACCTTTGTTCGTAATAGCCAGCAGTTCATTGCCGTAGGGTAGGAGGTCAATAAACTCGCCGCAGGAACTACTACTATATCTCGTTGACCAACTGCGACCTTGTGAAGTGGAATACTCAATGGTTTTCTTGGCAGGGTTGATGCGAATCATCTCGCTGCCCAACATGATCATTTGTGGCATAATGTGATGTGTTGAAATAATTTCTGCAAAGGTACAACTTTTTTTGCATATATACAAGTATTGTGTGCAATATGGAAGTGTCAATAATTATTTTTTTTTGCATTTTCCTTTGGAAAAATTTGGAAATTCAGGGTTTTATTATTATCTTTGCAATCGCTTTTAGAATCAAGAGCAAGGAGCCAAGAACAAAGACTTAACAGCCCTAACGATCATAATCAACAAACCTAAAGTCTCCTTAACGGAGTTGTCAGATTGAATATAAAAAGAAGCTACAAGACTTCGTTTTGTGTGCTACTGAAATTACGGCGATCCTCCGTGGAAGTGCTCGGAATAGTGCGCTTATTGTGCGTGTATTGTCCGTGTATTGTGCGTGAATAGTGCGTAAGATACAAGTAGGCTATAAGGCGATAGGCATGAAATATACATATACAAACCTTAATAAAACTAAATTATTATGTCAAAAACTACTTACATGGCTCCTGTGGAGACATTCACAGGCAAACTGTCATCCCACAGCGCGGATGGTCGTATCACTGTTTCTCGTCGTAAATGCTATGGCAAAGATGCCAAAGGAAGACCATTCTATGGTCCAGGAGAGACGTATATCTATCATTGTCATAAGGGCGAATGGTCAGAAGGAGCGAAGAAAAATCGAACGTTGTTTCAAGAAGTGCAACTGCTTGCCAAACAAGAACTTGCAGACCCCGAACGAGTGGCATATTGGCAACCGCTATTTGAGAAGCAATTTAAGCATCCTAAGCAAGGAGAAAAACATTATGCCACGCTGCGCGGCTTCGTGATTGCACAAATCCATCAACAACTGAAAAAGCAACAAGTGGGGTAGGGCTCGCTGCACAGCTGCACAGCTGCACAGCAGTTTCTATAACTTTACCCGTGCGCGGGTAGGTGTATGTAATTTGGAAATTAGCTGTGCATAAAATACATAGTTGTTTCAAAATATCTTTGATTATATTTGCATATTTACAATTTTTGTAGTAACTTTGCATACTGATTTTTACAGATAAAATATCAATGCACACAATATGAAAACAACTCAATTGATTATTAGCGGATTATGCAAACTCTTGTGTGGCATGGCCTTGATTGGCTTGCTGCTCTTTTGGCCAGCAGGCACATGGCACTATTGGCAGGCATGGTTACTGCTTGCCTTGCTGTTTGTACCTATGACCTGCATGGGTATTTGGCTACTGATTTCTATGCCTGACCTACTCGCTAAACGGCTGAACAACAAGGAGAAAGAGCAGACACAAAAACATGTGGTGGCCCTTTCGGGATTGATGTTTATCGGCGGCTTTGTTCTCTGTGGTTTAGACCACCGCTTCGCGTGGTCCAGTTTGCCCCTGTGGGCGAATGTCATTGCCTCGGTAGTCTTCCTTATAGGGTATGCCTTGTACGCCGAAGTGTTGCACGAGAATGCCTACCTGTCAAGAACCATTGAGGTGCAGGAGAATCAGCAACTTATTGACACGGGATTGTACGGCATTGTGCGCCATCCGATGTACACAGCCACATTGCTTATGTTCCTATCTATGCCGATAGTGCTGGGCTCAGCTTGGGCATTGTTGGTGTTTGGTGTTTATCCTGTACTCATTATCCGACGCATATACAACGAGGAGCAGGTGCTGGCGGCAGGACTACCTGGATATACAGATTACCAGCAACGCGTCCGCTGGCGCCTCATACCAGGTATTTGGTAGGATAGGAGAGTATAGGATAGATAAAATCTATCTTTTTCGATAAAATCGCACTATAATTTGCATATATCAAGATTTTTCACTACCTTTGCACGCTTTTTTGTGCAGATAGTTATGGAAGGAATGAAACGAACATACGAAAGTGACCAGATCCAATTTGCGGTAATTGCCATTGAAACGGCTGCACGCAAAATGGGAATCACCCCCGATGAACTTGCAACTCGATTAGAAAAGCAAGGACTTATTGAGGGACGCTTGATGCGTTTTTATGATACCTTGCATACACAAAGTGCTGATTATGTGGCGGATGATATAATAGAGACATTGAGAAACTATGAGTCTGAATAATGCTATATTGTTTCATGGTTCCACTTTGGTAGTTGAAAAACCTCTCGTGGATTATGGTCGTCCAGAGTTAGACTTTGGACCTGGGTTTTATTTAACCCATGACCGTGAACAAGCAGAGCGTTGGGCGCAAACGAAAGCAGGAAGAATGCGTGGTGGACAAGCCATACTGAATATTTATCGTTTTGATGAAAAGACTTTTTCAGAACAATTAGCTTACCAACGATTGGTGTTTGCCGATTATAACCAAGAATGGCTCGACTTTATTGCAGACAGCAGAAAAGGACACTCGCCATGGCAAGATTTAGACTGGATTGAGGGTGGAGTAGCCAATGATAGCGTAATCTCTACGGTGGACGCATACGTGGATGGATTTATATCTGCTGAACAAGCCATAGGACAACTGGTCAACGAACGATTACGCCATCAAGTATGTATTCGCAATCAGTCCATTGTAGAGCAATTTTTGACTTTTGAACAAGCTAACATTTTATAACAATGAAGGACTATATATTGTATCGCAAGATCACGCGTATCATAATGCAACTGGCTGAAGAACTGGCTATTTCGCCACACAGAGCCCTATTGCTGTTTTACGGCAGCGAAGTGGGGCAACAACTGCATGATGCTAAATATGGGTATCAATTGATGTCCGACACCTATATTGTGAACGATATAAAAAATGCTATAAATAGTAAATAAGTAAATCGTATATATACAACATGTTTAGAACCAACACTTGTGGCGAGCTTCGCCTCGCCGATGCAGGCAAAACAGTGACCCTGGCAGGATGGGCACAACGAATCCGCAAAATGGGCGGTATGACATTCATTGACCTTCGTGACCGCTATGGTATCACGCAGCTCGCATTCCAATCCGACGGCAGCGCAGAGCAAGACGCTTTGCTAGAGGCAGCCAATGGGGTAGGGCGCGAGTTCGTGCTCCAAGTAACTGGCGAAGTGATTGAGCGTCAGAGCAAAAATACGCAAATTCCTACTGGCGAAATCGAAATCAAAGTAGCCGAGATGAATATCCTCAACGCAGCCGTTACTCCTCCTTTCACTATCGAGGATGAGACCGATGGTGGCGACGATATTCGTATGAAATACAGATACTTAGACTTGCGTCGTAACTGCGTAAGAAAGAACCTCGAACTCCGCCACAAGATGGCCTTTGAGGTGCGCCGTTACTTGGATGAGAAGGGCTTCTTGGAGGTAGAGACTCCTGTATTGGTAAACTCAACTCCAGAGGGTGCACGCGACTTTATCGTGCCAAGCCGTATGAACCCAGGACAGTTCTATGCGTTGCCACAAAGTCCACAAATCTTGAAGCAGCTGTTGATGGTCAGCGGATTTGACCGTTACTTCCAAATCGTGAAATGTTTCCGCGACGAGGACCTTCGTGCTGACCGCCAACCTGAGTTTACGCAAATCGACTGCGAAATGAGTTTCGTTGAACAAGAGGATGTGCTGCAACTCTGCGAAGGCATGTCTAAGCACCTGTTCAAGTCCATTCTCAATATCGACCTGCCAGATTTCCCCGGTATGACATGGGCAGACGCGATGAAGTATTATGGTAGCGATAAACCAGATACACGCTTCGGCAT
>JAZREU010000092.1:0-16791 GCA_045660925.1 Paludibacteraceae bacterium | reverse complement strand
AAGGCTGAAGGTTTCATGACACGCGATGCTCGTGAGGTAGAGCGTAAGAAACCAGGTCAACCAAAAGCTCGCAAACACTTCCAATTTAGTAAACGTTAATATCCAAATAGCAGTGACTCCGTGGTGGCAAAATATTGCTCGCCACGGATTACTCTGTTATTCTTCCTGTGCGCGCTTCTCTGCGTAAAGGAGGCAGACGGATAAATTATAGTAATAATTCAAAATTAATCAAACAAAATGAGAACAACATTTGATCAACTTCTCGAGGCTGGCTGCCACTTCGGTCACCTCAAACGCAAATGGAATCCTGCAATGGCTCCTTACATCTACATGGAGCGCAATGGTATCCACATCATCGACCTCAACAAGACTGCTGTTAAAATTGACGAGGCTGCTGAGGCATTGAAAGCTATCGCTAAATCAGGTCGCAAGATCCTCTTCGTTTCTACTAAGAAACAAGGTCAAGAGGTAGTAGCTCAAAAGGCACAAGAGGTAGCTATGCCTTATATCACAGACCGTTGGCCTGGTGGTATGCTCACCAACTTCCCTACTATCCGTAAGGCAGTGAAGAAAATGGGTACTATCGACAAGATGATGGCTGACGGTACTTTTGATAACATCTCTAAGCGCGAGAAACTCCAAATCACTCGTCAACGCGAGAAATTGGAGAAGAACCTCGGTTCTATTTCTGACCTCACCCGTCTCCCAAGCGCAGTATTCGTAGTGGATGTAATGAAAGAGCACATCGCTGTTGCTGAGGCTAACCGTTTGGGTATTCCTGTATTTGGTATTGTGGATACCAACTCTAACCCTAACAACATTGACTTCGTTATCCCAGCAAACGACGATGCAACCAAGTCTATCGAGGTAATCTTGACCGCAGTATGCGAGGCAATTAAAGAGGGTCTTGAGGAGCGCAAGGTAGAGAAAGCTGACGAAGAGGCAGCTGCTGCACAAGCTGCTGGTGAGGCTCCACAACCAAAAGAGCGTCGTCAACGCGTTCGTAAAGCTGCTCCAAAAGCAGAGGCTGAGAAAGTAGCTGAAGCTGCAGCTGAATAATTCAAAATTCTTAATTCAAAATTAAAAATTACGACAATGGCTGTTACATTAGCAGATATTAAGAAACTGCGCGACATCACTGGCGCAGGTATGATGGATGTAAAGAAAGCGCTCGAGGAGGCTAATGGCGACTTCGATGTGGCTAAAGATTTGCTCCGTAAACGTGGTCAAGCTATTGCTGCAAAGCGTAGCGAGCGTGAGGCTTCTGAGGGTTGCGTATTGGCCAAAGCTGAGAATGGCTTTGGTGCAATCGTAGCTGTGAAGTGCGAGACTGACTTCGTAGCAAAGAACGAGGATTATGTAAACATGGTTAAGGCTATCCTTGAGGTGGCTATGGCTGAGAAACCTGCTGATATTGAGGCGCTTAAGGCTTGCAAGTTGGGTGACTTCACTGTAGCTGACGCCGTAACTGAGCGCTCAGGTGTGACTGGTGAGAAGATGGAACTCAGCGACTACGCATTCCTCGTAGCACCAAAGGTAGATGCTTACAACCACCTTGGTAACAAGCTCAGCGCACTTGTAGCTGCTGACACAGAGGATGCTAATGCTGAGATTCTCCACGGCGTATCTATGCAAGTGGCTTCTATGTCTCCTATCGCTCTTGACGCTGATCACGTAGCACAAGAGGTGAAGGACAAAGAGCTTTCTGTAGCTATCGAGAAAACCAAACAAGATGAGGTGAACCGCGCTGTAGAGCAAGCTGTTCGCAAAGCAGGTATCAACCCAGCTCACGTGGATAGCGATGACCACATCGAGTCTAACATGGCTAAAGGTTGGTTGACCCCAGAGCAAGCAGAGACCGCACGCCAAATCCGTGCTACTGTTCCTGCTGAGGCTGAAGCTAATCTCAACATGAAGAAAGTAGAGATGATCGCTCAAGGTCGTCTTGGTAAATTCTTGAAAGAGAATACATTGGTAGAGCAACAATATATCATGAGCGAGAGCAAAGAGCTCGTGAAGGATGTGCTGAAGAAGAACAACGTTAACGTAATCGACTTCAAGCGCGTAACCCTCAACCAAGAGTAATACTACTGACCAAACAGCCCTCCGCGCAAACGGGGGGCTGTTTTTTCTTTATAAATCGTAAATGCTATGACACCAACTCTCACATCTCCTACTCAAAAGAAACGACTTCTTTCGCTGGATATTCTGCGCGGTATTACTGTGGCTGGAATGATTTTGGTTAATAATCCTGGTTCGTGGTCGCATATCTATGCACCACTCCGCCATGCTGCATGGAATGGTTGCACACCTACTGACTTGGTATTTCCCTTCTTTGTTTTCTGTATGGGTGTGGCGATGTATATTAGCCATAGCAAGTCGAATTTTGATTTTAATTGGGCTACAGCGCGCAAGATTATAGTGCGCGGATTGCTGATTGTGCTCATTGGTTGGGCATTGAGTTGGTATGGCATGGCTCTACGTCAATTCATCAAAGGGGCTGACTTTATGACGGCGATGTGGACATACCCTGTGGACAATATTCGCTATTTAGGTGTGTTTCCTCGTTTGGGTCTGGTGAGTTTATGTGGTGGGCTGTTGCTACTTGCGTTTAAACCTAAACGGATATTATGGGTATCGGGCATTTTGATGCTGATTTATTGTATCTTACAGAGCGTAACAAATAGTTTCGAACTCAACGCTCAGAATATGGAATCTATTGTGGACATGAAGGTTTTGGGCGACGACCATATTTATCACATGCGCAATGCTGCTGGCGAACGCATTGGTTTTGACCCAGAGGGGCTTTTATCTACGATTCCATGCGTGGCACATGTGTTGATTGGTGCGTGGATGGGTAAGTTGATTATGACCGAGAAAGATCTTTGGGGAAAAGTCACTCGCGCATTATTAGCGGGTGCTATCATGATGATTCTTGGTTTCTGCTTAGACTATGCTTATCCTATCAACAAGGCCATGTGGTCTGCCAGCTACGTATTGGTGACCTGCGGTCTGGCAAGCTGCATCTTGGGTATTTTGACATGGATCTTGGATATTCGTTTGCCACAAATCAACGAGGTACAACCCACTACAATATGCCAAAAAGTGCACCACGCTGTGGCTAAAAACTGGTACAAGTTCTTCGAGACTTTTGGTGTGAATCCGTTGTTTATCTTCTGCTTGAGTACATGGTTTGTTGTGACAATGGCACAAGTAAGGTTTACCTTCAACGAGGTGACATATAATGTGATGGGCTTTTGGTATAAGGTATGTTTGGTACCTATGTTTGGCGATAAAGGTGGTTCGCTGGTATCTGCATTGAGCCTTGTTCTTTTGATGTGGTCTATTGGCTATATACTCTATCGCAAGAAAATTTACATCAAGCTATAACCCCCGCTACACAATTCTACACCACGCCAAACCACACCATGCCTCGCATAGCTACTATAGGATTTTTTGATGGTGTCCATCGTGGACATCGTTTTCTCTTTGCTCAGCTCAAGGAGTTGGCGCATGAGCGTCATTTGGAGCCTTTGATTTTTACTTTTGACCGTCATCCGAAAGAAGTATTGACGGGTGTGTGCCCTCCTATGCTTACAACCTATGAGGAACGGCAGCAGTTGTTGGCACATTACGCTCAGGTGCGTGTGTTGTCTTTTGCTGATGTACAATGTCTAACTGCGGAGCAGTTTATGCGTTATTTGCAAGAGGAGGAACAGGTGGAAGTCTTGCTCATGGGCTATGACCATTGTTTTGGTTCGGATCAGCTGAAGGGTTTTTCTGAATACGAAAAAGTGGCACGTAGGGTAGGGTTGCACATAGCGCGTGCGCATGAATGTCTGGTGGATAGTTTGCCTGTGAGTTCTTCTCGTATTCGCAAACTGCTTGCTGCTACCTGTATTGAACAGGTCAATCGTTTGTTAGGGTATAAGTATTCAATTTCGGGTGTGGTGGAACATGGCAATGCAATTGGTGCTACGCTTGGTTTCCCAACTGCGAATATCCGTCTTAATTCCCACAAACAACTACCCGCATCAGGTGTGTATGCTGTTCTGGCGAATGTGGATGGGGTGGAGTATAAGGCACTTGCAAATATCGGTACAAACCCTACTGTGGGCAATAATCATTTGTCGTTGGAGGTGCATTTGTTGGATTTTCAAGGCGACTTATATAACCAACCTTTGACAATCTCTTTCCTTCATTTTCTCCGCGAAGAAAAGAAATTCGCTTCCCTCGAAGATCTCAAAAAACAAATAAAGGAGGATGTGCGTAGTGCTTTGGCCTAAAAATTGCAATAAAAAGTGACAAATTTAACGATTTGTCACTTTTTATTTGTGTATATAAAAAAAATGTTTTATCTTTGCACCGCAAATTGCATAACGCAAATTGCGTAATCGTGTAAACTAAACGTTATGAGAGAATTAAGAAATCCTTTTCTTGTTTATGGATATGAGAGTCCTACTTATTTTTGTGACCGAGAGGTAGAAACGCAAGAATTATTGGAGGCTTTGCTAAATGGTAGAAATGTCAGTTTGATTAGTCCGCGTCGCATGGGAAAGACGGGACTAATTCATAACCTCTTCTATCATCTTCAGCATGAGCAACAGGAGTGGGAGTGTATTTATATTGATATTTATGCCACTAAAAGTCTGGCAGATTTAGTACGTGTTTTAGCTCGTGAGGTGGTGGAGCGATTAGCTACTCCATTACAAAAGATAGGTGCTAATATACTCAATGCATTACGCGGAGTTAAACTAACGATGGAGTTTGATCCGATTACTAATCAGCCACAATGGAGCGTTGGTGTTCAGCCACAAGAAGTGTTGCAAAGTTTAGAGGGGATATTCCAATTGTTGCAAAGTCTGGATCAAGCAGTTGTGATAGCTATTGATGAGTTCCAACAAGTTATGGAATATCCTGAGCGAAATATAGAGGCTATTTTGCGAACACATGTACAGTCTGCGCATAATGTTCGATTCATTTTTTCTGGCAGTAAACTGCATTTGATGTCTCAGATGTTTGATTCTCCGAAGCACCCGTTCTACTCTAGTACTCAACGCCTTCATTTGCGAGCAATAGATGAGAATGTGTATTATGCCTTTGCATTAAATCACTTTAAGAATAAAGGTTTAGAAATGTCAGTAGAACTCTTTCATACCATCTACACTACAGTTGATGGAGTGACTTGGTATGTGCAATCTTTGTTGAACAAGATGTATAGCGTGTTTGAAAACCAAACATTGACGGAGACTGATTTTCGCCATTGTTTACAGATGATAAATGCTTCTCGTGAAGAGGATTATCGACATTTGTATAAACTTTTGACTCCTAATCAAGCAACTTTACTGGCAGCCATTGCTAAGGAGCATAGTGTCAAGTCTCCTACTGCCAGTGGGTTTATGCAGAAATACCACTTGAAAGCAGTTGGTAGTGTGCAGCGTGCTTTGCAGTATTTGTTAGACAATGAATATATCTATCCTGCTACTGAAGGGTATATTGTCTATGACCGTTTTTTAGCATTTTGGTTGCGAAATATTTAACAACTAAAAGTGTGTGTAGATTGCAACTTATCGGTTACGCACTATTCACGCACTATTCACGCACAATAGACGGACAATACACGCACAATAAGCGCACTATTCCGAGCACTTCTGTGAAGAATCACCGTGAGTTGCATAGCGGATGGTGGTGCGTGATTTTGGCAGACGAGTAGTGAAATCTAAACCATGAAAACAAAAAATCGCTTTTTCGTCGATTTTTTTTGCGCAATTCAAAAAATTGTAGTAACTTTGCAGCGCGAAACCCAACGAAGGGATGTCTGCACATCGGCGGAGGGTTTTGCAGACATATTAAAAAGGCGTTTATTAGCGCTCTGTTCTGACAACTTGAAATCTCGCAAATTTCAGAATCTCATCAGGACTTAGCAACGATAGATGTCCTACGGGATATAGATTATCCCTCTTGTGCCTATTTTGGTACGCCTTTTGCGTATATGCGTATGCGCACACGCGTACCTTAACTAAGAAATAGCACGGAGAATGTTTATATTCGGCGTGGGCTTCGCGTTGTCGGTTCGATGAGATTAGGCAATGCGAGAGCCTCAAGTTGTGGAACTGGCAAATAGCAAGTTTCACGCTTTTTTGTATGTGTATAACAGTTTGGTAAACAATTAATTAAATACAAACTTATTAACACACTACAACAATGAAAAAGACAATCGTATTAGCCCTCATGGCTTTGGCTATTGTAGCCGTTCCCGCCAATGCACAAAGCAAGCAGTTGGAAAAACAATTGAAAAAAGAGTACAAACTCAAAATGAAAGAGTATGCCAAAGGCGATTGGAAAGTATTTGGCACTTCGCGCACCTTGGAAGTGGCATTGTTAATGCACTATGAGAAATTAACTGATGATGGCGTAAAGGAAATTACTACACAAACTATCTCTACAAACAAAAACCTCGCGAAAGACAAACTGATGATGAATGCTTGCACCAAGTACGCACAAGAAATGGGCAGCAACATCAAAGGTCGTATCACTGGAGATATGGCATCCAAATTGACTCCTGAGGAATTAGAAGAGTTTGAACAATTTTATGCTGCGTATGAAAATAATGTAAGTGCTGAAATTAAAGGCGAATTACACAACACATTCTGCATCTACCGTGAAATTAAACACAATGGTGTGCCTGCCTACGAGTTTGAAGCATACTTTATTGTAGATATAGATGCCGCTTCTGCTGCTCGTATCCGTGCTTTTGAAAATGCAGCCAAAGAGTCTGTTGTCGCACAAAAGTATGCTGAGAAAGTAAGTGAGTTTATCCGTAATGGTAGTGCCGAGTGAGAACAACTATCTTGATACTGAGTGTATGGTGTAGTATTTTGGCTTTTGGTCAAAGTACTGCGCCGTTATGGTGTGATGACAATTGGCGAACAGCGACATACCCACGAACATCTTATATCTCGGGCTTTGTCATAGGCGAAGTGCAAGTAGGCGAAAGTATCGAGCAAACGCTTCAACGCATCAAAGAGAAAGCACAGGCAGAGGCAGTACAAAACATCACAACCAGCGTGGAATATACGTCTTCCTCTATTGTGCAGAGCGACCAACATTCTGGTACAATGGGATTTAGCGAAATGACTCGCGAACTATTTAGTACATCAACCACTATTCACAGTTCGCTAAAAGATATTCCCAACTTATCTGTTGAGAGTTGGCATAACTCCAAAACGGATGAAGTCTATGCTTTTGCATGGGTAAAGAAAACTGACTTGGTGCGCACGCTAAAGAAGCAGATTATCAGTCATGTCACTCGCGCTGAAATGGCAATAGAAGAGGCAGAGGGTTTGTTGGCTGAAGGAGAGAAAAATGCAGCACGCAAATCCATAGCCAAAGCCATTGAATATTTGCAGCAAGTACTGGAGCAACAAAAAGTAGTACAAAGCGTGGATAGCAATACCGAAATGGAAGACATTGCTTTTGCAGAGAGTAATGCACTCAAACAACGAGCAACAGCATTGTATCAGCAACTGAAGAATGGGATTAGTGTGTGTATTAGCGGTGAAATAAGTTTGTTGGGAAAGGCATACCCGACATTTATTCAGCAAATTAAGCAAGAAATAGGAAAAGTTGGTTGTACTTTTGTAACCAAAGAACAAGAAGCAGATTGGGTGATTCGTTTGCAGGGAACGACACAAGAATATAATACCCTGCAAAACACTTCGTACTGCGCGTTTGTGGTTATGGCGGAAGTAGCAATAGAGATAGCCAAGAAGGGGCAGATTATTCATACGGGCAATGTGAGCCAAAAGGGTGTTCACACAATTAATACAGAACAGGCTGCCAAAGAGGCATATTCAGAAGTAAGCAAAGAGATTGCAGCACAAATCAACGAGATTATAAACAACTAAATACAAACAATTAAACAATTACAACAATGAAAACAAAAACTATTTTATTCTTATTCCTATTGATTTCAGGAATAATGTCTGCTCAAGTAAAGCGTGTAGCAATTTTGGAAACTGTGGACAAAGAAAACAAAGTATCGTATGCAAACGAGTTGATTTTGCGTGCACACTTAAGTAAGGCTATCACTAATACATCGGGTTATGAGGCGTATGATCGTACAGACATCGATGCGATTATGAGTGAGCAAAATTTCCAACGCACAGGTTTGGTAAGCAACGACCAAATTAAGCGTTTGGGTGAAATGACAGGTGCTAACTACATTCTTGTAGCAGAAGCTGTTGTTGTAGATGCAAAAACGATGTTTATCACTGCAAAATTGTTGGATGTAGAAACCGCACGAAACCTTCTGACTGATAATGTAATGATGGGTACTACATCAGAGGAGATACAAACAGCATGTGTAGAATTAGCCCAAAGGATGTTTCATGAAAAAGAAAAGTATATTACAAAAGTAGATGATATTATTACACCGAATGACAAATTGGTACACTATACTAAACGCGAACAAATATTATTTGGAGTAGAAGAATTTGTGTATGGGGATGCGCAAATGGATGCTAAGATGTTCCAAAAATTTCTATCAATGAATAATAAAGAAGTTTATGCGAATTACATGCAAGGCAAACAAATTGTAACAATTGGCTGGTGGATGTTAGGTGGCGGATTAGTTTTAGCAGCTCCACTTGGAGGTGCTTTATTAGGAGTCTCTGGAGGTAGTGGCGGTGGTGCACTGATACTTGGTATAATATGTATGACTGTTGGAGGTGCTGCTGCAATTGCTTCAGCTCCTTTGCTCGTTATTGGTAAAAAACGGAGTACTACAGAGACTGTAGATATGTTCAATGAGCAAAATCGTACAAAAGTAGCTACGGTGTCGCTGAACCTCCAAGCAAGTCAAAATGGTATAGGTTTGGCGCTGAATTTCTAAGACCGAAAGTTATATTACTAACTTTTAGCAATCCGCATAATCGAGATAGAAATCGGTTATGCGGATTTTTTTAGGGATTTATATACCTGTTGACACTATCTGTTGTGTCCTGCCACATTTATTTAAGATTCAGCGAGTTTTTATCGCGTAGCGATGATTAGGCATAGCGTCATGCCGAAAAAACGAAGCGGTGGCAATTGATTACGGAGTACTGTGTGCGAGCATTGTGAGCAAGATTAGATTTATAAGATTTCTGCCTGAAGGGCAAGGAGATAATTTCGTGTCAACTCGTATATAGTTCCCTTTTTTTATGGGGGTGTTTGGGAAATCCTACTGGTAATGAAGTGGTTTCGAAAGATTTCGCTGCCAGAACTTCTCGAAACTACGGTCGCTCAATGCTGTCTATATGCAAGAAAATTTCGTCAGAAAATAAATTTTCACTCATTTTTCTTGCATATATGCAATTTTTGTTGTACCTTTGCACGTTAATTTTGAAATAATAAATAACAAACAATATGGCAAAGAAAGATTTTAAGAAGGAAGAGCAAAACTTGGAGAACGTACAAGAAGCTCTGAACACCACCAGCGCGTGGATTGAAGCTAATCAAAACAAATTGACATGGGCAATCACTATTATCGCATTGGTGGTAACAGGTGTGTTGGCATTGAACGCCTATGTGATTAAGCCAAAAGCTGCTGAAGCAAGCAACGAAACTGCAAAAGCAGTGGTTTATTTCACACAAGGCAACTATGAGTTGGCGCTCAATGGCGATGATGCTGAGTGCATTGGTTTTGAGGCAATTGCTAATGACAACAAGTGCTCACAAGCAGGCAAATTAGCTGCTCTCTACGCTGGTATCTGCTACTATCAATTAGGCGATTATGCTGCTGCTGCTGACTATCTGGCTAAGTTTGATGCAAACGACTTGAACGTAGAGCCTGCTGCTTTGCAACTCTTGGGCGACGCATACGTGCAAATGGAGGACTATGCTAAGGCTGCTAAGGCGTTTACTGCTGCGGCTAAGTCTGGCAATGAGTTGATTGCTCCTATGAGTCTCAAGAAATTGGGCTTCGTTCAAATGGAACTCGGCAACAACGCTGCTGCAAAGAAAGCATTTGAGACCATCAAGAGCGATTATCCAGCTTCTACAGAGGCACAAGATATTGAGAAATACATAGCTATTGTTAAATAATTTCGCATTGTACGTAAATTGTACATTGTCAAATTGTAAATTTGTATGACAACAGATTTGTCGCAATATAATGCGAACGAATTGCCTAACGCTGATGTGCTTGCACGTCAGCGTTATGCTATTGTAGTAGCAGATTGGAATAGCGAGATTACCCACAAGTTGGCACAAGGTGCTATTGACACGCTTGTAAAACATGGTGTCAAAGAGGATAATATAGATGTGATGCATGTGCCAGGTGCAGTAGAGCTTACCTATGGCGCAGCGCAGTTTGTGACAGGACGTATTGGTGGTGGATTCTTGAAAGGATGCGGTGTAAATGCCGTAATCGTGATAGGATGCGTCATCAAAGGTGATACTCCGCACTTTGATTATGTGTGCCAATCAGTAACGCAGGGCGTGACTATGCTTAATGCCCAAGGATCTATGTGGACAGGGCAAAGCACAGTTAGCTATTGTCCTGTAATCTTCTCTGTACTCACTACGCTGGATAAGCAACAGGCTCTTGATCGTGCAGGAGGTCGCTTAGGTAACAAAGGAGTAGAAGGTGCTATTACGGCTATCAAAATGGCTAATTTACTATAACTACAAACATTTTATAAATAATGACTACACCATGAATGCGTATGTAAAACAATATCTCTCAGCTGACTATTGGAGAACCTTGCTCATTGATTTTTGGCATGCCTTGGGTACTGTAAAATTCTGGAAAGAATTGGTAGTAATGACCATTGGTATTACGATAGGTGCTGCTGCGGTGTATTATTTCTTAATGCCCAGCAAACTTATTATTGGTACTATTTCTGGACTTAGCATTGTGATAAACACCCTGATAGGCGGTACGCCTGATACCTTCTCATATCTGGTGATGGGTATCAATGCTTTTTTGCTTATCTTGGCATTTTTGTTGATAGGCAATGAGTTTGGTGCAAAAACGGTATATACAGCCATGATTCTGGGTCCATTGACACAGTTGTGGGATCGTATATGTCCATATACCAATTTTACGCACAAGGTGATAGAGAATCCTGATGTGTTAGCACAGCTGCAAGCAGGATTGACTCCTATTGATGTGAATGGCAATCCTTATTTGTTGAGTCGTGCAGGAGAAGTGCTGATGCAAGTGAAAGATTCTGTCATGTCTGGTGGATTAGGCATGGGAGATGTGTGGTTTGACTTGGTATGCTTTGTGTTGTTGCTCTCTGCAAGTCAGGCTATTGAATTCCGTGTGAATGCTTCTACAGGCGGATTGGATATATTAGCGAAGATTATCAATAAGTTTATGCACTTTGATATAGGCATGTCGGTGTCAATAGGAGGTGCGTTGATTTGCTGTACTGCCTTCTTTATCAACGATTTTCGTTTGGTGGTGATAGGTCTGATAGGTACATGGCTTAATGGAATAGTCATCAATTATTTCACTGCTTCGCTTGATCGTAGAAAACGCGTATGTATCATCTCTCGTGAGCATGCTCGCATTCGCAAATATATAGTGGAGGACTTGGTGCGTGGTTGTTCGCTCTATAAGGTAGAAGGTGGTTATACAGGTGAGGAATCTAAAGAGATACAATCATTGCTTACGCAGGAGGAGTTTGCATCGTTGATGGCTTTTATTCGTGATAATAATATCAAGGCATTTATCACAGCAAGCAACTGCTCCGAGATTTATGGTTTATGGCTAAAGCACCGTAAACGCAATGGTAGAATAGAAGTGGCAAATGAATAATCTTAACCGAAAAAATATAATAATACGATGAAACCTACATTATTTATCTTGGCTGCTGGTATGGGAAGTCGTTACGGCGGACTGAAGCAGTTGGATGGTCTTGGACCAAATGGCGAAACAATCATGGATTATAGCGTGTATGATGCTCTCCGTGCTGGTTTTGGCAAAGTGGTATTTGTAATCCGTAAAGATTTTGAAGAAGACTTTCGCACTATCGTACTCAGCAAGTATGCTGATTACTTGCCATGCGAGGTGTGTTTTCAAGGTATTGATAATTTGCCAGAAGGCTATACGCGCAATCCAGAGCGTACTAAACCATGGGGAACCAATCATGCAGTATTGATGGCAAAAGATATTATCCATGAGCCATTCATGGTGATTAATGCCGATGATTTCTATGGTAAGGAGTCATTCGAAGTGATGGCTAAGTTCCTCAAAGAGGTAGAGGGGCAAGAGGGCAAATACTGCATGGCAGGTTATCGCGTAGGGAATACATTGAGCGAGCATGGTAGTGTGAGTCGTGGTGTGTGTGCTACTGATGAGAAAGGGTTCTTGACCGATGTGGTGGAGCGTACTTCTATAGAGAACAAGGCTGGGCATATCTGCTATAAGGGCGATGATGGTGAGGATGTCGAGATAGCGTTTGATACTCCAGTAAGTATGAATATGTGGGGCTTTACACCTGAGTATTTTGCATATGCAGAAGAGGCTTTCAAAGCTTTCTTGGATAAGAACGCTCAGGAGTTGAAAACCGAGTTCTATATACCTACGTTGGTGAATGATATGATAAATGATGGTACTGCTACTTGCGAGGTATTGGATACGCCAGCTAAATGGTTTGGCGTGACCTATGCAGATGATCGTGAGATGGTGGTAGCAAAAATTCAAGCTTTGGTGGATGCTGGCGTATATCCAAGTCCATTATTCGATAGAAAGTAGTAAACAATCGTAAAAATAGCAAAGAGAGATGTCACGTATATTAGTAACAGGAGGAACTGGCTATATAGGTTCGCACACCGTAGTAGAACTGATGCAAAAGGGCTATGATGTGGTGATTGTGGATAATCTGAGCAATTCCAACAAAGATATGTTGGACGGCATAGCTGCTATAGTAGGTAAGTATCCCGACTTTGAGCAGGTGGATTGTAATGATGCAGAGGCACTGTCAGATGTGATGGATCGCTATGCTGACATTGAGGCTGTTATTCATTTTGCTGCGAGCAAAGCAGTAGGTGAGTCGGTGGAGAAACCGCTGATGTATTATCGCAACAATCTCATGTCCCTTGTCACCCTACTGGAACAGATGAAGGCGCATGGTGTGCAGCATATTGTGTTCAGCAGTTCGTGTACGGTGTATGGTCAGCCTACAGCAGAGCATTTGCCTGTGGATGAGACGGCTCCTATACAGGTGGCTCTGTCGCCATATGGCAATACTAAGCAGATAAATGAGGAGATAATACGTGATGAGGCATATGCGAATAAATCGTTGAATGCTACTATCTTACGCTACTTCAATCCTATTGGTGCGCATCCGTCTGCTATGATTGGTGAGTTGCCTAATGGAGTACCACAAAACCTATTGCCATTTGTGACACAGACGGCTATTGGTATGCGTGAGCAATTGAAGGTGTATGGCAATGACTATAATACGCCTGATGGCTCTTGTATCCGCGATTACATCTATGTGGTGGATTTGGCTAAAGCACATGTGAAAGCTGTAGAGCGTATGCTATATAGTGCAGACCGAGAACAGGTAGAGGTGTTCAATCTGGGTACTGGTCGCGGATTGAGTGTGTTGGAGATACTGAATACCTTTATGGAGGTGACGGGTGTGAATGTACCATACGAGATAGTAGGTCGTCGTGAGGGAGATATAGAACAGGTATGGGCAAAGCCAAACAAGGCTAACCAAGTGTTGGGTTGGAAAGCTGATACTCCTATTGCCGATGTGCTACTAAGTGCATGGAACTGGGAGAAGAAAATCCGTCAGAAAATATAATCGTCAGGAAATAGTTTTAGTTGAAGAATAGCGACAATCCCACAGAGATTGTGATAGGTCCTGATGGGTGGCTGATTTCTTCGTTTTGCATTGCTGCTTGCTCGATGAGAGTAGGCAGCAAATGTTGTGTATAGGCAGCCTCTGCAAATACTCCGAAATTAGGCATGATAAACCACTCAACGCCCGCAGAGAAACGCAAAGTAGGTACGGCATCGTTGATGCTTTGCATTGTGTATGGTGGGAGATGCAGGTCGTTGGGAGTAGCATTTTTGACAGTGGCAATGGATACACCAGGTTGAATACTCACAAACATATCCCATGGGTGGAAATAAGGATTCTCATAAAATGCCTTTATATCCTTTACCAATGGGAAGCGATAACCTACACTCATACCTATCTCGTTGTACCATACCTCGCCGTTTCGGATGTTAGAACCTTGTATATCAAGTGAGTCGTAGGTGTTGCTGTGTGTGTCATAAGTGATATATACAAATGTGCCATAGTTCTTATGATGTCGCCAACCGAGACGCATGGCAGAATTGAAGGTAGCACCCTCTATTCCGTTAGGCGTGACTCCCATACCTAACACTGTAGGTAAATCTAATGCGTCGAAGAAATCTCCGAAAGTGTATTTCTCTTTTTGAGCAAAAAGTCCCATGCTCATTGCTGAGCATAGGACTGTCATAAAAATAGTCTTTTTCATAATAATCATATTAATCTCGGTCTTTAGATGGATTCATCCAAAGGCATGTTTATCTCATGTTTCTCTTAGCTTGTTCGCGTGCCATTCGTTGTTGTTCACGTTGCATAGCTTCAAGGCGCGCTGCAAAACCCGATTTCTTCGGTGTGCCTTTCTTTTTGGCATTGGCTTCCATCTCTGCAAGCACTTTCTTGTCGTCAATAGCTAAACGGAAAATCATCGTTTGCAGAATGGTCATGAGTAGCGATACGAAATAGTAGTAGCTGAGACCTGCTGCATAGTCGTTGAAGATGAAGAGGAACATCAACGGCATGAGATACATCATCCAACGCATCATTTTCATCTCTTGTCCGCCAGCCTGCTGTTGCATAGTAATGTGCGTGTAGATGATATTCACGGCAGTCATGATTAAGCAGAAGAGACTGAGGTGTGTGCCAAAGAGAGGAATAGGCGTATCCCATGATAGAATAGCATCGTAGGTAGATAGGTCATCTGCCCAGAAGAGGGATTGTCCGCGCAATTCAATGGCTGTAGGCAAGAACCAGAACATAGCCATCAGTACAGGAAACTGGAAGAGCATAGGCAAACAACCTGACATAGGACTGACTCCCGCCCTCTGATAGAGAGCCATAGTGGCTTGCTGACGCTCTTGCATCTTCTCAGGTGGGAACTTAGCGTTGATCTCATCCAATTGTGGTTTCAAGACACGCATCTTGGCACTTGACTTGTAAGACACAAACACGAATGGTAAAATGATGAGTTTGATTACTAATGTCATCAAGAGAATCACGATACCAATATGCAGTCCCCATGAACTAAAGAGGTCAAACATAGGAATGACGATAATCTTGTTGATCCATGCTACGATCTTCCATCCGAGTGGTACTAACTCGTTGAGGTGTAGTTTCTCCACACTGGTCAGATTCTTGTCGTATGCTTTGAGTGTGTTGTAGTGATTAGGTCCGAAATAGTATTTCAGATTAGTTGCCAATTTGCCAGTAATATCCCAAGGTAAACTGGTCGTGGTCTTGTATTCCTTGATATATTGGTTATGCTGATTGAGAGGGTTGGACTCCATGGTTGTGGACTCGAAGGCGTCCTCTGCAATCATCACAGTAGAGAAGAACTGGTCTTTATATGCAATCCATTTGAGGCGAGCAGACTCGTTTACACGGTCAGACTTCATCTCGGATAGTTTCTCTACATCTCCACCGATGAACATATATTGTAGTTGTGCGTATCTCTCTTCGAACTTACGTCCTTTCTCCTGTTGCGGGATGTATTGATTCCATTGCATCTCCAGTGATGACATGTTTTGCGCAAGCGCGAGATGCATATTGTGTGGTTGGATACTCATGCCAACCATATAGTCGTCAGCAGGTAGAGTATAGACGAAGTCCATGTAGCAGTCCTCGATATTGGTGAGGAGTCGCAAGGTGAGTATAGTGTTACCCTCGTCGTCAGTGGATTGCCCTTTGTCTGTGAAGTATAGGTTTTGTGTGGATAATATGCGGTTGCTATTGGTAACTAAAGTGAAATTGAGGCTGCTCTCGTCGTTTTGGAAGAGGCATAGGTCGTTCACACTATCACCATATGCTTTGTATTCTTTGAGTTCGGCTTTTGCTATACGTCCACCACGTCGGTCTATGGCGATACGTATTTTGCTATTCTCCAAGACGACGTGTCCCTCTTGTCCTTGTGCAGCAGGAGCAAAAGGCCCGTATATGGCAGCTACTTGCGCAGATAATTCTTCGGCAGATTGTGTGGCTTGTGCAGCTTTTTCTGCTTCTAATTGCTGTGCGATCTGTTGAGAGATGAGTTTTGCTTCTATTTCTTGCGCTTGAACCAGTGCGATAGAGTCTTGCACTCGTTTGCGTTCTGCCAATTCTTCTTGAGAAGGGCGGTTAAGAAATGAGAAACCAACGATGATTGTGGCTATGAGTAGGAAGCCAATCCATGTGTTTTTGTCCATTATCCTTAAATAATATAGTTTTAAAAGTTTTTATAGTTCAAAAAGTTTTAAAGTTTTAAGGGTTTTAGGTTTTTTAAGGGGGTAACCTAAAAATATGCCCGAAAAACCGTGCAAAGGTACTAAAAAAAACTGGAATTTGAAAGAAAATACATAAAAATTGCATTTTTTTTGAAAAATATTTGGTCATATCAAAAAAAAGCAGTACCTTTGCACTCGCTTTCGGAAATGAAGCATTCGGGATGTAGTTCAGCCCGGTTAGAATGCCTGCTTTGGGAGCAGGAGGTCGTGAGTTCGAATCTCGCCATCCCGAC
>JAZREU010000091.1:0-2182 GCA_045660925.1 Paludibacteraceae bacterium | reverse complement strand
ATCCAATATGATGGATTGTACTTTTGCAGGGAAGCAGTCCAATGGGAAACCCGACTCAGGAATCCCATTGGCTTCGGACAGCACCCTGTTACAGATATCTGTTTGTGATATGTTCATGGCTACTTCTCCTTTCTTTTCAGAAATGATGCAACACTCTCGCATTTATTCCCCGTCTGGACTCGTCTGATGTCAGATTTGGCATACATATTCTTGTTCCCTACCTTAATGGGAACCAAGTAGCCACGTTTCGCCCATAGGTTCAGTGTGCCGTCACAGACCTTAAGCAGTTGCTTGACTTCACGAGTATTCATGTAAGTCTCCTCGCTCTGTTCAGCCTGTTCCATCAGTTCTTGTCTTTGAGCCTCTATAGCTCTTTCCACTATGGATTCTGCAAACATTTTAAGGTCTGAGGGCGAAATCTCCAATTTTACGTTAGCACCCGATGCGACCAATGATTCAATCGATAACATAAATTCTATAGTTTTGATATTTTCATTAGCCATCACTCTTGTTCCCGATGCCTCCTTTTGATGGCATATAAAAAGAAGCACCGCCAGATCCTGGGAAGACCTGACGGTGCAAAAGTATAGTCAAAATATAACGTATTGAAAAATAGTGGATTGTCTTAATTGGCATGACAAAAAAGACAATTATGACAATGCTAAAACGCTATAATTTGATTCAATTTATTCAATGTGAGGTTTCTTATCTGATAGACTCCTGTTTTATGACTTCGGTAATTTTTGTCTTGAGTGTTTGCAACTGGCGTTGGTATTCATCACTCTCTATAAGCGGGAGCATCTGCATCTTGTCATCGCGCTCTACTTGCTTTTCATCTTTCAGCCATTTTATGGCCTGACGACATGAGCTCTCGCTTTTCAACCCCTCAATATCGCTAAACTCACGAGCAAGGCCTGTGCTGTATTCCTTGGCATTAACCAACTCATGGAACAGATTGAGTTCGCTGAGTGCATAGTATGGGAGAGCAAGACCATAGGAGGTGTTATGTGTAATGACAAAATCCCGTATAACATCTATAACGCCTTCCGCATTGTTGCACTTCAGGTACTCTATCAGGGATTTCTCTTGGGATGCACGTCTGCCTTTGGGTTTAGCTTTTTCCTCTTGGATAATAGCAGGCTGAACCGAGGATGCTTTGTCGTTTCCATCAGTATTGATTGATTTCAGTGCCCATGATGATATTTTGCCATTTCTTATAGAATCATGTAGCTCTACATATTCCTTCCACGATTCATGGGTACGATAACCACTCTTTATTGAAGCCTCGATAACATGTTTGATGGTATAGCTGCATACCAACCGTCCCAATGTTCCGGCAGATGGATCATTGGCTATGGAAGTCAACGCATCTGCCATCGTTTCAAAACAGCGTCCAAATACAAGCCAGCTCAACACCAATGGGGCGGATAGCATTATCTGTTCCTTGGGCTTTTCAATGGACTGCTGATTCTTCCACAGACGGAATGGCCATTTGGTCTTTGGCTGTACAACAGGAACTTCATCCCTCTGACGCTGAAACTGTGCTATGATATGCTGGGGAATAGCCTTTTCTTTGAAATATAGCGACATTTGCGAAAGGTTATCCACTGTGTCATCATCGTAAAAGGTCTGCCAGGTTTTCATAAGACCGGGCAACTGTTGGTTTGCGGCATAGAAGAATCGTACAAACTGAAAGCCATCACCATCGTTCATCTGACGGGCAAACTGTGCGTACTCCTCTTGATGAGCGTTTTTCCATTGCAACAAATCCTCCTTGAAGGCTTTGAAATTGGCATATCTTTTTTCTGTGGTATCCATAATCGTTGCTATGAAGTTCCTAATCCAATAAATTCACAAGTTCCTTCTTTATCTCATCGTCAATATGGCGATATCGGGCGAAAGCACGGCTTCCATCCGTATGACCGGACATCGAAGCAATAAGGTTCGGATCCTTAACCTGTTTATAAAGATTGCCGATAAAGGTCTTACGGGCAGTATGTGTAGTGGCCACCTCATAGAGTGGTCGGGCCACATCTTCACGTGTCTTGGGGTCAATGACTCTTACCATGCGGTCTATGCCCACATATTTGAGGATGGCCTTTATCTTCTTGTTGTATCCGAAGTCGGAAAAACGGGGCAACAGAGCATTCTCCAAGTCCTTGTATCGCTCCAATATATCCAA
>JAZREU010000090.1:0-9598 GCA_045660925.1 Paludibacteraceae bacterium | reverse complement strand
ACTAAAAACAATTATGGCAAAACGATTTTTTGGCATTTTAGCGGCTTGCTTCATGTTTATGACAGCAACTGCTGCCACATTGTTCCCATCGCGTACTGACTTTCGCGATGAGTCCATCTATTTTGTGATGACCACCCGTTTTTATGATGGCGATGCGACCAACAATACGCATTGCTGGGATGGTAACAACCCTGGTGACCCCGCTTGGCGTGGCGACTTCAAGGGATTGATTGAGAAGATGGATTACATCAAAGCTCTTGGCTTTACTGCTATTTGGATTACACCTATCGTAGAAAATGCGTCAGGTTATGACTACCACGGTTACCATGCACATGACTTCTCTAAGGTGGATCATCGCTACGAGTCAGAAGGTGTCGGTTTCCAACAAGTAATTGATGAGGCGCACAAGCGTGGAATGAAAATTATTTTGGATATTGTGCTTAACCATACGGGTAATTTTGGTGAGGCCAATTTGTGCAAGATGTTTACTCGCGACTGGACCAAAGACCAATCAGATATTAATGAATGTATGGTTCCTTACACCCAAAAAGATGGAGGTAAGTTACCTGACAACTATGCGTCTTTGTCGGATCAATATGGTGAGCGTTTGTCGCTGATGAAAAACACCAAAGGTAAGAACAACGACAACCACAACTATTGGCACCACTATGGTCACGGCAACTGGGATAATCCTACACGCTGGTGGATGCAAATTGCGGGTGACTGCGTGGATTTGAATACAGAGCATCCTTATGTATATAACTACCTGATAGAGTGCTACTCTAAATTTATCAAGATGGGTGTGGATGGCTTCCGTATTGATACGGGTGGACATATTCCACGCCTCACATTCAATCAAGCGTTTATTCCTGCTTTCCATGCGGCAGCAGAGAGCGCAGAAGCTAAAAACAAGCGTGGCAACATGCCATTCTATATGTTCGCAGAGGTATGTGCGCGTTACACGGGCATTTGGTATCGCGAACAACCAAACCTCTCGCCACTTTACTACACATGGAAAGAAAACAAAACTTATGCATGGGATAGCAATCCTGCTTCGTGGGATAATATTGTGGCTTTGGAAGGCGATGGATGTAATACCCACACCAATCACAAGTCTGTGCAACAATCAGCTTCGGATGCGAGCAAGCCTACTTCACAAAACGCTTTCATGACCGGCAATAACTATCATACCCCAGATTACTCCCAAGCGAGTGGACTGAATGTGATTGACTTTACGATGCACCACAACTTCCGTTCTGCAAGTGAAGCGTGGAATATTGCACAAAAGGGCAATGACCAATACTACAACGATGCGACATGGAATGTGGTATATGTGGACTCACATGACTATGCTCCTAATGGTGCTCCAGAAGACAAACGCTTCTCTGGTGACGAGAGTACTTTGGCAGAGAACTGGAGCTTGATGTTCACTCACCGTGGTGTGCCTTGTATCTATTATGGTTCAGAGATTCAGTTTAAAAAAGGTTGCGTGATTGATAATGGTCCAAATACTTCGTTGATCAATACAGGTCGTGCGTATTTTGGTGGCTATATCAAAGGTAGTGCGAATGTAACCGACTTTGCTACTTATAGCAATGCTACAGGCAATATGGCGGCTACATTGAACCACCCATTGGCTAAGCACGTGCAACGCCTCAACTTGATTCGTCAAGCAGTGCCTGCTTTGCGTAAAGGTCAATATTCTATGGACGGCTGCAATGGTTCATTCGCTTTCAAACGCCGCTATACCGATGCTACTACTGACTCTTATGCGTTGGTATGTATCTCTGGTGGCGCTACTTTCACTGGCATTGACAATGGTACTTATGTAGATTGCGTGACAGGTGATAAGAAGACTGTTACCAATGGTACGCTCAGCGTTTCTTGCTCAGGTAAGGGTAATATGCGTGTGTATGTGTTGAATACCACCAAAACTCCTGCTCCTGGTAAAGTGGGCGTAGATGGCAAGTATCTCTATACTTCTTCTTCTGCGGGTGGTAGCTCACCTAGCTGGGACGGCACACAAGAGGAATTGACAAATGATCCAACACTACCAGAGGAGCCAGAAGAAGCTGTTGAGCCATGCCTATCAAGTGTAGAACAACGTGCTGTGTTCTTTACCAAATCATCGGATTTCGGCAAGAAGATCAATTGTTATATCTGGAATAGTAATGGTACCATAACCAATGGCTGGCCTGGCAATACCGCAGTCTCTTTGGGTAATGGTAAATATCGCTTTGATATTCCTGCTTCTGCTCCTGCCATTGATGGTACATGGCAGATAATCTGGAATGATGGAAGCGTTCAGACAAATGACCTTAAGTTTACCAATCAAGGTATGTACGCGGGTAGTGACAAGAACAATATCAGTTGCACCTCTAAGGTGACAACTATCTGCGAGGGTGGAAATACGGGCGAAGACCCAACTCCAGAGCCAGAACCAGATCCAACTCCTGATCCAGAACCAACCCCAAGCGAGATGTGTTTGGAATCTGCGGACGAGCGTGCTGTGTTCTTCCAAGGTTCTGAGTTTGGCAGTTCTGCTTGTGTGTATATGTGGATTAAAGACACTAAGACTGCTCTTGCAGGCGCGTGGCCTGGTACTGCTGCAACTCACTTGGGCGATGGTAAGTTCAAATTCGTGGTACCTGCCAGTGCAACAGGTGATCCTTCTACATGGATGATTATCTGGAATAATGGTAGCGATCAAAAGAAGACCGCAGATCTTGCCTTCACTATGCACGGTCTGTACAACTTCAATGGTTGCAATGGTACAGTGATAGCATTGTGCGAGGGTGGTGAAGTGCCAACTCCAGATCCTGATCCAGATCCAACTCCTGATCCAGAACCACAAGGCATTACTGTAAGAGCAAAAGTACCTGCACATTGGACCAATACGATTACTGCTTGGGTATGGCCTACTGGTGGCGACGGTCGTGAAGTGACTCCAACCAAAGACGGTGAGTGGTATGTAGTTACGGAAAATACTGATGCATTGAATGTTATCTTCAAGAATGGTGCTGGCTGGAATGGTGATAATAACCAAACTAAAGATATGACATTCACAACAAATACTTGTATCCAACTCTCTCAATCTGATAATAATAAGGCAAAATACACACGAGTAGATTGCCCAACAGCAACCGATGTAGAGGATGTTGAGGTACAGAAGCCAGTAGCTCGCAAGGTACTCATTAACCAATCGCTGTACCTTGTGATGCCAAATGGCGACATGTATGATGTATCGGGCAGATTGATTCGTTGATAGTTATTAATCATCTATAATTGCTTTCATCTCGTAGGTCATTGATTTGCGAGATGATTTTTTTTGTGTATATCAAAAAAATGTTGTACCTTTGCAGTGTCAAAAAAATAATCCAAAGTAAAACACAATACAACTATGCGAATCCAACACTTTTTTATGACAATAGCAGCGGGGCTGTTGTTGGCAGCATGTAGCGTTCCGATGGAGACGCGAATCAGCAATGCAATCAGTCAGGTGATGAATGAATACCAAGCGGTGGGCGTCTCTGCTGCCGTAGTGCAAGATGGAAAAATTGTTTATAACCAATCCTTTGGCTATAAAGATATGGAAAGCCAAACTCCTTTGACTAATGAACATATGATGCGCATAGCATCTATATCAAAGTCGTTTACAGCTACAGCATTGATGCAATTGGTAGAGAAAGGGATTATCTCATTGGACGATGACGTGAGTGAGCTGATAGGATTCAAGATTCGTAATCCATATTATCCAGATACACGAATCACCCTTAGAATGCTGCTTTCGCATACTGCGAGTATCCGAGATAAAGAGGATTATTCTACACTGGATCACCTGAATCCTGCTGTATATGGCGATTGTAGGGAGTCTTATTTTAGTTACAGACCAGGTGAGGGGTATAATTACTCCAATTTGGGACTTAACTTAGCGGGCACCATATTAGAAAAGGTGTCAGGTGTGCGTTTTGATAATTATGTGAAGGATAGTGTGATTCATCGTTTGGGGCTATGTGGAGGTCATAATGTTGATTCGCTGGACACCAATCTTTTCGCCAATATCTATAGGAAGATAGATGGAGCATATGTGCAGTCGTCTGCATATGGCAGTGTGAGCCATCTTATGCACACCTATGTGATGGGCTATTCGGCACCTATCTTTTCACCTACAGGAGGTGTGAAAATATCGGCGCACGATTTGGCAGTATATATGATGATGCATATGAATTATGGCGAACTGAATGGTACACGAATCATTTCTGAGGAAAGTGCCAAAGCCATGCAGACTCCCGTTTGGAAGAAACAAAATGCGGATGAAGATCAGTATGGACTCTGTTTGTATGAGTTCGTGGATTATATCGATGATGCAAAATATAATGTCTCGGGTAGTTACCCTATAGGGCATGAGGGTGATGCCTATGGGTTGAGAAGTATAATGATATGGAGTCCTGCTGATAAATGGGGTATTGTGGCTATGACTAACGGATATACACCAATGGAAGCTGATGATTTCTTAAAAACCTTGACCAACGCTATATACAAGGAGATACAACCTTAAATGTATAAGAAGGAGCCTCTAAAAGAGAGGTGTGGACTCAATAACAAAAAAGAAGTCACCTTTTGGTGGCTTCTTTCTTGTTGCGGAGGGCGGGATCGAACCACCGACCTTCAGGTTATGAGCCTGACGAGCTACCACTGCTCTACTCCGCGATATAATCACTTCTCATCGAAATGCGGTGCAAAGGTACTGCTTTTTTTTGACATGAGCAAATATTTTTGCAAAAAAATGAATAATATACGTTTTTAGGCGTGTTTTTTCATCCTATCAAAGGAATCTTGTATGAAAAAGCGAATGAGATATTGCGCATATTGTAAAAAAGTAGTACCTTTGTAGAATAATTAACTTAATCGGATAAACAACGCCATGAAACGAGTTATTTTAGTATTCCTATTAGCGGTATGTGTATGGCTTTCGAGTTGTGGAAAGCATAGTGGTACATCGTTGCATTTTGATGCGGATAGCGCACGTGTGCTGATTGAGGCGGCAATAGCCGATTCGCTGATACCTGGTGCGGTGTTGTGCGTGGTGTATGGGGGTGAGATTGTGCATCTGGAGGCGTATGGCTATCGTGCTATTGTACCAGAGCATGAGGCGATGACAGAGAATACGATCTTCGATCTGGCTTCAGTAAGCAAACCAACGGGCGCAGGTACAGCGGCATTGCTGCTGGTAAAAGAGGGTAGGTTATCTGTGGATGATTTGGTTTGCAAGTATATTCCTAATTACCACAGTGATGTGACGGTTCGCCACTTGATGACACATTATTCGGGACTGCCTGCGTATTTTATTGCAGGTCCGATGGAAGATGTGTATTTAGAGCATTTAGGCGAAATGGCTGATACAGAGCAGGCGCGTCGCGATTTCACTATTGACTCGATTGCTCGCTGTAAACGTCCTGTGGCTATTGATGAGAAATATCGCTATTCTTGCCTAAATTTTATCTCCCTACAACGTGTAGTGGAGGCTATTGTAGGTACCGATGTAAATAGTTATTTACGGGAAAAGTTATATGGTCCGCAGGGGTGGGAAACGATAGGTTGGCTGCCTGATAAGGCCAATATAGCGCGCATTGCGCCTACGGAGTGGAACGAGAACGCTCAACTGCGTGGCGATGTGCATGACCCTGTGGCACGTGTGATGATGTGTGGTGTTTCGGGCAACGCGGGCGTGTTTGCTACGGCAGAGGAGGTCGGTAAATGGGCTATTTGGTATATGGAACAGTCACGAGAGTTACGCGAAAGTGCTTGCCATGCGGGTCTTTGGACGAAGGATGTGCAATTGGCTGCGGATACGTTGCAAACAACGGTGGAGAGCAGTCATACGGGTTACACGGGAACCAATGTGGTGCTATGGCCAGAATACAATCGTGCTGTAGTACTGTTGGCGCATCGTGTGCATCCACATGATAGAGGTAGTATATATCGTTTGCGTACAGCTATCAAAGAGTTGGTCAAACCATAGGGATCTATTCGGAATAGTGCGCTTATTGTGCGTGAATAGTGCGTAACAGGTGAGAGATTTGCAAGGTTTTTTCAGTAAAGTTTGCGTATGTCAGAAAAAAGTATTATCTTTGCACTCGCGTTTAATAGAACCGCGTAAAGTGTAGAGGTGTAACGTATAAGTAAAGTCAGGAGGTATGTATATAGCCATAGCAGGAAATATTGGAGCAGGAAAGACAACATTGACTAAGATGTTGGCTCGCTACTATGGTTGGGAGCCACGCTTTGAGTCGGTGAGCTTTAATCCTTATTTAGAGGATTATTATACGGACATCAAGCGCTGGTCGTTCTGCGTGGAGACCTACTTTCTGAAAGAGCGTTTCAAAGACATGCTGCGCATCAAAGAGGTGGAGCACACTATTGTGCAAGACAGAAGTATCTTTGAGGGTGTGTATGTGTTTGTGACCAACAACTACCTGCGTGGTGACCTATCAGAGCGTGATTATCAGACATATATGGAGCTCTTCGATCACATGAAACGCATGATGAAGATGCCTGACCTGATGATCTACTTGCGTAAATCGGTGCCCTCGCTGATTGCACAGATACAAAAACGCGGTCGCGAATATGAGAAGACGATGCAGATAGACTATCTGCGTGACTTGAACGAGCGATATGAGGAGTTTATTTACAAGCAATACGAGGGTAGGGTGCTCGTCATTGAAAGCGATGGATTGGACTTTGAAAGCAATCCCGAGGACTTCCGCAAAGTAATTAACAAGATAGATGCAGAACTCTTTGGGCTCTTCTCGGCAGAGAACTTCTGAGGATAACATATAACAGCGAAGCAGTCTAATGTCTAACAGTAAAACGGTCTAAAATTAACAATTATGCATATAGCAGTAGCAGGAAATATTGGTTGCGGTAAGACTACGCTGACCAACATGCTCGCCAAACATTATGGTTGGGAGCCACGATTCGAGAGTGTGGAGTTTAATCCATACTTGGAGGATTTCTATGCGGACATGGGCCGCTGGTCGTTTAACTTGCAAGTGTATTTCTTGAACAAACGCTTCAAGGATGTGGTGGATATCTCCAACTCCGACAATTTTATCATTCAAGACCGCACTATCTATGAGGATGCGCGTATCTTTGCACCAAACCTGCATCGTCAGGGCTTTATGTCCGATCGCGACTTCGATAACTATCGCGACCTGTTTGACCTAATGATGTCGCTGGTGAAGATGCCCGATCTAATGATTTATATCCGCTCAACCATTCCTAACTTGGTGGCGCAAATTCAGAAACGCGGTCGCGCGTATGAGTCAAGTATGCGTATTGACTATTTGCAGGGCTTGAACGACTTGTACGAGAATTGGATAGCCGATTACAAGGGTAAGTTGCTTATTATAGACGGTGATACTGTGAAGTTCGGCGACAAACCAGAGGATTTCCGCTATATCACCGACCGTATAGATGCAGAGCTATTCGGTTTGTTCCCATTCGAGGGTACCGCAGAACACGGACGCGAAGTAAAGTGATTCGAAAGTTTTTGGACTATATTGCGATTGAAAAGCGGTACTCAGCTCGTACCGTAGGGGAGTATGGGGATGACCTGAAAGCATGGTGCACATTCTTAGGGCGGGAGGTGGAAGACTTTGACCCGAAGATGGTGGATTCTGGGGATGTAAAAGCGTGGATGATTGACATGTTGGACAGAGGGCAGTCGTCTCGTAGCGTGAAAAGGCGATTGTCGGCAGTCAAGAGTTTCTATAAGTTCTTGCTGCGGGTGGGACTGGTGAAAGTGGATATCACACGCGCCATCGTAGCACCGAAGACGGACAAACCGCTGCCCATTTACTTTCGCGAGAGCGAGATGCAGGGCGTGAAGATAAACCAAGCGCGCGACTGGAACGAGGAGATGAGCGAGGAGGAGCAGTGGGTGCATATGCGTGATTACCTGATGGTGGAATTGCTGTATCAGACTGGCATGCGTCGTGCCGAATTGGTGGGACTGAAAGAGGAGGATGTGGACACGCGGCAGAAACAGATACGCGTATTCGGTAAGCGAGCAAAAGAGCGAATAGTGCCGATAGGAGAGGGCTTGTGTGAGTTGATAGAGGAGTATCGGGAAAATAAATGCAAATTGTTGGGCGAACAAGTGGGGATTGGCACGTTTCTTGTGCGAAAAAAGAAAAACGGCGAATGGCAGGCGATGGATGCGCAGACCCTATATAATATAGTACGTGCGCGTATGGGAGAAGTCAGTACGCTGAAAAAACACTCGCCACACGTGTTGAGGCACACCTTTGCGACCGCAATGCTCAACAACGGAGCAGACATACGTACCATACAGAGCCTACTGGGGCACGCGAGTCTGGCTGCTACGCAAGTATATACGCATGCAACCTTTGAACAGATGAAACAAGCCTACGAAGCGGCACACCCGCGGAGTAGAAAATAATAAAAACTTAACCATATAAAAAAGGAGGACTTATGAAACTGAACACGCAAGCGGTGAACTTCGAGATTGCTGAGCGTCTCGAGAAACACATTGAGAAGAAGACAAAACGCTATGAAAAACTGCTTCCAGAGTCCGCAGAGATGGAGATTCGTATGACGGTGGTGAAACCCGAAACGAATCTGAATAAAGAGACAGCGATCAGAGTGCTGGGATTTGGCGCGGAATTATTTGCTCAGAAAGTATGCGACACCTTTGAGGAGGGAATCGATGATTGCTTGGAGGCAATTGAGAAGCAAATAGAAAAACGAAAAGATAAATAAAAATACGTAATTTTAGCATGAGAGGGGCGATTTTGCCCCTCTTTTTGCGAAAAAATGAAGAAAAATATCATTTTTTTTCAAAAACATTTGGTCATATCAGAAAAAAGCAGTACCTTTGCACCGCTTTTCCGCCGACGTGTTTTTTAGGGCGTGGCAAAAAGTACAAAGACCCGCCTCTTTAGCTCAGTTGGCCAGAGCACGTGATTTGTAATCTCGGGGTCGTTGGTTCGAATCCGACAAGAGGCTCAAGAAAAGTTGAACTTTGAAATAAAAATAGGGAGTATTCCAGAGCGGCCAAATGGGGCAGACTGTAAATCTGCTGGTTTTCACCTTCGGTGGTTCGAATCCATCTGCTCCCACAAATAACTAACCGTCGCGGAAGTCGTGGTTAAGCACGCGGAAATAGCTCAGTCGATAGAGCACTAGCCTTCCAAGCTGGGGGTCGCGGGTTTGAGCCCCGTTTTCCGCTCAAATTTTATTTATACGCTCGTATTTTCGAGTAGTAGCGAACAGGAGAGTTCGTGTTGCTGATGTAGCTCAGTGGTAGAGCGCATCCTTGGTAAGGATGAGGTCGCGGGTTCAACTCCCGCCATTAGCTCAAAGATTAAAGATACCGTGAGGTGCTTCCGGGAGCAGAGATGCGAAGATGGGAGTATTGCGGTGTGTAAAAAATGAAATTGTAAAATACATTAGTATTAACGTTAATAACTAAAAACATTCTAGAATTATGGCAAAAGAAAAATTTGACCGTTCGAAACCACACGTGAACATTGGTACAATTGGTCACGTTGATCACGGTAAAACTACTTTGACC
>JAZREU010000089.1:0-11956 GCA_045660925.1 Paludibacteraceae bacterium | reverse complement strand
CGTCAAGACGACGCTTGTTGGCAGGGTTGACCAACTTCTGATGGTCTTTGTAATTGGTCCATTTCTTCTCGAGTGGACCAGCAGGGATCTTCGCCATTTCAGGCGTAATAACCTGCGCAGTTTCTTTTTTTGTTGCCATATGTTTTGAAAATTTTTGTCAAAATTTTGTTATTGGTTCGCCTGTCGGCTCACGTTATCTGCTTCGCGTTACATGCGGCTATGCCGCGTTATTCTCGTTAACTTATAATAACGCCCGAAGGGTATATAACTTAACAACGTCAAAGACATGTAACGTCCGCAGGACTTCTAACGTGCCTTAGGCACTTATTTTATGCGCAGAGCATACCGATACCAACGCCGAGGTAGTAGAGAACTACCACAGCGAAGAGACCTACTACGAGAGTTGCTACGATAGCACCAATGCATTTAACGCGCTTCATCCATACGAGGTTGTTGAAACCCATGGTGTGGAGAGCAGACCATACACCGTGACGGAGGTGGAACCACAATGCTACCAACCATACAAGGTAGAGCACGCAGTACACTTGACCCCAGATAGGAGTAGTGAACAACGCTTTCACGAGGCCAGCGCCGTCGGTTGGAGCGAACTCAGAAACAGAGAAGTCGTGCGCACCCAAGATGTGCATAATCTCAGTAAACTGCATCTTGAACCAGAAGTTAGCCATGTGGAGTACGAGGAAACCGATTACTACGAAACCAAGTACCAACATGTTCTCAGACTCCCACTCAACGCCTTCGCGCTTAGCAGTAACAGCATAACGGCTATTACCACGTGCCATACGGTTTTGGATGGTGAGATACAAAGCGTATGCAAAGTGCAAAACTACCAAGAAAGCGAGTCCGGCAGTAGCGATCAATGCATACCAATTAGCTCCAAGAATAGAGCAGATTACGTTGTAGGCCTCCTCTGAGAACACGAGCGCGAAGTTCATCGCACCGTGGAAAAGCAGAAAGAAGACCAAAGCCAAACCAGTGACACTCATCACGAGTTTACGGCCAATAGATGAATCTTTTAACCACATAAGTTTTTTGATTTTTGTTGTTTTTAATATTGTTTATTATGATTTTTGCCCAATTTACACAATCGATGTGCAAAGGTACGAAAAATATTTCACTCTACCAAATTTATTCTTAAAAAGTGTTGTAGAATATATTTTCGTCAATTATTCATCAATTCTCTAATTCAAAAAAACTTATTTTTTTACTCGTTGATTATCAAAACATTATTAATACAAATGATGATTTTATAATAAAAAGATTTGCTCATTCAAGAAAAATATAGTACCTTTGTCGCACGGAAACAAAAATCTGAAAAGATATGAAACAGATACATGATGAGAATCGTGGATACAGAATTCTGCTCCCGCTCGTGAACTGGATGTTCCGACATTCGTACCGACATATCAAGTACGTTGGCGAGGAGAATATACCACAAGACGGTGCTGTAATCTTTGCACCCAATCACACCAATGCGCTCCAAGATGCGTTAGCGGTGTTGTCAATTAATTCCGAGAGAAAAGTCTTTGTTGCGCGAGCCGATATTTTCCGCAAGCCATTGTTTGCCAAGATATTGGGATTCTTGAAGATTATGCCCATTAGGCGTATGCGCGATGGTGCAAATCAAGTTTTGCAAAATGACGAAACGGTAGAGCGTGCTATTGATACTCTGCACGAGGGCGTTCCTTTCTGTATTCTGCCAGAAGGCACTCACCGCACTAAACACTCGCTCTTGCCACTCGGCAAAGGTATCTTCCGCATTACATTGCGTGCTAATGAGAAGTTCGGGCATGAGAAACCCATTTACATTGTGCCTGTCGGATTGGAGTATAGCGACTGGTTCCACCTATGGGATACACTCGTCATCAATATCGGCAAGCCGATTAATATGACAGAGTTTATAGCTGAGCATGCAGATTTGGAGCAACCAAAATTGATTCTTGCTATGCGCGAAGAGCTTACTAATCGCATGCGTGAACAGATTCTTTGGGTCCCCGACGATGAAAATTATGAAAAGAATTGGGAAGAACTCAACCGAAATCGTCCAGCGCACAAGAACTGGTTTCCAAAACATCGTATGCCTAAGTGGGGTTTGCTTTTGATGCTGGCATTGATGTCGCCTCTTGCATTGGTGGCAGGTGTGATTACGTTGCCATTATGGTTAGCATGGTTGATTATCCGCTGGGCTATCAAAGACCCTGCTTTCCATAACTCGGTGCAATTTGTTTGGCAACTGATTATTATCCCTTTGACGGGTTTTATCACCATGCCATTTTGGATGTTCTTGCAGGAGTATATGTATTTGGCTCGCAAATTAAACAAACCAGAAGAAACGAAATAATTGAGAATTAAGAATTTTGAATTATGATAAAGGTTTACGTTATTCTCGCTTGCTATATCATTTTCCCAATATTGATTATTGAGGCGTTCAAGCGTTGGACTATTGTCCAAAAAATAGGTACTGTGGTACTGGCGTACGCAGTAGGTATTATTGCTTCGCTGTGCGGAGTATTTGAATTTGCTACTCCAGAAGCAACTGCAAGTTTTAGCAAACTCCAATCTACCATCATGAGTGTGGCTGTACCTTTGGCGATTCCGCTGATGCTCTTCAACTGCGATTTCCAACTCTGGACTAAATCGCTACCTAAAACCGCATGGGCACTTGTGACAGGTATTGCTGCGGTCATCATCGCTTCTATCTCGGGCTATTTTATCTTCCGCAACTCGGTGCCAGAGATTGCCAAAGTAACAGGTATGATGGCTGGTATCTACACAGGTGGAACCATGAACTTCAATGCCTTGGGTGCGGCACTCAACGTGGATCGCTCGGTAATGGCGATTGTGCTCGCTTTTCAAATGGTAATCACCACACCTTATATATTCTTCTTGTTGGGTGGCGGATACAAGATTTTCCGTAAGTTATTGCCATACAAGGATGTAACCCACAAAGGGCGTATGGATGAGGACGAAGTAGAAACCAATGATGTGGAAAACTACCGTGGTATGTTTGAGAAGAAAAACTTTATCGGCATGATGAAAGGTTTAGGATTGAGTATCTGCTTCTTGGCTGTAGGTGCAGGCATGGCATTGCTCATCACTGGCACGCTGAACGAGTTGGTTGTAATCCTGACTATCACCACACTCTCTATCATTGCTTCGTTCTTTAAGAAAGTGCGCGAATTGCCAAAAACCTTTGAGTTGGGTATGTTCTTTATCTTGATTTTCAGCGTGATAGTGGCTTCGATGTTTGACATCAATAGTGTGAACGGCGGTTCGCTCTATATCGGTGGCTTTGTCTTCTGGATTATCGGTATCTCGGTTGGTTTGCACTTGTTGCTTTGCCGTATTGCGAAGGTGAGTGGTGACTTGTTCTGTGTATGTCAAGTAGGCTTGCTTTGTTCTCCTCCATTTGTACCACCTATCGCAGGTGCAATGAAGAATAAGAAAGTATTGATTTCTGGAATTGTTGTGGGCTTGGTTGGTTATGCTATAGGTACATACCTTGGTGCATTCTTGGCTTGGATTCTTGGATAGTTATAATTTTGAATTAAGAATTTTGAATTATGAAAAAATATATTCTATTAACACTTACTGCTTTATTGACTTTGTCAGTACAAGCAGCGAAAAAGGAGAAAGTACAACAAGTGGATTCACTTGGTCGTAAGATTAAAACTGGTTGGAACTTCGGCGCATTGCCATCCGTGGCTTTTGATGCTGACCTTGGTTTCCAAGGTGGTCTTCTCACCAATATCTACTTCTATGGCGACGGTTCGCAATATCCTGAGTATATTCACTCTATTTATGCAGAAGCTGCTTATACGACCAAGAACTACGGTATTTTCCGTGTGAACTATGATAGCAAATACCTCATTCCTAATCACCGCTTGACCCTTGATATGACCTATCAACCAGATGCTATGTGTGATTTCTATGGTTTCAATGGCTATCAATCGGTTTATGACCAAGACTTCCACAAGTGGAAAAAAGACCAATCTAAAATGGGTAATCTGGAGGAGTACCAATCGCGCGCGTTCTATAAATATAAACGCGACCTCTTCCGCTTTGCTGCTGATATTGAGGGTACTATCTATAAGAACCTCAAGTGGAATGCAGGTCTTGGTGTACTCGGCTATATGATTGACGAGTGCGATATTGATATGCTCAATGGCAAGAAAAATGTCTTTGACCCTACCCTAGAGCGTTACGAACAAAAGGCGATGAACAAGAATGTGGAAGGGTTGTACGAGAAATATGTGAAATGGGGACTTATCGAACAGGCAGAAGCCAAAGGCGGTTGGCACCCATATCTGCGTGCAGGTCTCACATACGACAGTCGTGACCAACGCACTTGTCCAACCAAAGGTATCTATGCAGATGCGTTCTTTACTTACACGGCTGCTTTTGACACCGACAAAGCGCTACAAGCTGCTGCGGGATACAATCACCTGCAATTTAATTTCAATTTCCGCCACTATGTGCCTGTATATCACGATCGCGTCACCTTCGCATATCGCGTTGGTACACAGAATAATATCGCAGGTCAGTCACCATTCTATATGAACACCTACCTCAACACCCTCTTTATCCAACGCGTAATGTACGAGGGATTAGGTGGTGCGAACTCATTGCGCGGTATTATGCGTAACCGCATTTTGGCTAATGGTTTTGCATACGCTAATGTAGAGCTGCGTTGTAAAGTGGCTCGCTTCGATATAGGTCGCCAACACTTCTATATTGGCTTGGCACCATTCTTTGACTTAGGCGTGATTACTCAACCATATGAGTTGGATGAAGAGAATATCAAAGCTGCTTATGCAAAAGATGTGTTGGAGGCTACGTTATCTACACCATCGGAGGATCGTCCGGTTGCTCCTCTTGCACTAGGCAATTATTTCGCTTTGGATGAGAATGGCAACTTCGATCACTCCCGCGTTTATATGCCACATATGGCAGCGGGTGTCGGTTTGAAAGTGGCTATGAACGAGAACTTCGTGCTTTCTGTGGACTGGGCAATGGCACTCAATAAGCAAGACAATGCCAAATGGGCCAACTTCTACATCAAGATGGGGTATCTGTTCTAATGCGATACCAACTTGGTGATATATTATTAGATACACATCTCCATTGCGTGACTCGCGGTGGAGATGTGGTGCATTTTACCCAATTGGAGTATGCATTGTTGGAGTATCTTTTTCAGCATGCAGATACCATTTGTACACGCGATGATATTCTACAATCCGTCTGGGGGCAACGTTTTCAGTACGATACAGGCACTATTGATGTACATCTCCATTCCCTGCGCCGTAAGTTGGGGTTGGCGCGCAATACACCCATAGAATCTATCCGTGGCGTAGGAATCATTTTGCATACTGTATCCCTTAAGCAATCGCATACGCTGAATATACAGGACTTTGCTATTCAATGGATTCGCGAGCATGAGGTGGACTTTGCTGCCAAGCAACTTACACCTCGCCTACATTTGGATCCGTTTGTCAGTGAGATTACAATATCGCCGGAAGATCTGCGTACGATGTTGGACGGAATACTGAAAGTTCTTTTGCCTGTTTCTAAACCAGGCATTATCCGCATCAAATCGCAACTGGGTTGCCATCATTTTTCCCTCTCTCTTGACATCAATGGTACCATCAACGAACTCCGCATTCCCTTAGGATAATAATTTAAGTTAGATTTAAGGATTAATTCGAAAAAAAGTAGTACCTTTGCAGCGGAAAATGGAAAAGTGAAAGAATAAATGATGAGAAAGAAAATACTACTGATATTGTTGGTTATCGCCACCGCGACATATGCGCAGAAAGAGGTGGTACAAGATACCACTGCAACGAAAAAGAATATTGCAGTCAAAGAAAAAATACCTATTTTTCAAGGATATAGCGGTGGAATGATGTTGCATGCTGGATATTTGTTTGGAAAGAATCCAGCAGCGGTATTACCTTCAGGCGAAAATATCAGTCCACAGGGCATGACCACGGGTATTGGTGGATCGTTGCGTGTCAACCTATGGAAACACCTACGTGTGGGGTGTGAGGGTTATGTCTCTACTATGAAATGTGGTGCAACGGATATGAAAGACATCTTACAATCAGGTAGTTATGTTCGTGTCGGTTCTGGCGGTCTTTTAGCAGATGCTTGCTGGCGCATGGAAAAGGTGTGGCCGTATATTGGTGCAGCTGTAGGCGGTGGAGTTATGCGCACGCTCTATGTGGTAGAAGGTACGGAGACGGACTGGCAACCCGAAGAGAGGGCAATACTCACCAAGCAAGGGTTTGGCTATGTGGATCCGTATGTGGGTATCGATTGGTGTATGACCAAACGTATTCATGTGACGCTGCGTATGGATTGGATGTTGGCTTTTGCAGACAATCAACTGCTGTTACCTACTGGACCACGAATCTTCTTCGGTTTTATGTTCTGTCACTAATGAATTTCTCGGGTATAATATTAGGATTGGTTGCCTTTTTGTGTATAGGTTTGTTTCACCCCTTGGTAATCAAGGGCGAATACTATTTCGGCACCAAATGCTGGTGGCTATTTGCATTGGTGGGCATAGTGATGCTGGTAGGCTCGCTACTGATTAAGAATATCTATTTCTCTGTGATATTGGGAGTTGTATCCTTCTCCTGTTTCTGGTCGATACTTGAGCTCTTCGAGCAAAAGAAACGCGTTGAGCGCGGTTGGTTTCCTAAGAACAAAAATCGAAAATGATACTATTCTGCATTAACAAATTATGAATAATTTGCGCATTGTAGTATCTCATTAGTAAGCGAAAAGTCCCCTACTCCGTCTTTCCTTCCACAATGAGCACAATCTCACCTTTGGGTGGTGTTTGTTTGTAGTGTGCTGCCAATTCGAGGAGTGTGCCTCGTTGGGTGTCTTCGTGTAGTTTGCTAATCTCGCGACTAACGCTTGCTCTGCGCTCGCCGCCCATAAATTCCGCCAATTGCTCCAATGTCTTTACCAATCGGAATGGAGACTCATAGATAATCATCGTATGCGTCTGTTCTGCAAGGATTTTCATGCGTGTCTGACGGCCTTTCTTTTGAGGTAGGAAGCCCTCGAAATAGAAGCGGTCGTTGGGCAAACCTGAATTAACCAAGGCGGGCACAAAAGCTGTTGCGCCGGGCAGACATTGCACTTCTACACCTTTTTCTACGCAAGCGCGCACCAACATAAACCCAGGGTCGGAGATACAGGGCGTGCCCGCGTCGGAGATGAGTGCCACGGTCATGCCTGCCGCGATACGGGTAGCCATGTCGTCGCTGGTTTCATGTTCGTTGAACTTATGATGGCTCTTGAGTGGCGTATGGATGTCGTAATGTTTGAGCAGTACGGACGATGTGCGGGTGTCTTCAGCGAGAATCAAGTCCACCTCTTTTAGTACGCGTAGCGCACGAAAAGTGATATCTTCTAGATTACCAACGGGTGTAGGTACGATGTAGAGCATATTTGTTGGTTATTGGACGCCCTTCGGGCTATTGGATATTGGTTATGGGTTGCCCTTTGGGGTATAGGATAACGGTTCGTCTAATTCTTAACTAAAGCGGCGTTTGAGTACATTCTCGAAGAGTTGTACTGCGGTGGATTCTTTGTCCCACTCGAAGTTGTCGAGCACATAGTCCATTGCTTCGCTGAGCGAACCAAGCGCATTGAGTTCATCCAATGTCTTTTGCATCAATTCGCCGTTGCCAGCAAAAAGTTCGCGTTGGAAGAGGAAGCGATCACCTAAAGAAATAGCTTGACGGATATCCTCTACGGCGGTACCAAACAATGAAGTTTGTGTTGGTACAGGGCGTGGTGCAGGTTGCTCCACTTTTACTTCCACTACGGGCTCCAACTTTACTTCTGGCTGTGGCGCAGGAGCTGGCTCAACCACAGGTTCTACTACTGAATCTTCTTCCACAGGTTCCTCCTCTAGAATCTCTAGTGGTTCGAATGTCTCCTCTTGTACCTCTGCTACAACTTCCTCTTGTGGTTCTTCTGTTGCTTGGTCAGACTCGTCAGACATGTCGGACAGGTCTGACAGGTCAGACGAGTCGGAGGAATCTTCGACAATCAGCTCAATCTCTACTTCTGGTTCTGCCTCTTGTGCTGCCACACCAACAACAGCCAATGCAGCCACTTCGGCTTGCAGAGTGGCTACCAAGGCTTTCGCCTCATCGCCTTCTTGCTTCATCGCCTCGTTGGCAGCTTCGAGTTGCGCCACACGCGCCTCTAGAGCAGAGAGTTTCTGCTCCAGAGCGGTCGTGTAGTCGGTTATTGTTTGAATAAGATTGTTCATAGATTATTTGGTTGCATCTTCGAGTTTCTTCATCATCGCAAACATAAAGATAGCAGCGATAGCGCAAACAGCTACGAATACGCTCCATACGCCCAACAATGGCATATCACCCCAGAGGTTACCACCGATAGATACGAGGTAGTTACCGATAGCGGTAGCAACAAACCAGCCACCCATCATCATACCCTTGAATTTAGGAGGAGCTACCTTACTTACGAAGGAGATACCCATTGGGCTGAGCAACAACTCAGCAAAGGTCAAAATCAAGTAAGTATAGATCAATACGTTAGCATTCACGAAAGTAGGATCACCTGCTACGCGCGCCAACTCTTGAGCATTAGGAGTCAGCAATCCGATACAAGCCACAGCCATCACAATATACGCGATAGTTGCAACCACCATACCGAGAGCAATCTTGCGTGGAGCAGATGGCTCTTTGCCTTTCTTTGCCAACGCACCAAACAATGCCATGCTAAATGGAGTCAAAGCTACTACGTAGAATGGGTTGAACTGTTGGAAGATTGGAGCGCTCAAAGTGATACCCTCTGCTGAGATATTCAAGTACTTGTATGCCAATACGCCCAACGCTGCCAAAATGACTACGCCAGAGATAACCTTTGTTTTTTTCTCTTTGCTTTGAACGAGAGAGAAACCAGCATATACAATAGCCACGATCATCACGAGGTTGATGATATCAAACCACATGGTCTGTACGCCTGTGCAGAGTGGTTGTACAAACTCGTTAGCGAAGTAGGTGAGGGTCAAACCGTTTTGGTGGAAGGCCATCCAGAAGAAGATTACTACAGCAAATACGAGGCAGAGTGCCACGATACGCTTTTTGGTTTGCTCTGGAGTCAATTCCTCTACCTTTGCGCCACCTGTGGCAGCGACTTGCTTAGCAGAGTTCTCCACGTGCTTAAACCAAGGACGGCATGCGTAGTAGATAGCGATACTCAATACCAATGATGCGCAAGCTACCATGAAAGCAAAGTGATAACTATCGTTTACGCTTATGCCAAGACTAGTTTGTGCCCAATCCATAATCTTCACAGCTGCGGTAGGAGCAAACATCGCACCAATGTTAATAGCCATGTAGAACAATGAGAAAGCGGCGTCGCGCTTGTCAGCGTACTTTGGATCGTCATAGAGGTTACCCACCATCACTTGCAAGTTACCCTTGAACAAACCGGTACCAAAACTAATCAATACCAATGCAGCAATCATTGCACCCATAGCGGTGCCGCCTGCGCCCAATGGAATAGCCAGCAAGATGTATCCGAGGAACATTACCATGATACCAATGGTCACGCACTTGCCGTAACCGATCTTGTCGGCCAAGATACCACCTACAAGTGGCAAGAAATATACCAACGCGAGGAAGGTAGAATAGATTTGTCCTGCGGTTGCAGCTTCCAATCCGAAGTTCGCACGGAGGAAGAGTGCAAATACGGCTAACATGGTGTAGTAGCCAAAGCGTTCGCCTGTGTTGGCAAGGGCCAATGCAAACAGACCTTTTGGTTGATTTTCAAACATAAATAAGCTCGTTTTTATGGTTAATAATTATTTTTGCTGTTAGAATATGCGTTGTGCAAAGATGGTGAGATAGTCAATCCAGTTCTCCCATGTGTGTCCGCCAGCGGATTCGTGGTATTCGTAGGGATATTGTTTCTCATCCAGATATTGGCGATATACCACATTATCTTGATAGAGGAAATCCTCTGTACCACAAGCAATCCAATAGAGTTGTGGTGGATTGGCAAACTGCTGTGCGAGCAATGCCTCTGTTTGTTGGTATGCAGGCTTTTCTGATAGCGCTAAGTCGCTGATTGCCAAGGTGCGCTCTGCGCGATGCTCGCTCATGTATGGCACATATAGTGCAGAGAAGATACCCACATAATCAAACGATTGGTTGAGCAACGCCGCTGTGTGCATGGTGTGGAAACCACCCATGGAGAGTCCTGCAATAGCGCGGTGTTGTTTGTCTGCAATGGTGCGGTAGTGGGCTTCGGTCCACGCGATGAGTTGGCTGAAATTCTCCTCGAAGGTACTTTCCATCCAGAGACGAAATTCTGGTGCATAGTGTTTGCCTGTTTGCTCAAGATAGCCGTTGGGCATTACCACAATCATCGGTTGGCATAGCTGGTTGGTAATCAACGAATCAATGACAGCTTTGGCTTTGCCTTTTGTGAGCCAACCTGTCTCGTCATCGCCGCTACCATGCAGTAGATATAGCACAGGGTAGTCCGTTTTGGAAGTGGCATATCCTTCTGGTAGATAGACTGCTACACCTGCCTCCCCGATGCTGGATGGATAGGATGTTACGACAACTTGACTTTGGTCATTCGTTTGTTTTGTCTTTGGACAACAGCCAATACATACGATTAGCAGAGCTAATAAAATTTTGCTTTTCATATTCTGTTATCTATTTTGTTTATCCATAAATCGCTGCAAAGTTACAAAAAAAAACTGAAACAACCAAACAGTTGTGTGTTTTGTGGTATATTATCGTGAATTTTTGCATTTGAAAAAAAGTTTCCGCATTCAGAAGATTGGCCGAATTTATATGATATGGATACACGAATTATTGTATTTTCTGCAACAGTTCAGTAGCGGTCATCTCCATACGGCAGAAGGCGAACCACTTTTTGCCAAGGTCTTTGATGCTGGCACCGAGGTGATAGACCGTCTCGTCAATACAGAGAAAGCGATCGTGTGAGCGGTCGAAGTCAATTATTTCTATTGGAGTGTATTGCGCGTTGTGCTTCTGAATATCCAATTGCAGTTGTGCGGATGGTTTCTTGGTGTAGATAGTGGCAGCAACCTTGTCTGCTTGTTTGGATAGTATGGTGAGCACGCTATCGTCAATATAGTTGTCAATGAGGATGATGCGGGTAGTGGCTTCTCGTATGCGGTCATTGATGAAAGTGTAGGCATCGAAGATTTGCCCATCGTAGAAGATGCCTTGGTGGGGAGGTAAGCTTGTGCGAACGAAGAAGTCGATTTTTTGTTCTACATTTTCAATGCGTTGTTCATGTGCACGTAAGCGTTTGTCGAAGTATTCTTCTACATATACAATTCGCTGATTAACTGCATAACCACGGAGCATATATTCTTTTAAAACTTGATTTGCCCAACGGCGGAATAAGGTTGCATTTTTACTATTAACTCTATAACCAACGGACAATATAGCATCCAAGTTATAAAATTGTGTACTATATATTTTTCCATCAGCGGCAGTATGTTCCAAAATGGAACTAACTGAAGTGATGTCTAATTCTCCCTCACGAAAGATATTACCAAGGTGTTTGGTCACAGCGGGTCTTTTGACTCCGAATAAATCTGCAATTTGTTGCTGTGTTAGCCACACCGTTTCATTTTCCAATTTTACCTCCAAAGACATTTGTTCATTTGGTTGGTACAATACAATTTCGTTTGCCATAATTTTACATTTTTTTGTTTCACGCTGCAAAGGTACTACATCAAACTGCTAAAACTTGTCAGTATCTCAAAGAAAATTACAAAAAAATGCACTTTTTTTATTAAAAGAGGTTCATTATTTAGATGAGGTCAAGAGAGAAATGGAACTTGGTGTCTTCAAAAGATGAAAAAAAGCAGCACCGTGTGAGGGTGCTGCGGGGAGGG
>JAZREU010000088.1:0-16786 GCA_045660925.1 Paludibacteraceae bacterium | reverse complement strand
TGTACTCCGCATACGAGGAAGTGCCTCTCAATCCTCTCAAAAACGATACCCTCATGGCGGTTGCAGGTAATCATGATATTTATTTCAAACAATGGCCACTCTTTGTGGACTATTTCAAGACATGCTACTACTATTTTATCGTCAGCACACCATCTGGAGCAAAGGACCTTTTTGTCGTCTATGATTCTGCTGATGGTACTGTAGGAAAAAAACAACTCGACTGGCTTCGTGAGACATTGCAATGGGCTGATACACAAGATTTTCGACATATAGTAGCGTGCACTCATACCCACTTCTTCAAACGTGATGGTTCACAGGGGCATACCTCTAACTACACGTTGGAGGAGACATATACATTGCTTAATCTTTTTACCCAACATGGCGTAGATATGGTATGGTCGGGGCATGATCACTCCCGTGAGATTACGCAAGTCAAGGGTATGACATGCATCATCGTGGACTCGATGAAAGATGAAGACAATGAACCATACTATATGATAGTAAGCATGAGCGAGAAGATCGATTATGAGTTTGTGGCGGTTCCTTGATAGCTGATGAGGATATATTTGGGCATAGGGACAAACTTGGGTAATCGCGAGGCGAATCTGCAGGAGGCACTGCGTCTGCTTTGTGAACGAGTGGGGGAGCAAGTGGCTTGCTCTGGTATCTATAGGAGTGCACCGCAAGGGTTTGTGTCGGAGAATGAGTTCGCGAATATGGTTGCGGTGTACTGCACTGACCATTCGCCTGAAGATGTGCTACTGTTCACCCAACAAATTGAGCGTGAGATGGGCAGAAGTGAGAAATCTGTGAATGGCGTGTATCGTGATAGGGTGATAGATATTGATTTGTTGCAGGCGTATAGCGTGAATCGGGAATTGGGAATCGGGAGTCAGATTGAATATACCAGTGAAATTCTAACCCTTCCTCATCCTCGTATGCTGGAGCGTGATTTTGTGATGATTCCTCTTCGCGAAGTGGAGGATATGTTGAAAAAGTGAAAACGGAAAACTGAAAAAGTGAAAGTATTATACGAAGATAACCATATTATAGCCGTTAGCAAGACCTGCCACGAGATAGTGCAAGGTGACAAGACTGGTGATACACCGTTGAGCGAGACGGTTAAGGCATATATCAAGGAGAAATACCAAAAGCCAGGTGAAGTGTTTCTTGGTGTTACGCATCGGTTAGATCGTCCTACAACGGGTGTGGTAGTTTTTGCTCGTACCAGCAAGTCCCTCACACGCCTTAATGCGATGTTTCAGTCGCACGAACAAATACGCAAAACTTATTGGGCGATAGTGGTAACTGAAAACGGAAAGCTGAAAGCTGAAAATGGAGAGGCAATAAGGCTCGAGAATTATCTCTGGCGCAACGAGAAGCAGAACAAATCCTTCGTGGTCAAATCAGGTACCAAAGATGCGAAACGAGCCGTATTGAGCTATAAGGTTGTTGCTCAAACGGAACGATATACATTGCTGGAAATCAATTTGGAAACGGGTCGTCATCATCAGATACGTTGTCAGTTGGCTGCTATAGGCTGTCCCATAAAAGGCGATTTGAAGTATGGTGCCAAGCGCAGTAATCCAGATGGTGGAATATCGCTACATGCTCGCAAAATAGAGTTTGTACATCCTGTGAGTAAGCAACTATTGTCTATTACGGCGCCAGTTCCTGATGACACACTCTGGCATGTTTTGAAGGACCAAATAGAAGGTTAACATCAGAAAGATAGTCCTTACTTTTTTTTGTGTTTTATAGCAGTTATTCTATTTTTTATTTGCGTTATCAAAAAAAAAATACTACCTTTGCAAGTTGTTTGAGAAAAGATTTTTCAAATGAAATGTTGAAATTAATAAAATTAGGAAATAAAATGGCAGGAAGTCAGCAAAATGCGGGGTTGCAATATAATTCATTAACCTCAGGCAGTAAGATAATCGGTACAATTGTTGCCGATGGCGATATTCGTGTGGATGGTATGATAGAAGGGGATGTGAAGTGCTCAAGCAAATTAGTGGTTGGCGAGCGTGGATGCATAAAAGGTTCCGTAGAATGCCAAAATGCGGAGATAATGGGAAAAATAGAGGGTAAGATAGATGTGGCTAATACATTGATTCTGCGAGCAACCAGTAATGTGCAGGGCGAAGTAGTAGTGCAAACATTGAATATAGAGCCTAATGCCATGTTTAATGGCACGTGCACAATGAAGAATGGAAAAGCGAAAAACGAAAAATAAAAAGATATGAAAGTAAAACCATTTCGTGGTATTCGTCCGCCACAAGCGCTGGCGAAACAAGTGAGCAGTAGGCCTTATGATGTGTTGAATTCAAATGAAGCACGTAAGGAGGCAGATGGTAATGCAATGTCGCTTTATCATATCATCAAGCCTGAAATCAATTTTGAAGAGGGGACTGATGAGCATGATGAACGAGTATATGCGGTAGCACGAGAGCAGTTTGATCTCTTCCGTGAGAAGGGATGGTTGGTGCAAGATGACCAAGACTGTTATTACGTATATGCTCAAACTATGGATGGGCGAACACAATATGGATTGGTGTTGGCAGCATGGGTAGAGGACTATATGGAAGGGCGTATCATGAAACACGAGTTGACACGTCGTGACAAAGAGGAAGATCGCATGAAACACGTGAGAGTGAATAATGCCAACGTAGAGCCCGTCTTTTTTGCATATCCACATCGAGATGACTTGGATGCTATTATCGCTAATGTGGTAGCTGGAGAACCCGAATATGATTTCGTGTCGGATTTAGATGGTTTTGGACATACTTTTTGGGTTATTCGTGACACCGATACGATCGCCCGTATCACCCAGATTATTGGTGAAATACCTGCTATGTACATAGCCGATGGTCACCACCGTAGTGCGGCTGCAGCATTGGTCGGAAACGAGAAAAAACTGCAAAATCCCAATCACAAAGGTGATGAGGAGTATAACTATTTCCTGGCGGTTTGTTTTCCTGATAATCAATTACATATAATGGATTATAACCGTGTTGTAAAGGATTTGAATGGTATGACAGGAGAGCAATTCCTGGAAGCATTGAAAACGGATTTTGAGGTGGAAGATATGGGAACAGATATCTATCGTCCAGAGGCATTACATGTATTTGCGATGTACTTAGCAGGGCACTGGTATAAGCTGACAGCAAAGGTAGGACGATACGATGATGATGATCCGATAGGCGTATTGGATGTGACGATTTCGTCTGATTTGATTTTGGATAAATTGTTAGGAATTAAGGATTTGCGATCGGATAAGCGCATAGACTTTGTAGGTGGTATACGTGGCTTGGACGAATTGAGTCGTCGCGTGGATTCGGGAGAGATGAAGATGGCGTTAGCGTTGTATCCCGTGACTATGAACCAACTGATACGTATAGCAGATACAGGAAATATTATGCCACCCAAAACGACTTGGTTTGAACCAAAACTGCGTTCAGGATTAATCATCCATGAATTAGTATAAAAAAGAATAAAAACTTAAAAAAAAGAATGAATATGAATAAACTTCAATTAGTAATCAACGTTGTTCTCGTAGCCGCAGTGGCTGCATTGTTTGTAATTGTGTTTGCAGGTAAGAAGCCTGTAGCAAGTGAATCTGTAGTAATCTCTCCGTCAGAGGTGATGCCAGTGGCATATCTAAATGTGGATAGCCTATTGGAAAACTATACATTCGCACAAGAAGCAAGCGACCAACTCATGACTAAGCAAGAGGATGCGCGTTTGAAAATGAATACAAAATTGCGTACTTTCCAAAATGAAGTGGCAGAATTCCAACGCAAATTAGAAAACAACGCATATCTCAGCCGTGAGCGTGCAGAGAAAGATCAACAGAAATTGGCTCAAAAAGAGCAAGAGTTGCAAGAGTTGGAGGCAAAATTGACACAAGATATTATGCTTGAAAACCAAAAACTAAATGCGCAATTGGCTGATTCCTTGACTAATTTCTTGAAAGTATTCAATGCTGATGGTCGTTATCATGTAATCCTAAGTAATACAGCCAAAGACAATGTGCTAATGGCGAATGAGCACTACGATATTACTGATGAAGTGATTACAGGTTTGAATGCACGCTACAAAAAGTAATTGAAGGATATTGGCAATGCAAAGACATCTATTCTACAAACCTTATTGGAATTATCTCATCGCAGATGCTGTTGCGCTGATACTCAGCGTGGTAGTTGTGTTGTGGTGGTTTCCATTGTCCACGCAGATACCGTTTCAGAAATACGATGTCTTTGCCATTGTCTTTTCTGCCATTTGGCTACTGACGGGTTATCTCTCGCACCGATATGTACCTGTTAAGTACATGAAGATGGGCAAAGACATGCGTCGTCTGCTCTTTGCTGCCATTGTGACTTTTGGTGTGATGTATGGCTATATGTGGCTATTGGCGAAAGAAAATTTCTCAATATGGGTTCTCCTGACGATATGGCTGGTAATGCTGGTCATATCGTTGGTTTGTTTGGTGGTAAAGCACGCCTATCGCTATGCCCTAAACGAAGAAGATAAACCATTGGAGGCTCCTAAACGATCCGAACAGTCAGTGCTGAAGCAACCCAAATTCTATGCAGAAGACGAGAAAGAAGCGCTTCGCGATAGCATATTGGAGTTTGCTACACCTGCGGCTATTGCTTTTCTGGAAAAGCATATCACCTTGTATTCCTCTAACACTTTTACGTTGCGTTCTACCGAAGTGTACAATATTCAGAAATTGCGCAATTATCGCTATGATACATTGGTCAATTTCATGCCACTCAATCAGATTCGTGGTGTGAACAAGTTGTTTGCTGCAGTCAATGACAAACTGCCAGACAACGGATTGTGGGTGTGTTGTTATGAACCTCAGTCGGTGACCAAACGGAATCTATTAATGCGTTATCCAAAGATTATCAGTTGGTTGTACTATGTGGTATTTTTTCTGTACAAACGCGTATTACCCAAGTTGTTTATGACATCGCGCTTCTATTTTGATATTACAGAGGGCAAGGATCGTGTATTGAGTAAGGCTGAAGTCTTGGGACGTTTGTGCTATTGCGGTTTTGATATTGTGGACGAACACAAGATTGGCGATCTCAACTATGTGATTGCACGACGTAAGTTCCGTCCTAAGACCATCGAACGCCGTGTGTATGGTATCTTCGTCAAATTGAATAGAGTAGGGAAAAACGGCAAGCAATTCAAATTCTATAAACTGCGTACCATGCACCCTTATTCAGAATTTTTGCAAGAATATATCTATAATCGCTATTCTTTGCAGGAGGGTGGCAAGTTCAACCATGATATTCGTGTCACTACTTTAGGGCGCATAGCACGCAAATATTGGCTGGACGAGTTGCCAATGATTATCAATCTCCTGAAGGGGGATATGAAATTAGTAGGAGTACGTCCTATTTCGCAACATTATTTTTCGCTCTATAGCAAAGAATTGCAAGAGAAACGCGTGCATCATAAGCCAGGTTTGTTGCCTCCATTTTATGCAGATATGCCCAAAACATTGGACGAGATAGAAGCATCCGAAATGCGCTATTTGACAATGTGTGAGAAGCGAGGTACGTTTGCTACTGATTTCGTGTATTTCTGGCGCATATGTTATACTATAGTGTTTAAACGTGCGCGCAGCCATTAAAATTGACAATTGAAAACTGACAACTGAGAAGTGAAAAAGTATTTATTGATAGTATTGTGGTGTATATCGTCATGGGCTATGGCGCAGAATATTCCTGTATCGCTGAGTTACAGCCGTTTGTATGATTATTTAGACGAACTCATTACCGACGGTGTCATCACCCACCAAACAGCCGTCAGACCTTACACACGCAGCCAAGTAGCCGCTATGCTCGAACAAGCGCAACAAGCGGATACATTGCTCAATAAACGTCAGAAGAAAGACCTGATGTTCTATCTCAATGAGTTTGCTTTGGAGCGCGATACAATGGTCAATAACTATGTGCAATACACCGACCATAGTACTTTTTCGCTCTCGTTGGCAGATCCGCAGTTTAGTTATAAGACACGCGATAATAATTTCAAACTCCGTTTCCGTCCTATCTTAGGTGGCAATATCACAGCCAGCAAGAAAGGTGCTATCTTCCATCGTTGGTACGGTGCTGAACTGCAAATGGACATAGCCAATCACCTCAGTATTTGGGGTAGCCTGCGCGATAATTCATGGAGCGGAGATTGGCTAAGTAAGAAGTATTTCCCTGATGATAAAATGAGAAGATTGGGTGCATGTGTACACTATGGAGTTATTTATAATTCTGATAAAAATGAATATTATATTGGTTCTCCTGCTCTTTCTTCGCGTCCTGGAGCACAATATAAAGAGGCAAGTTATGGCGGTGACTTCTCCGATTCGAAAGGTGGAATCAGTCTTTATTCATGGTGGGGAAGTTTTGCTTTACAACGCGAAAATATCCAATGGGGAGATTCTTATCATGCATCCAACATTTTATCGGGTAGAGCACCAGCAGTGCCTATGATTTCTTTGCAGCTAACTCCATGTAAATGGTTTCAATTCGATTATTTCCATGCATGGTTGATATCTAATGTTGTAGATTCGATGTCATACTATCTAGAGAATACCACTTTATTGGGAGTACAAGATAAAGAATATCGCCCCTATAACAAGTTTATGGCTGCCAATATGTTTACCTTTACACCTATCAAACAATTGTCATTCTCTTTGGGTAACTCTATAATTTATGCAGAACGAAACATTCAAGCAGCATACCTTATACCAATCGCATTTTATAAATCTTTAGATCATTTATTAACTAAAGGTATTGCAACAGAAAATCAAAATTCGCAAGCTTTTGCATCTATTTCAGTACGCCCCATAAAGCATCTGCATTTATATGGTTCGTTTTATTTGGATGAGTTTTCACTCAAACGACTTAAGCCTAGCGAGCCAGAGAAGAATCCTATCTCCTATTTGGTGGGCTTCAATTGGTCGGGTTGGCCAATCAAAGGATTGAGTTTGAAAGGCGAGTTTGTGCGCTCTTATATCGCATGTTATACCCATTCTATAGATGTATTAGCATGGACTTCGAATAGTTATAATATGGGGCATTATATGGGCGATAATGCGCAGTCTATCTATGCGGAATTGGCATATCGACCCGTACGCGGATTGCTCTTGAAAATGAGTTATACCAACGATACGAAGTATAACTCGTATTCATATCTTCGCGTTTATCGTGACGAAAATAATCAAAAGGTTAATGAAGCTGCTGGCATCGGCAAAACCATATCGCAAAAACCCTTTGACCACTGTATTTATCGAAATAATGAAGTGCGATTGGACGGTATCTTTGAGCCTCATCCGAATATGTATCTCACCTTGTCGGTGGGCTACAATCATGCGCAGGGATTCGATAACCTAAAGGAAAACTCACTCCCCAGTGAAGATATAGGCAATGCGCAGTATTATTTAGATAAGTTCAGCCCGCTGTATTACCAAGGCAAAAACTTGTATGTACAAGGCGCGTTCTCCTTTGGTTTCTAACCCCTCGCCTTTACACTTTACACCATACACTTTACACCTTCAAATGTCTTGCAGCGTAATCATACTCAATTGGAATGGCGAAGCAATGTTGCGTCGTTTTTTGCCATCTGTGATAGCCCATACGCAGTCGGATGGTGTGGAGATTGTGGTTGCAGATAATGGCTCTACGGACGCTTCGTTGGCGTATGTGCGCACACTGCCAGAGGTACGAGTGATAGCCTTAGAGCAGAATTATGGTTTTGCCGAGGGGTATAATCGTGCGATTGCGCAAGTAGAATCGGAGTATGTGGTATTGCTCAATTCGGATGTAGAAGTCACTCACGGCTGGTTGGATACCTTATTAAATCACGCGCGTACGCACGAAGATGTGGCAGCAATCCAACCCAAAGTACTCAGTTGGCATTCAAAGGAGAAGGCAAGGACCAGTGGCAGCAACGCTATATGCTTCGAACATGCTGGTGCGGCAGGAGGTATGTTGGATTGTTTGGGTTACCCCTATTGCCGTGGGCGTTTGCTTACACATTTGGAGGTGGATAATGGGCAGTATGATACGCCTGTTCCTATATTCTGGGCATCGGGTGCATGTATGTTGATTCGCCGCGATGTGTATATTAAAGAGGGTGGGTTAGACGCTGAGTTCTTTGCCCACCAAGAGGAGATAGACCTCTGTTGGCGACTCAATAGCCGTGGTTATAAAGTGATGGTTGTGCCACAATCGGTAGTGTATCATGTGGGAGGAGGAACATTGGAATACGAGAACCCAAGAAAAACTTTCTTGAATTTTCGCAACAATCTGTTGATGCTTTATAAGAATCTTCCTACTGCAAAATGGCTATTGGTCATGCTCATTCGTATGCCACTGGACTATGTAGCTGCATTGCAAATGCTCTTAAATGGCAAGTGGCTGAATTTCAAGGCGGTATTACAAGCAAGGTGCGCTTTTTGGAGAATGCGAAGTGTCTATAAGAATATTAGACGTGATAATATTCGCAAAGCAAAAGTATCGTATCCTTTAATCATATCAAAGAGAAGCATTATCTTTGATTATTATTTGTTCAGGAAACGAAAATAATTGCTATTATACTTGGATATATCAATTTTTTTTCGTACCTTTGTGCGCTAAAAAAACAAAAATTGTTTTAATTATTATTAGTCTATCATATGAAAGTACTTATTGCAACAGAAAAACCCTTTGCCAAAGTGGCAGTAGATGGTATTCGTAACGTAGTAGAACAAGCAGGCTATGAGTTGGTATTATTGGAGAAATATACCACTAAGCAGCAGTTTTTAGAAGCAGTATCTGATGTGCAAGCACTTATTGTTCGTTCAGATAACGTGGATGCTGAGGTGTTGGATTCCGCTAAGCAACTGAAGATTGTTGTGCGAGCAGGTGCTGGGTTCGACAATATTGATTTAGCTGCTGCTACAGCGCACAATGTTGTGGCGATGAACACACCAGGTCAAAACTCCAATGCAGTAGCAGAACTTGCTCTCGGATTGATGGTGATGGCTGTACGAAATATGTACAACGGAACCAGTGGTACCGAACTCAAAGGCAAGAAGTTAGGTATTCATGCCTATGGTAATGTAGGACGCAATGTGGCACGCATTGCAAAGGGATTCGGCATGGAAATCTATGCATATGATGCTTTTTGTTCGGATGAAGTAATCTCTGCTGATGGGGTGACCCCTCTTGCTTCGGCACAAGAACTCTATGCCACATGCGATGTTGTCAGTTTGCATATTCCTGCTACGGCAGAGACCAAAGGTAGTATCAATTATGAATTGCTGTCCCATATGCCAAAGGGTGGCTTATTGGTTAATACAGCCCGCAAGGAGGTAATCAACGAAGATGAGTTGATACGATTGATGCAGGAGCGACAAGATTTTCGCTATGTCACCGACATAATGCCAGCAGCGGACCAGAAGATGAACGAACTGTTTGAAGGGCGCTATTTTGCTACACCAAAGAAAATGGGCGCGCAGACAGCTGAGGCGAATATCAATGCTGGTATTGCAGCAGCCAAGCAGATTGTGGATTTCATAGAGAATGGTAATAAGCGTTTCCAAGTCAATAAATAATATCCCACACGCCCGTTCGTTGGCTGCAGTATAAAGATGAAGAAGGAATTATTGCTATTTGTTTTGGCTTGTTCGTTTTCCATGACCTATGCGCTACATGTGGAGTGCGTAGGCAATGCTACACTATTAACCAATGACGGAGATACACTATTGCTGTTTGCATCTGATGCCGAACTGAAGACGCTCAATAGTGTAGGCGAAGTGGATTGGTATCGTTTGCCCGATACCATTAATCCTGTGCAATCAGGAACCGATTATTTTTACCCTGAGCACGGAGAAGGATATATGGTGAAAGTAGGTACGGAGCGAGATGTATTTTGGGTATTTACCTATAAGCAACTCAGACCATCTGTGGCTCAAGTAGATGCCCGATTGACATGCGATAATACCATACTTCATTTGGATGGTGAGATACCTTCTATATCATACTCTCGTTTGAATGGTACAATGGCTACCTATCCTCGTATTTGTCGTATAGAGTATATGGATGCTATGTGGAATGCAGAGTCAGAGATGTGGGTAGATTCGACTGTGGTAGAAGAGATGGAATTTACATCCGAACTGACAGTTGCCTCCTCGCCTGTCCCTACTGATTATGCTATTACAGATCCTTTGGCCCAATTGCTCCACCTGGATGTTGAACCATGGGTTTCACCACAATATCAACCCATTTCTCTGAAAGCGAATCCATTGACTATCACTACAACACGAGGGATAGAAGGGGAAACAAGCAACGAAGTAAATCGGCCATATAGCCCTACTGATGTCCTCAATATGTCAGCACCACTTGAGGTCTTGTTCCAGAGCAATGCGCTCAATGCAGAGTACTACCATTGGAAACTCTACCAAGGTGGGCAAGCCTTATTGACACGCAATGATGCTGAGCATCGATATACATTCACGGAGCCAGGTCAGTATCGTGCAGTGGTAGCAATCAGCAATAGTGATTGCCAATTAGATTCGGTAGAGTTTACCATTTCTATCAGTGAATCCTTGCTTTTAGTACCCAACGTGTTCACACCTAATGGTGATGGTTCTAATGATGAGTTTCGTGTCGCATATCGTTCGCTAAAGGAGTTTCATTGCTGGGTCTATAATCGTTGGGGACATTTGGTGTATGAATGGACCGATCCTGCAAAAGGGTGGGATGGTACAATAGGAGGTAGGCCTGCAGCAGAAGGTGCATACTTCTATGTGATTCGTGCGCTTGGGACTGATGCTGATGAAAATGCAAAATATACCATCAAACCTATTTATACAAAAAAACTAAAAAAGCAAGATGAATCCTTAATCGGTGTATATCAACTTTCGGGGTCTATCAACTTACTCAGAGGTGGAAAATGAAAAAAGCGTATTCCATATATCAACCTTATTGGCAAGGCAAGTCAATGGCGGTCATAGATCAGCAAATGGCTGTTATGCCCAATTCAGGAGTTATAGATACGCTTAATTGGAAGGAGCAGTATCCTTCGGCGCCAGAGACGAAGTTCACCTTGGCGCATACTGATGAGATGCTTTATGTGCGCTTTGAGGTGAAAGGCGAAGTGCCATTGGCCACCAAGACACAAGACCTAGAGCCCGTGAATGAGGATGCATGCGTAGAGATGTTTATCGGCGACAAGGATAACACCCACTATTGGAACTTCGAGTTTAATGCCTCAGGCGTGTGCAACGCATCGCACCGCAAAGAAAGAAAAGTGGATGTAGTGCGACTGAACGCAGAGCAACTGCAAAGTATTCAGCGTTTGCCTGTGCAATTATGCGCAGCGCATTGGTCGCTACTGGTAGGGATTCCATTGGAGTTGATAGAATTGGATCTCACGCACGAGCACGCGCGCCGCGCGAACTTTTATAAATGTGGTGATAAAACGCCGATGAAGCACTACGCATCGTGGAATCCGATAGAAGCAGAGGCGCCAGCGTTTCATTTGCCAGAATACTTCGGAGAAATACAGTTTTAGCAATAGATTCGGGACGTTGGACTCTGGATACCGTACACATGAAATTGACTCAAAAAACAAACAATACATAACAACAATATGATGAAGCGATATCTATTATTAATCATATGTTGTGGAGTGGCATCAATGATGGCTGCTCAGAGTGCATATCAAACTTATTTGGAACATGGTTATGATAGCGTTAGAACAAGTATTCTTACGCAAATGTACGAGAATGAAAGAAATAAACCAAATGAAGCAAAACAAAAGAAAATTGCAAAAAACATACAGAAAACATATCTTGCAGAACGAAACGATATGCAAGAGATTGTACTGGAATCTGACAACGAATTGATCACTATAGCTCACAACCTCCAAACAGTTGTGAAACACAAGGATTATTCATCTATATGGGGATGTTTACAAGCTAATGACACCGTCACAGATATTCGTAAAAGAGAAAATGCTGAGTTACTAGTAATGGAACATCTGTACAAGGTATCAGACGACATATCGGTAGAGTATATCAAACTGTCGGACGATTCTATAAGCATTTATTTGTTTGACCATATATTCTTTGAGAAATCCATCTCTGGCGCATGGAAAGCATGTATGTTGCAGATATTATATAACTATTTACCCAAATATTGGCATGCTAATTATAATCTGAAAACTTATATCTATACCGCCGATGACCTTACTGATTATATAGCGAATATAATATATGTAAAACCTGAATTGCAGGTAGAGCAGTATGACGTTCGTCCGCGTGTTTATGCAAACAACAATAGGTATTATATAGAACTGTGCTACTTTAATGATTGGACAGGATTAGTTCGTTCAATATATAGAGTTGATATCAATAATGAGGGAGAAGCAAACATAGATCTTGTGAGTGATGTAGTACTCCATGAATATCGTTGCGGTGTTATCTTCTAGACTATTTTGAGAATAAAAACAAAAGTAACAATATGAAAAAATCAATTTTAACTATGGCTGCATTAGCAGTAACCGTGTTGGCAAGTGCCAACCCATTCTTCCACTATAAGGAGTGGAAAACCCCTCATGGAACTTATCCATTCAATGACATCAAGCCTGAGCATTACATGCCTGCTTTCGAAGAAGGTATTAAGCAAGGTTTGGCAGAGATTGATGCTATCGTGAATAATCCTGCTGCTCCAACCTTCAAGAACACTATTGAGGCATATGAGAAGTCAGGCGAGTTGTTGTCAGTAGTAGCAGGTTGCTTCTACAACCTCACTTCAGCAGAGACCAATGACGAGCTCCAAGCTATCGAGATGGAACTCTCGCCAAAGATGTCAGAGTATTCAGCATCCATCCGCCTGAATGAAGGACTCTTTAAGCGTATCAAAGTCGTTTATGACCAAAAAGACAACTTGAAACTCAATGCTGCGCAAAAGAAATTGCTGGAAGATATCTATGAGTCGTTTGCCAATAATGGTGCAAACCTCAATGATGAGCAAAAGCAAGTATATAAAGAGCTCAGCGCAAAACTTTCACAATTAACATTGAGATATGGACAAAACGTATTGAAAGCTACCAACGCATGGACCATGCTCGTGACTAACGAGGCAGACTTGGTAGGTTTGAACGAGGATACCAAAGCAATGTTGAAGGCAAATGCAGAGAAGAAAGGTATGGAAGGATGGTTGCTCGACCTGAAGCCAACGACTTATTTGCCAGTGATGGAAGACTGCCAAAACCGCGACTTGCGCCGTGAGATCTATACCGCATACAATAGCCGCGCTATCGGTGGTGATTTTGATAACACACAGGTAATCATTGACATTGTGAATACTCGCCTTGCGTTGGCACAACTCTTTGAAAAGGCTTGCCATGCGGATAAATCGCTGACCAAGACCTGCGCTGAAAACAAGGAGAACGTGATGAACTTCCTCGATCAATTGCGCGAAAGCTATATGCCAGTAGCCCAACAAGAGGTAGCTGAGTTGCAAGAGTTTGCCAAGGGTAAAGGTTTTTATGCAAGTCTTCAACCATGGGACTGGAGCTTCTATAGCAAGCAACTCAAAGAGGAGAAATATGCTATCTCTGACGACCTGCTCCGCCCATACTTCAAGAAGGAGAATGTGATTGAGGGCGTCTTCGGTTTGGCAAAGCGCCTCTATGGCGTGACCTTCAAGGAGAACAAGAACATTCAAGTATATCACCCAGAAGTGACTGCATACGAGGTATTTGATGCAAAAGGCAAGTTCCTCGCTGTGTATTACGCAGACTTCCACCCACGCGAGGGTAAACGCGGTGGCGCTTGGATGAACAACTTCCAAGAGCAATACATGCAGGGCAAGAAGAATATCCGTCCTCATGTTGTGAATGTGATGAACTTCACTCGTGCTACAGATACCAAACCTGCTCTCTTCTCTTACGACGAGGTAGAGACTTTCTTGCACGAGTTTGGTCATGGCTTGCATGGTATGCTCACCCAATGCCAATATGCTGCGCAAAACGGAACCAATGTGCCACGCGACTTTGTGGAGCTTCCTTCTCAATTCAACGAGAACTTCCTCAGCGAGAAAGAGTTCCTCGATACTTTTGCTAAGCACTACGAGACAGGCGAGACTATCCCACAAGAGCTCATCGACAAGATTCAAGCGGCAGCTAACTACCATGTGGCATACGCTTGCGTGCGCCAACTCTCATTTGGTTATCTGGATATGGCATGGCATACGCTCACTTCTCCATTCGAAGTGCCAAGTAATTTGACCGCTTCGGAGGCAGTTATCAAGTTTGGTGACAATGCTATGGCTTGCGTACAAGTGTTGCCATTGGTGGCTGGTACGCAGATGGAGTTTGCGTTTACCCATATCTTCTCTGGCGGTTATGCAGCTGGTTATTATAGTTATAAGTGGTCGGAGTTGTTGGATGCAGATGCTTATTCGGTATTCCAAGCGGCTAAAGAGAAGAACGGTAGCATTTTCGATAAGAAGGCAGCTGACTTGTATCGCAAGAATATTTTGGAGAAGGGTGGTAGTGCCAAACCAATGGACTTGTACCGCGCTTTCCGTGGTGGCGAACCAAGTATTGATGCGCTGCTTGAGAGAGACGGAATCAAAAAGTAAGTGAAGTACTTTAGATAATCTAACGGCTGCCTTTCCTATAGGATTTGCAGCCGTTTTATTTTGTAATGGTTTATCACCCCAAAGTGCGTTTTGTTAATATTGACACCTCTTTTCTTTCTCTTATACCTTGCCTTCTTCCACCGAGAGAACTCCGAGAGACGACCGAGAGAAGAGCGAAGCGTTATCGTGTGACTGACTAAACCTGTGACTAAACCTGACTAAACCTGAAAAAGGTTGACTAATCAGTTTTCAAATCGCACAAAAAATCACTCATTTCTTGCTCAATTCAAAATAATTCACTACCTTTGCAGTCGCAAAGCAATTGCACACTTGCATGCGAGTAAACATACCGTCGCTCACCGACGTAAAACAGGAGGACATATTATAAAAAGCGTTTATTAGCGCTTGTTTTGGTGTATCGAAATCTGGAAAATTTCACCCTATCCAAAGCAAGAAGGCAGTAAACGCCCTTTGGGATATGACTATCCCGCCGCAGAGCGTCCACACGTGGACCGCTCTGTTTGGTGGCATTTCATATTCGGCGTGGGCGTTGCTTGCTTATTCTTATAGGGTAGGTATTCCAGAACCTCGATACAAAGAATAAGCAAAGATAAGGTTCCACGCTTTTTGTATAGTTATACCAATATAATTATGTAGGAACCACATAGTTAATAGAGGTTGCGCCCGACACGAATTAGGGAATGCGTATGTGCAAATACATTGCTAAAGTTGAATTTACTTTAATGCCGTATGCCACACCAGGATTGTTTGATCTGGATGAGCAAGAAAGGGCACACTACTCTGAGAAGCATTTTGGTAAACTATTAGGTTTTTCATCTGAAAGTTTACCTAGAGAAACTGCGAGCTTGCAAATCATTCCAGTTGGTATTATTATGGATGAAGAAGGAAATTTGCAAACCATCCCAGTGAATCAAATAACAATATTAAACACAATGGAGGATTAAATTATGAAGACAAAATTATTTACATTATTAGTAGCATTATTGGCTACAAGTAACCTTTGGGCAACATTCCAATACGGCAATCTGTATTATGAAACACTGTCTTCTAATACGGTAGAAGTAGTAGGTTATATGGGCGAGCCGACTTCTGTATCAATTCCCTCCATTGTTCAGTATAACAGCCAACAATATACCGTAACGAGCATTGGAGAGAGGGCTTTCTCTGGTTGCTCCTCCCTCACGTCCATCACCATCCCCAACAGCGTAACGAGCATTGGAGAGGAGGCTTTCTATAATTGCCGCTCCCTTACCTCCGTTACCATCCCCAACAGCGTGACAAGTATTGGATATAGGGCTTTCCGTGGTTGCTCATCCCTCACCTCTATCACCATCCCCAACAGCGTGACGAGTATTGGATATGAGGCTTTCTATAATTGCCGCTCCCTTACCTCCGTTACCATCCCCAACAGCGTGACAAGTATTGGATGGTATGCTTTCTCTGGTTGCTACTCCCTCACTTCCATTACTATCCCCAATAGCGTAACGAGCATTGGAGAGAGGGTTTTCTCTAGTTGCTCCTCCCTCACCTCCATCACCATCCCCAACAGCGTAACGAGCATTGGAGATGGGGCTTTCTATGGTTGCTCCTCCCTCACGTCCATCACCATCCCCAACAGCGTAACGAGCATTGGAGAGGAGGCTTTCTCTGGTTGCTCCTCCCTCACTTCCATTATTGTTGAAAGTGGCAATACAACTTACGATAGTCGAAACAATTGCAATGCTATTATTGAAACTGCAACCAACACCTTAATAACAGGTTGCAAAAATACGATTATCCCCAATAGCGTAACGAGCATTGGAGAGTATGCTTTCTATGTTTGCTCCTCCCTCACCTCTATCACCATCCCCAATAGCGTAACGAGCATTGGAGGTGGTGCTTTCGCTGCTTGCTCCTCCCTTAGCTCCATCAGCATCCCCAATAGCGTAACGAGCATTGGAGGGAGTGCTTTCGCTAATTGGTCCTCCCTCACCTCCATCACCATCCCCAATAGCGTAACGAGCATTGGAGAGTATGCTTTCTATGGTTGCTCCTCCCTCACGTCCATCACCATCCCCAATAGCGTGACGAGCATTGGAGAGAGGGCTTTCGCTGCTTGCTCCTCCCTTAGCTCC
>JAZREU010000087.1:0-4427 GCA_045660925.1 Paludibacteraceae bacterium | reverse complement strand
CCTCATCGAGGAGCATGTTGATACGCTCGCGAGCAGTATAGCTGCCCTTAGCGTGATGTTTTTCTACTGCTGCTTCACCGCCACCGGCTGCTACCTTCACGCGGTTGTCAATCAGTTTTTGCAATTTTGTTGTATCCATTTTTTTTTAATGTTTTATATTTGAGTCAGGATTCAGGAGCCAAGAGCAAAGACTCATTACCATCGTCTAGTCTAAACACTAAACAGTAGCGAAGCGTCCACTAAACTAATTTGTCTTGGTTCTTTGTTCCTGGTTCTTTGTTCTTAAATTACTTAGGTTGCTCACACAATTCTGTGAGAATGCCTTTTGTGCTCTTTGGGTGCAAGAATGCGATCATGAGGTTCTCAGCGCCTTTGCGTGGAGCCTTGTCGATGAGTTGGATGCCAGCTGCCTCTGCCTCTGCCAATGCCTCCTCTACGCTATCAACGTTGAATGCTACGTGGTGAATACCACCCTTGCCACCGTTCTTCTCGATGAACTTAGCGATAGAAGACTCTGGGCTAGTTGCCTCAAGAAGCTCAATTTTTACTTCACCTACTTTGAAGAAAGCGGTTTTTACTTTTTGGTCAGCTACCTCTTCGATAGAGTAGCACTTACCACCAGTTAAGAACTCGAAGAATGGCATAGCCTCTTCCAAACTTGTTACAGCGATTCCAAGATGCTCAATGTGAGTTGGTTTCATTGTTTTTAGATTTTTATGAGTTAATATATTTTGTTGATTATTTCCTATTTTGCCAAATAAGCGCACAAAGGTACTCAAAAAAAACGAATTATGCAAATAAATAATTGTAAATTATTTGTTAATTCATTTTTTGTTACCTGCACCTTTCAAATCTCTATGAATGATTTGTGTGGGATATGTCAGTTGGTGATGTGAAAATGGGATTAGAGACTCCGCATTTTTTCTATTTCTGCATTGTGTTCTTCCTTGTTGAGGGCACGAATATGTGTTTCGGTACGGATATCGGTATCTTCCTTATATACCAGATAATGATAATCTCCTCGTGCAGCCACTTGGGGTAGGTGAGTGATGGTGATGATTTGTCGTGCGGTAGCCATTTGTCGCATTATTTCGCCCATTTGGCTGGCTATTGCTCCGCTTACGCCTGTGTCTATCTCGTCAAAGATAATGGTTGGCAGACCATTGTTGCTGGCTATCAATGCTTTGATACATAGCATCAATCTGCTTATCTCGCCGCCTGATGCCACTTCTGCTACACGGCGAAGCGATTGGTTAAGATTAGCTGCGAACATAAACTGCACGTTATCTTTTCCTGTTTCAGTAAAGTCATCTGTGGGCTGAATATCCACAGCCACTTTTGCGTGTGGCACACCCAGACGTACCATATCTTCCACCAGTTCGGTGGCAATCTTTTCACATACAGCCTTGCGCGACGAACTTAGTTGTAGAGCTGCTTCCTCTGCCTTTTTATGTGCTTTTTGGCATTCTGCTTTTAGCATCTCTATCTCCTCATCCATGTTTTCCAACCGCTCCACTTGCTTGCCCAATTCATCGCGCAGAGCGATTAATTCCTCTATCGTCTGTACATGATGTTTTTTCATCAGTGTCTGTAGCGTACTGATGCGTTCTTGCACTTGTTCCAAACGTTGTGGGTCGCGCTCTGTATGGTCGTATATACGTTGTATATCGGATATTATATCCTTCAGTTCTATTTCTACACTATTGAGGCGTTCTGCTATTTCCGATACCCGATTGCCAATACCTGACTTACTATAGTGAATTTGTGATAGGGCACCATTTTCGCTATCTAATTGCTGCAGGGCTTGTTCCAAGGATATTTGTATTTCTTCGGCATGTGAGAGGCGATATTCTTCTTCTTCCAACTCTTCTATTTCTCCTGCTTGCAGTTGTGCTTCATTTAGTTGTTTGTATTGCCATTGCATATAGTCGGCATCGGCTTGTGCTTTTTTAGCCAATGCTTGTGCATCATGCAGGGCAGCAGTGGCGTGCTGATACGCAGCGAAGGCATGTTGGTATGCCTCGCGCTCGTGGTTATTACCAGCTATAGCATCTACCACTTGTATCTGAAATAGGTCATCGCCAATCATCAGCGATTCGTGTTGTGAGTGAATATCAATGAGTTGTCGCGCCAATACTTTCAGCTCGGCTTGAGTCACCACCTCATCATTGACAAACGAACGCGAACGCCCATTCTGATTCAACTCCCGTCTAATAATGATCTCCGTGCCTTTTGCCTCTAACCTCTCGCCCTTCGCTTCATCGCCTCTAAACGTTGCCTCTATCACGCATCGCTCTTCACCTTCGGTGATACTTTTGCTGTCGGCACGTGCGCCCATCACCAGACTGAGAGCACCTAAAATGATGCTCTTGCCTGCACCTGTCTCGCCCGTCATTACGGAAAAGCCCTCATGGAAATCAATATCCAAATGCGAGATCAGGGCGTAGTTGCGTATGTGGAGATGGGTTAGCATGTAGGATTATTCATGATGATAGGGTTCGCCACGGAGAATGGTCATCGCGCGGTATATCTGTTCGATTAAGAATAGCCGTACCATTTGGTGTGAGAAGGTCATTTGGCTCAGCGATATTTTCCCATTGGCACGTGCATATACTGCCTCTGAAAAGCCGTATGGTCCGCCTACTGCGAACATAATATCGCGTCCTGCTGACATTTTCTTTTGCATCACTTGTGCAAACTCTATCGAGCGATATTCTTGTCCATGTTCATCCAGTAGGATCAGTTCGGTAGCGGGTGTTGTTGCGCGCAGGATGAATTCGCCCTCTGCTTGTTTTTGTTGTTCGGGTGTGAGTGCTTTGGTGTTGCGCAGTTCGGGTATAATCTGCACTTTCACAGGTAGATAATGTGTCAGTCGTTTCATATACTCTTGACACAATTTCTCTATATGTGGGTCGGTTGTCTTGCCGACAAACAGTATCGTTGTATTCATCCCTACCTTTCAGTTTTCACCTCTCACCTCTCAGTTTCTTAATATGCTCATACGCCTCATTGATAGCGCGGAATTTATCCGTAGCTTGTTGGCGTATGTTTTCGCCTGCATTGGCTACTTTGTCGGGATGGTATTTCATGGCCATTCGACGGTATGCCTTTTTCACCTCTTCATCGCTCGCTGATGGTGTTATCTCCAAGGCTGTGTATGCCCAGTTGGCATCTTTTTGCTTGCGGAAAAGGGATAGAAGCGATTGTACATCGGCGTTCGACACGCCCATATTCACGGCTATCGTTTCTATGACGCTTATTTCTGCATCCGCCACATCTCCGTCTGCTTTGGCGATGCCCAGTAGCAGGTGTATCAGCTCCAGCCTTACGGAGTAGTTTACGTGTTGTCGTATCTGCTGTGCAACTTGGATAGGGTTAATGTCCTGTTCCAATAGTTGCTTGAGCAGATGTAGGGCTTGTTTGGCACCCTCCTCACCGAAAGTGCGCACAAGGAATGGCTTGATAAACGAAATCTCCGATTTCAGTACGCGCCCATCGGCTTTAATCACGCACGCGAGCAATACTATAATAGATACACTGATGTCGCCTTGGGTAGAACGCTTGCGTGAGGAATGGTTGTTGTGGGGCTCACTGGTCTTTCTCTCGCTCTTAGCATTCTCAAAGAACGAACCAATCAATGCTCCAACCAGCGCGCCAATGGGTCCGCCTAACACGAACCCAAGGCCGCCTAATATCCATTTGCCTGCTGACATTGTTTTTGTTTGCTTGTTAATTGCGTTTTGCGCAGGTTGTGTCGGCTATGCCGAGGTTGTGCGCCTTTGGGCGATATTTCCCCTGCTCTGTAGCCTACAATCTCGCTTTGATAGCTGCGGACTCTGCTTCATAACCTGGTTTGTCAAGCAATGCGAACATATTCTTCTTGTATGCTTCCACGCCAGGTTGGTTGAATGGGTTTACGCCCAAGATATAGCCTGAGATACCGCATGCGCGCTCAAAGAAATAGAGGAGTTGTCCGATATAGTACTCGTTCAAGCATGGCAAGGTGATCTTCATATTGGGCACACCGCCGTCAATATGTGCAATCATAGTACCCAGTTCTGCCATCTTATTTACTTCGTCCACGCGTTTGCCTGCGAGGAAGTTCAAGCCATCAAGATTAGCTTCATCGTGTGGGAACTCTACCATATAGTTGCTCTCTTCTACAGAGATTACAGTCTCAAACAAGTGGCGCTCGCCTTCTTGTACATATTGACCCATAGAGTGGAGGTCGGTGGTGAAATCCACACTAGCTGGGAAGATACCCTTTTTCTCCTTACCCTCTGACTCGCCATAGAGCTGCTTCCACCATTCGCTCACGAAGTGCAATTTAGGGTGATAGTTCACCAGAAGCTCAATCTTCTTGCCTTGCTCGCCATAGAGGTAGTTGCGCGCAGCTGCGTATTGTGCAGCAGGGTTCTCAGCAAATG
>JAZREU010000086.1:0-2784 GCA_045660925.1 Paludibacteraceae bacterium | reverse complement strand
CTATCCAAGGCGGCACATACGCCTCGCTGAACTTCGGACGCGGAATCGACCCAGAAACCAACAACTACATCTCCACCACCTCGTTCAACAACGGCTACTCTCTGTCGGGTGCAATCACGCTGTTCAACGGTTTTTCGGCTGTCAACAACCTCAAAATCACCAAGACTGCCATCAAGATGGGCATCACGGAGGAGCAACAACTCCGTGACCAAATCTGTCTCGCAGTCATGGAGGCATACTGCAATGTCCTCTATTTCACTCAGATGACTGAAGCCCTGCAAGTCCAAGTCGCTACCGCCACCAGCAACCTGCAATTGGCACAACGCCAAGAACAATTGGGACAGAAAAGCCATGCCGATGTCATCCAACTCGAAGCCGACCTCGCCGAGCGCGAATATCAGTACATCACCATGACCAACCAACTCAACGAGGCTCGCATGACCCTTCAGGACCTCATGCTGTGGGAGGAAGACCACCAATTACTCATAGACCTCCAGAGTACCGAGAATCTAACAGCGAGCCACGCGAGCGGTCTAACAGCCGCAGGCGGTCTAGTATCTAACAGCGAAGCCCTGCACCACCCATCCGTCGAACTAGCTGCCTATCGCATGGCTAACGCCCAACTCGACCTCAGCACAGCGCGTTGGCGATTGGCTCCGTCGCTCTCCCTCTCAGGCGGTTGGTCAACGGGTTACTACACCTATCCCCGTACCCAAGACTATGTAGCCATGCCTTTTGCCAGTCAGTTCATCAACAACAGCGGCGAGTATGTGCAGTTGTCTTTGTCTATCCCTATCTACGATGGCTTATCGCGCCAGTCGAATATCGTGCGCAAGAAAAACGCCTACCGCCGTGCCGAAGCCGAGTATCGCCAAACGCTGCGTGAGGTAGAGGCAGAGATGGCGCGTGCTGTGCAAGACCGTGATGGTGCAATGGCAGCCCTCAAGCAAGCCGACCGCCGAGCCAAAGCGCAGCAGGAAGCATACGCCATCAATAGCAAGAAGTTCGAGCAAGGGCTTATCTCTCCCCTCGAACTAAAGACCTCATCCGACAACCACCTCAATGCCCAAGCCGAGCACCTCAACGCCCAGCTGAAGTACTTCATCAAATCCTGCGTAGTCCGCTACTACAACGGCACCAGCTACCTCGAACAACTCTAAAAGGGAAAAATGAGTCAAAAATATTGTATTTTCTCCTAAAAAGACACAAAAAGTGACAAAAAATTACACTTTTTCGTAAAAATATTTTGTTATTTGGAAAAATGGCACTAATTTCGCAGTCAAATTTATAACGATATGACAGCTATCAAGACACAAAAAGAATACGAAGCAATGCTTGCTCGTATAGAAGAATTACTTCCGTTGACATGGGGGGATAATATTCCAGAGGATAGCCCAGAAAATATCGAATTGGCGCTTATCTCTAATCTTGTGGCGGATTACGAGGATATACATTAGGATTGAAGTATCGTTTCCTTTTTGGTAAGTAGAGTAAAAGATATTGTTTTCGACTATAAAAAGTTGTTTTTTAGATAGAATTTATTGATGGCGAATCGCTTTAAAAACTTTGTAACCTAACTGATTAATGGCAGTAATGGTTATACAGATATATTTGTGTTTCAAGCATAACTTTGTCCACCATGTCCAGCAATCAGCAGGTTTGGTATAGTGGGTATAGTCAGAACGAGTGATATAAGAATCTAAACGGTCATAGAAGGCACGAACATCTGCTATTTTAGGAAGCTTCATCAGTCGTTTGCACGACATCCATATATTCCAACTACCTCCTTCTTGTATGCCTAGAGCACATGCAGAAGATTGATCTTCTAACGAGTGATAGAACTTTAACATGCGCGTTCCGAGCAAGAAGTAGTCTGAGAAATGCTTGTATGTCCTAGTATGGGTAGTTGAAGAAGCATTATAATGTACACGATATGCACATATATTGCTATACATCATGCGCTTAGCGTAATATAGATGTACTGCCACAAAATCTGAATCTTCAAATAATACATCTTCAGCAAAAGGATAATTCACTTGTTGCAAGAAAGATCTACGATAAACATAAGGTACTGGACCACTACACCAATAAGGATGTTTTGTCTGCATTTCTGCACCCGTGAAAATACCTTCTAAAGTGATTGGTTCTTTTTCTGTAGCAACTCCCCTTTCGTTTACACTTACATAATGCATTGCCACCATATCAAGTTGTTGATTTTCTGCAAGTTGCAAGGCATTGAGTAGACCTAAATTTGTTTCATCATCACTATCTACAAAAACGATATACTCACCCTTCGCAATACTAACACCCCTATTGCGAGCAGCCCCTTGACGATGATTCTCTAATTGGCGAAGCAAAGTGATGTTGGTATGTGTAATTGCATATTGCTCAACTACTTGTGTTGTATCATCTTTGGAGCAATCATCTATGATAATAACCTCAAAATCTTGATCTTCTAGAGATAGACTATAAATACTATCCAAACAGCGTGTGATAGTACTACTTGCATTGTAGGCTGGGATGACGAAAGAAATAGTGGGCATATGCATATTTGTATCAGTTAGTAAATTTACCGACACAAAAAAAGCGGGACTGCACTGTTGCTGTTCCGCATTTCGAGGCCCTGGAATTGCCCTTAACTCTGAACAAGCAACACCGAAGCCCACGCCGATATGTACGCACACATACACACCCTCATGGTGCGTATGGAGATAGATATACATATCCCGAGGACATCAAAATGCTGCAATGTCTTGGAGTTATTTAGAATTTTCCAGGTTCCGA
>JAZREU010000085.1:0-3333 GCA_045660925.1 Paludibacteraceae bacterium | reverse complement strand
TTTTTTTCGTTACATGTCGCAAGCGACGTTACATGCCTTTGGGGCGTTACATGCAGCGAAGCTGCGTTATTAAAGTTATTTCATATGTTTTCAGAGTTTCAAACCCATTATATCGTACCAGACTTGTTTGCCATCGGGCATAGTGGCACGGATGTACAAACGACCGTTATACAATACTTTGTCCGACGTGGCTTGCTCCAAAGAAGTCACTTCTTCCAACGAAGTAGTAGTATTATCTTTTTGTACCATAGCAAAGGTGATACTACGCACACCTGTCAAATCCGCCTCGGGCACACTTACAGCAAGACTTCCCTTGCTGCTTAACACACTGAAGTCTGTCACTGAAGTGTAGTCCAGTTGTACCACTTGCTTGCTTCCATCTGCCATTTGCACCACCATAGCAGGCACAAGTTCGGCATCCTGAGAAAGAATAGGTACACTCACACTACATAAGAACAGACTTAGTAGAAATAAGAATAACTTTTTCATAAATACTTGAATGAAATTATGGTTGATAAGTTGTTTTGACGACAATCTTTTCTTGTTGATCATGTGTGACGGTAACTATATCTCATTGACTGACCTTTTCGGTGCAAAGGTAGTAAATTATTTTGAGATGTGCAAATAAATGGCGAGTTTTTCGCCATTTATTGGTTTAGAGGATGCGCTAAAGGCGCTACTGTTTAGGGTTTAGAGGCAGGGAATACCCGAATGAGATTCGGAAAAATAGACATAGAGTGTGTATGTATTTTACTTTATTTTATTTATCAGGATTGCAGCCGTCGAAGCAGAAGGTGCAGACTTTGCATTTTGGCAGTCCGATGGCGGCAATGAGGTCCTCTATCTTGGTGTATTTGAGTGACTTGAGCGCGAAGCGGTCTCGCAAGGCACGAATCATGCGTTGGTACTCTAAAGAGTCCGTTGTTGCATATGCCTTGATACGCTCTGGATTGTTAGCTGCTTCTTCGCCCTCCAAATCCGCAATGATGCGGCGAGTGATGAGCTCCATATCCGACTTCGAAGTGGTGAAGTTGGTAAACGGACAGCCATACATGATAGGTGGACAAGCAATACGCATATGTACATCCTTGGCTCCTGCTTCCAATAGGCAACGAGTATTGTCGCGCAATTGTGTACCGCGCACGATGGAGTCGTCGCAGAAGAGGATACTCTTGCCACGGAGGATGGAGTAGTTGTGGATGATCTTCATCTTAGCCACAAGGTCGCGTGTGGATTGTTGCGATGGGGTGAAGGAACGTGGCCATGTAGGCGTATATTTGGTGATGGCGCGTTGGTATGGCACACCCGAAGTGTGGGAATAACCAATCGCCATAGCAATACCTGAATCAGGAATACCGCAGACAATATCTGCTTTTACATCATCACTTGCACCCATAGCATGACCGCAGGCATAGCGCACTTCCTCTACATTGCGACCCTCGTAGTCGGAAGTAGGGAAACCGTAATACACCCAAAGGAAAGAGCAGATTTGCATCTTATCGTTGGGTTTGCGCAGTTGCTCTACACGGTCGGCATGTACGCGTACAATCTCTCCAGGACCGAGGAATAGATCGGTTTGGAAGCCGAGGTTGAAGAAAGATGAAGTCTCGCTAGCGATGGCATAAGCGTCGTCGCGCTTACCCAATATAATAGGAGTACGTCCCCAAGAATCGCGGGCTGCGATGATACCATCTTCGGTGAGGATGAGGATAGAGCAGGAGCCCTTGATATGCTTATAGACATTTTCAATTCCGTCTACGAAGTCTTGTCCTTGTACAATGAGCAAACCTACTAATTCTGTGGGATTTACACGTCCGCTACTGAATTCAGAGAGGTGTACTTTTTGCTCCAACAAATGTGCTACCAATTCATCTTGGTTGTTAATCTTGCCAATGGTGCTGATAGCAAAGCGTCCGAGGTGCGAATTGATGAGTAGTGGCTGTGCATCGGTATCGGAGATGATACCAATGCCCGCATTGCCACTAAACTCATCCAACTCGTGTTCGAACTTTGTGCGGAAGTGCGAGTTTTGGATATTGTGAATGCTTCGTTTGAAGCCTTTCTCCTTGTCGAATGTAGCCATACCCGCACGGCGTGTACCGAGGTGGGAATGGTAGTCGGTGCCGTAGAAGACATCGGTTACGCAAGAAGTTGTAGAAATTGTACCAAAAAATCCAGCCATGTTATTTGTTATGTGCGCTTTGCGCAGGTTATGTCACTTCGTGAGGTTGTGTCGCTTCGCGAGGTTATGTCGGCTTGGCCGAGGTGTTGGAATGGGGTTGAGCCCATTGTCTAAGTCCATTCAATTGACGACCAATCGTACAAACCATACTATGTATATCCTTATATTGTTCCTCAGAAATAAATCCAAGGTCCTTGGATATATCTAATTGGCTGTCCATTTCTAACATAGAAGCATAAGCAATATCTAAAAAGTGAACTTTTTCTTTGTTGGATGTTCTACTCATACCTTCAACAATATTTGAAGGTACTGATATAACAGCTCGTCTAATTTGATCACATAAAGCAAATTTTTCTTCAAGAGGAAATAATTTGAGCAATTGATATACTTTTATTACCAATTGTTTTGCATCTTGATATACGGTTAATGTTTTATATGATTGCTGACTCATCTCTATTGCTTCGCCTCATGGCGACACTACTTCTTGCATAGCAAGACGATTACTTCGCTTGGAGCGACATCACCTCTTGCGCAGCAAGACTTAACCTAAATATTGTTTTACGTTGTTCTCAATACGGGCGGTGAGGTCTTCGGCGGTAGCGTCGAGGACGAGTTTTTCGCCAATGATGCCTTCGTAGAGCTCGATATAGCGGGCAGTGATACCTGCTACCACTTCGTCGGTCATCTCAGGTACTTGTTGACCCTCTTTGCCTTGGAAACCGTTGTCCATCAACCACTCACGAACGAACTCTTTGGAGAGTTGCTTTTGTGGCAAACCTGCCTCGAAGCGCTCCTCGTAGCCCTCAGCGTAGAAGTAGCGGCTTGAGTCTGGAGTGTGTACCTCGTCCATGAGGAGGATTTGGTTGCCGTGCTTACCAAACTCGTATTTGGTATCCACGAGGATAAGTCCTTGTTTAGCAGCGATCTCTTGACCACGGTTGAAGAGAGCAAGGGTGTATTTCTCCAATTGCTCGTACTCTGCCTCTGGGATAAGTCCTTGAGCGATAATCTCCTCGCGAGAGATGTCCTCATCGTGTGCGCCAATCTCCGCCTTGGTAGTAGGAGTGATAATTGGGGTAGGGAACTTCTCGTTCTCGCGCATGCCCTCTGGGAGTTGTACACCGCAGATCTCACGCACGCCGCTCTTATAA
>JAZREU010000084.1:0-19868 GCA_045660925.1 Paludibacteraceae bacterium | reverse complement strand
GTAACTGAAATTACGCTCTTGCTCTATGTCAAACTCCAATGCACGGTATAGGTCTTCCCAGTTGAGGTAATTGACTGTATCAGAGTCCAATACCCATTCTTTCTTTGTGATATCGTAACGGCGTATCTCGCCTGCGTGCTTTAGTACTCCTTCAAATATCCTTCGATGCAAAGCAACAAATCCTTTCGCACTAAAGTCCAGCGATACTGAAGATAGAATCTTTGTGATGTTTGCCGATGCTTTATCTGCCTCACATTGGTCATCATCGATTGGCTCGCGTGATGCTTTGGATTGATAATAGGTCTTTATCAAATGGCGTGCCTCGTCAATATCAATCTCGCCCTCTATATGCTTTTTTGCTGTTTCTTTCAGGTAGTCAGATGTTTGCAACCCATCCACAGCTTGCAAACCAATAGCCGTCCGCCAAATGGCAGCTCGTTCTTGCTGATTGGGTTCACCCTGACGGACGTATTCATCAAACTCCAAAAAATTGGTCATTCTACTGATATGTTAGAAAATTCTCTGCGCAAATTAAATTCGGGTACAAAGGTAATCATTTTTCTGCATATACGCAAGGAAATGTTTAGAAAGTTTGTGAGGAATTTTATTTTGCTAAATCGGGTGTGAAATTCCCTGCAAGTTTCGGGACCTGAAGGAGTGCGACGGAACGCACTCCGAGCGTAGCGCCCGAAAAGTCCCCACTTTGAGGAATCAGCGCAAGCATAGAACTAAATAAGGAGATCTGTGGGAGATCTGTGGGCTTTCTGTGGCTGTTGTGTTGTGAATAAATATGCTCCTACTCGCTGTGTGAAGAAATCTTATAATATGTAGTGACCGAGACATTGATAGTAAAGACAATTCATGTCAATTTAATCGACAATTAATGACAATTCTAGAATTATTTTTTGTTTGCCCAAATGAATGCAGCACACTGCATTGGTGGACAAAACAAAAATTATATCGTCAATTTGGTGGGGTCCTATGTGGACACGCCTCTATAATAATGCTGCTAAAAGTAGCGGCAATGGTAGATAAAGTTGCCGCTGATTTGTGTTTTAGGGCTTCTAAAGTGCGATAGTTACTACCTGAAAAATATTTTGACTTTGCCGCTAATTCTGCCGCTGGTTTGTTGTTAGACGACAATATCAACAACTTGCGCCCGAATCAACCTCCTCGGGCGCTCAAGGAACCTTCTCTATATATTATAGTGGTGCTGAATACTCAGCGTTTTGGAGTTTTTGTGCATACATTTTGAGATTTAGGAGTGTAAAATGGCATATACAACACGCAGGAAGTGTAGTATTTACTAGTTGCCCGCGTGAGTGTGTTTTTTTGAAAAAAGTTTTTGAGTGCTGAATGTTATGCTGAGTGTCCTATCGTATACCCTTAGTATACCTTTGGTATATAATATTGTATTGCCGTATTTTCGGCATTTTGGTAGTTTTGTGCCGAAGATTTGTAAATTTGTAGGGTAAAGTAGTATATATAACACGCGGGAAGTGTAGTGTTTACAATACTTCCCGCGTGAGTGTATTTTTTTGAAAAAAGTTTTCGCGTGCCGAAAGTTATGCCGAAGAATGTGCTAAATATCGTCACAATCTAAAGAAAATGCAAAAAGTTTTTTTGAGAGATTAGATAAAATTATTATTTTAGGAGGAATTTAAATTTACCATATTATGATTTACGGATATATTAGAGTCAGTAGTGACAAGCAGACGGTGGAGAACCAACGTTTTGAAATCAACAAATTTTGCGAGACAAAGCAGATGGTGATTGATGACTGGATAGAGGAAACTATCAGCGGAACAAAGAACTATACCAAACGGCAGTTAGGAAATCTGCTAAAAAAAGTGCACAAGGATGATATCATCATCTGTAGTGAGTTGTCTAGATTAGGGAGAAATCTATTTATGATTATGGAGATATTGAACATCTGTATGACTAAAGAATGTAGGGTTTGGACTATTAAAGATAATTATCGTTTGGGAGATGATATTCAAAGCAAAGTACTGGCTTTTGCATTTGGTTTGTCGGCTGAGATTGAGAGAAATTTGATTAGTCAAAGGACAAAAGAAGCATTGGCAAGGAAACGTGCAGAGGGAGTGATATTAGGACGCCCTAAAGGAAAAGCCTCATCTAAGTCAGCATATAAATTGCATAAGAAGGAGCAGCTAATACTAAGTTTGAGAGAAGAAGGTGTGTCATTCAAGGGAATTGGCGAGATATTACATGTGAATCGTGATACCGTCCGCAAGTACTATTACACCTTTATAAGTAGTAGGACATAAAAGAGCGATTTTGTTAAGCAGAATCATTCCGTAAACTGCTTTAACACCTCTGATAGCTGGGTAATTTTATCTCCTGTAGAACAAAGCATCAAGCAAAAAATAGAATCTGTAGGTACTCCTTTAAAAGACTGGGATATACAAATTAATTATGGAATAAAAACTGGATTTAATGAAGCGTTTATAATTTCAACTGAAAAACGTGAGGAGATTTTGGCCTCTTGTAAAACAGACGATGAGAAAAAACGTACGGCTGAAATTATACGACCAATTCTTCGAGGTCGCGATATAAAGAGATATGGTTATGAATGGGCTGGACTATATTTAATTTATATACCATGGCATTTCCCTTACCAATTTGATCCTACAATACAAGGAGCTTCTATAGAAGCGGAAGAAGCTTTTAGAGAACAATACCCTTCTGTTTATTCGCACATGCTGCAGTATAAAATTCCTTTAGCAAAACGTAATAAAGCAGAAACTGGGATAAGATACGAATGGTATGCGATGCAAAGATGGGGCGCAAAATATTGGGACGATTTTAACAAGCCAAAAGTTATGTGGAAGATCATTGGATGTAATATTAACTTCTGTTTTGACGAACACAAATACATCTGTAATAATGCTGTGGATATTATGACAGGAAAGAGAGAATATCTTATTCAATTTGTTGGGCTATTGAATAGCAAGTTATTTGATTGGTATCTAAAATTAACTACAGAAGCAGAAGTTCAAGGAGGTGGTATACAGTTGTATGTAACAACGCTTGAAAAAACATTATTGAAATTGGATTTTCCCAAAACACTTACAGACATAATATACAAGCGTACTATAAATGCTGTATCAGATAACGATGTTGACAACGCTGTTTTTGACGCTTATAAATTATCTGAAACAGAGAGAGAATTTATATTGAGTGACAGGCGCGTAAATCGAAACTAGAAAAGCTTCATATTCCTAAAGCATATAATATATCTAGAGATTTAGTAAATAATATAATAATTGGTAGAATGGTCAGATAGTATTTCGGAGATAAATAAGAAAGAGTATACGTTATATAATCTTACCGAGGAAGAAATAATGTAGAAGATAGAGAGCCTTAAAAGCTCTCTATCTCGTTAATTTCTGTGTCATTTAAACCATATATCTTATAAATTTTATGGTCTATGACACTTTCTATACTCGAAGAATCTAAATTTCTCTTCTTCATAGAAATAATTTCGTCTACAAGTTTATCAAATGTTTTTTGTTCAGTTGGTGATAATTGTGCTACTGATAATTTCATAAAATTAGATTTCTGACCTATTTTAGCATTTCCCCCTAAATTACCTGTAATATTTCCCAACAACCATTCTGAAACTTTGCAATTTAAGAATGCAAGCAAACATTTTGATGAGTAATTATTAGAGATTAACATATACTCATTGCTCGATAAAAATATTCCTTCTTCTGCAAATGAATACTCTGCCCCATCCTGGAATTGTCCATATACGATTTTGGGCTTAAAAAAATCGTCCATATAAGCACAGTTGCGCAAATTGTAAGGTGTAATACCTTTATCATCTCGTTTGGAAATTTTAACCCAGAAATTATCTAAGTGTTGTTTTATTGCAGGATAATCTTTAATGTCAATTGGAGGATATTGACCTCTAACCCCATTATGGGTATTAATCAACCACAAACCTGCCCAATTATAACTATATCTCTTAATATCTCTGCCTCTTAAAATTGGTCGTATAATTTCAGCCGTTCTAGTGCGTTCCTTCTCTGACTTACAATTGGCAAGTATTTCATCGCGTTTCTCAGTTGAAATTATAAAAGCTTCATTGCATCCTGTCAATACTCCACGATAGATATTTATATCCCAATCTTTGAGTGGGGTACCTACAGACTCTATCTTGCGTTTGATACTTTGCTCAATAGGAGATAAAATTACCCAGCTATCAGAGGTGTTAAAACAGTTTACGGAATGATTCTGCTTAACAAAATCGCTCAATTCATTTATGTTGTTTTTGTCATTAGATTTTGTTATAGCGCAAATAGTATGATGACTATTGGCTGCTTTTTCAAACAACAAGATATTTGTATCTACCGTCGCACTTTCAAAAATTTTAACTCCAGCGAAATCTATCAATAATTTAGGATTTGTTTTAGTAGCTAAGAAATTACGTGTCTTCTCGCCATATCCTGCACGCATCCACTTATTAGAGGTAATATAGCACAAGTGACCGCCTCTTTTGAGCAATTGATAGCCGTGTTCATAAAATAAGCAATAAATATCTCCAGTACGGGCAAATGTATCATAACCACATGGTTCGTATATCTTCGCTAATTCACCCTCATTATTTTGCAATTGAATATAAGGTGGATTACCTATTACAATATCAAATCCGTCTGTTATATTAAACATCCATTCTGGGTCAAAGAAATCTGCCTTCTGGTTTTGATCATAAGGATTCCATTTAGCTAATTCGTCCGCTCCCAACCCACTTGTAAAACCTTGGGAAAGGAGTTCCGCTAATTCTGCACGCAAAGTTTCATCTTTAACTCTTAATTTTTTCTTCTCATTTGCAGTTTTAGCACTAAAATGTTTATGCCTAATTTCAAATAATTGTTCTTTAATATCTTTTATTTGACTATCTATAAATAAATTTCCTTGGACCTCAACTCCTTTGTTCTTTCTTCCGATTAGCGAGTTGGCTGTAACAAATTTCGTTTCCAGATTAGGTAGTGTCGGAATGCCGAAATTTGGTTTAGTTGCATCTTTTTCACAGTCACAAATTAGAGAAATGAAGAATCTTAGTTTACTAATTTGCGTGGCAATATTTTGAATATCTGAACCGTAAATGCAATTTTCAATAATCTGTAGTTTAAGCGAATATGTGTCTTGGGTTGGTTCTACCTTTTGCAATAAATCAATAATGCGATTTAATAATCCCATAGGGAATGCTCCAGAGCCACATGCAGGATCTAATATTTTTACAGACTTTAAGTGTATTGCTAAGTTTTGGTATTCAATTTGTTTGTTTTCACGATAAACAAAGTTATCCGACATCACTTCTTGAATAAGTTCTGCGGGAAAACCATTTCCCTTTTCGAGATAAGCCTTGAGACTTTCATCCACCATGTAATTAACTATTTCACGAGGCGTATAGAAAGAACCAGATTGATTACGAGCTGTTTCGCGAGTCTCTGGGTTGTACGCACCTAGCAGATTCTCAAAAACCTTTCCAAGCAACTCTGGATCAAGTGCTACGGTTTGTTCATTCGGTGTGTTTTCTTCAATGGTAAAGTTATATTTTTTAAGGATATTAATCAAACCTTTTTCTTCGTCAAAGAATAACACGTTTGGAATAAAAGCACGTTGACGATAGCGACCATTAGCAAATTTATTGTCATTTCGTGAGAATCCGTCATAATTAAAGGCTTTCTCTACTCCATCGATTTTCTTTGTTTTATCTAAGCATTCAAATAATCCTCCATTTAGAAATGGTACAGATGCAAAGAGGTTTATAACCCCCTCTTCGCTTAAGCAAAACATTTCTGAATAACGATATAGAGTTTTAATATCTCGTTGTCCCTGCAACTTTGCAAATCCTCGCTTTCCGTCTTCATCTTCGATGGCACGATTGAGAGTAGCGAAGAATAGGTTTTGTAATATTGCATTGTAGTAATTACCACTACTTTGTGAGAGTGGATCAAAATCTTTAAGAATACTATTGAGACTGTCTACATCAAATATATCATTAGGCACAAGGTTCTTTTGCTTGATAAACCATACAAACATCAAACGAGTCAACAAACGAATGATTTTTTTATCTTTATCTTCAAAATCATCATCTGCTATTTCCGTTTTATTAGGGAAATATACACCTGCTTCATCATCAACTGCCCACTGATACCAATTAAATAGTTCGTTGTAGAACTCTTTCGTTAATGCCTCAACAGAGAAACGACTAAACAAGTCTTCTACTGCTGTTAGTTGTTTGTTCCCTTCTCGACGTGGGGCAATGCTTCCTAATTCTACTAAGTATTTCAAAGGAGTAGCAAACGTTCCTCCATGACCGAGTAAATGTGAGAAACGACGCGGATTGCTATATGAGCGTTTGATACGATTGGTAGAGTCATTTATATCCGCAGACATTTCTAATAGAGAGAGACGCCATTGTTCTCCTTCCGAGGGGACAAAAGCAATTAGTGCGCGGTTGCACAAACTATGGTGCAATAACAAATTGAAAGCATCTTTACTGAGTCCTACACGTGCATCGTGTAGAGATGAATGTTTAACTTCGTAAACCTCCAACTCTAAAGATTTACACTTACCTAGACGAGTAGCCGAAATTAAAAAATTCTGCTTATAATTCGAGATGTCAATATTCCTCTGCTCAGGAATTAAGTCATCTGGTAAAAAATCATTGATAAAATTGCAGAAAGCAGTACGGTCGTAACTTCGACTCAAAAAATTCTTATCCATGGTTAGAATTCAATATCAGTTTGTGGATGAGTAGTAATGTTTTGTATTTCTTCGGCTATAATGAGCATTTCAGTTCCCATAGAAATACTATCATAACTTTGCAATGCTGCTTGGACGTATTGGGGAGATACTACCTCAGGAAGTTTTTCATATTCTGAAGGACGCAGCCTATTAATAGCTCTCAATGTATAACCAGACAGGGAGTCTCGCTCAATCGCATTCATCAAGTCAGCAATAAAATCTGGATCGCAGACATTTGCACGCGCTATGATTCGCACTTTATCCAAAGCGTCACGCTTTGTTTTTTCAGTATCACCTTCTGCTTCATGAATAAAAAGAGATTTTTTTACCTTATCAAACAACGGAATGAACGTTTCTGACAACGCATAACCTGTTTCCTCTTTGTCTGCTTTAAGTACTTTAAATGCTTCTTCAGGAGCTATATCTTTAATCTGATCTCCATTCACACCCAACTTAAACACATAATCATCGCCTTTCTTAGCAAATGCCAAAACTCCTGATTCTTGCTCAGTTGTTAGCCTACGTACTTTACTGCGAGTTGGTAGAGCCAATGCCTCCTTCATCTCTGGAGTATTTTCCATTTCGTCCAAGATTACACGATAAGGAGTGTCCCAAGATTCTGCTTCTTGCTCTGCTGCCAATGCCGCATACTGATTAGCGAAATAGCTTTTGAGTTCTTCGTCATTAGTTAGATATTTCGTATCTTCACCCATGATTGCATGAATCATTACCATCTTTAATGTGGATATTTCACGTGTGTGGGTCTCATTCTCTCCAATATTTGTAGGGAAGTAATTGTAGATATTTAATTCATCAAATACCTTTTTATTAATACGATTGATACGACCAACGCGCTGGATAACTCTTGTTGGATTATATGGAATATCGTAATTAAAAATAGTACCAGCACGGTGGAGGTTATATCCCTCGGAAATAGCATCCGTTGCTACCAATACTTTGTAAACATCAACCTGTTTATGTGCAGGATATCCTGCATCAAAGTTGGCCTTGATATATTCTTTATTTTTCTCAGATGCCCGCTCTGATGTGTATGCAAATACAGGTAGATTTTCTTCTTCAAGACGTCTACCGAGATATTCTACTGTGTCGGCAAATTGTGAAAAGACAACAATTTTTCGTATTGAATCTTTTTGTAGTTGTGCTTTTATAATTTTTACAAACTCATTTAACTTAGGGTCCTTAGCATCAGGAATAATAGACCATTGTTCTTTCAATTCGGATAATATAGCAATATCTGAATCTAAGTCTTTCATAAAATCGTCATTCAGGTAGTCTGCATCCAATTCAAACATTCCTTTAGACTTGAGAGACTCAATTGCCATTTCTGCGGTTTCGCTGATAATTTCATCCATTGTATCATCTGTAGATTCGTACAAAGATGAAATATCTGGAAGCATACCTTTCTTATAGATTGGTACTTTGTGACGTTTTTCTACCCAGTTCTTAATATTTAAGCAGTTTTGGAGCATGTTTTCCAAAGATATCTTGAATGCGTATTGAGAACTCTCGAAGCGGCGAACCAACAACGTACGCATGAATGAAGCCAAGTTGGTTTGTGATCCAATAAACAAGTTCCATTCGATCCCTGCTTCTTCTATCTGCTTTTTTACTTTTTCGAAAATCTCTGGTTCCTGACGCATATACATCATTGGTTTGTATCGCGTTGCCTGGAAAGTAGGAGCTTCATCTCGTAAATGTTTGCTAGCTGCAAAGTAAGCAGCAGCATCGTAATTATCAGAGAGTTCCATTTGCTTAAGATCATCTTCGCGTGGAGAGATTTTAAGTAAAGTTGCTCGGTATAGATTCTCTAGACTACCTAAGTTGTATTCTAATATTTCAGGGTCATTCACCTTAGGAAAAGAAAATCCTTGTTGTTTAAGGTCGTTTTTGTAAGCTGGAATCCTATCAAGATCTGTACGAGAACGACGAATAACAATCGGCTTGATAATATCACGTATACGCTTACCGACACTTTCTATCGCAGTTTTAACTTCTTCTTCTGTTAATTCATGTGCTCTTTGGCTACTGCGTATATCTTTGTAGGTGGATATTAAATTTGCAAATTCTACTCCTAGATTATCAATAGTTTGAAGTGTGGATTTAGTTGGATTTTGGAATAATTTTACCATTGAATAAATATCAGAAGGAGTATTATTGAAAGGAGTTGCTGTCAATAGCATAACCTTATTCCCTTTGCAAATCTGGTGCAACAGAGCATAGTCATTAATATACTCATTACGGAACTTGTGAGCCTCATCCACAATGATAAGCCACTGCTCATTAGATTTCTTATGATCTATATAAAACTCACGTATTTTCTCCATATTTCCACGCGACATAACCTTCGCCTTAACTTTGAATTCAACGCGGTAGTCTTCCCACTGCTTTACCAAGTGTGGAGGCGCTATAATCAGAGTTTGCATATTTAGGTTGTAGGCGACTGTAGAACCAATAATAGACTTGCCTAGACCAACTACATCTGCGACAATCACACCGTTATGCGTGTTTATGCGCTTAATCGCCTCATAAACCGCATCATACTGATAGCGTAAATCCATAAAGGCATCGCTAATCTCATGTGGAGAGTGAATATTAATTGACTTATCAATATGGAAATATTCGTATAGAACTCGTAGATACATTAAGTATGGAGTAGGAACCTTATCTAACCATATATGTTTAATGACGTTGTCTTCAAAATCTTTAATATGCTCTTGGTCCGCTATAATTATTGCATTCTCCCAAAGTTCTTCAAAGACCTGCTTTGCATAACGATAGTCATCGTCGTCACGTAATTCTACGTTAATTTCTCCATTACTCTTTAGACCGCTGTATGTGAGATTACTAGAACCTGTTATTACACATCCTAAATAACTATCTCCAGTAGGTGTATGTCTAATAAGTTCTTCCTTATGATCAAAAATGTACATTTTAGCATGACACGGTTCCTTTGTCTTACGAATTTCTAGTGTACCATCTTTAATCTTTTCGTAATATATGCGGAAAGCTTCAGCAGAATCTCCTTCAAAATATGGAGTGTTATTGAATAGTATTTTAAGTGATTCATAGAATTTATTACGTATCTGCTCACGCGACGAAGTTCCTTGTGTTACGAAGAAATCGAATTCTGATGTTTTAGATACCAAATCATGATCAATATCAAGGCCAACTAATAATCGCATTTTTTTGCCTTCAATATTGTTATAAATCTCTTTCATTCCAGAGAAATAAAAATATCCAACCAAGAAATCCATAGATTTTGTTTGATTAGGTAACAACTGATTAATTACATCACCCAATGCAAAATTCTCAGTGTTGCGAATGAAGTTTCCCATATATGTTTTTATATTAATAAGGTTGATTCTTTAAAATCGGCGGCAAAATTACTATATCAAACTGCTAAAAGTTGTCTGTATCCATACAAAGGAGAATACCGACGGTATGATTATTCGGCAAAGCCGCGTGCTAATTACAAAACATGGTATCCGCCATTTTTAGGCGCACCACGAAAGGCTATTCTGTTTGCATCGGAGAGAGACTTTAAGTATCTCTGCGTTGTTCGCAGACTTTTTTGCAGAATATCAGCAATAGCAGGAGCATTTATACCAGGATTCTTTTGAATTGTCTCAAAGATCAATTCTTCCAAATTTACACCGCCACCTTTGCTGCTTGTACCGCCATTTACACCGCCATTTACACCGCCATCCGCTAATAAGCGGAGCAGATCCATCTGAGTGGCAATGATTCGCTCTGCAATGAAATTAATAAAAATACTAGGATTTTTATGCGATGCTTCAAGTGATTGTACATACTCGTGTCTGAGAACTGCCGGTATCAGTGCAATGGTATATTCCCCTCTTATCAGCGCTAGATTGAGAATAAGTCGTGCCACTCGTCCGTTTCCATCAACGAAAGGGTGTATAAACACAAACTTTTGATGAGCAAGCGCCGCAAATTCAGGAGTAGGCAATTTATGTTCGTTATCATTGAACCACTTGATAAATTTCCTCATCTCGCTTTCTATTTTTGCTGGCGGAGTAACTGCATATTGGCTACCACTGATAAACACAGGTACTGTGCGATAATGCCCCGCTTTCTCGGTATCTATCTTCTCATAGAACAAACGATGCAATTCAAGAATATCAGCCTCTTCCAATGGTTTGTTCAAAGAGAGTGTATGAATATAGTCATAAGCATGGGCATGTCCCACAGCCTCATACATATCACGCAACGGTTTGCCTTCAATAGTCAAACCATCTTCTATAACTACTTTGGTTTCCGACTCAGTCAAACTATTACCTTCGAGTGCATTGCTAGAGTATGTAAGACCTATGCGATAATACTCCCTGAGCGACTTCAACGTCTCCTCTGGAAATGGGCGCAAGGCTATAACTCGATCTCGTAGATGCTGAGCCGTATGAAGTAATTGAGGTGATATATATGATTTCATATGCAAATCAATAATTGGTCAAGTGACCTTTGCGGTGCAAAGGTACAACTTTTTTTTGTATTATGCAAAGATTTACGCAAAAAATTGTGCAAAAGTAATCCCGCTCTTCTCTCGGTCGTCTCTCGGTCATCGGTCGGTGGAATAAGGCAAGGTATAAGAAAAAAAATAGAGTGTACTTGCAATGGGTACACTCTATTTTTTAGGATATAGGACGGGCTACGCCCTATAGGATATAGGCGGGAATTATTACTTCTTGCGGAAGTAGCGGACTGCGTTGTCGAACAATGGTTGCAACTTGTTGCCAGCGATATTGGTGAACACGCCCTCCTCCCAACGCTCAGTGTGACCCATCTTACCGAGGATCTGACCGTTCTTGGAGATGATACCCTCGATAGCATAATACGAACCATTAGGGTTGTGTGGTGCCTCCATCGTAGCCTCGCCTGTCATAGGATCGGCATAGCGGAATGCCACTTGTCCGTTCTCAAAGAGCTCCTTCGCCAATGCCTCATTGACCACGAATTTACCTTCGCCGTGGCTGACTGCAATGCTATGAGTATCACCCACTTGCATGCCACGGAGCCATGGGCTAGCGGTGGTAGCCACAGTAGTCGTAACCATCTGCGAGATGTGGCGGTTGATATCATTGCGGAAGAGAGTTGGAGAGTCTGGAGTGACCATACCCAACTTGCCATAAGGCAGCAGACCACTCTTCACCAATGCTTGGAAACCGTTGCAAATACCAAGTATCAAGCCACCGCGGTCGATGAGGGCGGTGATAGCTGCACCCACCTTTTGGTTGTTGATTACGCTGGCAATGAACTTACCACTGCCGTCTGGTTCGTCACCTGCAGAGAAACCACCCGCAAACATCAAGATATGGCAGCGGTTGATATGCTCTACCATCTCGTCGATACTCGAGAGGACATCCTCGCCCGTAAGGTTGCGGAAGATAGTGGTTTCTACCTCCGCTCCTGCCTTGCGCCATGCCTTAGCAGAGTCGTAGTCGCAGTTGGTGCCAGGGAAGACGGGGATATACACCAATGGGGTTTCAACGGCTTCGCCCTTGTAGGTTAAAGGTGAGAGGTTAGAGGTTAAAGGCAGGGTATCTGCTGGCATCAATGCTTGATGCTGCGCAGGGACGGCGGATGGGTAGATCTTGTCGAACTGACCACAGCATGCACGGAGCAATGCCTCGCGGGATACGCGCTCGTTATTGATAATCAATGCACTACCCTCCACTACTGTACCAATGTATTGAGCAGCTGGCAAGGTGAGGTCTTCGGTTGCCTCTACGAGGATAGAACCGTAGTTATAGTCGAAGAGTTCGTTCTGGGCGATTTGGACATTGACTGCGAGTTCGTTACCGAAACTCATCTTCGCCAATGCCTCTGCTACGCCACCGAAGCCTAGCGCAAAGGTAGCGCAAACCTTGCCAGATTGGATAGCGTTGGTGGTGAAGTTCCAGTTCTCTTTGAGTTGCTCTACATTAGGCATATAGTTGGCCAACGCATTATGCTTGATGAGGTACAATTTGTTACCCGCTTTCTTGAGATCGGTAGAAACCACCTTATCAGCTGCCACGGTTGTGATACCGAAAGCAATGAGGGTTGGAGGTACGCTGATGTTTTCGAAAGTACCTGACATAGAGTCTTTACCGCCGATACTTGGCAGACCGAAAGCCACTTGCATCTTGAGTGCACCGAGGAGTGCAGAGAGTGGCTTGCCATACGCATGCTCGCTGCTCATACGCTCGAAGTACTCTTGGTAAGAGAAGCGCATGCGGCTATAATCAGCACCAGCAGCTACGACCTTGGTACATGCCTCCACGACTGCATAAGCAGCGCTGTGGTAAGGGCTCCAGTCGGCAATGAATGGGTTGTAGCCAAACGCCATGATTGAAGCGGTATTGGTATAGCCATCGGTTGGGAGCTTTTGTACACTGACTTGTGTCTCAGATAGTTGTGTTTTGCCGCCGAATGGCATAAGTACGGTGCTACGACCGATAGTCGCATCGAAATTCTCGATCAAACCCTTTTGTGAGGTGACATTGGCGTCGGACATGACCTTCACCATTTTCTCCTCAAGGGTAGCTCCTTCTACGGTTTGCGCAAATGGGTTCTTCTCCTCTACAGGTAGGATAGCGGCAGAAGCAAAGTGCTTAGCACCAGCGCTGTCGATGAACTCGCGAGTGAGGTCGGCGATGAGTTCGCCTTTGTAGAACTGACGCATGCGACCGCTGTCGGTGACATCTGCCACATGGGTATATTCGATATTGTCGAGGTGGCAATAGTGCTCCATCTCGGCACGGTCTTTAGCTTCGATGACTACTGCCATACGCTCTTGTGACTCGCTGATAGCCAGTTCGGTAGGGTTCAAACCGCTGTACTTAGTAGGCACACGATCGAGGTAGATATCCAAGCCATCTGCCAATTCGCCAATCGCTACGCTGACACCACCTGCGCCGAAGTCGTTGGACTTCTTGATGAGGCGAGTCGCTTCAGGACGACGCATGAGGCGTTGGAGTTTGCGTTCCTCGGGTGCGTTACCTTTTTGTACCTCGCTACCGCATGTCTCGAGGGATGCTTCGGTATGCTCTTTGGATGAACCCGTAGCGCCACCTACTCCATCACGACCTGTGCGACCACCGAGAAGAAGAATGATATCGCCTGCTGCAGGGCTCTCGCGGCGGATGTTGCTAGCTGGAGAAGCACCTACTACGGCACCTACTTCGAGGCGCTTAGCCACATAAGATGGGTGGAAGATCTCGCGTACATGGGTGGTAGCCAGACCGATTTGGTTGCCATAGCTAGAGTAACCAGCAGCTGCCTTGCGAGAGATAATCTGCTGTGGCAGTTTGCCAGGCATGGTCTCTGCTACTGGCTTATAAATATCGCCTGCGCCCGTTACGCGCATAGCTTGATAGACATAGGCACGACCAGACAATGGGTCGCGAATCGCACCACCGAGACAGGTACTTGCGCCACCGAAAGGCTCAATCTCGGTTGGGTGGTTATGGGTCTCGTTCTTGAATTGGAGGAGCCATTTCTCGTTTTTGCCATCCACATCTACATCGATGAAGATAGAGCAAGCGTTGTTCTCCTCGCTGACCTCCATATCGTCGAGAAGGCCTTTTTTGCGCAGGTAACGCGCACCGATAGTAGCGAGCTCCATGAGGCACAATGGTTTCTCTGTGCGACCCAACTCCTTGCGGATATCGTGGAACATGCCCAAAGTGCTCTCGATCTCGTCTTTCACGAAGGAATCATCAATCTTGATAGACTCGAGGATGGTGGTGAAAGTGGTGTGACGGCAGTGGTCAGACCAGTAGGTGTCGAGGATGCGTAGCTCGGTCTCGGTTGGGTTGCGATGCTCGCCTTGGAAATAGGTGACTACCTCATGGAGGTCATCGGTGTTCATAGCGAGTCCCCAGCTTTTGCAGAAAGCAGCATACTCCTCGCGTGGCATGTCAATGAAGCCATCGAGCAGCGCGAGTGGTTTGACATCAGCTGTTTGGTTTTGAGCGAGTTGACTGAGGTCTTTCTCGCGTGACTCTACGGCGTTGATATAGTAACGACGGATCTTGTCGAGCTCATCTGTAGTGAGGTTCTCGTCGAAGATGAGCAGACGGCTAGATCGTATCTCTACGTCGGCAGCAGGGTCTATGAGGTGTACGCAATCTACAGCAGATGAGGCGCGTTGGTCGAACTGACCTGGGAGGAACTCTACGGCGAGGTACTTATTAGAAGTTAAACCGCTGTCGCTGTTAGAAGTTAGAGGTGAGATCTCGGTAACTGTGTCGGTTACGGTCTCGCCGAAGACGCTATAGCGGCATTGCTCAAGGAGCTCAGGTGTAAAACCAAAGAGGTCATACACATTGATATAGCGGAGCGATTGCAGGTGGAGTTGGAGGTTCTCGTTGAGCTCGTTTTTGAGACTACGAGCTTCTACCTGAAACGCAGGACGCTTTTCTACGAAAATACGATAGTTCATGTTTATTTTTTTTGAGTCAGGAACAAGGAGCCAGGAGCAAAGATTAATATGTATCGTCTAATTAGTCGTTAGCGATTTGTCTTGATTCCTGGTTCTTGGTTCTTAGATTACTGTGTTAACTACTTTCTCGGTTTGTTGTTTACGGAATTCTTCGAGTTGAGCGAGGAGAGTGCTGTCTTGCAATGCGAGGATAGCGATGGCAAGGAGTGCTGCGTTCTTCGAACCGTTGATAGCCACTGTGGCCACAGGGATGCCAGCTGGCATTTGAACGATGCTGAGGAGCGAATCCAAGCCATCTAAGGTCTTACTACGGATAGGCACTCCAATCACAGGGAGCGAGGTTAAACCCGCAATCACACCTGCGAGGTGTGCTGCGCCGCCTGCACCAGCAATGATGATGCTCAGTTCACGCTCGCGGGCAGATTCTGTCCACTTCATAAGCTCGTGTGGAGCACGGTGCGCACTGATGACACGTTTATCTACTTCAATTCCGAATTGTTGAAGGGTTTCAATAGCGGGGGTCATTACCTCCAAGTCGCTGGTTGAGCCCATTACTACGCCTACTTTCATACTTTTTGTGCATTAATTATTTTTATTAAAATTCAAAGCAAATTTCCTAATAAAATCAAATTCGCTACAAAGGTACAAATTTATTTGCATATTGGCAAATAATAGACTAAAAAGGCGAAAGAAAAAGTTTCTATTGAGAAATAGGGTTGATAATTTTATGTTTTATAAGTTTTTTTTTCAAAAATATTAGGATATATGAGATTATTGTAGTACCTTTGCAAAACTTTTTCATTCATTGTTACCATTATGAAACGATTATTCTTATTCTCTCTCTTTTTGACATTCATGCTGTCATTGAATGCGGTTTCTCCCTCTGGAACGCTTCCAGTATTGTATATTCAAACTGAAGGCAACAAACAGATAACGAGCAAGGAGGATTATCTTAATGCTACCTACTATCTTGATGCTTTAGGGCTGAATGGCTATGAGAGTATTGGTAATGCATCATCTCCACTCGTAATGGAGATTAAAGGACGTGGTAACTACACTTGGCGCGACTTTAATAAGAAACCTTATCGTCTGAAATTGGCGGACAAGCAACCGCTGATGGGCATGAAGAAGAACAAACATTTTGCCCTGCTCGCGCATGCCGATGACGCGCAAAGCAAGAAGGGCTTCATGCGTAATCAGGTGGGCTTTGAGCTGAGCCGAATGATTGGCATGGAGTGGACGCCCGATGTGAAACCTGTAGAGGTTGTGCTCAATGGCGACTATATAGGGTTGTATTTTCTCACGGAGCATGTGCGTGTGGAAAAGGACCGTGTGAATATCGTAGAGCAAGAGGACGAGGAGACTGACCCAGAAGCAATCACTGGCGGTTGGCTCGTGGAGATAGACAACTACAACGAGGATCCACATATCACTATTAGGGAAAATGGCAATCACACCATGTGGTTTACCTACAAGACGCCAGAAGTGCTATCTTCGGCGCAAGAGGAATTCTTGATGGATGAGATGAGACGTATTGACCAATTGGTATATGGCGATAAGAACTCTGATGAACTCTGGCAGTATCTGGATATGGATGCGCTGGCTAAGTTCTATATTGTGCAAGAGATTATGGACAACTACGAGAGTTTCCACGGCAGTTGCTATCTGTATCGCGATAAGGGCGAGGGTGAGAAGTGGAAGTTTGGTCCTGTGTGGGACTTTGGTAGTTCGTTCAATCGTAACAAGGATCGCTATCTCTTTGAGGGCGATGTGTGGCACAACCACTGGATTCCAGAGATTTGCAAGTTCCCTGCATTTATGAATCGTGTCAAAGAGATTTGGCAAGAGTTCTATCCTCAAATCAACAATATCTATACCTTTACTGCTGAGCAACTCACGTTGCTAAAGTCGGCTGCGGTAACGGATGCTGACCGCTGGTCGGAGTATAGCGGTAATAGAGATTTGCAGAAGCGCATCAATAATGTGAATACATGGCTCAAAAGTTCTGTGGCATGGCTTAATGAGCAATGGAAAAATAGTAGTAACCCTGGTGACAATGACAACTCTGGTGGAAACGAAGGTGGAGGCGATAATGATGGTTCGCTCAGCGAAGTTACCAGTATGAATGTATGGGTGAATGGTCAGGCTGTAGAATATCCTATAGCGCAAGTAGATAGTATTACTTTTGTGAAGAAAGAGGGTATTGTTGTTAAGGTAAAGGTTCCTGAGGATTGGGGTACAGATATCTATGTATATTTATGGGATACAGAGGGAGTCGAAACTGGCGATTATAAGGCAAGCAAACAGGGTGATTGGTACATATATACTTATTTCGGCAAGTCGTTGAATATTATATTCAAGAAAGGTAAGGGGTGGACTGGTGATGTAAACCAATCCGAAGACCTTAAGACTGACCAGAGTGGTTGCTATGTCATCACTCAGGAGGGTGAAAACAAAGGCGTATTCAACGAGGTGGATTGCGAGTAACCGTAGGGGGCTATAGGACGGCTTCGCCTATTGGTTATTGGATATTGGTATGATATAGAAAAAGGCGAGCAGGTTGCTCGCCTTTTTCATTTATTGGTTTTTGGCTACCAGTTTCCAGTATCCTATAAACTTGCAGCTTGCTGCCTTATTTATTCAGGATTTCCTCAATCTCTGCCTCATTGAGGTTGCGACCCACGATGACGCCCTCTTTGTTGATGAGGATAGTGGTTGGAATAGCAGAGATACCGTACTTATCGCTTGGGGTGTAAGGTTCTGCGCGTTGGTCGCGGATATGCTGCCATGGCAACATATCTTCTTCGATAGCTTGTAACCAAGCCACTTCGTCCTTATCGCAACTTACACCCAAGATTTCCAGCTTGCCTGATGGGTGATAGGAGGTGTAGAGTTCCTTGAGGGCAGGCATCAATCGGCGGCATGGACCGCACCATGAAGCCCAGAAGTCCACCAATACGTAGTCGGTCTTACCCACCAAGTCGCTCAGTGCCAACTCGGTACCGTCTGCCTTCAGCGATACGATGTCGATGTATGGATTGCCCGCTGAGGTCAGCAATTCGATTTGGTATTCCTTGTACACGAGCTTTAGGAGAGGCATCTCCCAGCGCTCTACTGGAATGGCTGCAATGAGATTGGCTTTCTGCTCAGGGGTGAGCATATAGAAGTGTGACAAGACGATGGAATCGCTGGTGAGGTCCTTTACGTTCTCCATGATGAGGGTGTAACCGTCTGTGATGAAGCCCTCAATGAGTGAGTCTTTTACGGTACGGTCTTCTACTGTTTCCAACTGTGCTTCCAAATCATTGTACAAGTCAACGTACTGTTCGTATGCCGTTTTCTTGGGCGTACATGCTACCAAGCATCCTAATGCCAATAGCGATAAGAAAATCTTTTTCATATTATTCGGCGTTTGCTAATGGGCTGGCTTGTGTGTAAACACGTGCTGCGAGTTCTTGGTCGAGTTGGTAGAGTCCGTAGCCGTTGTCGCCTACCATGCGGAACTTATTGACGAGGTCAGTAGCGTTCTCCTCTTCTTCTACTTGCTCGTCCACAAACCAGTTGAGTCGGCTTTGGAGAGCGAAGTCTTTCTCCTCAACGGCGAGTGCCATGAGGTTGTTGATGAGGGCAGTCACTTTGCCTTCGTGCTCAAGGGTGTGTTGGAAAGCAGCGAGTGGGGAAGCCCATTCGGTGTCCACAGCAGCGATTGGCTCCAGCAGAACGCGACCGCCACGGCTTTGCAGGTAGTTGAAGAGTATCATAGCATGGTCTTGCTCCTCTTTGAATTGGATAGTAAACCAGTTGGCGATACCAGGATAACCAGCATCTTGGCAGTACGCTGACATACTCAAATAAAGATAAGCCGACCACATTTCGGCATTGATTTGGGCATTGATAGCCGCTTCGAGTTTCTTAGAAATCATAATTGTGATGTTTAGTATTGTTTAGTATTGTATAGCATTGTTTATACAAAAACTGTGCCATTACATGCGCAGTTTGAAGCCTGAGAGAATGGTGTCGGGTTTGAACTGGAACACGCTAGCCATCTCGCCTGCCATGCAGAAACCGCACACGCGGCATTGCTCTGTGCCATAGCCCAAACACAGGCTGCGGCTGCCATCCGTATAGATGAAATTGGTCACAAAGCACTCCTTGCCCAGCTCTATCTCGCCCAAGGCATTGCGCTTCATGAGTTTCAAGCCTGAACGTGAGTTCATGATAGGGTAGCCCTTCTTCTTGTACGCAAGTACTTTGTCGATGATCTCGGCTTTCTTCTCGGGTGGCAACATCAGGTACTCAGTGCCAGGGTAAGGGGTGTGGAAATTGATAGAGATCTGCTCAATGGCGGGATTGTTCTTGGCGTACTCCATGGCTGCGTCCAGCGACTCGTGGTTGAGGGAGTTTACCACCATATTCACGCAGATATGTTTGAAGCCTGAATTGCGGATGTTCTCCTCCAAACGCGCAAATGAGCCTTCGCCGCGCACGCGGTCGTGGTATTCTCCTACGCCGTCCATACTCACCCAGATAGACTGCGGACGAATCCACGAGAAGTCCTGCTGTGCATTGGTAGTCACGGTGATAGAGAAGAAACCTATCTCCAGTGCTGCGTCAATGAGGTCGT
>JAZREU010000083.1:0-10259 GCA_045660925.1 Paludibacteraceae bacterium | reverse complement strand
AAATTATTCAAACGCATGCAGATATTCAGCAACTTAAACAAGACTACAATAAGTTGCATACTGCCCACACAATGCTTTTAGCGTCTGAAGCTACGGCGGAAGATCGGGCGAAAGCGAAGCAAAAAATAACAAATATCATTTTGCAAATTGACAAAGCCATTGAAGCGTTAACACAATGACCGAACAGCGTAAGCAACATATTACCCTGCAATTGGATTCGCATCATATTTCGATTAATGTGCTAGCCCATCAGGAGCATTTGTATAGAGATGCGGCTAAAATATTGAACGAAAAATATAGACATTATCAGAAGAAAATGCAAACAAGTTCTGCGGAACAACTTTGGGTGTATGTGGCTTTAGATATGGCAGTCAATTTGTGCGCAGAATCGCACGCACAACGCTTGCAACCTATTGATGAAAAAGTACAAGAATTGAACGAATTAATATTAAAAAACATTATTAACTAACCAATAAAAATAATAAACTCATGAATATGATGATCATAAATGCGGTAGTAGCAATATTGGCTCTAATGTTGGGGGGTGGTATTTGTTACCTGCTTTTTCGCTATCACGCAACTGGTATTCTCCGCAAGGCGGAAGAAGAAGCCGAAGTAATCAAGAAAAACAAAATCGTTGAGGCTAAAGAGAAGTTCATTGCGCTCAAGCTTGAGCACGAGAATCATGTACGCCAAGCGGAGCAGAAACTTCACCAACAAGAGCAACGTGTACAGCAACGTGACCAACAACTCAGCCAAAAGCAAAGCGAAGTACAACGTGCGCAAAACGAGTTGAATACACAACGCCAACAATTGGAGAACCAGCAGAAGGCTATCGAACGAAAAAGTCAAGAAATAGATCGTTTGCATAAGGCTGCCGAACAGCAATTAGAACAAATATCTGGTCTTTCTGCTGAAGAAGCAAAAAAACAATTGGTTGATGCGCTCAAGGATGAAGCAAAAACTGCTGCTATGGCATTTATCAATGACACAATGGATGAAGCACGCCTAACCGCAGGCAAAGAAGCCAAGAAAATCATCATCCAGTCCATCCAACGAGTGGCATCTGAAACTACTGTAGAAAATGCTGTTTCAGTTTTCCATATTGATAATGATGAAGTTAAAGGACGTATCATTGGTCGTGAGGGACGTAATATCCGTGCTCTTGAAGCGGCAACGGGTGTTGAGATTGTAGTGGATGATACGCCTGAGGCAATCACTCTTTCTGCCTTTGACCCTGTGCGCCGTGAGATCGCCCGTCTGTCGCTACACCAGCTTGTTCAAGATGGTCGTATCCACCCTGCACGTATTGAGGAAGTAGTAGCTAAAGTTACCAAACAAGTAGAGGAAGAGATAATCGAAACAGGTAAACGTACTACTATTGATCTTGGTATCCATGGAATGCATCCAGAACTGGTTCGCCTTATCGGTAAAATGAAGTATCGTTCCAGTTATGGTCAAAACCTTCTTATGCACGCGCGTGAGACGGCTAACCTTTGTGCTGCTATGGCTGCGGAGCTCGGAATCAATGTCAAGAAGGCACGTCGTGCAGGTCTGCTACACGATATAGGTAAGGTGAGTGATGAAGATATGGAGATGCCACACGCACAATTGGGTATGCGCCTTTGTGAAAAATATGGTGAAAAACCAGACATCTGCAATGCTGTTGGTGCGCACCATGAGGAGATGGAAATGGAATCTATCATCGCTCCTATTGTACAAGCCTGCGACGCAATCTCAGGTGCACGTCCTGGTGCTCGTCGCGAGATCGTAGAGGCATATGTAAAACGTCTCAACGACTTGGAGAATATCGCCATGTCTTACCCTGGCGTGACTAAGACCTATGCACTTCAAGCAGGTCGCGAACTCCGCGTGATTGTTGGTGCTGACAAACTCAGCGATAAGGAGACCGAACTTCTCTCATTCGATATCGCTAAGCGCATCCAAGATGAGATGACGTATCCTGGTCAAATCCGTATCACGGTTATTCGAGAAACACGTGCCGTTAGTTACGCAAAGTAATTAAGACAAAGATAAAGTAAAAGAAATAGGCTGTCCATTCGGGCAGTCTATTATTTTTTATTAAAATTATTTATTTTCACCTCTCAGTTTTCACATTTCACTTTCTCAATCCACTTATCCAGCGACTCTTTCTCGCCCAATCCCACACGCGCTTTGATACGCATTCTTCTACTCCAAATGGTACGTTGTGTCAAACCCATCAGCAAGCATATGTCCGAGTTGTCCAATCCTAATATATACAATGCAAGTACCTGTGTATCTGTGCTTGTTAATCGTGGATAGGTTGCTTGTAAACGCCTCATAAGGTCTCCATAGCAGCCATTAAACTCATGGAAGAAATCTTCCCATTGCTCATCCGTAGAGAATATATTGGAGTCAATAAACTGCTGTGCCCAATCTGGAATTTTCTCCTCTTTCTTTTTGATTAGCAAGGCTTCTTGCATTTTCTTATTCAGTTCTAATCGCTGATTCAATACGCGCTTTAGTGAGTCGCGGCGCAATTGCAATTCGTTTTGCAGGTTGCTAATTTGTTGTTGAGCGCGTGCTTGCTCTGTTAATCGCTCTGTACGGCGTTTTGAGGCATATAAAATCAGCAGTATGCCCGCACACAAGACAATTATTACTACCGTACCTAATATGATATACAACCGCTGCTTATCCAGTTGCAACTGCAAGTTTTTCGCCTTTTCTACTTCATTATCAAAGTGTTGGGCAGCTACAAACGCACTTGCTCGTCCTTGCTCCTCCACCTCTTTGTAATAGGCATTATATAGCTCATACAGCGACTCATACGCCGCTTTGTCTTTGCCTTTTAGGTGCAGATATTGGCTTTCCCATAGCGCATGTTGTTGCTCGCTCCATATTTGTGCTGTGGTATCTGCTGCCAAAATATCAAGGTAAATCTTTGCAGAATCTGCCTTGTGTGTTCGGATATAGTATTTCACCAAGTCATAGGCATAACGCTTTCTACCTACTTGATGACACATGTATTGGCAGATGCTCGCTATCTCAGGCGAATATGGCTGATTGATAGAGAGTTGCGCATATCGAATATCCATATACAAGATACTATCTCCTATAAACCTCGTCGCTTCCAATGCCTTATCAAAATACTGATTTCCTGTTTCATTATCCGTGTTCCGCCCTAATTCCCGATACACCGAAGCCAAATATAAAGGCAATCCCGCTTCTTCTAAGTAGGGTAGAGCTTTCTGATAATTCTCTATGGCGATGTCGTATAGTTGTTCGCTCTCGCTAATACGCCCCATTTTGTAATAGGTCATACCTCGAATAATAGATGTAGCAGGATAACTCTCTGCCTTCTTTAGGTATTGCATAGCTTGTGTGTTCTTGCCCAACCAATTTAAGTAAGCTCCTTGTATATAATAGGCTTCAGAGGCGCTTGCCTCATCTCCGCAACTGCCAAAATACCATGCTAACGCTTCTATATCACTTCCTGCGGGTAGGCGCAACTCTCGTTTGAGCATTAGATGGGCTTCTGCCAAGCGATAACGTTGCTTCTCATATTCGCTCAAGTTACTCACATCTATTCCACCCAATATCTGTTGTGCCTTGTTCGCATCTAACCATACTTGAGAGATAGCCTCTTGCAACTCATTGTTCTCAATAGTGGTCTTTTTCGAGCAGGAGCAACATATTACCAATGCTATTATGATTATAACTTTTGTCTTCATTACAAATTAGTCTTGATTCTTGGTTCCTTATTCCCTATTTCGCCACAAAATTACAACTTTTTTCTCACTCTTGCAAGCACTTTTTGATGACTGCATCAGTTTTTTATTTTTCTAAAATTATAATATCCACAAAATCAATTAAATACAAAATGCCTGCATACTATGCTGCATCAGTTTATTTTTTGGTTATATCAAAAAAAAGCAGTACCTTTGCAGCGGATTTCGAAACCCATTTTTATGAACAAAATGTTTAATCCAATTAATGACAATTAAAATGAAAAAGTTAATGTATGTATTGGCCATTGTAGTTATGGCAGTTTTAGTTCAATCGTGCGAAGAACCTAATTTAGATCAAAGAACGTATGTGAGTGGTGTTGTTAGGGATGCGTCCACAGGCGAACCAATAGTAGGGGCTGAGGTTTATCTCTCTCGTCACACTCCTGCTGAGCGTATCGCTCCTCGTGCTGCTGAGCCAGTTGGACCTTGTATGACTTTGACCGACAGTTTAGGCAAATATGAATTCACTCATTTGTATTTTGGCACCTATAATATATGTGCAGTAGCAGAGGGTTATGTCCCATCTGATAATATTGAGATTACTGTGATGGAAGAGCCTGAAGTGGTGAACTTTGACTTGCTAAAAGGCGAATAGTTCGCTCTCAGTCGGATATAATGTAATGTACTAAATCGTATGTAATATGAAAAGCTTTATTCCAATATCTATTTTCCTGTTTTTAGTGTTTGGTGTTGCTTGTTCGCCATATGCTCCTGGTGCTATGGATCCTACACCTCCTGTTAGTTTTGCTACCGCAGGTGTTCTTTCTGAGCATTTGCCTTTCATTTTGGCGGATACAATTACTCCGCCTGCGAATCCTATGGCGCCAGAAGACCTTTCGTCTTTTCCTACATACGCGGGTACATTACAGATATTCGCTGCGGACGATTTTAATAACCTCAACGGACGCTATTTCTGTGGTATTCAGCTGCAAACCCCTATTGAGGTGAAGGTTTCTGACTATGAAAAGAACTGCTATTCAGCCCTTTATCTGCTGGATAACGAATCTCACGAACTCATTCAGTTTGACCATCCTCTTCTTCAATCTTGTGTGGTGGGCGACACTATTCTCGTTACTGGCACGCCTGTAGAAATATCCAACGGTATTGCTTTGGGTATAGCAATGCGTTATGTGCAACCTCTTCATCCTTAGTGATATATGAAACTCCTTCGTAATGTTATATGCGCTGTATTGTTCCTGTCTTCGTCCTTTCTCATGGCTGAAGAAACGGCGCATGACACCTACCGACATAGTTTTCGTATAGGTTGGGGAACGGCTTTTTCTGGCAAACTGGTAACTGATTTGTCTTCACGCAATACTGTTCCTAACTACAACAACACCTATCTGCAAGCCATTCAGGGGATGACTGCTGAAGAGGCGCATGCCTATCTCACGGACTACAGAATGCAGTCTTCTTCATCAACCACTATTTCCTCGGGGCATATCTTTGCGTCCTATGCCTACCAGTTTACTCCGTTAATCTCATTTGGTGCAGAAGCAGATGCGCTCTTCCTCAAGGAGCAGTTCCAGATGATCAATGGTTATGGCGAGTATCTGAAAGACCCTGCCCTCAATTCGCTTTATTACCTCACCCTGTTGCCAACGGTTCGTTTTACCTATAAGCGCGATGGCTTCATTTCGCTCTATTCGTCTATTGGCTTAGGCGCAACCTACTGTGGCTATACTACCAATTTGCCTGCGCAGTGGACGGAGCAATCTCCTGCAAATGTGGGAATTACGGCTAATATCGTTTTTGGTGGAATGAATCTTCACTACCAAAACTGGTATGCCGAAGCCGAACTCGGACTCATGGGCACCAAGATGCTCCTATGGCCTCAATCCTCTTATCCTATCCTCACCTCCCGTCTCTTGTCCCTATCCATTGGATATAGATTTTAATAAATAACTGATTCGTTACGCTACCCTTCCGCTATCAACTACGGTACATATACGGTAGATATACGATAGATACACGATAGATACACGTTAGATAAACGATACATTAGTATAGGAGAAAGCAAGGAATATTAACCCTTAAAACTCTTAAGAATTTTAAAACCCTCACACATATGAAAAAGATTACTTTTATGGCTTTCGCAGCCGCTATCGCACTAGCATTCTCTAGTTGTTCATTTGCACCGGTGGCCCCAGGTGGCGAGCATTTTGTTGACGACGCTATGGGTGATGCTTATGGCGAACCTGTCGCAGGCGAAACGGGCGACAAGTTCGAGGAATTTGCGGACAATCCATTTATCTCTACTTCCGAAGAACCTACTTCCACCTTCTCCGTAGATGCCGACGGAGCAAGCTACGCATACATGCGCTCGTACATGTCAAAAGGATATTTCCCTGACAAGTCCTCTATTCGTATTGAGGAATTCCTCAACTACTTTACCTTCGATTATCCTGAACCAGAGAACGCTGTGGGTATCAATGCTGAGATTGGTGCATGTCCTTGGAATTCAGAGCATTATCTCCTACGACTCGGACTTAAAGGCAAAAGCGTTTCCGAAGAAGAGATGCTTCCTGCCAATTATGTTTTCCTTGTGGATGTATCTGGCTCCATGGATTCAGATGACAAACTGCCACTCCTCAAATCATCCCTTCTGACTCTCGTAGATGAATTGCAACCTACTGACCGTGTGTCACTTATCACCTATTCAGGTAGTGTGAAGCGCGTCTTAGAATCCACCCAAGTAATGCACGCGGGTAAAATCAAATCAGCTATCCGCAGTCTCGGTGCTGGCGGTAGCACCGCAGGTGGTGCAGCTATCAAAATGGCTTACGAAGAGGCATTAGCCAACTATATCATTGGTGGCAACAACCGCATTATCATGGGTACAGATGGCGACTTCAATGTGGGTGTTACCAATACCGATAGCCTTTTGAATATGGTTTCTCGCTATGCCGACCAAGGTATCTATCTGACTATGTGTGGTTTTGGTACTGGCAACTGGAATGATGCTATGATGGAGAAGGTTTCCAATCGTGGCAATGGCAACTACTACTATATTGACTGCGAGGATGAGTTTATGAAGGTCTTTGTGCACAACCGCTCTCATCTTCAGGCAGTTGCTAATGACACTAAGTGCCAAATCACGTTCGATTCTACCCGTGTAGCTCAATATCGCCTTATTGGTTATGAGAATCGTGTAATGGCTAACGAGGACTTCGATGACGACACCAAAGATGCTGGCGAGATTGGCGCAGGACAAACCATCACTGCTCTTTACGAAATCGTTCCTACCGTGTTGCAATCTGCCGAACCAATCCCTTATGCCACGTTCGACTGTCGCTACAAGGAGCAACTCGGGCTCAGTAGCAAGCAACTCACGTTGGACATCTATGGCGATATCAAAAGCGACACAGAGAACCTTCGCTTTGCTGCGGGTGTAGCGGCGTATGGTATGTTGCTTCGTGACTCTGAGTACAAAGGTACAGCCAACCTTGAAATGGTTAAACAACTGATTGGTAGTTCGTTGAACTATGATCCTAAAGGTTACCGCCAAGGATTATTGGACTTGCTCAACCATCTCAGTAGTGACCAAGTCAGCGAACTCAATAACCGTGCAGCGGAGTAAATATTCGCAAATGCTTGCATAATTCAAAAAATAATACTAACTTTGCACACCCTTAAAAATATTACACTTATGAAACTCAAAGATCTTCGCCAAAAGTACAATGGCATCTTGCAGAAGTTTATTCGTCTCTTCTCGCTTTCAAGCGTGGCTTTTGTGGTAACAGCTTGCTATGGTTCTCCATATGCTGAGTATGAAGTGGAAGGTCAAATCTATAATGAAGATAACAAGCCGTTAGAAAAGATGCAAGTCGTTGTTCGGACATTTGATGATTATTCGTATGAGTGGCCAGATACGGTCTATACCGATGCAGCGGGCTATTATCATGTGAATTACGGCATTCCTTCCTTCGGTGGAGATTGTATGGAAGTTATTGTTCATGACCCTAATGGAGAATACGAATCTGATTCGGTGCATATTAGCTCAGGAAAAATGACTGTTGAAGCCGAAGAAACTTGGTCTGCTCGCTACTCTATGAGAGCTGATATCCAACTCAAAAAGAAGTAATCATTCGAGCCGTTAGGCGAGATAAGTTGTAATCGTTCGAAGGCGTAAGCCGAGATAAGAAGTAATCGTTTGAGCCGTTAGGCGAGATAAGAAATAATAATTTCACCTACTTGTTTTGTGGTATGAAAGCGAAAATAATATTAGTATTAGCAACCATATTATTGCTATTTGTAGCTTGCGATTGGTTTGAACCTGAACCAATCAGTATTAGTACAGGAGAATGTTCGTGGCTTACGACGGAGACTGTGACATTGCAGGGCTGGATAGATGGTGACAAAGAGCCATACCATTCTTTTGTATATGGATTTTATATCTCTACCGATGAAAGCGAAGTGGCAGCGCACCAAGCAGAGGTATTCTATACTATCAACGATGATGGTGATGATGCGTTCTATGTGTCATTGGAAGACTTAACGCCAGGAACGGTCTATTATTATTGTGCGTGGGTTATGCTAAACGCAACGGAATATATCTATGGCGACGTGAGAAGTTTTACAACACCTACGCAAGATTATGTAGAAAAACCATTTTCTGTATCAAAAACCAAAAAGGTGTATTTCTCAAGAGCAAACTTGCAATACCATCCAAAGAACAATCAGTGGCGATTTGCTGAGGAGCAGTATAATTATATAGGTGAAGACAATAAACATATAGCAGCGGATTATGATGGTTGGATTGATTTATTTGGTTGGGGCACAGGTGCTAATCCTACATTATGTACAACAGAGCAGACGGATTATTCTGAATCTGTGGATTGGGGTACGAATACGATTGTTAATGATTCCATTGGTACTTGGTACACCTTGACAGCGGATGAATGGGATTATTTGTGTAGAAAACGTGAGAATGCAGAGTGGCTTTGTAAGTTTATTTATATAGAGGGAGTTTTCGGTGTTTTGCTAGTCCCTGATGGTCCAGATATATTGACAGGTGCGTATGGCAAGATGAATAGAACGTATTGGCATACATTAGAGCAAAATGGTGCTGTCTTTTTGCCCGCTGCGGGACGTCGATTGGGAACTAATGTGGTGGCTGTACAAGACTATGGTTCTTATTGGTCTTCTACTAAAATGAATTCATCTACCGCATACGGTTATTTCCTTCAAGAGAGTGGTTTTTCGAAAAAAGTACAAGAATGCTATCATGGTTATTCTGTTCGTTTAGTGAGAGATGTAGAATGAGGTGTTTAGTGAACGCGGCAAGCCGCTACTGTTTAGTGTTTAGAGTTTAGTGTTTAGAGACAAGAATATATGAAAAAGATTAAAAACAAATACCATTTATTGGTAAGTAGTCTGCTGACTACATTATTGGGATTCTTTGGTGTGTCTTGTGTATTCCCAGGTCCTATATTGTATGGTCCAGCCGTGCCTGAGGATATTGTAACGGTTGATGGAGAAGTGACCAACGAAGAAGGCCAGCCATTGGAGTCTATGCAAGTGGTTATCAATACCTCACGTATTAGCTTGTCTGATACAGTATATACCAACGCTTCGGGTGAGTTTGAACGAGCATATGGCTTCCCACAAGAAGGCAATGATACTTTGCTCATTGAGGTAAATGACACTTCGGATATCCATGCTTCGGAGAAAGTACAGATTCCTTTCACGGAGATGACCAAAGAAACCGAATCCGAATGGTCCACCGAATATTCCGTTGATGTCAAACTCCAACTCAAGAAAAAATAAAACTAAAAATACAAGCATTATGAAAAAGATTTTTGGACTATTTATGCTCATATTGCTTGCATGCAATATGTTGGCAGAGGATATGATTTATCCTAGTGTAACGACGTCACCCCTATCACGCAAAGGTAATAAGTACTACTACAATGGCGAGAAGATTAGCCAAAGGGATTGTCAAGCATATCTTTTGTTCAATGCTGATGAAGATATCTACAATCAATTCCGTAAGGGACGTCAGATGTATAGTACAGGTTGGGGATTGCTCGGAACAGGTTTAGCATTGGATGCTTTCGCTTTAGGGTTTACTCTTGGCATTTGTTTACCATTTAATCAAGATCTAGAAGCACCAACAATGGGACCTATGTTGGCTGTAATGCTGGTAAGTTTGCCTGTTGCTGCAGGGGGATTGGCATTTACTATTACGGGTATTCCGTTGGTATGCGTTGGTCAAAAAAAGATGAAGAATAGTTTTGAGGCATACAATATTTCACTTTCATCCACTCATATTCAACCCGAATTGCGCCTACAAGCCAACAACAATGGAATAGGATTAGTATGTAGTTTTTAAAATAGTTTTGTTATGAAAAAGATTAAAAACAAATACCATCTATTGGTAGGTAGTCTATTGACTACATTATTGGGATTTTTTGGTGTCTCTTGTGGGGGACAAGAACTTTTATATGGATCGCCACATGCGGAGTATAATGTAAAGGGTGAGGT
>JAZREU010000082.1:0-38341 GCA_045660925.1 Paludibacteraceae bacterium | reverse complement strand
GTCAATTTGCCGTTCAACTCAGGAATAACTTTACCTACAGCCTTAGCAGCACCAGTAGAAGAAGGGATGATGTTGCCAGCAGCTGCACGGCCACCACGCCAGTCCTTAACAGATGGACCGTCAACAGTCTTTTGAGTAGCGGTGGTAGAGTGAACAGTAGCCATCAAACCATCGGTGATACCCCATTTGTCGTTCAACACCTTAGCGATAGGAGCCAAGCAGTTAGTAGTACAAGAAGCGTTAGAAACGAATTGTGTACCCTTAACGTAGGTCTTTTCGTTTACACCGCAAACGAACATTGGAGTGTCGTCCTTAGAAGGAGCAGACATAACTACGTATTTAGCACCAGCCTCCAAGTGAGCTTGAGCTTTGTCTTTAGAGAGGAACAAACCAGTTGACTCAACAACATACTCTGCACCTACCTCATCCCACTTCAAATCAGCTGGGTTACGCTCTGCAGTTACGCGGATAACCTTACCGTTAACGATGAGCTTGCTGTTCTCAACATCAGCCTCGATAGTTCCTTCGAACTGACCGTGCATGGTGTCGTACTTAAGCATGTAAGCCAAATAATCTACTGGGCAGAGGTCGTTGATACCTACGATCTCGATGTCATTGCGTTTCATAGCAGCACGGAAAACGAAGCGTCCGATACGGCCAAAACCATTGATACCTACTTTTGTCATTGTTGTAAAAGTTTTTAAAAAATTAATATTAATTTTGTTTATGAGTTTTATAAGTTCCAAAGGTTCTAAAAGTTTACTGTTGAACCCGATTTCTCAAAATCGCTGCAAAATTACAGAAAATTTCTGAATTACACAAATTTTTTATACATTTGCTATTTTTGTTTTGCAAAATTAGTGTTTTTTTTTGGATATATGCCAAAAAAATAGTAACTTTGCGGGACTTTTCGAGAAAGCAACAATAAATTGTATGTTAAACTATAAAATTAATTTGGTATGAAAAAAATTACTCTTTTGTTGAGTGCAATGCTTTTCGCCGTAATGAGCTTTGCAGGTTTAGGTGAAGGTTACTCTAAGGTAACCGACGTTGCTACTTTGTCTGCTGGAGACAAGGTTGTTCTTTATAGCGATGATGCTGAACTTGGTATTACAGGTTGGGATGGTAATAAAACAGCTACTGCTGCTGCAGATGGCTGGGTAGAGTATGTGGTAGAAACAGCTGAAGGCGGTGTTCTCCTTAAGGACGGAGACCAATACATCGCGTTAACAGCGAAAAATACTTTTAGTTATGATGCTACGGGTAGTGTTTGCAAGGTAACAGCTGAGGGTGTCTTGTATATTACTTTGGAGGCTGATGGCAAAGACTATTTGTTGTATGAGAACGCCAATAACGGTAGTCCTCTTTATCGTATGTATGTAGATAAAACGGGCAATTCGCAATACAAACCATTCTATGTATATGAAGTAGGTGAAGGTGTGGGCGAAACTCCTGTGGATCCAGAGAATCCAGATCCTGATACTCCTGTAGAACCAGAGACTCCAGAGACACCAGAGACTCCAGAAGGTGTAATTACTTGTGCAGAGGCTTTGGAAATTTGCTTAGCAACAGGCGAGACTTCTACCGAAGAATCCTATACAATCCGTGGTTACGTGACAGAGATTAAGGATGCATATTCTGAACAATATGGCAACATTAGTTATTGGATGGCAGATGCTGTAGATGGCGGACAAGTATTGTTGGCATATCGTGTTAAGCCATTGAATGCTGGTGAGGAAAATGTGAAAGTAGGTGACTTTGTAGAAGTTGTAGGAACTTTGGTAAATTATAAAGGTAATACCCCAGAGGTGAATGCAGGTGGTAAATATACTATTATCACTGCAGGTGAAGGTGGTGATACTCCAGAGCAACCAGAAACTCCTGAAACGCCAGAAACGCCAGAGACTCCAGAAGGTGTAATTACCTGTGCAGAGGCTTTGGAGATTTGCTTAGCAACAGGTGAGACTTCTACCGAAGAATCCTATACAATCCGTGGTTACGTGACAGAGATTAAGGATGCATATTCTGAACAGTACGGCAACATTAGTTATTGGATGGCAGATGCTGTAGATGGCGGACAAGTATTGTTGGCATATCGTGTTAAGCCATTGAATGCTGGTGAGGAAAATGTGAAAGTTGGTGACTTTGTAGAAGTTGTAGGAACTTTGGTAAATTATAAAGGTAATACCCCAGAGGTGAATGCAGGTGGTAAATATACTATTATCACTGCAGGTGAAGGTGGTGATACTCCAGAGCAACCAGAAACAGGTGTCGAGATTAAGAACTTAAAATATGCAGATGCTGTATATGTAGAAGATGCTGAATATGGCGACTATTGGGCATTTGATTTGTATAATGACTATGATTACGATGCAGAAGACTATGTATATCCAGAATTATATGTGATGGTAAATGAGGCATATAGCAAGACTGCAATCAATGGTACATACAATGTGTTGTATAGCGAGTATTTGCCTACTGCTGATGATTTGATTATAACAGATGAATATGCAGAAGACTTCGTTGGTACTTTGACTATCAAGAATGTAGATAACAATGGCAACTACTCTTTCAAGGGATCTTTCACCGCTAACGATGGCAAAACTTATACCTTCAATCAGACAGTTGAGGTGTATGCTTATTCATATGCAGAGGAAGATGGCGTACCTGTGTATGAGGAGATAATTCTCAACGAGGGTGGTACTACCCCAGAGAATCCAGATCCTGAGAACCCAGAAACTCCAACGGGTGAGGTGACTTTCGACGCTGATGTGGATAATGAAGGTGTTGGTACAGATTCAAATAATGCTACTGCGTATAGCGTAACAAAGGAGGGTGTTACAATGACAGTTTCAAGCGGTATTCTTGGTACGTATAACAATGAGAACCACTATCGTGTTTACAAAAACCAAACTCTTACTATTACTTCTACTGTTGGCAACATCGTGGAAGTAGAGTTTACTTGTACAGCAAATGATGATGAGAAGTATGGTCCTGGTTGCTTCACTGTATCAACGGGCGATTACGCTTACTCTGGTGCTGTAGGTACATGGACTGGTTCTGCTGCTGAGGTCGTGTTTACTGCTGCTACCAATCAAGTTCGTGCTACTGAAATAGTAGTAAAAGTTGAAGATGGTACTGCAGTGGATGATGTACTTGTAGAGAATACTCCTGTGAAGGTTATCAAGAATGGTCAAATGTATATCATTCGTGGCGAAAAAACCTATAATGTGTTAGGTTCATTCGTGAAGTAATATGATTTTGATGTAATAAAAAGGGGTGTGTCAAACAACTGACACGCCCTTTTTTATATAGCATATTGTTTATTAGGCTTGTGCTTCTTTGAAGCGAACTTGCTCTCGGCTAAAACGGAACTCCACAGGGCAGTAGCGAACACCTCTCTCATTGGTGATAGGTGCGCCCCAGAATAGATAGGCATGCTCGCCACGGCGGACAAAAGCGCCCAGCTCTTTCCACTCGTCATAGGTATGAAACTCGGCATCTACCAGATTGTAGCATTCGCGCAATAGTTGGTTGCATGTGTATTTAGTACGACCTGCGGCTTTTGCCATTTCAATTAAGCCATTGGTAATCGTGCGAAGGTGCAGACGATAGTTTTGCATACGGCTGGGCTGAATCTCAGTAATGTGGCTGGTTGGGGTGGTGAGTGAATTCACCTTGTTTTGGGTTGTCATAATAGTAATAATTAAAAAGTGAATATTAATTGTTAATACATTTCGGAGTCAATGCTTCTTATGGAGCTTATGCCTGTTGTGAGAGGATTTGCATCCAAATCAGAATACTGTACATGTTGCTAAAAAACTCTTTCGCGTTGGTCTGTAAGTCTTTTTGGTTGAAGTTAAATTCCAATTGCATAGTAGTAAATATTGAATAGTTAATAATTAGTATCTGAAATCGGGTGCAAAGGTACTGTCTTAAACTGACAAAACTTGTCATAAGCAATGATAAAAAACAAAAAAAGTGCAAAAAATGCACTTTTTTTTATTTTGTTGTGGCAGCTTTGCTGCGGTTATGTCACTTCGTGAGGTTGTGTGCCCTTGGTAGGGAGAATCACTGGCAATACATTTGGTATGCCTTTTCTGCTTCATTGCGGAAGAGTTGGACAAGTTCCTCTGGTTCTCTTACACGAATATCGGTTCCGTGGGTACGCAACTCTTGGATAAAGTCAAAGGTGGGAGCTACAAAATATTCAAAGAATGTATTTCCTTGAAATTGGCGTACTTCTTTTTGTGAGGCATGTAGGGGAAGTAGTCGTAGGAACTTAGCCGATTTTTGTGTGGCTTCAATAATAACTTTAGTGGGTTTTTGGTCGCGGAAAACACCATAATATGGGGAGAAGAACGCTTTGGCGTTGAAGTCCTTAGGGTACTTAAATGGAATATCCGTTGGGCGCATCTCTTTGACACGATCCAAGGCGTAGATGCGTGTCTCGGTGGGGTGGGTAGATGGACAACCTGCTACATACCAACGTTGTTTGAACACTTTTAGGCAGTAGGGAGCCAACGTCAGTTCGTATTGCTCGTGACTATTGAAACTATAGTAGGTCAAGCGCAGTTGATGGCGCTGTTTGATAGCATCAACAATCAAACTCAAGTATTGTGTACCCTCTGGAATATCCTCGTAGAGAATACATTCATTCATCCCTTGTGCTTGATCCATCATCGAGTGGACAGCCATCGCGTTGAGCAACCACTTGCGGGTGAATCCACCTGAGATGTCATCTTTGTTGTCAATATAGTAGTAGTTTTGACTTCTGTTGCAGCGAATCTCCACATCAAAAATCTCTTGAATCTCATCTTTGTAGCGATGGAATTTGCGTTCGGGAAATATAGATTCGTGACTATCGTTGTAGCGACAGTGAGCCCAGCGGCGGTTGATATCCTCGCGCGTGAGGCGACCTGAGGCGATAGTGTCTATCAACCAGAAATAAACATTTACTTGATGTGCAGCCATAATATCATGTGGTTCATCGCTCGCAAGCAAGCGTTTAGAATTGTTTAGTATCGTTCAGTGTTATTTATAGATACGCATTTCACAGTTTTTGCAGTCGAACTCCAATGTGAGGATAGTACCATTCTGCAAACGAAGATAGCGTGGTTCGTTTGCCATGGGGCTAATCTTTCTGCAATGCCCTAACTCGTAGAGTATGCAATACTTACAAGTCATCAGCGGTTTACTATTTGACAATTTACTATTTACCATTGATTGTTTCTCTTCTCCATTGATTGAGTAGGCTGATGGGTATAAAATAGGGAAACTCGTTGTTACATATTGTTCCGTCTGCCACAATAGTTATGCTTTGGGCGATGAAATCTGTGTCACCGAGTTTGCTCAGTTGCTGAAGTATGGTTTGTAACGCACGCTCAGGATTGCTGGCTATTTGTTGCTCTGTTTCAAAGATTGCGCTCTTGTCGCCTATCACGAGGCGATATCCTGCTTCAAGTGCTTCGAATCGAATATCTACGGGAATACGACGCTCTGCTTTCAGCGAACGCAGGAACTCGTTATCCAAATTGCGGTATAGCGTAGCACCCAATATCCGACCGCCCATATCCGACACCCGAATATTTGGATAGATCCAATCGCCTTCGATTCGATTGATGGCAAATCCTTTGTCTGCGTGGCACAGACCATCACCGTTGTGCAAAACGATGTTGGGTAATAATTGTACCCGTATCGCTTTTCCGCGTACCTCAATGACTTTGCCTATCTTCTCGCCTGTGGATTTAGGCGTCTCCCAATTCGCCATGTTCGATGTGCGACCATGCAAAAAGTACTCGGTTTGTCCGCGGTGGAAGGTCTTGGTAGGGTTAGGGGTGAAATTGTATTGATAGATAGAGCGGGTGGAAGCATGTTGCAGCGAAGTATTACTCTCTATCAGTTGGTCAAGGAGCTGGCGGTAGTAAGCAACGATGTTGGTCACATAGTCGCGATCCTTTAGACGACCTTCTATCTTGAAAGTTGTTACGCCTGCTTCAATCATTTCGGCAAGGTGTAAACTGCGATCCATGTCTTGCAAGGAGAGCAGATAACGCTGATGGATAGGTTTGCCATATATATCGAGTATCTCATTGCCATCTTTGTCCAGTAGGTCGTATCGTTGGCGACAGGGTTGTGCGCAGCAACCGCGATTAGCACTGCGATCCATTAGCACTTCCGATAAGTAGCAACGCCCGCTATAGCTCACGCATAAAGCACCATGTACGAAGGCTTCTAATTCAATTTTGAATTTAGAATTATGAATTGTGAGGGCGTTATTGATGTCTTGTATCTCTTGGAGCGATAGTTCACGGGCGAGAACAGTACGATGGAAGCCCAACTCTTGCAAATGGATTACATGTCCTGCTGTGCGATTGTCGCATTGCGTGGAGGCGTGGAGGCGGATAGGAGGCAGATCATAGTCTAATAACTTTAGGTCTTGAATGATCAGCGCATCTACTCCTATTGTATATAATTCGTGTGCGAGCGCACACGCGCGGGGATATTCATGCTCGTGGAGTAGGGTGTTGAGTGTGACTAATACCTGCACACCAAACCGATGTGCGTATGTAACCAGCGCAGCAATATCTTCCAACGAGTTGCCTGCTGCTTGACGTGCGCCAAACTCAGGTGCACCGATATAGACTGCATCTGCACCCGCTTGAATGGCTGCTATGCCTACCTCCAAATCGCGAGCTGGAGCCAATAATGTTAATTTACGATTTGACAATTGACAATTTACGGTTTAGCGGAGCATATTGCTCAGTTCATACATGACAATACCTGCTGTGACACTGACATTAAGCGAGTGTTTGGTACCATATTGTGGAATCTCAATGCATCCGTTGGCTGTATCTACTACCTCCTGCTGTACACCAAACACTTCGTGTCCCATGATGATGGCGGTCTTTTGCCCCTTAGGTAATTGCAGATCGTCGAGCATGGTGGCTCCATGTGCCTGCTCAATGGCATAAACGGTGTAACCATCGGCTTGTAATGCCTTCACGGCGTCAATGGTTTGTTCAAAGTAGCGCCAATCCACCGTCAGTTCCGCACCGAGAGCTGTCTTATGTATCTCGTTGTTGGGCGGACAACAACATATACCGCATAGCCATACGCCTTGCAGACAAAATGCGTCTGCAGTGCGAAAGACGGCTCCGATATTGTGTTGGCTGCGGACATTATCCAGCACCACGATGAGTGGCACTTTCTTTGCATCGTGGAATGCCTCTGGAGTGAGGCGATTCATCTCTTGTATAGTTGTCTTCAGCATGATTTATTCTTTGGTAAAAAGGAATGGTAGGCAAATGGTAATAAGTTGTTTGTTGGGTTCTATATTGACAATAAAATCTTCGTGCAAAGGAATCAGTTGTTTGCTATTGAGGGTGACAAGGGTATTGATGGTTGTTTCGTCCACATTTGTGATTGTACCGAGTTCGCCTTGATCGGTATCTAAGACGCGATATCCCAACAGACTTTGCCAAGTGGGCATCAGTTCCTCATCTTCGTTCATGTCTGATAGGAGCATATAGGCTTGGCAACCTATGAGTTGTTGCGCTTCTTGTTCATCGGTGAAGTGGTCCAGTTGGAAGATGAGCGAATCGCTACCTTTACCTCTCCAATCCAGTACGCGAAACGGAACGAGGATATTGTTGATGCTGAGGATGAGGAATGTGGCATCAGCGTTGTCCCAATACTCATTGCTGGTCAGGCATTGGATTTCACCGCGTTTGCCGTGTGTGCGGGTAATGCGTCCGATGGATATGACTTGTTCGTTGGTGATCATTGGTTATGTGGGATTATTGTATTTGTTCTATTTTTTGTTGTGCTACATACACCAGATAGGCTTCCACGGTATACCCCATTTGCTGGAGCAGGAGGGTATAGTTGCGTAATTGCTCTTGATAGAGGGTAGGGTGCTCGTGTCCGAACTTGTAGTCGATGACGGTGGCGGTCTTGCCGTTGATCATCACACGGTCAGGACGTTGCGTTTTACCTGTTGTAGTGAGAATATCCATCTCATTACGTACTATATTAGCTTGAGTGAACCAGTGCTCTTTCCCCTCTCGTTGCAGTAGCTGTTGTAGAGCCAGCAATTGCTGCTGCATGATGGTTTGTTGCGCAGGAGTTATGCGTCCTTCAGCTATCATATGTTTTATAGCAGGTTGAGCATCTTGCCATGTGTTGATTCGTGCTAACCATTCGTGCATCAGAATACCCAAATCTATGGTTTCCAATGGTGTCTCGTATGCAAAGTCATCTTCCGCTCTACTGCGCAAAATTAGGCGATTGCCGATAGGCGAGGATATGTATTCCGCCTCTCGTGTGTTGTTTTGGTCTGGGACGGATGGCTCTACTGTTGATTCGGCATCGGCTTTGATGTAGGTATAAATATTCTCTTCGTTGCTAAGCAATGAGTCTTCTGCTATCACTTGGTCATAGAGGTAGGAGAGCAGATGACTAATCTTGCTAATCTGTGGTTTGTTATCTTTGGTGGTGGTGTACATCTGTCCGTAGGCGTATAGACGCATCTTCGGACGGGTGAATGCCACATATGTTAGGTTGAGATTGTCTATATATTGCGATATAATCTCATTGATATACTCTTTTTTGAAATGCGTTTTGAGTAGTTTGGATGATAGAGGGACAGCCACGAGTGGCATTTGATTGAATGGTGCGGTTTGTGGCTGACACCAGAATACCTCGCCTATATGTGTACGCTGAATATCCCAATTCAGGAATGGCAGCATGACAATATCAAATTCCAATCCCTTAGAACTATGAATGGTTAGGATACGTATAGCATTGATGACTGGTGAGGACGGAATAGTGGCTTTCGCTGCTTTCTTCTCCCAGTACTCAAGGAATGAGCCTATGTCGGATACGCGCTTCTGGGTGAACTGATACACCTGATCTTGAAAGGCCGTCAGATAGGGTAACGCGCCTGCCTGTTGGGGTAATTGTAGCAGGGTAATGAGTTGTTGTACAGCTTCATAGAGTGGTAGAGTCAATGCTTGGTCGATAGCACCTTTTTGATCCTCTGTGAATGGTGCATGCAGGGTGTGTATGGCGTATTGAACAACCTCATTATTAGGCTGCACATGGTGTCGCATGAGTGCTACGAGCAGTTGCACTGCAGGGTGCGACTGAATACGCATACCTTCTGCAGATTCTACAGGATATCCTTTTTCTATGAGATAGCGCGCCAGCAGTTCTGCATCATTGCCTCGGCGTACCAGTATGGCGATATTATTCCACTCCCAACCTTCTTGCTTGAGGGTTTGCAACTGATGGTCCACTGCCTGCAATGTTTGTTGGATGAGGTCCTCGTTTTTAGCATCAATAAACTGCAATTGAAAGAGTCCAGGATAGTCTTTCTGTGCCTCTTGATGGATTGCATCACGATGATAAATAGACATGGCCATTTGTGCTAATGGCGACTCGTCGTTCCACCCCTCGTTAGTAAAATATGTGGCTACCCATTTGGCATACTCGCCAATGAGTTGTTCGTTCTCTTGTATCAGCAGTTTGGCACTACGCCAATTGTCTATCATCGGTGGCTGCTGCACATGAGCAAATTCGCTGTGTACGCCATTGAGCAGTTTCCAGTCTGAATTACGCCAGCGATAGATACTTTGCTTAACATCCCCCACAATCAGGTTATCGCAGCCCTTGCTTTCTGCTTCGTTGATGAGAGGGTAGAAGTTCTGCCATTGCAGCGAACTGGTGTCTTGAAACTCATCAATCATAAAGTGGTGCAGGTATTGCCCCATGCGTTCGTATATGAAGGGTGTTTCTTGTCCGTCAATCACCTCGTGAATGAGCATGTTGACATCGGAGATAGGTACGCGTCCTATCTGCTGGTTGGTTATGCTGACTTGGTCAGAAACGTCTTGTATAAGTCCGACAGTGTATAGGTATTGCGAAATAGCTGAAGCGGTATAATAGTCTATGAGTCCTCCGTCGAAGATATGCACCATCTCATGATAGAGTGGTTGCAGTTGCGATTCGTAGAGGGATAGGATCGCAGCCTGCTGTGCCTTGGTGGTCTTGCTCTTGGTGAATAGCGTTTCTGGCTGTTCAAGTACCTTGAGGAAGGTTTTGTTGAGTCCTTTGTCCAGTAGTTCTTGGACGGGTTTGCGAAATACGGATACTGCGTCTTGTTTGATACCCTCCAGCGACTCAATCAGGGGCAGTGCTTGACGCTGAATGGCGATAATTTGCTTCTCCGTGTTGGTTATTATATTCGTGAGCAGTATTTGATACTGCTTGATGTTGTCTTTGTTTTTGAAGAACGCTTGTAGTTGCCCGATATGTCGTTTGACTTCTTCCTTATTGAGTTGCTTAGAGAAATCGCTAATACTGCGGTGCAGATTTCCGTTGGCATTGTCGTCCATATTGTGCTTCGCAAAATTGGTAATCCACGAAATAATATCGGTATTACCTTCTTGTTGCTGGCGAATGCGACGGAAGATGTCGTCCACGGCTTGTTGCACCACTTCATCGCCATCCAGCGCAATGTCATAAGTGGTAGATAATCCCAAATCCAATGCGAATGTGCGTATCACCTGTTGAAAGAATCCATCAATGGTAGAAACTGCGAAGTGGTTGTAATCTTTCAGTATGGCTATGAGTAGTTGGCGTGCTTGAGTTTGCAGGGTGGAAGTATCAAGATGAAAATGCTGAAGTAGATCTTTGTAGAATGGTGATTCTTCAGGCGTAGTAGAGAGGGTGTAGAGTGCTTTCAGTATTCGCTCTTTCATCTCAGCGGTAGCTTTCTTGGTGAAAGTGACTGCCAAGATGTGGCTGTGAGGCATGAAGTGGTCGCGATGCTTTTGATAGTCGCGAAAAAGCATCACGAGATATTCACGTGTGAGTGTATGTGTTTTTCCGCTTCCTGCCGATGCCTTGTAAATACTGAGCATAATGGTTTGCGTTGGGTTAAGTGGTTAGTTTTGGATGTGTAGTTGTCCTCCTGTTGCAAAATTGCTGTACCTTGTGATATACAGTTTTAGTGGCTCGCGTGTTATGCCTTTAGTTGGGATGCCATACCCGTAACTTATATCGAAGTATTCACCACATTCCTTGCATACGGCGAATATCCCATCCACTACTATTGGTTTGTTGCGTTTTACGCAGTGTGGACAACACAAGTCAGCAGCATGATAATTATTATCCATGCCCACCCACACAAGCAGACCACTATAGCCAATATATTCCTTTTCAAAGCGTCCTTGTGTGATGGTTATAGTTTGAAAGCCATTGTCAGTTACAAAATTAGGATATTCGCGGGTGATGTGCAATGTATAATCTACTGGTGCATAAGGCACCGAACTACGATAATTGATGTTTTCGCAGCCCGCCAACAAAAGCAATAAAACTATGTATCCTAATTGTTTCATCAGTTCACACTGTGTAGTGTGACATCAAATATCAACGTAGAGTATGGAGGAATAAAACGCTCTGTTCCTTCACTGCCAGAACCATTTGCTCCATATCCTAAATTGTATGGAATATAAAACTTAAAATGTCCATACTGATGCATCTTCTTTAGTCCTTCAGCAAAGCCTTGCACTACTTCGCTGACGTACATAGAGGCTGGATTATCTTGTTGTGTCGTTTTGTCGAAGGTGCTATCAAACACATAACCATTGATTAACTGACCCGTGTACGAAATGACTACCATCTTCTGTTCATCTGGTTGTGCCGAATATTCCCATCCAGCATCAATACACTTGTATTGTAGCCCTGTAGGAGTTGTTACTATGCTATCGCATAATGCGTTTTGTGCAAGCCATACTTCATTTTGGGCTTTCCAATCCGACCAATTTTCTTGTTTGCATCCGCATATCAGTAGTGTCACTAATAGCAGGCTTACTATCTTTGTTGTTTTCATACCGTTTATATTTTTATTTATTATTGTGCTAACCATAATGATGGGTTTTGCAATGTACGATCTTTGTATATCTGAAAATACAATTCTGTTTTATTATCTTCGCTTGTATTGGTAACAATCTCACCTATTATTTGTTTTGCTTGCACCTTGTCTCCTTGTTTTACGTGCAGTTTTTTCAGTGGAGAATAGACACTTCGATAGTTTCCGTGTTGAATAATCACAGCATAGTAACCACCTATCTGAGCGCAGCTTGACACTTCTCCCTCATAGATTGCTCTTGCGTTTGCACCTGCTACTGTTTGCAGGTAGATACCTTTGTTGTTGATTGTTACATGTTCATGAATAGGGTGTTGGTGTTTACCAAAATAGCCACTGATAAAACCTTTTTCTATAGGCCATGGCAGACGCCCTTGGTTGGCTTCAAATCCGCCTGCGATGAGTTGTTGCTCTTTGGTTAGGGTTGTGGTTGTGCGTACTTGCTTTGCAATCATCTCCTCTATCTTCTTATTGAGCTCATCCACCTTTTTCTGCTGTTGTTTTTGCTTAGCGAGCAGATCTTTTTCCTGCTTCTTAAGTGATTTGAGCATTTCTTTTTGTTTGCGCTCATCACGTGTCAGCTTGTCTTGTTCGCGTTGTTGTGATTGTAGAGCTGTTGAACGATCATTCTTGCGTTGGGTCAGTAGATTATTTTGAATATCAATCTCTGTTTGGAGGGATTCAATCTTATTGACTTGCTCTTTTCGATAAGCTGCAAATTGTTGCATGTATTGTATGCGGCGAACTAATTGCTGGAAATTTTCAGCAGATAGCAAGAACAACAAGGGCGACTGCTGCATGTCCGCATAGTGTGTTTCACGAATAAGACGTGCATAATCCTCCTTGCATGCTTCCAATTCTTTTTGCAAGTCCGAACGCTTTTGTCGTAAAGTGCCCATTTCACCATTCAAGGCATTGATTTCCCCTTGAATATTGCGGATTAATTTTTTACGAGTTTTTATGTCATTGTTGAGCAGGTTGAGTTTGTTTTCCGTTGCGGTCTCATTTTGCTTCGTTTGTTTTAGCATTTTGCCTGTTTCTGCTAATTGCTGTTGCAATTCTTCCTGCTGGCGTTGCAATTCTTTTACACTTTGTGCGTTTATAGGCAACATCAACAAACAGAGTAGGTATGTGATCCATCTAATTTTCATAAGGGCAATATCTCGCGAAGGGTTACTTGGTTATATTTATCTGTTTTTGTTCGTTGGGGGGCAGGTAATGTGTTGTATTCGCAATCAGAGAATCTACATATTATTTCTAAATGATGCTTGTTGAATGTATATTTCTGATTAATCGTTGCGTCTTTTTTGGGAGAAATGGGAGCTTTCACGAAATCTTGTAATTTTTTGTAGGATAAGTCTGCATTTATCATTTGATTGATTTCGGAATAAGCCAAGATGGTATATTGCTTGTTCATTTTATCAAATATCCATATGCTATCGGGGGTTGCCTCTATTCGCATTAGTTCGATACCCAACATTGGTTGCAGTGATACGATAATCAATTCGTTGCGCCATGCACGTATGATGCTATTCATTGTATATTGATGTTGGTCGTAAATCAATGTGGTTTGGGCGCGTTGGGATATGGTATGATGGTGTGCTGTCAGATTCCTCTTGCTCGCACAGGATGAAAGTCCTACTATGCTTATCAGTAGCAAGACGTAGATGTATAGACGTTTCATTTGCATTTTTGTTTTATTTTTTTGTAGTGTGTTAGGATTTCTTTGTCAATAGTTTCTGTGCTATATTCTATTGCACGCTCGATGTAAAATAATGCGGATTGATAGTCGCCTACTTTGTACATGATCCATGCATATGTGTCCAAGTAGATGGGGTTCGTAGGTTCGCGCATGATAGCTGCACGCGACAACTGTTCTGCATATAGCAGGTTTTCCCCTAATAAGCATAAGCTCCAAGCCAAGTTATTCATCACCAATATATTGCGTGAGTCTAAGCGCAATATAGCTTCATAGGCTTGCACCATCTTTGCAGGCGGTTGTTGTGTCTGCTCGTATAGCTGCATACGAAATACCTGAAACTGATAATTCTCAGGCTCAATATCCAAATAGCGTTCAATCTCGTATATGGCTTGTTGATTGTTCCTCATCATCGCATTGAGACGATAGCGTTGCATTGCGCTCATGGCATCGTACCCATTAATTGAGTCGAGGCGATCTTGTATTGCCAATGCTTGACGGTATTCTTTGTGCATGATATAGGCTTTTTGCAACACCTCATGCAGTTCTGCATTTTGCTTGTTGGATTTGGCTAATGCTGCTAATTGCTTTATCGCTTGCTTTTGAGTTTTCTTGTTCTCACTTTTTAGCAATAGTACGTGGTAGTTATACCAGTATTCATCAGGGTTTAGTTCGTAGGCTCGCTGAAAATGATGAGCTAATGCTGTGGTATTCTCATCTATTTGTGCGTATAGTCCCATATAGTTGTTAATGGTAGCATCGTTCGGATTCAACGCATAGCAAAACTCCACCAACGGACGGGCTTTTTCTGCTTGTTCGCTATGTATCAGTCGTTCTGCTGCGTAAAAATAGTAGAGAAACTGTTGTTGTTCCTCTATGCTGAGTGTATTGTTTGCTGTAGGCGTAGCGTGCAACCCATTCTGCATCGCTCCTCCAAGCAATACGCACATTACTACCAATATGTATTTCCTTCCACCTTTCACTTTTCCGTTTTCACCTTTCCGTTTCCCTCATTTCACTCCGCTATGTCCAAACCCACCAGCGCCTCGTTCCGTTTCGCCGAGCACTTCCACTTCTTCCAGTTCGGGTTGTTCATGCTTGGCAATCACCATCTGGCAGATGCGTTCACCAGGTTCTATCGTCTGTGCCTCATGGCTCAGGTTGATGAGTATCACGCCTATTTCTCCGCGATAGTCGGCATCAATAGTGCCTGGGGTGTTCAGTACGGTCAGCCCGCGTTTCAGTGCCAAACCGCTGCGAGGACGGATCTGTGCTTCGTATCCCACTGGCAATTCAATATACAATCCCGTTGGCAATAATTTGCGCTCCAAGGGTTGTAGTGTTACGGCTTCTGCCATGTGGCAACGAATATCCATTCCTGCTGCCTGTGCGCTTTCATAGCGTGGCAGTGGGTTATTGCTCTTGTTGATGATTTTTATCTTCATGATGCTTAATGTTTTCTAATGCTGCTTTCGCTTGTTCACAATTCTCAAATACAATACCTCGAATACCCAACTTTTCTCCTGCTTCTGTATTGCTCTTGCGGTCGTCGATAAATACACATTCCTCAGCCTTCAACCCATAGCGACTCAATAGTATTTGGTAGATGCGCAAGTCGGGTTTGCTTATCTTTTCCTCGCCCGACATGACTATCCCATCCATCATGCCGAATACAGAAAACTTATCCTTCACCAATGGAAATGTTTCCGCCGACCAGTTTGTTAGCCCATACACACCATATCCCTCTGCTTTCAGTTGCTGTATCCATTCGCTCATACCTGCCACTTCTCCACCAATCATATCCTCCCATCTCTCCCAATACATGCGTATCTCTTTCTCCCATTCGGGAAATTCAGCCACTTTCTCCGCAACGGATTCGGCAAAACTTTTGCCCACATCTGTTTGATTGTTCCACTCCCAAGTGCAGATATTATCCACAAACCAATCGGTCTTCTCTTTGCTGCCAAAATAGGAATCGTATAAGTTATGCTGATCCCAATGAATCAATACGCACCCAAAGTCAAAAATCACATTCTTAATCATACATCTTAAAATCTCTTTTTTACTAACACTTTGAGACCATCTTCCACTATCTTGACATGTAACTCTGATGGCAGGACAACTGGGGTGCCGTCAATATGTGCTACCCCCTCACTTGGACGCGTAAGGGTGATTCCTTTGGTGCGGAGGGTGTTGAGGTGCATAGTCGCATCAATAGTCTTGGTGAAGAGGCATAGTGCCAGTCCTGGTGCCACCACCAGAGGAAATTTGCTCGCAATCGATACATCAAGCCAACCATCTTGTACACTGGCTTTCGGCGCAATATACGCATCATATCCCCATTGCCCCGCATTGGCAAAGTTGATGAGAAAAGCTGTAGTCGTCAAATCTATTCCTTCTCCCATGAGATGATAAGTCTCTGGCTCATATTGGAATATGTCTTTGATAATGCTTTGGATATAACCCTTTATACCACGTTCGCTGTCGGTGAAGTCTTGGGCTACTACGGCATCAAATCCTACACCGCAAGTGGAGAAGAATGGCTTATCATTCACCAATCCGTAATCCACATGGATGACCTCACTGCTATTCAGCATTTCGATAGCACGATTCATGCGGGTGGAAATATCCAAATGCCGAGCAAAACCATTGCCACTACCATTTGGTACGATTCCCAAGGCGGTATTCGTGCCAATCAAACCTGTAGCCACTTCATTCACGGTGCCATCTCCTCCTACGGCTATCACCGCATAATACTCCTGTGCTGCGAACTGCTGAGCCAATTGCGTAGCATGTCCCGCATATTCCGTCATCACTACTATCGGAGCAAATTGCTGCGTATCCAACACATCGCGTATCAATTTGGCTACGCGATTTTTAGTTTTTGTTCCCGATATGGGATTTACAATGAATGCTATATTTTTCATTTGTTATAACGCTGTTTGTGCCACCGCCTTTTTGCTTTGGGGTGCGAAAAGACCAAATAACGTGCAAAGGTACAAAAAAAAACGCACATACGCAAGCGCATGTGCGAAAATTGTTGAAAAAACTACGGTTTATAGCAATTCTTTCACAAAATAGAACACCATCATACCACAACACATGAGTTTCAAAATCGTACCCGTAAGAAGACCGATAAATGAACCCAAACCAGCACGAAGAGCACGATTAAAATTGCTGTTCTTGTTCCTGTCCGCATCGTTCAAGGGTGTCTGTGGATGGCGGTTAAAATAAATCAATTCACCTATTACCGCACCTGCAAACGGACCCATAATGATCCCCCAAGGACCCATGAAAAGACCCACAATCAATCCAATTGTACTGCCCCATACTCCCCATTTTGAACCTCCAAATTTCTTAGTGCCCCAAGCAGGAATAAAATAGTCAAGTACTTGAATTACAATCACTACCACTCCCCAAACGACAAGAAATTGCCACGAGAACTGTACGCGCTCTGTCCAGTGCAAGAGCAGCAGCCCTACATACGACAATGGCACCCCTGGCAACACAGGGGCTACACAACCTATAAGCCCCAACAATAGGCATATCGCGCCTAAAACGATAAGAACAATATCCATAAATATTAGCGTTTTTACATCTGAATACTCCTTGTTACCACAAATATCGTGCCAGACATTCATCTTATTCACCCATTCCTTTTATTCACGATTCCAAAAACCTACAAAATGTACAAAAACAACAGAAAAATCTAAAAAATAGCATAATAAATGCACAAAAAAGCTGTTTTATTTGCATATGTAACAAAAAATCCCTACCTTTGCAGCCGAATTGCAGCAGGAAATCTTTAGTGATTCTTTAGTTATTCTTTAGTGATTCATTAGTTATTGATTTATTATTAACAAAACCCAAAGGAAACCTAAGTATGGCTATAATCCATCTTTTGCCCCCGATCGCTGAGATGCATGGCACTCTCACCAAGGATGGTCTTATCAATCGTCAAAAAAAGTACCGCGATGAGCATGGACGCGTAATTCACGAAGGAAAACAGGAGGCTTATGTCATCCAACGCCCACGTGATTTCAAAAAGAAACCCAAAGTGGGCGCAGAACTCGCTAATCATAATTATTGGAGCGAGGCGTGTCGCCGTGCATCTCAGATTCTTCAAGCAGGACAAGATGGTGGTCCTACTGAGATGCAATTGGCTGTGAGAAAAAACGAGCAAATACCTGATTATTACACGATTGAAGAGGCTCGTGCTCTGCTCGAAGATTTTCGCATTCGTTACCGTGCCCAGTTGCCACATACGCGTGGAAAACACCCTGATCCAATGGCGCCCATCGACCCCAAAACGGGCAAAGGCAAACAATATGCTCAGTTCCCTGCTTTTGTGCGCACTATTCTTTATTATTCCCTTAAAACACAACCAATCACGGAGTCTTTGCCTTGAATAAGTGCTATTCGTCATTAGTTCACTGTCCAAGCAAAAAGCATGGTATGCTTGCGCATGTGCAAAATTTTTAGTACTTTTGCACGATTTTTGGCTAATATATTATTCTTTCGCATATGAAAACCTTTCAAGATAGAATCAAAAAGGTCACCCTCAAAGGGTGGCTCTCCTGTGGCGTTTGGTGCGCCGTTTACATCGCATTTGTCGTTTGGGTAGCATGGGGCGACTGGGCAAGTCTCGGCTGGCTCGTCTTTCTGCCTATCATTGCCGACATGTTTACTACAAAGTACATCCCTTGGAACTGGTGGAAAAAATACAAACCCCTCACCAAAGAGGAAGAGGCTGCTGGCAAAAAGAATCCTCATGCCAATAGCACTCTCTATACCATCTGCTCATGGATTGATGCCATCGTGTTTGCGTTGGTAGCGGTGTATTTTATCAATGTCTATATCTTCCAAAACTACCAAATCCCTACCTCATCGCTCGAGAAGACCTTGCGTGTGGGCGATTTCCTTTGCGTGAATAAGATGACATACGGAGCTCGCGTACCTAATACACCACTCTCCATGCCACTCGTCCAACACACGTTCCCATGGGGCGGAAAGAGCTATGTCGAAAACCCACAATGGGACTACAAGCGCCTAAAAGGATGGGGCAAGGTGGAGAAAGGTGACATCGTGGTGTTTAACTTCCCTACAGGAGACACCGTTTGCACCAAGATGCAGAATCCCGACTATTACACCCTTTGCCACTATTACGGCAAACGCACCGTAGAGAACCGCAAGGATGTGTTTGGCGAGATTGTTGTGCGTCCTGTGGACCGTCGCGAGAACTATGTCAAGCGCTGCGTGGGTACACCGGGCGACACACTGCAAATCGTTGATAATGTAATTTATATCGACGGTGTGCAGGAACCCGTACACCCACACCTGCAATACAACTATATCGTCAAAACTGATGGCTATTTGTTGGGCAATAGTTATTTGAGTAAACTTGGTATCTCCAAAGAAGACCGTGAGAGCAATGGCAACGGAGTGTATCGCCTGCCTTTGACTGCCGAGATGAAAGCCGAACTGGAGAAGAACACTCATGTGCTGAGCATAGAGGTAGAACCAGAAGACCAAGGTGGCGAGGTGTATCCATTGGGGCATAACTCGTGGACACGCGATAACTACGGACCAATCTACATCCCTGCCAAGGGCGATACGGTGATGATTACCGAGGAGAACTTCTGGGTGTACAAGCGCATTGCTGATGCCTATGAGTTCAAGCCAATAAAGGTGGGCGAACCTTATGTGTTTGAGATGGATTACTATTGGATGATGGGTGACAACCGTCACAAGTCTGCTGATAGCCGTTATTGGGGTTTTGTGCCAGAGGATCATATCGTGGGTACACCCATGTTTGTTTGGTTGAGTATCGAGAAAGACAATCCTTGGGGCAAAGGACATATCCGTTGGAATCGAATCGGATTGAGCAATTTTGAGTGATCATCAGGATGCTGGATGCCGAACGCTGGATGCTAAGAATGATTTTACCGACAACATATATGGGCTCTATAGAATGGTATCGCCAGTTTTTGGCGAATCCATCGGATGTGCAGATTGAGATCATGGAGAGTTTTCCCAAACAAACCTACCGCAATCGCTGCACCATTACCGTACCGCACGACTCTCCTTCCAATCGCCCATCGCCTATCGCCAATAGCCTCACACTGACAGTGCCCGTTAAGCGAGCCGATAGCAAACAACTCACCCGTGATGTGGAGATCAGCTATCAACAGCGTTGGCAACACCAGCATTGGATTGCCCTCATGAGTGCCTACAAACGCACTCCGTATTTCGATTATTACGCCGATTTCTTCCGCCCGTTCTACGAACAAGAAACACGCTTTTTGGTCGATTTCAACGAGAAAATACACGAAGTAATCACACACTTAATTCATAATTCACAAGTCATAATTCATAATTCCCAATTCACCACCGATTGGAGCGGTTTGAACTTAGAACCCTGCTTCGGCAACGGACAAAGCATACTGGATACACTTTTTGAATACGGTCCAGAAACAGCAATCATAATTCAAAATTCATAATTCAAAATTCATGATTGATTGGAGTAAACTGACATTTCACTATACCGAGACGGACTATATCGTTCGCTCTGCGTGTAAGAATGGCGTATGGGAACAGCCCTATGCCACACGCGACAAGATGATTCCTATTCATGCCGCAGCTACAGGCTTGCACTATGGTCAAGAGTGCTTCGAGGGACTCAAAGCTTTCCGCGGAATAGACGGCAAAGTACGCCTCTTCCGCATGGAGGAGAACGCCCGTCGCATGTACCAATCTGCCGAAGGATTGCTGATGACACCCGTGCCTGTGGAACTCTTCTGCGAAGCGGTACTGTTGGCTTTGAAGATGAATATAGATTTTCTGCCTCCTTACGAGACAGGTGCTACGCTCTATTTCCGTCCGTTACTCGTTGCCACCACGCCCGATATTAGCGTTGGACCTGGCAAAGACTGCGAGTTTGTGGTTATCCCTACGCCTATTGGTCCGTACTTCCCTAATGGCTTCAAGGGTATGCCAGCTATGGTCAATCGATCGGTAGATCGTGCAGCAACGCAAGGCACAGGTTGCTGGAAAGTGGGTGGTAACTATGCAGCCTCTTTCCGCGCCAGCGAAGCAGCGCACGCATTGGGATATGAATGTATGTTCACCGATGCCAAGACCCATAAGTATATCGACGAGTGCACGGCTTCGAATTTTATTGGAATAAAAGAGGCGAGAGGCGAAAGGCGAGAGGCGAAAGGCTGGGAATATATTACTCCGCGATCCAATGCTATATTGCCAAGTATTACCAATGATTCGCTCATGACATTGGCACGCGAGATGGGTATGAAGGTCACTCGTCGTCGTATTCGCGTGGAAGAATTGGCAGATATGCAGGAGGTTGCTGCATGCGGTACAGCATGTGTTATTTCGCCACTGACGAAAGTTGTTGATCCTGATAATAATGTCACCTATTCGTTTGGCGACAAACCAGGTCCTGTATTGACGAAACTCTACCACGCCCTGCAAGATATTCAGTACGGACGAGTGGAAGACAAACACGGCTGGTGTCTGATTGTAGAATAATATTCGGATTATTCCTGCGTCCCGTAGTCTGTCACGTCTTTGGGTAGTTATGTTCCCGCAGTCTGTCATGTGCATGGCGATGGTTCGCCGTGTATGTCTTTTCCCTTCCCCTTCCCCAAAAAATATGCTTTTTATTAAGATTGGTACCTATACTGGTTTAGTGCTCGCAGCTATCTCTGCGAGTAAATATTCTTCCATTGCCTCGACTTGTAGTCGAGTATTCCGTTCTCTCTTTGTTTATTAGTCGCGGGGTCCCCGATAACGCTCGCTTGCGGCGTTATGGGGTGCTTGACGAATCACATTCGGCCTCACATGGCTGTCCAGTTCTCGGCGCTAATTCGCCGAGTAAAATCCCTCGCCTCTAAACTCTAAACAGTAGGCACTTCGTGCCGTTCCATAAACAAAAAATCGTCAAAAAAGTGCTTTTTATTTGCACATATCAAAAAAATGTTGTATATTTGCACCCGCAATTCCACGCCGGGGATGTCTGCGTCAAAAATATTAACTATTAATTGTTAATTATTAACTATCTACGGCTGGGGTAGCAGACATATTAAAAAGGCGTTTATTGACGCTCTGTTCTGATGCTCTGAAACTTCGCAACTTTCAACATTTGTATTCAGGACTTAGCAACGGTAGATGTCCTACGGGATATAGATTATCCTCCTTGTGCCTATTGGTGTTGGTACATCTTTTGCGTACATGCATACACGCATACGCGTACCTAAACCATAATAGCACGAGGGTACATTTATATTCGGCGTGGGCTTCGCGTTGTCGGTCTAATACAAAGGGCAATGCGAAGGCCTAAGAGCATGGAACGACAACAGTCGGACTCCACGCTTTTTTTATATGCCTAATCACTTAACCATTAATCCGCATAGTTGGGAGTTCCTATGCATAATTAGTTAAAATATGAAAAAATACTTTTATTGCATTTTATTAGTAATCTTTCCTGTTTTCTTGTATGCAGATTATTCTACCTCTATGTTTCCCATTATTAACAAATCAGAGGAACTTGTAAAACTCATTGAGAATGATTTGGAAATGGAAATTGTACGTATGGAATATGATATTTTACGCACAACTAAAACGACAACAAGAACATTAACCAATGAATATACATATTTTATTGTTGCATTTGGTGATTTTAGATTTAGAGATATAGATGTAAAAGTCTACAAAAACACATATGGCGAGTGGCAATTAGTAGAAAAGGATGCAGATAGCAATGCTGTGGCTGCTGTTTCTATTACCCCCTCCCAAACTTGTGAATATCTTATAGAAATTACGGCTTTTAGTTTTGAGTCCGATTATGAAGTCGGTCATTATGGATTAATTATAGCTCATGAATAAATATAATTTTAAATTTAACTATTATGAAAAAATCACTTTTACTTCTACTATTGTGTTGTTCTTTCTATGCAGCACATGCTGATTCACGTGACTACATTCGTGAAAAGATTAGAGATTGGGGCGAATGTAAAAATGTTGCTATCACAAAGACAAATGGAGATTTAGCTTTGTATGGCAAAAATGGTTGGGCAGGCAGTGGATTACCTTCCGCTCTATCTAACGCTTTACACGAGTTGCATGATAACGATGAATTAATTGATGATGTTTGTTTAACGGAAAACGGACGATGGTTGATTTTGTATGGCAATAATGGATTCCGATGGGATGGAATACCTTATAGCCTTGAAAATGAACTGCGTGAGTATAATGCTAACAATGAAGTTGTTTTATCTGTTAGCTTTAACGATTCTGGTGATTGGATTCTCATCGGAGAAGATCACTATTCCGCTTCATCAACAGAAATTTCAAATTGGCTAAAAAATGGAGCTAATAGACATGGTATGTTATGGAGTGTATGTGTCACAAATGATGGTGTAGTAGCATGTTATGAAAATGGCTTTCAGTTTTTAGGAGAATATCCCGATATGCTAAAATCAAGATTGATAGATGCTGACTTTGATGTGTACCGAATAAAAATTGCTGGAGATGCTTTCTTCTTTGCGGATAAATATGGTCGATACGACTATAGAATGTAAATCATAAAAAACTATATACTATGCGTTGCAAAAACTGTGGTTGGGAAAATCCCAACGGACTCACCAAGTGTGAGAAATGTAACACACCACTCGCTGGTGCCGTCAATAACCAACCTGCTTATGGTACCGTTCCTGAAGCACCTCAAGCAGCACAAAATCTCAACAAAACTGTCTTCGAGGCAGAAGTGTTCCCTCAAGCAGCGCCTGCTGCTAATGCATGCCCTAATTGTGGCTATCCTATGCGACCAGGCGTTACTGATTGCCCTAATTGCCACCAACAAGCGGCGCGACCTGTTGCTCCTCAACCAGCACCTCGTCCAGAGGCTCCCGCTCCTCAACAAGTCAAGGCAGCTCCTATGTCGGGTACCGTTAACCCATGGGTACAAGTAGCTCCTGCCAACAAATGCAGTCTGCACCCTATAGAGCAACAAGGCGTAGAAACTCCAGATGCGCTCAATCTCAAAGGTGATGCGCACGAGCTCAATCGCGCTAACCTTGATCCAGAAAACCAAACCATCACCTCTAAAGTGCAAGCTCAACTAACTTGCGAGGATGGACAATGGTATATCCAAGACAAGAGTGCGCAACATACCACTTTCATCTACGCGGGCGAAAAAACTCCGCTCAAAGAAGGTGATGTAATTCTCATGGGCAACCGTCAATTTGTTTTCCACATCGACTAATCTTCATGTATCATGGTTGAAAGATGTGCGTTTAATACGGGCGACCGAATAGACAACCGCTACACCGTTACCAAAAGCCTCGGCGAGGGTGCTTTTGGTATGGTGTTTAAGGTTGCTGACTCGCACGGCAAGGAATATGCGCTCAAGGTTCTCAAACTTTGGGAGGTACATCCAGAAATCCGCCAGCAACTGGCTGACCGCTTCGAGATGGAGTATCAAACTGGACAAATCAGTAGTCCTTATTTGGTTCACTCAGTCGGTCATGGCACCATCAAGGGCAACCCTTATATCTTGATGGAGTTCTGCCCTAAAGGTGACCTTGGCAATGCACCATCCAATACGGATTGGAACCTCGTGGGACAACAAATCCTTCTTGGTCTGAAAGCCCTACACCGCTGTGGAAAGGTCCACCGAGATCTCAAACCAGAGAATGTACTCGTCAAAGCGGATGGCACTGCTGCCCTCACCGACTTTGGTATCTCTGGCGACCGCAACAAACGCATGACCGAGCGCAATATCCTCGGCAAGCCCATGCAGATTTTCGGCACCTATGCTTACATGCCTCCCGAGCAAGTCAATCCGCAGAAAGATGCCACTGTTCTCCCAACTACCGACATCTTTTCCTTTGGCGTAATGATGTACCAACTCATCACGGGCAACCTACCTTTTGGCACACTCAGAGATGAGAACGAACTCGTGCTTTATCTCAAAGCAGGCAAAGAAGGCCGTTGGAACCGCAGCGCACTCAGTATGTCGCACTACGGCACCATGTATCTACCTGTCATTGAGGGCTGTCTTCAACCCGATTTCCACAAGCGTTTACAATCGGTAGATGAAGTACTCGCATTACTGCCACCAACAGATAAGCACTCCCCTCAAGGTTACACCTCAAACGATGACCTCATTACACCTTCTGTTATTCGTGGACTTCTGCTGCGCGTGATGCAGGGCGAGGAGTATGGTCGCACATACGACATCTCTGCCCTCGGCAAACTCAACCACGGCTTGCTTACTATGGGGCGCAATGACCGCAGCACCTTCAATACCCTGCCTATTTGCGAAAATCAAAGTCAGTACATCTCACGTAAACATTGTACTATTGAGTATGACAACACCAGTGGCAACTGGTTCATCCGCGATGGTCAATGGGATAGAAACTATGCGGGCGGCTGGAAAACATCCCTCAATGGTACATTTGTCAATGCTAAAGAAGTCACCCCTAATGGCTACTTCTTGGCTATCGGAGACATCATCTCTATTGGCGACACCAAACTTCGTGTAGAGGCATATTAACCCTTGCCTTTACACTATACCGTTACACCATACACTAAAAAAAAACTCACACACAATGGCTCAAATAACAATCGGACGCAACGCGCAATCCACAATCGTAGTGGATGCGCAGTATAATACCGTCAGTGGCAATCACGCTACTATTTCTTATGATGGTGTTGCATATATCTTGCAAGACCACAGCACCAATGGCACCTATATAAATGGTAGTCACATTCATCATACATCCTGCCAAATTCGTTTGGGTGACCATGTCACGCTGGGTACACAATATGTCCTCAATATAAACGAAGTCCTCTCTCTCTTAGGTGGAGGACGCGCTACCCAACGCCGTGTGGACACTCCTGCTACAGCACGCATGGCTCCACAAGCACAACCCATGAATCAGCAGATAGATGTGAATATTGGAGGTAATGTCAATAATCCTAAATATGCAGAAGAGCAACCTGTCTGTCTTAATAAATGGAATTGGGGAGCATTCTGGTTTGGATGGTTATGGGGTGTATGCAATGGAGTTTATTGGCCGCTCATTACCCTTATTCCATATATTGGACAAATTGCGGCACTCATTATATGTTTTATTTTAGGTGCAAATGGTAGTCGCTACGCATGGGACAACTTCAATGGAACTGCTGCCGAGTTCGATGCCAAGCAAGCATCTTGGGCTAAAGCTGCTGGTATTTGTTTTATTATATCGATAGTCATCGGAATTATCGCTGGAATCGTAATTGCTGCTAACTTATAAATCTCAATAATTATGTCACAACCTACTCAAACTTACAAACGCTCACTCGCAGGTTCTGTGGGCGCTGGACTTAGTTCTGTATTCAACGCTGGAGGACGTACATACTATATCCTCGAACACAAAGTTTCTTCACAATACCACCGTGCTGGCGAAGCACAAGAGATTATCGTTGACCAAATCGAAATAGGTCGCGACCCTAAATGCCAAGTACAGTTCGATGAGCACTTCAAGACGGTCAGCCGCCGTCATGCTGCCATTGTCCGCGATGGCGATAATTGGAAATTAGTTCAACTCTCCAACACCAACCAAACATTCCTCAATGGTCATCCAGTAGCAAATGAATGGTATCTCCAAAACGGTGATGAGATTCAGCTCTCAGTCAATGGTCCCAAACTCGGCTTCATCGTTCCTACTGGCAACAAGTCCAAAACAGGCAGCATTGCGCTCAGCCGTCGCTTGTCTCTCTTCCGCCAACAAGCACTCAAACCATACAAGACTGCAATGGCTGTCATGGCTACGCTCATTGTATTGCTTATCGCAGGTGGAACTACGTGGGGAATATATGATTATAAACAAGATGGCAAAAGAGAACAAGCGTTAATAGATAGAATAGCCGAGATAACTTTGCAGAATGAAATAGATAAAGAAGAGGCTGCCAAGAAACAAGCAGAGTTAGATGCTCAAATAAAGAAAATGCAAGCAGAGTATGAAAAAGCACAAAAGGAAGGAAAAGCTATAACTTCAGGTAAAACTAACAACAAGACCATTGCTGCTTGCGAGCCATCTGTATATTTTGTACTCATGCGCAAGATTGTACTTACCTATGAGGGACAAACCAAGACTTTCGAAAATGTAGGTGCAGGTACTGGTTTCTTACTCAACGATGGTCGCTTTATCACAGCGCGCCATGTCGTAGAACCTTGGATGTATCCTACCAACGAAAACGATGAGGTCAATCTCCTCTGCAACGCTATTGCGCACAACGGCGGTAAAGTGGTTTGCCACCTCGAAGCATATTCACCTACAGGCAAAAAACTCACTTTCCAATCTACCAATGCACGCATCAATCGCAGTTCTGATAATCGCCAAGTGATAGACGGTGTTACATTCGTTACTGCTTCTCTTGACGCAAGCGACTATGCGTATTTCCGAACAAACGAAACAGGCGGTCTGCCATACGACAATGCACTTTCGCGCAGATTACCAGTGCAAGCCAAACTGACTGTACTGGGCTATCCTATGGGTATTGGAGCGAACTCTCCTACCGATATTCATCCTATCTATAGCGAGGCAGTTGTTGCACGCGAGGGCTTGCAAAACGGCTTAATCCTCACTACCGCCACAACTTTTGAACATGGTAATTCAGGTGGTCCAGTATTTGCTACTACCACAGATGGCGAACTCATCGTAGTTGGTATCGTATCTGCGGGTGCAGGTCGCTCTACTGGCTTCGTTGTTCCTATTGCTTCTATTCAATAAAACATAAACCTTCATACAATGAAAACGAATAACATTCTATTCCGAATGGCTGCCCGTTGCGAAGCAGCAGGCAGACCTAACAACGAGGACAACTATCAATTGGATTCGGATTTGTCTGACAACACTTGGGGCTTTACAGCCGATGAAGAAATCACACTTGGCGACAAAGGTTCTCTCCTCGTAGTATGCGACGGCATGGGTGGCATGAATGCTGGTGAAGTAGCTTCTGCCATTTCCGTTAAGACTATCAAAGAGTATTTCGCTGCGGACAAACTTACCGACAGCGTTCTCGCTAATCCGTGCAAGTATATCCACACCGCTATTGTCGCAGCCGATGCGGCTATCAAAGCGCATAGCAAAGCCAACCCTGACACCGAGGGCATGGGCTCTACTATTGTTTTGGCTTGGCTATTAGGACAGCAAGTATATGTGGGCTGGTGTGGTGATAGTCGCTGCTATCGCTTTAATCCCGCATTGGGATTAGAGCGACTCAGCCACGACCACTCTTATGTACAAGAACTGGTTGACGCAGGCAAACTCACCGAAGAACTTGCTTTTGACCACCCTAATAACAACATCATCACTCGCTCGTTGGGCGACCCTCGTGGTGCAGCACAACCTGATACCAAAGAGTTTGAACTCTACAACCAAGATATCATTCTCCTTTGTTCCGATGGTCTTTGCGGTACTTTGCGCGATAATGAGATAGCAGAACAAATCCAACAGCACCAAACCTCTATGCAAGAGTGCCGTGACGCACTTTGGGCAGCAGACGAAGCTGCTGGCTGGACAGATAATGTGACTATTGCCCTTGCACAAATTATTACTGGAAGCAAGGATGCTACTAAATCAGTAACTGCCAATACGGATATCAGCACATCCAAAGCTAAACTCATTGCTGCCAACAAAAGATTAAAACTCATACTATCTGGCGTAGTCGTACTAATTCTTTTGTGTGCCGTGGCTGCCACAGCATACAAATACAAATCTCAAATCACCTCGCTCTTCGACAAAGAAGAACCAGCCGTAGAGCAAGTAGAGGGTGCGGATGTCCAAGAAGAACAAGCCGAGCAAGTTGCTGACGAAGGGGCTAACGATTCGGAGAATAATTCAGAAACCAATCCAGATAAACCTTCTACCACTCATGCCGACAACGATGCTCCCAATGCATCTAATCCTGCCCCAAAATCAGAACACGGCAACGACGCAAAGGGTAGACCCGTTGTGACGGAAGACACAAAAGATGTTCAAAAAGTAGAATAACCCCAAACCCAAGAATAACTATGTTACAAGAAAACACCTTATTTGCCAATCGCTACCAACTCATCAAACTCCTCGGTCGAGGTGGTTTCTCAGAGGTTTGGTTAGCCAAAGATAATTGGACACATCTCCAAATCGCAATCAAGGTCTATGCCCCTGGTCAGGGCATGGATCAAGACGGTTTGCAAGATTTCTGTGGAGAACTTGCCAGTGTGTACGACCTCAATCATAGCAATCTACTCAAACCGCAGCATGTGGACACATGGCAAAACATGCCATACCTCATTATGGCATACTGTCCATCTGGTTCTTGCGTAAAGCGTGTGGGCAAAATGACGGAAGCAGAACTCTGGAAACTTATCCACGATGTCTCTGCTGGTCTTGCATACCTCCACGAGAAAGATGTTATCCATCAAGACATCAAACCAGACAATATCCTCGTTGATACCGAAGGCAATTATCTCATTACTGATTTCGGTATCTCTACTCGTGCTCGTAGTACCTTGCGCAAGAGTGTGATAGGTGGTAATGCTTCTGGAGGTACTACAGCATACATGGGACCAGAGCGTTTCTCACGCCAACCCGCACCTACCAAAGCCAGTGACATCTGGTCCTTTGGTGCAATGGCATTCGAGTTACTTGAAGGTGTCACTCCTTTTGGTGAGATTGGAGGTGGTATGCAAAAAGGTGGTGCTGAAATACCATTTATCAATGCCAATGTATCCGATGCGCTCAAGTTCACTATTTTCAAGATGTTGAGCAAAGAGACATGGGATCGCCCAACCGCTGCAACCCTTATTGAATGGGCAAACGATCCATCTGCAATAGAGGTGGACTATGATTTGTTAGTCACAGAAGAAAAAACTCAATCTGCATCCAAAGAGCAATCTACACAAAATACAGATGGACGTAAAACCCAAAGGTTTGAAAATATAGATTCTGATACAACTATGGCTGATAGTGAACAATTTACATTATCTGTCAATCCGCAAAGTATTGATATGCCTGCAAAAGGAGGTAAGTCAACAGTATTTGTACATACCAATGGAACATGGTATATTCCACATCCAAAAACTCAAAAGTGGATACAAACAGTTAAATTATCTAACTCTTCATTTCAGATCAATATTGAACCAAATAGAACTGGAAAGACACGCGAATATGTATTGCCTGTTCCTGCGTACGATGAAAACAACCAATCATGTCATATAGATATCCCAATTAAACAAAGAGCTGAAGTTATTTGGCCATGGATATTGGTGTTAATTATGATGGTAGTAGGGGTTGGTTTAGGATTAGGTCTTGAAATAGATAACATCCGGTCGCAACATTACAGTTCAGTACGCGATTTTGAAAGTGATTTGCATAGCGCAACTATTGATAATATTGATAGTTTTGAAGACGCAGCAAATGCTTTGGAGCTTATTTATTATTGGGAAAACAAGTTCTTTTTTGATTGGACACTTCGCAATAAAGTTTATTATTCTAAAAGGACTGAATTAGAAAACGAACTACAATCTGTATATAATAAATTGGATCGTAAATATCAGGCTGCACCTTCTGGTACCAACCTTGAACGAAAACTTAAAACAAAACGAGATAAAGTAAATAGTCTCCTACAAAAACTATAGTAAGTTATGAAAAAGATTATATGCTCAATTATTGCACTACTGTGCTGTAGCCAATTTGTCGTTTTGGCAGATGATTGTTCTGATGCATTAAGCGAAGCAAAAAGCCTATATAATAGTGGTAATTATGCAAAAGCTAAATCTTTATTTGAATATGTGAAAAGCGAGTGTGGCAGCAGTTATGGTGATGCCACCAATTGGATTGCAAAGTGTAATGACGCACTCACTCCAAAATTATCACTCAGTCGTACAAGTATCTCTGTAGGAGCGTCCTCAGGATCTACTTCTATAACAGTTACAAGTAACCGAACTTGGGAATTAAGGAATACATCATCGAGTATGTTTAGTGTTTCTAAAAGCGGAAATACTATAACCATTCAGTATTATTCCAACTCCTCCACCAGTTCTCGAAACGATTATTTCGATGTGGTGACTACCGATGGATCTAAATCTATTCGAGTGAATTTTTACCAAAGTGGAAAAACCGCTTCACCTTCACTAAGCGTAAGCAAGACTTCTATATCAGCTGACGCAAGTGGGATAACGGAGTATATTACAGTTTCTTGTAACACAACATGGGAAGTTCAGTACCCATCTGGTACTATGTATAATGTCACTCGCAATGGAAACACTTTGACTGTTAAGATAAATGCTAATTCATCTACCGAATCTCGTTCTGATTATTTTAATGTTAAAACTACAGATGGAACTATCGTGCAGAAAATTCAACTTACTCAGTCTGCTAAATCGTCTTATTCTTCGCTTTCTCCAAAAGCAAAAATTCATAAAGTATGGGCAGATCATAATGTTATATATGATGGAAAAAAATGCATGAAAATACATGTGAAGTTTGAGGTTGATAATATGAAAGGAAAAACAGGAAGAGTTTCTGTTTATTTCTATACCAGTTCTGGTACACCACTTACTGATTATAATAGTAATTATCGTACAACTGATGGTAAGGTGTCTTGTGGAGAAGATTTTACTCCTAGTTATGATGGTAGTATTTGGGAAGACTTTGTTTTATATATTCCTAATTCTGAGCTGCATATCACAAATGCGGGTGATTATAAGTTTTTTGTCAACATATGGAGCCATAATTCAGATGATTTGGCTGAATCTGATTGGGTAAGTTTTACATATGGTAAATAATGACTAATTATCAAGAATCTAAAGAGTTATTTGAATACGTAAAGAGTGACTGTCCTCAAAATTATACAAAGGCTTCTAACTGGATTGCAAAGTGTGATGATGTGCTATGTCAACTGATTATTAAAGTCTTACATACATTTTATGTTCCTCCAACCCAACACAACCTTCGATAATCACTATACCCTCATTCGCCAATTAGGACGAGGTGGCTTTAGTGAGGTATGGCTCGCCCATGATAGTTACATGGATATAGATGTAGCTATCAAGATTTATGCTCCAGGGCAAGGAATGGACCCCAATAGTATAAATGAGTTCCGTCGTGAGATAACGGAAGTCTTTCAACTCAACCATCCCAACTTGCTTTGTCCAAAGCATTTGGGGATATGGGAAAACATGCCCTATCTCATTATGGCATATTGTCCAGCAGGTTCATGTCTTAAGTTTGTTGGCAATATCTCCGAATCGGAAATTTGGCAGCTCATTCACGATGTGGCAGCAGGCTTGGCATATCTCCATGAGAAGGATATTGTCCATCAAGACATCAAACCCGACAATATTCTCATTGACACCGAAAGCAACTATCTCATCACTGACTTCGGTATCTCCACTCGCGCTCGCAGCACCTTGCGCAAGAGTGTGATGAGTACCACCAATTCAGCGGGTACATTGGCATATATGGGTCCCGAACGCTTTAGTACCCAACCTGCACCTACAAAAGCCAGCGATATATGGTCATTAGGTGCAATGCTCTATGAATTGTTAGAAGGAGTAACCCCATTCCCACCAGATTTTGGTGGCAGCATGCTCAACGCAGGCGCAGCAATCCCTACTATCAATGCCCCAGTTTCCGAAAATCTCAAGCAAACCATCTACAAGATGCTGAGCAAAGAGACATGGGATAGACCAACTGCTGCTACACTTGTTCAATGGGCAAAGAACCCTTCTTCAATAAAGATTGACTATGATTTAATAACAGACGAAGAATTGGCTAATTTCAAAATGCAAAATGACAATTATGATTCCCATTCTGTTTTAGATCCACCAGTCATGATGATGCATCCCCCTGTAATAGGTCGTGAAACACAACACCATAATACTGCAGTGAAAACAGAACTGACTATATCTGTAGTCCCAAAAGAACTTTATGTACCTGCTGAAGGAGGAGGTAATAAAATTTCTGTGTATACAAACGGAGGCTGGAAATTGCCCAAAGCAACGAATCAACAATGGCTAAAAATTACTCAAACATCACTACTTAATCAATTTTTGATTCATTTCGATGCCAACAAGACAGGCAAAACTCGTGAGTATTCTCTACGAGTGTATGCAATGACAAGGTCGCAGCAGGCTTATGAAGATGTAAAAATAATACAGTGTGCGTTGCCTAAAGAAACAATGAAAGAACAATTTGTAAAAAAACTATCGCAATTATGCACAATTTATAAAAAGCAACGTTTGGAAAATCAAGAAGTTGGTAGAAAATTACGCCAACTACTTTTGAATCCTACACCACATCAACAGACAATCCCCTCAACAAAAACAAATCATAATCAAGCAATAAATAGGGATAGTAACCTTTCAAGTAAAGTTTCTATGCCTAATTCATATAGAGGACATGCAATTGTGGCATTAATACTATCCATATTTCAGCCATTTTTTCTTGTATTTGGAATTCTCGCCATAATAAACTCATCGAAAGTAAAATTGCTGTGGGAAAATAGGCAATATGAAGCTGCCAAACAAGTATCGAAAAGAGCATTGATTTTTTCACGTGTTGTGTTTGTATTAGTATTCTTTATACTCATCATAGGAATATTAGCATACAATGATCTACTATAAACGTGAAAACCAATATTTTAACATGAAGTAACCGTAGAATTTATAACAAATTTAAATAGATTCAATCACAAATATGTAGTAATTAAAATATAATACTTATGAAACGTTTTCATTTATTACTCATCAGTTGCTTATTCGTAGCAACATCATTTGCTCAAGGTTATTCGGAGCAACAATTGGAATCTGTATTAGATTCAGTGTCAACCAACCCTGACTATGTTATCTGCTGGGCAGATGGCGCAATTGCGCAGAATGCTAAATGTGCCGATGCTTACTTTGTCAAAGCATTTGTCTTTGTCGCACAAGAGGATTACCTGCAAGCATTGGAACTCATCAACAAATCCTTATCGCTTGTTAGCAAGAAATCTGTAGTTACCAAATCTTATGTATTATGCACCAGAGGTGCTATCTACCAAAAAGTAGAAGACTACGACCTCGCCCTCGCTGATTACACACAGGCAATCTCTATTGACCCAAAGGAAACAGATGCATACGAGTGCCGTATTAATCTCTACAAAGATTTTCAAGCATACGACAAGGCAGAAGCCGACTGTCGCACTCTTCTAACTATCAAGGATAGTCTTGAGTACAAATTAGAGTTAGCATCTATTCTTACCTATCAAGAGAAAACAGACGAAGCATTGGACATCCTCAACAAAATCATCAAGTATCAACCTAAGCAAGTACTTCCGTATGCCACCCGATCTTGGATAAACTATGTTGCTGGAAACGGACAAGCTGCTATTAGTGATTACATTACTTTCATGGCACTTGAGGGTGACTATTCATTAGACAATCTAGTAGCATATAGTGCTATGGATTTTGCTTATGCAATCAGCACTTTGAATCAACTCGTAACATCAGATAGCGAGAACCTTATATGGCTTTCTGCCCGTATTCGTGTAAACGTAGCACAAGAAAATTATGAGGCAGCTCTCACGGACTTGGATGTCCTTGAGACAGTGGCTGATAAAAGTCCATTCTCCCTTTACCAACGTGCACAATGCTATCAAGGCTTGTATGAGTTCAGCAAACAAGTTGATGTCATGACTGCTTTGATTGCTCTCATGGAAACCGAAGATGCCGACCTCTACACCATGCGTGGCGTAGCATACCGCCAAATGGGCAATACCGATTCGGCATTGGCTGATTTTGCTAAAGCTTTACAGATTATGCCTACCAATATATCAGCCCTTGCAGAAAGAGGTTGGACAAAAGACATGCTTCATAGAGATAAAGAAGCACTCAAAGACTATACTTCTGCCATTACCTATGCCGTACCTAATGCATGGCTCTATATCCAACGTGGTCGCATGTACCAATCTACAGGAGATAGTCTCAAGGCAAAAGCAGATTTCGAGACAGCTCTGCAATTAGACACTATCAGTAGCACACATGCCTTCGCATTGATGCACTTAGGCAAAACACAAGCAGCCATTGATTTCATGAAAACCATTGTCGCTGAAAACTTCGATAATGAAGGGGAACAATATGATTTAGCTTGTCTGTACTCACTTGCTAATATGAAGCAAGAAGCTGTTATGGCATTAAATCATGCCGTTGAAATGGGATATAAAGCATATAACCACATTATGCTTGACCGAGATTTAGACAATATCCGAGAAGAGAAAGGTTACAAGGACATTCTTAACAATATCACCAAAATGAAAGTTTCTAAGATATTCGAAGGATTCAGTAAATAATCTTTTCCATTTTTCTAATAAATATTCCATGTCCAACCACTCCGTCTTCATAAGTTACGCTCGCAAGGATTATGTGGATGAAAGATGTTTTTTTTAGATTAACTTGAAAAATAATAGCAAAAATACATAATTTTCTTGTACATTTGAAAAAAAAGCAGTACCTTTGTGCCCAAAATAGATATGTTTACTATGATAGAACAAATTCGTAAATACAATTTTTGGGATGGAAATCGTCCAGAGTTAGGATTTCTGCGTACAGATTACACAAAAAAAATCTACGCATCAACAGGGAATAATCTGGTCAAAGTGTTAGTAGGACAACGCCGTGCTGGAAAGAGCTTTGTCTTAAGACAGTTAGCACAACAATTATTAGATGATGGTGTACCCGCTCAAAATATCCTGTACATAAATACAGAATATATGGAATTTGCAAATCTCAAAACTGTTAGCGATTTGCAAAGCATATATCAAGAATATCGTACCACATTGCAACCCCAGGGAAAGATTTACTTGTTTCTTGATGAAATTCAGCAAATACAAGATTGGGAACGATTCGTAAATTCACACTCACAAGATTTTACGGAACCTACAGAAATATTTATCACAGGTTCCAACTCTGATCTGTTATCCAGCGAATTGGCTACTCTACTCTCAGGACGCTACATAGAATTTGAAATTCTGCCATATAGTTTTCATGAATATGTAAAGCATCAGCAGTTAATCGCCAATAGAGAGAATTACCTGCATTTCCTACAAATCGGTATGCTGCCCGAACTATTTCACTTGCAATCAGAGGAAGTGCGTAATCACTATGTTTCTGCAATTAAAGATACGGTTATGCTACGTGACATTGTGCATCGGTACAAGGTCAAAGACACACTATTGCTTGATGAATTGTTTCGATATGTCGTAAATAATGCAGGACGATTATTCTCCATCTCTAACATCGTAAACTACTTCAAATCACAAGGACGTAAGACTAATTATGAAACGCTGTCAACCTATATATCCTACCTATGCAAGGCCTTTTTGGTACACCGTGCAGAACGCTACAATATAGCTGGCAAAGAACTCCTATCTGGCAATTGCAAATACTATAGCAATGACCTCGCATACCATAATTATTTATATCGCGGTTTTTCATACGGATTAGGTGCACTGTTGGAGAATGCTATTTATCTGGAACTTCGTCGTCAAGGTTGGCAAGTGCATGTGGGTTTACAAGGACAATTAGAGGTAGATTTCGTAGCTATACGCGGCGACCAGAAACTATATGTACAAGTTTGTTGGCAGATGGCAGAGAACGAGGAAACTGCTAAACGCGAATATGCGCCACTACTAAATATCAAGGATCAATTTAGAAAGGTAGTTGTTAGTTTAGATGAAGTACGCTTTGCTAATAATAATGGTATAGAGCACTTGTTCCCTTGGGAACTATAACTTTTTTGCCATGTCCAATCACTCCGTCTTCATAAGTTACGCTCGCAAGGATTATGTGGATGACCACAACCGCATAATCCCTAACAACATCGTGTCGCGCGTGCAAAATGCACTGCGCGATGCGGGCATATCTTATTGGATTGACGAAGAAAGGCTACAACCTGGTGATACCTTCCCCGTAAAAATCGCCCAACAAATCGAACACTGCCAAGTATTCCTCTTCATCTCTACCGAGAACTCCAACCAGTCGCCATGGGTCGTGAACGAAATCGCTACAGCTCATCACTACCACAAACCCATCATTCCGTTGCGCTATGACACATCTCCATATCACCCTGGACTGATGATTTACATCGCCAGTCTGCAATACATAGATTACCTCGCCAACCCCAAGACTGCCCTTAGCGATGTAGTGTACGCCATTCAGGCAGCACTACATCCTATAGCCACTGTCCATACACCTACTACTCCTACTTCAGCAGATAAACCCATTAAACGCTATTTAAAATACATTTTCATAGCATTAGGCGCACTTATCCTCGCTTGCGGTTGCTTTTATGGTATATCTCAATATAAGGCACATAAATTGACTGCTGCCATTGATACAGAACAAGTCTATATCACTGCTCATGGCGAGTGTTATCACACGGACTCTACGTGCCATACTATCTGTAATAGGAACTTTCACGCTATATCCATTGACCGCGCTCAACACCTCTCCAAACGCCCTTGTTCCTTCTGCGTAAAAGACTGAGGTTAGACTTATATTTACTAATTAATCCTTACTTATAGCTTGCTCCTTTTTTCTTTCAAAAAAACCATCAGATGAAGCAAAAAAAAGGAGCAAGCTGATTGTAATGAACCATCTTTTGATAAAAAAGTGCATTTTTTGTTATTTTCTTTGACATACTGACAAGTTTTAGCAGTTTGATATAGTACCTTTGCAGCGTGAAATAATCATTCGAGGCAGAAATGCCGAGATAAGAAACAAAAAACATACAAATTTATGGCAAACGAGATTGTATTGTACCAACCAAATGAGCAAATGTCTTTGGAGGTAAAACTAGAAAATGAAACCGTATGGTTAACACAGCAACAAATTGCAGATCTATTTGGAGTCAAACGACCTGCTGTGACCAAACACCTTGGCAATATCTTTCGTGAAGGAGAGTTAGATATCGCTTCAGTTAGTTCCATTTTGGAACATACTGCCGCTGATGGAAAAGTATATAGTACACAATTTTATAATTGGGATGCTATATTGTCAGTTGGTTATAGAGTTAATAGTAAAAATGCAACTTTATTCCGTCGTTGGGCAAATCAAGTCTTAAAAGACTATATGCTCCGTGGTTATGCGGTTAATCAGCGAATTGTATATGTAGAAGAATACTTTGAAAAACGCTTGCGAGCACATGAACAACGCATTGAAAATGTAGAACAAAAAATCGACTTCTTCGTCCGCACAAGCCTACCTCCACACCAAGGCATCTTCTACGACGGGCAAATCTTTGATGCTTACACTTTCATCAACGACCGCATACGCGAAGCCACCACCCGCATCATCCTCATCGACAACTACATCGACGATAGTGTCCTCACCATACTATCCAAACGAGCAGACAAAGTAACGGCTACCATCTATACAAAAAAACCAACCGCACAACTGCAACTGGACATCCGGAAGCACAATGAGCAATATCCTCCGATAGAGGTCATTACCTTCGACCGCTCTCACGACCGCTTCCTTTGCATCGACGAGACGATCTATCACCTCGGTGCTAGCATCAAAGACCTAGGCAAGAAATGGTTCGCCTTCAACCGCATGGAGATGCCCACAAGCGAACTCCTTAACAAAATATAAAGCTTGTACATACATCGTGGACAAGCCTACC
>JAZREU010000081.1:0-12501 GCA_045660925.1 Paludibacteraceae bacterium | reverse complement strand
TCTAGCGGTGGTATCAATAAGTTCGCATTGACCGACGAGAGCAACCAAGAGAAGAAGAGCCTCAACCAAGATACTAGCAACTTCCAAGGTAAGTACGTCTACTACAACCCATCAAACGGCAAGCTCGTAACACTGAACAACACCGACCGCGGTATCGTGACTATCTACAATGCGGATATGGTAGAGGAGACATCCTTTGAGGTAGGTTCCATCTATCCAGTGGACGGAAAGAACGTATGTATCTGCGACGATCAACACATCTATGTCTGCAAAGGACAAAATGGTTTTGGCGTATATGACTATGCAGGCAACCGCGTAGGTGGTTCGGGCAAGAGCGCCAACGGCGTGGATGTGGATGAGAAGTTCATCTACCTGGCAGCAGGCGATGGATTGGCAATCCTAGACAAGAGCGCTACTTTCGTGAATGCAGATGGCGAGGTATGCAACCGCACCGTGAAGAAATTCCACTACACAGGACGAGGCGCAACTAGCGTAACCGACGAAACAAGCATCAAGCAATCGGCTAACTTCGTGAAGAAAGGTCCTGACGGACGTATCTACGTGGCTTACGGCATGTACGGATTGCAAATCTACGAATTGGGCATGACCGAATAAGATAGTTCAAACGTATTTGATTATATCGGAAAAAGCGGAGAAGACTCCGCTTTTTCTGTGTTTAATACTCAGAATTGAACATATTCTGCCTAAAAAACAGAGAATTACTACGTAAAACTTGCATAATTCGAAAAAAAAGTATAACTTTGCAAGTTGAATGGATTTGAGTGATATATAATGACCTTCGTATGAACAGACTATTGGTAATATTTATCGTTCTATGTGCCACTACCATGACTTACGCCCAGCAAGACGGAAGCCAGCGGCTTTTTGACACTTTCGAACAACGCTTCGTAGCATTGGATTCGCTAATTTTTGCATCCGCCGAAATAGATACTACTGCGGTGGATAGCACAACCGTTCATTTTCAACACTGGTGGATAGCGCAAGATACCACCAGCAAAGCAGACTCCTTGATCACAGATCATGTGAAAGCCGAAGTACGTGCCATGAAGCACGCGACAGGATTGGCTCTGACAGGACAGACCTACTACCGTCTGGACGAGGGGTTAGCACTCGACGAAGACGATGCCGTATCGCGCTACAAAGCCAAAGTGCAAGTGGAACTGCGGTGGAACTTCCTCAACTCATCGCTCATCCATCGCCAAGGGCGCAAACAAGCCATTGAATTGCAAGGCGACATCGATCGCATAGAGATGGACAAAGCCAATCTGGCACGCCTATTGGCAGAGAATCAAGAGTTCTACCAGCAGAAGTATGATAGCCTTTTGTCGGGCATTCTGCAACACCGCTTGGTAAACCTCACGCTCATGAATGATGCGCAAATGTACCTATTGGAAAACGGCAATATCTCCAGTGATGAGATGCTGGATATCATCAACGACAAGGCAGAAGCCGAACGTGCACTGATGGCCATGTCCAAGACCTATCCGATGACCAATGACCTATCTCACCCCTCGGGATTGGTGGTAGAGATTGATTCGGCAGGACTGCTCAGTTATATCCGCGAGCACCACGCTGATCTACACCTATTGCAGTTGCAATCCGAACTTTTGACACAGCAAATGAAGAACCACTCCTATTGGACAAAACTCAACATTTCACCCTTCATCCGCTATTCCTACTATTTCCGCACCGAATTGGCAAACTCTACCAATGTGGACTTTGGGGTGAACTTCAATATCCCTATCACTGGCGAAGCAGGAAAAAAACGCGCAGCTATGGATGCACAACGCATGATTATAGACCACGAAAAGGAAGAAACTACCAAGAAAATCGAAGAGAACATCCGCGCCATTCTGCTGGATATTGAACGCCTAAATCGCATCTCAACTGCCGAACTAAACCGCATGCAAGACCTCAAACGCTACTTGCAGATACGCAGCAATGCCTACCTCAATCGCAAAGGCGGATACAACATCATTTTGCGCACCAAAGAATACAATACCTATCTACTCTGCTGGGAGAAATTCCTCTCCTATCAATACCAACGAGACTGCCTGCTAATGACATTGCAGACATATTTGACAGATATATCCATATTTGATTTTTGTGTAGGAACCATTATATAATTATATAGTCATGAAAGAGTTTTCATTTTCTACCGAAGAAAGACAAAACGACATAGAGAGTATTCTCAAAGAGCGAAAACAAAAGATTGCCACCCAGCAAATCGTATTTACACTAATCCTGCTTGGTATTCTAATCATCATCGGTTTGTGGATTGGAAAGAACATCCTATATACCGAGTTCGACGGCTATATCAATGCCGATCTAAACACCCTACGCCATGCGGACGACATCTACGTGCTGGAGGTAAACAAGAACGTAGGCGACTTTGTCGCACCAGGCGATACACTCTTCTCATACGTGTATAGCCATATCTTCTATAGCCACGAGTCCACCGATAGCGAACCTACCGTCGTCGTGCAAAACCGTAACATGCGCGTGGACTATGGTTTGGCACGCCAAGACTTAGAAGTGCTGAAAGTGCGTATCAAGGAGCTCAAGAAGCAATTGGAGACCGAAGACCACAACATCCGTTTCGGACTAAGCGACAACCTCAAGAAGATGAAGATAGAGCAAGAACTGGCGGAGGCAGAGGAGCAATACAATGCCCAACGCCGAAAGTTAGGTGTCCTATGGAATGCCCTCGACCAAACCAAGCAAGCCGTTAAGAAAGCGTACAACAGCGAATCAGGATTCCTGCGCGTACAAGACATGCGCAATGTAGAACTGATGAAGGAACTCGGACTGGTGCGCTACTCCATAGCTGTGGACTCGGGTATTGTGACCAAAGTGTATGTACCCGAACTGATACTCGTCTTGCGTGGCGAACCCATCATCTCTTTGCAGAGTTTTGACCTCCATCGCAACAACCTCTCGGTGGTCACCTACGTAATGCCTCGCGAAATGAAGCATATCAACCGTAATACCAAAGCCGAAGTCATTGTTAACGACGATGTATCCTTCACCGCCAGCGTACTGATGCTGGGTACCCGTACCGAGGAGATACCGGGCGAACTACGAAGTACCCTCTCGCGCGACCATACCGCCGTCATCGTAGTCATGGGTGTGGATACTGGACAAATTATTCCCTTCTGGACATTGGTTAAGAACATACCCGTGCGCATACGTATCAATAACATTGAATCGAAGATACAAGAAAACAAGGAGGCAGACTACATGATGTTCCACACGACACATGGACTCATCCTCCCTGATGATAAATACTACGACACCCTGCATATAGCACAGCCTGATACCACTCGCAGAGATACTTTGTTGATACTTAACGAATAAAAAAACATGGAATACTCAATCTACAAAATCATACGCAACGCCAACGAGCGTAATATCCTGGTCATCAACCAATACTTTGATGTGGAAAATAGTCCAGAGATTCACGAAGACAAATTCGATATTGTCTATCTGAATATCAGCAATATGTCCAACAACGAGGTGGGACTCCTTCTGGAGAAGACCTCGCCTATCTTCTCCACTAAGTGCTGGATGAAACCTCGCTTTGTACAAACCAGCAACAAAGCACAATTGGGACTGCTGAAGATACTCGCTGACGGTATCGCCAACACCCCCTTTGACGACTTAGTGACACAGCGTTCGGAGGATATCTTCGCTCAAATGGAACGCTTGCAAATCAAGCAGGTAGCCAATGTATCCACCTACGTGGCATTCTTTATTCGCCTATGCAAATACTCCATTAGTCGCGGGCAGTACTCCTATACTTCCACCATCATTCCTGGACTAACAGAAGGCCACTCCGCATTATACGCAGCCTTGCTATTCAACAATGAGGTAGTTTCGCGCAAAGAGTTCTTAGAGTTCAATCAAAAACTCTTGGACTTAGGCTATGCAGAACCCCAAGACTTTGTGGAGCGTGTACACCTCTGCCCACAGTGCAAGAGTAGTCACCTCATCTACGCCGAATGTTGCCCCAAATGCGAGAGTTCGAATATCAACGAAGAACCTATGCTGCACCACTTCCGCTGTGCGAATATCTCACCCGAAAGTACCTATATCTACGATGATAAGTTGCGTTGCCCCAAGTGCCACCAGTACTTGCACCATATAGGTGTGGACTACGACCGCCCAACCGATGTGCACACCTGCAACGAGTGCGGACACAACTTTATCCACACCAAGATGAAAGTGCGCTGCGCTAACTGCGGTTCATCACACCGCCCTGCCAGTTTACAGCCCATGGATGTGCTGCGATACAAATACACCGCTGAAGGTATTCACGCTATTGTCAGCAACGAAGCACTCATCAAGATTGGTAAAGACCTGTGGTTCGGCTACTCCAATTTCGACTCCTATCTACAACAGCTGCGCATCTTCTCACATACCAGCACTTTCAGCGAGACACTCTATACGATCCGTCTCAACATCCGCATTCCTGACCATGTTGACGAAACAGATAGAGTACACTTCATGCGCCGTATGCACGAGGTGTTCTACGACTATAACTTCTCCTTCAAAAGCAACTACTTCTTCCTCTCATCGAAGATTGCCACAGAGGACGCTAAAGAAACACAACCACTCCTGCTGCGCAATATAGAAGAAAAACTGAATGACTTGCAAACCGAGTGCCCATTTGCACACGTAGAAGAGATGACCAATATCGTAAGACTTGCCGACGAAAACATTGAAAAATATATTCGCCGTCTATGCGAACCTATATACCAACCTGATACATCTCAAACAACTTAAAAACCCTTAAAACTTTTTCAACATTCCCATTGTGCTGGATTTCTTCTTCCATATAATAGATGACATCGTAGGAGGGTTCACACGCAACTTGTCGTGGCAAGTACTGCTCAATACCTATTGGTTCTTGTTCTTTGTGGAGTTTCCCCGCTATTATCTACTGGAAATAATTATCACATGCTGGTACAAATTACGCTATCGGCATCGTCGAAAGGAGAAAGAGATTGCCCGCATGAAGCTCTACATAGATAACCCCTTGATAACCATTCTTGCACCAGGCAAAAACGAAGGAAAAAATATCTACAAGTTAGTACAATCGCTCCGCGAACAGACCTATAAGAACTATGAGATCATCATCGTGGACGATGGATCTGATGATGCTACTCCGCTCATCTGTAGAGATTTGGAGAAGGCTGGCTATATCGACCTCTTTATTCGCGCACACTCACGTGGTGGCAAGGCCAGCGCCGCCAACTTGGGCTCTTTCTATGCAAAAGGCAAGTATATCGTGCACCTCGATGCCGACTCCTCTTTGGACCGCGACGCGCTGGAGAAGATACTCATCCCATTCTATATGGATAGCCAAATCAAAGCTGTCGGTGGCGTAGTCAAAGTGCGTAATTCACATGACTCCATCTGTACTGCCATGCAAGCATTAGAGTACCTCAAAACCATTCAGGTAGGTCGCATGGTCACCAGCGAATTGGGCATCTATCATATTATTTCGGGTGCCTTTGGAGCATTCGATGTGGATGTGCTCAAGCAGGTTGGATATTGGGACATAGGACCTGGATTGGACGGCGATATCACGCAGAAAATACGCAAAGCGGGCTACAAAGTCTATTTCGCCGAAGATGCCATCTGCATGACCAATGTACCTGTGAAATGGAATGTACTCTTCAAACAACGCAGAAGATGGAGCAAATCACTCGTGCGTTTTCGATTGCGTAAACATAGAGACATCTTCATGCCAAACAAAAACTTCTCCTTCTCAAATATGCTGTCCAACTTAGAGAATGTCGTCTATGATTTTGGATTCAACTACGTGTGGTTTGCTTATATCATTTCGCTCATCTTTATGCACACGGACCGACTAATAGAGATTTTTGCCATTGGATATATCATCCGAATGTTCTTTGGATATATCGGATTTGCGATTATTCAGTGGGTGAGCGAACGCCCCAAAGAAGAACGCTGGCTGGCAGGATATGTACCGCTGTCCACCTTCTATACAGGTTACTTCTTGCGCTTCGCGCGTTTGATGGCACATACGCAAGAGTTGTTCAACTTCTCCTCCTACAAAGACCCTTGGAACCCTCGCAAGACATCCGAGGTAGCACAGTCTGAAGGCATCTAATCCATAATACAGCATGAGAAAGTGGACACTGCTACATATTATCATACTCGCCCAAGCGAACATGATTGTCTGCGCATCGCCATTCAAACAGAGTACACTCACCACTTCCGAGATTCAAGTACTGAAAAAAATGGATCGAGCAAGATAATTTTCACAGAATTACTTGCGTATTCGTTTTTTTTTTCGTACCTTTGCGCACTAAATACAAAACATGCCAAAAACTAATCCAACAAATACATATACCATGACAAAAAATAACTATTGTGTGATAATGGCAGGAGGAGTGGGCAGCCGCTTTTGGCCATTTAGCAGAAATCAAAAACCCAAACAATTTTTAGACTTCTTCGGCACAGGGCGCAGCCTATTGCAAATGACCATCGACCGCTTTCGTCCTATCGTTCCTATCGAAAACATACTGATTGTAACGAATGTGCTATACCGCGATTTAGTATTGGAGCAAATTCCTGATCTCAAAGTCGAACAAGTACTTTGCGAACCTGCCCGACGAAATACCGCCCCTTGCATCGCTTACGCCGCAGCACGAATCAAGGCGATGGCTAAAGATGAGAAAGCAAGAATAGTAGTCGCACCAAGCGACCATTTAATACTCCAAGAAGAGACCTTCAGACAAACCATTCTACAAGGTTTCGACTTCATCGAAAACTACGATGCACTACTCACCTTAGGAATGATGCCCACACGCCCCGAGACAGGCTATGGATATATTCAAATGGGAGAGAAGGCCGTGGGAGAGATCTGTCGCGTGAAAGCATTCACCGAAAAACCTAATCTGGAACTCGCAAAAGTATTCCTTGAGAGTGGCGACTTCCTATGGAATTCGGGCATCTTCATTTGGACCTTGGACTCTATCCTGAATGCTTTCCAAGAGTTCTTACCCGAAATGGCGAATAAGTTTGCTGAAGGCGAAAACGTGATGGGCACACCCAATGAAGATGCCTTCATTCAAACCATCTTCCCCACCTGCCCCAGCATATCCATCGACTATGGAGTGATGGAAAAAGCCAAAAATGTACACGTCATACCCAGCGACTTCGGCTGGAGCGACCTCGGCACATGGGGCTCACTCTACGAACTGAGTGATAAGGATGAGAACGACAATGTCACACTCCACTCTGATGCCACCTATTACGACAGCCATGGCAACATCGTCACACTACCCCAAGGACACCTGGCTGTGATACAAGGGCTCGAAGACAGCATCGTCGCTGAATCAAACGGAGTTCTACTCATCTGCAAACGCGACGCAGAGCAGCAGATACGACAATTCTTCATGGATGCAGAGGTGAAGTTCGAGGGGAAATTTAGTTGAGAGTTTAAAGTTGAAAGTTTAAAGGCTATATATATGAGTTATCTGAATTTTGATAAGACCTTGCTCATTAACTTAGAGCGGAGTTTGAGCAAAGAGATGATACGCACCAATCGCGCAGGTGCATACAACTCCACCACATTGGTAGATTGCAATACCCGTAAATACCACGGTCAATTGGTGCTGCCATTAGGAGGCGAACTGCCCGAGAACAACTACGTTCTTCTCAGTAGCCTGGACGAGACTGTTATTCAACATGGTGCTGAGTTTAACTTAGGGTTACACAAGTATGGTTGGAATACCTTCTCTCCCAATGGGCATAAGTATATTCGCGAGTTTGAATGCGAAGTGATTAGCAAAACAACCTATCGAGTAGGCGGTGTAGTATTAACCAAGGAACGCATGTTGGTTAGTTTTGAACCACGAGTACTAATTCGCTACACTCTGGTAGAGGCACACTCACCTACAACCCTGCGATTAAAGCCCTTCTTGGCTTTCCGTAGCGTACACGAATTGTCAAAAGAGAATGCTACTGCTAACAGCGACATGCGCGAGGTGGAAAACGGACGTGCGAACCGCATGTATAGCGCCTTCCCCGAGCTCTATATGCAATGTTCCAAGAAAGCAGAATATACCCACGCACCTGCTTGGTACAAAGACATTGAGTACTACAAAGAGCAAGAGCGTGGTTTCGACTACAAGGAAGACCAACTCGTCCCTGGTTACTTCGAGATGCCTATCAAGAAAGGTGAGAGCATAATCTTTTCAGCGGGTATCAGCGAGGTGAATACCAAAACACTGAAAAATCTATGGAAGAAAGAGTTGGAGCGCCGTGCAGCACGTTCCGATATGTTTAATAGTCTCAAGATTGCTGCACAACAATTCTACAAACGTGAAGGCGATACATGCTATCTCTTGGCTGGATACCCATGGTTTAAGGCTTCCGCGCGAGAGGAATTTATTGCAATGCCTGGTTGTACATTAGGTATCGGACGTCCTGAATACTGGGATGTAATCGTAAACAATACTGCCGTGAAAGAAGTACGCGCATTCATGGAAGGCAAACCACACAAACTGGTTGGCATGGACGAACCTGATGCACTGCTATGGTTCATACGAGCAATACAAGAGTACGCCGCTTACACCTCACTGGAAGAAGCTACTCGATTATATGGTCAGTTGGTTATAGATATTATGTTGTTTATTCGCGGGCAGCAACATCCACGTATATTACTGCATAATAACGGTCTGCTATGGGTGGACGGCAAGGAACGCCCCGCTACATGGATGAACGCAGTGGAGAACGGTCGTCCTATCACTCCTCGTACAGGTTACGTGGTGGAGATCAACGCTCTCTGGTACAATGCACGACTCTTTACCGCTGACATCCAACGCCAACTCGGCAAAGAGCAGATAGCCGACCTCATGGAGTACCAAGCAGAAATTACCAAGGATAGTTTCATCAAGACATTCTGGAATGGCATGTATTTGGACGACTACGTGGACGGCGACTACCATAATAAAGAAGTACGTCCAAACCAAATCATAGCTGCGAGTTTGCCATACTCACCGTTGGATAAACGCCAATGCAAAGCAGTAGTAGATATTTGTACAAAAGAATTATATACGCCTAAGGGCTTGCGCACCATCTCCCCTAAGAGCGGAGACTACCGTCCTCAGTACATCGGCGGACAACTCGAGCGCGACAGAAACTTCCACAATGGCCCCGTATGGCCTTGGACGATAGCCGCATACGCTATCGCATACCTCAAGGTATATCAACACTCTGGCGAGAACTTCATCCGCCGTCTATTAATGGGCTACGAGGCTGAGATGAGCGAACTATGCATCGGCACACTCAACGAGTTGTACGATGGCAATCCACCATTCCGCGGACACGGCGGTATGAGTTATGCACCCAGCGTAGCCAGCGTCATTGAAGTATGCAATACGCTGGAGAGTTTACAGGTAAAAGATTAAAGGTTAAAGGCAAGAGTATATGAAAGCATTAATGTTTGGTTGGGAGTTTCCCCCACATATCTTGGGCGGACTCGGAACAGCAAGCTATGGTCTGACACGCGGCATGGCACAACAAGAGGACATGGAGATTACCTTCGTGATTCCTAAACCATGGGGCGATGAAGACCAATCATTCTTGAAGATTATAGGCGCGAACAGCGTACCTATCGTATGGAAAGACAACGACTATGACTATGTTCGACACCGCATGGAGGGCAAGATGTCGCCCGAAGTGTACTATCACCTGCGCAATAATATCCACTACGATTATTCGCGCATAGGCACCGATGACCTTGGTTGCGTAGGCTTCTCGGGTCGCTATCCTGACAACCTGCTCGAGGAGATAGGCAACTACGAGGCTGTAGCCAGCGTCCTCGCACACGCACTCGACTTCGACATCATCCATAGCCACGACTGGCTCACCTACCCATCGGGTGTGTTTGCCAAACAGATTTCAGGCAAGCCACTTGTGATACACGTACACGCAACGGACTTCGATCGCAGCCGCGGCAACGTCAATCCTACCGTTTATGCCATCGAGAAACGCGGTATGGATGAGGCAGACCACATCATGTGCGTGAGCGAACTGACACGCCGCACCGTGATTGAGAAATACGGTCAGCCTCCTCACAAAGTGAGCACTGTGCACAATGCCGTAGAGCCATTGGCTAACCCCGAAGAGTTCGTGAAGCATGACCGCAAGGACAAACTGGTGACCTTCCTCGGTCGTATCACCATGCAAAAAGGTCCTGAGTACTTCGTGGAAGCCGCAGCACGCGTATTGGCTAAGACCGACGGCGTGCGCTTCGTCATGGCAGGTAGCGGTGATATGATGAATAAGATGATTGACCTCGCAGCACAACGCGGTATCGCGGATAAGTTCCACTTTCCTGGCTTCATGCGCGGGCGACAAGTACAAGAGGTCTTGGCTGACTCCGATGTATATATCATGCCCAGCGTGAGCGAACCATTCGGTATATCACCTCTGGAGGCAATGCAGGTAGGATGCCCATCCATCATCTCCCACCAGTCTGGCTGCGCCGAGATCCTCTCCCACGCTATCAAAACCGACTACTGGGACATCGATGCTATGGCAGATGCTATCTACGCTATCGTCAAGTATCCTGCTATGTACAAATCGCTACGCGAACTCGGTCGCGACGAGGTGAACAACATCAAGTGGTATGACGCAGGACTCAAAGTGCGCCGTATCTACGATTTGGTTATCAACGGATACTAACCCTTAAAACTATTAAAACTGTTAAAACTTTTTCAACGCTAAAAATACAAAGTCATGAAAAATATTTGTTTTTGCTTTCAAATGCATGCGCCTTACAGCTTGAAGCGCTATCGTTTTTTTGAGATTGGTCAAGTCCATTACTACTATGATGACATGCAAACAGAAGACCACGTAGCAGCGCTCATCAGTACATCGTATATGCCACTCTGCCAAACTATAGCAGAGATGATTCGTCTATCTAAAGGTCGTTTCCACTGCTCATTGAGTGTATCAGGCATCATGTTGGAGATGTTTGAGCATTTTGCTCCTGAGATGATTGATATGCTCAAAGAATTGGCTGATACGAAATGCGTGGAGTTCGTAGTAACACCTTACTCCTACTCGCTCGCCAGCGTGTATAGCGATACCGAGGCTGCAGCACAACTTCAAGCACAACAGGCACAAGTGAAGCAACTGCTCGGCGTAGAATCCACTACCGCTTGCCTCTCTGAGTTGCTCTATAGCGATGAGATAGCTATCCAACTGCATCAAATGGGCTTCAAGGTAGTGATGACAGAGGGTGCAAAGCATATCCTCAGTTGGAAGAGTCCAAACTACGTATATAGCAGTAGCGCAGCACCTAAAATGAAAGTGCTACTCCGCAACACGAACCTCAGCGATGAGTTGGCATTCCACTTTGCTGACCCTGCTTGGCACAACTTCCCTTTGGACGCAGAGGCTTATGCAATAGGTATGACAAATTTGCCAGAAGAAGAGCAGGTTGTTAATATCTGGGTTGGCGCAGAGACATTTGGAATTCGCCAATCAGCGATGACTGGTATCTTTGATTTCCTCAAGGCATTGCCATACTTTGCTATGGAGCAAGGTATGGGCTTTATGACCCCAAACGAGGTGGCAAAGAAATTCGCTGCGAACGACGCTATCGTCGCAGCTCACCCACTCACATGGGCTGGAGAGGCCAAGGATCTCAGTACCTACAACGGCAACGATTTGCAACAAGAAGCATTGCAAAAGCTTTACGCAGTAGCAGAACGCGTACACCTCTGCCAAGATAAACAACTCAAACGTGACTGGCTTATCTTGCAAGATATCAACTACTTGCACTTTATGAACCATATTGATCAAGGTGCAACCCAGTTTGAGTCGGCATACGATGCGTTCATCAACTATATGAACATCCTTTCCGACTTCCTCCAACGCGTAGAGGAGCAATACCCTACTACTATTGAGAACGAAGAGCTCAACGAACTCCTCAAGACAATTCAAAACCAAGAGAAGGAAATCGAGCGCCTCGAAAAACAACTCAAGGATGCCAAGAAAGAAGTCAAAAAAGACGCTCCCAAGAAATCCTGCGCTAAGAAAGCAGCAAAATAAGATTTCGTAGCACCATATCGCTCGCCACTTGCCATTCCGCAAGTGGCGAGTTTCTATTTCGGCATCAGCAACGTATTGATGCACAAAACACCTCTAAAATTCAAATAAATCCATTATTTTCTTGCATAAATTAAAAAAAAGCAGTAATTTTGCGCAAAATCTTAGGTGATTCTTAGGTGATTTATAGGTGATTCTTAGGTGATTCTTAGGTGATTCAGCAACTTTCACTATAAGATCAGCTGTACTGACCCCCATTTTTTGGACACATTAAGTGTTTAATTATGAGAGAAAAAGTGTCATTAGAATTAAAAGCAGAGGCATTAGGATTGCTTAAAACAGGATTATCTGTTAGTTTGGTAAGTAAGCAACTCAAGATACCTT
>JAZREU010000080.1:0-1795 GCA_045660925.1 Paludibacteraceae bacterium | reverse complement strand
TTGTTCCACATCCGCACTTTTGGTGTCAATCTTTATGGTTCGCTGAGCATAGCTCCCTAGAAGGGAAACTGTAAAAACGAATAGCAAAAGGAACTTTTTCATGATATTACGTGTTAAAATTTATTCGGTAAAACTTTTTTCCACAAGTTCTATCGGCAGTCCGTCGGGGTCATGGAAAAAACAAAATCTTTCTCCATTGGGCGCAGTCCGGACAGACTCGTGGGCGACCTGCATCCGCTCCAACACAGAAACGGCTTCGGTTATGTCAGCTACGGTAAAGGCCAGATGCCTCAAACCGCAGGCTTCGGGGTAGGAGGGGCGAGGCGGTGAGCCGGGGAAGGAAAACAATTCAATCAGATACTCGCCATTCAATGCAAGACGCCCCATCATGGAGTTCCGCTCTGCCCGATACTCCTCGCCAATCACTTCCATACCCAGCACTTGGGTATAGAAGGATCGTGAGCAGTTATAATCCGATGCGATTATCGCAATATGGTTTACGGACTTCAGGTGAAGCATATACTGATGTATAAGTTATGTGTTATTGAACAACAACCTTGCGGCCATTTATGATATATATGCCCCTGGGGAGACGGTCTTTAGCATTGACCATGCGACCATCGATAGTATAGATGTGACGGTCCATTGTGCTTTGTGGTTTCTCATCCTCTGCGATGTCCAGAATGGGAGTGGGGTCATTCACCACATCAGGATATTTCTCCGCATACCCCAAAGTGTTGGCCAAATGGTCATATATATGATTGGCGCGGGCTGTCAGCCATTCCTTGGCTATCTTCATTTGCTCTTCATAGTCCGCATAACCCCAAAGCTCGCTGTTGTGGTCAAAACTGGGCTGAGCATATTCTCTGTATTCATCGCAGAAGTCCAACAGTTCCTGCAGATGATTCTGTATGAAGTCTGTCCAGACGCGGAAATATTCGCGTTCGAATGCCTCTCCGCTCTTATAACGCAGATCTCTGGCATATTGCCATGCCTCCATGTTCGAAGCCCCTGTCCAGTAGTCTTCTGTGGGATTCATATAGAAATAATTGTGATTCTTTTCAAAACCGAATCCCCAGTCCAAATCCCATACAGGGCCGAAATGGATAAGGCTGTCGGCGTTCAGCACGTCACGACAGAAATAATATGTGCTCTTGGGGTGCATGAGCTCGTAATTGACCACCAACTCGTTGGTCATCAGGAACGTGGCCATGCTTTGTACATTGGCGTGACTTTCAACTCCAGTTCCTTGCTTCAGAGCGCGTAGGAAACCGGTGATGAAACGTCTTTTTATATTATCTATAAACTCTTTCTTCTTTTCATCATTCCAAATATATTTATCTTCGAATTCCGGTTCCTTAATGTTAACCGGCAGAGAGTAATAGGTTGTGGCAGTCCTGAATTTATTGACCTCGTCATAATAGGTGTCCAGTTCCATGAGGACGGCATTTTCCAAGGTGTCAGAGACATCAAGGCTGTTGTTGCCAAAGCCGACTTTTTCCGTCAGATTATAGCTGCCTCTGTATTCGCCGTTGACATATAACTCTACGGGAATGAAATCATTCGTAGCCTGTGTGCCCACCATGCGTGCCACCTTCATGCCGATGGCATTGCTCATCATGGACATGTGCTGTTTGTTGGCGATGAGGTTCCAGTGCTTGCCTTTCTTCAGGCCCAGTACGCTCGCTTTTGAACTGAACTTGAAGTGATAAGGATTCTTGTCCTTGGGATTGCTGGACCATGAAGAGTTTCCGCGGCCCTTTATCTGCATAGGCATTTCGGCCATATCGGGGAA
>JAZREU010000079.1:0-5232 GCA_045660925.1 Paludibacteraceae bacterium | reverse complement strand
TACAGTTTGCTCCGCAAAGACTGCGGTTCCAGGTACGGACTTCATGCCGCTTACCGTTGAGTACAAAGAGAAATTTTCTGCAGCTGGTCGTTTCCCAGGCGGTTTCACTCGCCGCGAGGGTAAAGCATCTGACTACGAGATTCTTATCGCTCGTCTCATCGACCGTGCGTTGCGTCCTCTCTTTCCAAGCGATTATCACGCTGACACTTTCGTAAACGTAACTCTCTATTCTGCTGACGGCATCGATATGCCAGAGTCTATCGCAGGTTTGGCTGCTTCAGCTGCACTTGCTTGCTCAGATATCCCATTTGAGGGTCCTATCTCTGAGGTACGCGTAGCACGCGTGAATGGTGAGTTCGTGATCAACCCAACCTTCGAGCAATGCGAGAAAGCAGACATCGAGCTCGTTGTAGCTGCTACTCTCGACAATATCATGATGGTGGAGGGTGAGATGAAAGAGGTGAGCGAAGCAGATATGCTCGAGGCTATCAAGGTGGCTCACGAGGCTATCAAACCACAATGCCAAGCTCAAATCGAGATGATGGAGGCATTTGGTAAGACCGTTAAACGCGAGTACTGCCACGAGATTAATGACGATGAATTGAAACAAGCAGTTCACGACTTCAGCTACGCTCGTGCTTATGCACAAGCTACTGCTGCTGATACCAACAAGCATCACCGCGAGGAGATGTTCACCCAAATCCGCGAGGACTTCAAGGTAGAGAAAGCTGAGTATATGGCTGCTCGTGCTGAGGCACTCGGCGTAGAGTTGGATGATATCGATGCACTCGTTAATAAATACTACCATGATGTAGAGAAAGAGGCTATGCGTCGCTCTATCCTCGACGAGGGTAAGCGTCTTGATGGCCGTAAAACTACCGATATCCGTCCTATATGGTGCGAGGTTTCTCCACTGCCAGGACCTCACGGATCTTCTATCTTTACCCGTGGTGAGACTCAATCACTCTCTACTGTTACGCTCGGTAACAGCCGCGATGAGAAGATGATTGACGAGGCACTTATCCAAGGTTCTGAGAAGTTCCTCCTTCACTACAACTTCCCTCCATTCTCTACAGGCGAGGCTCGTCCACAACGTGGTGTAGGTCGTCGTGAGATTGGTCACGGTAACTTGGCTTGCCGTGCGCTCAAGTCTGTAGTTCCTGCTGATTATCCTTACACTATCCGTGTAGTGAGCGATATCCTCGAGTCTAACGGTTCTTCTTCTATGGCTACCGTTTGTGCGGGTACTCTTGCCCTCATGGACGCTGGTGTACCTATCAAACCAGTTTCTGGTATTGCTATGGGTCTTATCTCTGAGTGCAAGGGTACTAAGTACGCTATCCTCAGCGATATCCTTGGTGACGAGGATCACCTTGGTGATATGGACTTCAAGACTACCGGTACACGCGATGGTTTGACCGCTTGCCAAATGGATATCAAGGTGGATGGCTTGAGCTATGAGATCCTTGAGAACGCACTTGCACAAGCACACGAGGCACGTATGTACATCCTTGACAAGATTGTTGAGACCATGCCAGAGGCTCGTCCTGACCTCAAGCCTCACGCTCCACGCATCGTAAGCTTCATCATTCCTAAAGATATGATTGGTGCAGTGATTGGCCCTGGTGGTAAGATTATTCAAGGTATCCAAGCTGAGACTGGCGCTGTCGTTTCTATCGACGAGATAGAAGAGGGTGGTAAGGTAGAGGTTGCATCTAACAACCAAGAGTCTATGGACGCTGCTATCGCTAAGATCAAAGCTATCGTAGCTATCCCAGAAGTTGGTGAGGTATATCAATCTACTGTTAAGTCTATTATGCCTTATGGTTGCTTCGTAGAGTTCATGCCTGGTAAAGAGGGCTTGCTCCATATCTCTGAGATCGATTGGAAGCGCTACGAGACTATGGAAGAGACTGGTATCAAAGAGGGAGATAAGATTACTATCAAACTTCTTGAGGTTGATCCAAAGACAGGCAAGTTCAAACTCAGTGCTAAGGCGTTGAAAGAGAAACCAGAGGGTTATGTAGAGCCAGAGCGTCCAGCTCGTGGTGATCGCGGTCCTCGTCCAGAGCGTCGTGGTCCACGCCTAGAGCGCGGTGATCGTCCTGCTCGTCCTGCTCACAACCCAGAGGCAGACGGTGCACGCTTGAATCGCCATTAATCGCATAGTTACTTCGACCCGTCTGACTGTCCAGTTCGTTTGACTTTGCTGACATTTCTGACGCGTCCTATAAATATCAATCATCAGCCACGCTGCAAAGCGTGGCTGATTTGTTTTTCCTTTTTCCATTTCTGTTATTATATCTTTTATGTATAGGACTGTAGTGTTTCTATATTTGTGTCTAGTTCTCGGCGATATTTCGCCGAGTATCCCTGTTATTTCCCCTTGGCTTGCCCCTTATCTGCCACCTGTCTGCATCGTGACCTCATCGTGACCTCATCGTGACCTCATCGGAACTTCGCCATGTCATTAGCGAATCATCTCCGCCTCTACTATATACTTTCACCATCAAATCATAGCAAGCACTTTGCTTGTATTTAGCAAAGGTTTTATGTTTGTCCATTGTCCCGAATACTATTCGGGTCATCTTGTTTCTATGTCTATTTCCCCGAATGTTATTCGGGTATCCAGTTATTTCTTAGTTTATTAGTGTTTCAGAGCCTATAAATCGAACCAGCAGTCTGTTTTCAGTCACTTTCTTTACCCCAAAATGTGTTTTTCTAACAAATGTCTTGCATATCTGCAAATTTTGTTGTACCTTTGCACCGCAAATCCGATAAATCGGTGTTGCAGACATATTTTATAAAAGCGTTTGCTTTATTTGAGGATTCTTTCAAACTTGGACACTTTGAAATAACACTTCCGAGAATATTGCGAAACGCTCGCGTTTATACGTGAGCTTTCTGCATATATTGGAGTGTTATGGGAGTCCAAGCCCGAAAGAACCAATGCAGTGGCTCACGTTTTTTTTATGTGTCTATATATGAACGAATTATATGATAATATGAAATATATAAATAAACAAGGTGTGTAGGCAACAAATTAATTTTATAAATTCTAAATTCTTATGAAAACAAAATCAATTATGAAATCGCCAATGCTATTGGTAGTGTTAATGGGCTTGATGCTCGTTTCTTGTGAAAATGCAAATGTATCAAGTAATTCGTTAGTAGGAACTTGGTCGTGTAGTAATCATTATTATGATGGTATAGATACATATACCTTCAAATCTAATGGTACATATACATGGAATTTGATTAAGACCTGCGATTGTTGTGATGACAAGCATGAATCAGGAGATTATTCCTATAATAAAGAAATAGGTACATTAACTCTTAGTAAAAGAACTGGAAGAACTGAAATATATCTTATTACTTCCGTGACGAAAAATTATTTTGTAATAATGGATGATAATGCTGATTGTTATACATATTACAAAGAATAATGGACTCCTCTCTTTGATATTCATAACTAAAAAAATAAAGAAAATGGAAAAGCTTAAAAATTTTAGGATAATGTTGCTATTAGCAATGGTATCATTATGTTTGGCTGGCTGCAAAGATGAGCCAGAGCCTTCAACAGTATCTATTGTTGGCAAATGGGAATGCACAATATTACAGTATTCGAGTGAAGAAAATGGAGAGTATGAAGAGGGAGAGCAACTTTTTAAAAATGATGAATATATTTGGATATTTGATGAAGATGATCGAATGAAACATTATTACGATGGGGAATTAGGAGGAAAGTACGACTATGAAGTCATGAATAATAAATTATATTCAAATTTTTTTAAAGATGGTTTTGAAACGCATTATGCAACAATCAATAAATTAACATCAAATAAATTAAGTATAACAGCGAAGTATGAAGCTGATGATTATGATTATTGGATAGAATATACTTATAATTTTGAGCGGATAGATTAATATTTAACTACAAATATCAAATTAAGGAGTTCACAAGAGGAGGTTTGGGTTATCATACCTCCTCTTTTTTGTGTAGAACGCACATATCCATATGTGAAATATAACCTGCGATATTATACCGATTTTTACTCGCCTTGTATAATTTTTAGTGGTAATAATCCAAAAGGCTATCACCTCAACGGATGATAGCCTTTTTATATGACTAAAATGGTTTATGGATTTTTTACTTCATCAACCCCTCAATAATCCTCGGCAATTCTCTATTTTGGAAGATCCCTCTAATTTTCTCCGCTCCTGCGCCGTATGCAAATATCGGTACTACCGTTCCAGTATGTCCTTTAATGCTGAAAATCAGGTGTAAGCCCTCTGGTTGATTTACTTTGTAGCTCTTGTATGTTACCCTGTGCCATCTGGACTGGTAAGTTCAAACTCAGTGCAAAGGCATTGAAGGAGAAACCAAGGGGTTATATTCCGAATGATTGTTTCTCCCACGCGCGCGCGTACATTATATATAATATATACGCGTATGCGTGCGTATAGGCTGTTTTGCTATATTGATGTGTCAAAATCCCAATACTGATAAAAAACTTCCTAAAATATTTGGTCAATTCACCAAAAAGCAGTACCTTTGCACCCGATTTCGCGCTCAACGCAAGCGAGCGACTAACGGCAGCGAAATACACTGAAATTGCTAATGCTGAAAATCAGCCAATTACAAAGAAAGTGTTAAATTTATTGAAAAAAGTTGCTAAAAAATTTGGTCAGTCCAAAAAAAAGCAGTACCTTTGCAGTCGATTTCGCAATGAACGCAAGTGAGCGACTAAAGACTGCGAAACTGCTTAAAAATCGTAACGCTGAAAATCAGCCAATTACAAAGAAAAAGCAAAAATTATTGAAAAAAGTTGCTAAAAAATTTGGTCAGTCCAAAAAAAAGCAGTACCTTTGCAGCCGGTTTCGCAAACAACGAAAATGTAGACGAAATCAAGCAGTGATCTTTGAAAGTTTGATTAATCAATGATGTAGTACAAGAGAGCAGTAATGCTCAATTGGGAAACTGAAAATACGTGTAATTCAAAATTCAAAATTCTGAATTCAAAATTATCACGGTTCCCGTTAATTAAGTACACAATAGATTAGGTTATTCTGAGCTAAAAATTAATTTCTTTTTACAACGAAGAGTTTGATCCTGGCTCAGGATGAACGCTAGCGACAGGCCTAACACATGCAAGTCGAGGGGCAGCACGAAGTAAGCTTGCTTACTTTGGTGGCGACCGGCGCACGGGTGCGTAACAGGTGTGCAATCTG
>JAZREU010000078.1:0-43940 GCA_045660925.1 Paludibacteraceae bacterium | reverse complement strand
GCGTCCACATAAGAGGTAGCAAAACCTTGTGGCACTGGCCATGTGGTCATCTGAGCAGGGAAAGAGATGAGCAAGAACACACGACCCACAAGAGCAGGGTTGAAGATGTTTTGTCCCAAGCCACCGAAACTCATTTTCGCTACGCCGATAGCCACCAAGGCACCGATAATAACAATCCACCAAGGCAAGTTGCTTGGCAAGTTGAATGCCAACAGCAGACCTGTCAATACAGCAGAGAGGTCGCCGATAGTAGATTTTTGTTTCAACAGATATTTAGCAATCAGCCACTCAAACAGCACGCATGCTGCCACGCTGATGGCGGTGGTGATCAGAGCACCCCAACCGAATTGCCATACGCTGACTGCGTAAGCTGGCAAGAGGGCGATAATCACCAACAGCATATTTTTCCGCACGCTATCACCGCTATGGAAGTGTGGTGCGGGAGATACTATAAGTTGTTTCATAATCGTTTTGTTTTTGAGTCAGGAATCAGGAGCCAGGAATAAAGACTTATTACTTTCGTCTGATCAGTCGTTGCTGATTTGTCTTGGCTCTTGGTTCCTTGTTCTTTATTCTATTTAGCAGCTCTGCTGCGGATGATTCCTCCTACTTTCGCTTTACCCATGCGTACATAGTCGAGCAATGGCAAGTGACTTGGGCAGGTGAATTGGCAGCAACCGCACTCGATGCAGTCCATAATGTTGTGATCCTCCATCTCGTCCCACATGCTGTGCCATGCTTGTTTGCTAAGGAGCCATGGCTCGAGACCCATAGGACAAGCACCTACGCACTTACCGCAGCGTACGCAGTTGGTGATCTCCTCACGCATACTCTCTGCCTCTGGCAAGAACAGCAGACCGCTCACGCGCTTGTTGCTTGGCATATCAATATTGCTCATCGCGCGACCCATCATAGGGCCACCGCCGATGACTTTACCTGTATCCTCTGGCACGCCGCCTGCAAGTGCTACCACCTCGGTCAATGGTGTACCGAAACGCACATCGTAGTTGCCTGGCTTAGCGAGACTCTTACCTGTCACGGTCATCACACGAGAGATGAGTGGTTTGTTCTTTTGTACCGCCTCATATACAGCATAAATGGTAGCTACGTTATCCACTACAGCGCCTACCTCGATTGGCAGTGCACCGCTTGGCACTTGGCGACGGATACATGCGTCGATGAGTTGTTTCTCACCACCTTGTGGGTACTTCAGCTTCAATGCCTTCACCTCGATACCTAGCACTTTGCTTGCAAGGGCAGTCATATGCTTGATAGCATCTGGCTTGTTAGCCTCGATACCGATGATGGCTTTTTGGATGTTGAGCGCACGCATCAGCAGTTGGATACCGATGATAATCTCCTCGCCCTTCTCGAGCATGAGTTGGTGGTCGCAAGTGAGATATGGCTCGCACTCTACACCATTCACGATGAGCACCTCAGCGGTCTTGCCTGGAGGAGGCATCAGTTTCACGTGGGTTGGGAAACATGCGCCACCCAAACCTACGATACCTGCCTCTTGCACTTTGTCGATGATGGCTTTTGGTTCGTAGTCTAATTTGCGAACGATGTCATTGCTGCGGTCAATAGTCTCGAGCCACTCGTCGCCCTCCACATCCATGAAGATGGCTGGCATTTTCATGCCCCATGCGTCGATGGTAGTATCAATCTTGGTGATAGTGCCGCTGAAAGGAGCGTGGATATTTGCACTCACGAAGCCACCTGCCTTGGCGATCAATTCACCTACTTTCACTTTCTGTCCTTTCTCTACGACTGCTTGCGCAGGCGCACCGATGTGTTGCACCAAAGGAATGATCGCCTTCGCTGGCAATGGACACTCGGTGATAGGTTGATGAACAGAATATTGCTTATTATCATGTGGATGTACTCCACCTATACGGAATGTACTTTTCATGCCTTTGCCTCCTCGTTTTTAGTATCTACGCCTTTAGCCTCTAACCTTTCGCCTTTAACCTCAGTTACTACTGGCGCAGCCTTTGGTGCTACAGGCGCAGTTTTCACCTCTCCGTTTTCAGTTTTCACCTTCCTTGGTGGGAAGTTCACAGCGTGGATCGCTCCTGTTGGGCACGCATCCTCGCACTTGCGGCATAAGCGGCACTTGTTGTAGTCGATGTATGCCAAGTTGTTCTCGATGACGATTGCATCAAACTCGCAAACTTTTTGGCACTTGCTGCAACCGATACAAGCATTGGTACATGCCTTGCGTGCTACTGCGCCCTTGTCTTTGTTGACGCACATCACTACCATGCGACGGCTCTTAGGACCTTTCTTGCGCAGCTCGATGATGTTTCTTGGACATGCCTTCACACACTTGCCGCAGCTGGTACATTTCTCGTCATCCACCTCTGGCAAACCTGTCTCAGGATTCATGTGGATAGCGTCGAACTCGCAAGCTGCCACACAGTCGCCACAACCCAAACAACCGAACGGACAAGCTGACTCACCCACATAGCAGTTATGCAGGATTTGGCAACTCTTAGCACCGTCGTAGATGCTCGTTTTTGGTCGTGCTTCACACGTACCGTTGCAGCGTACTACTGCTACTTTGGGGTCGATATTTCCGACCGCCATTCCCAGGATCTCACCTACAGTCTTCATCGTAGGTGCACCGCCTACAGGGCAGAGAAGTCCATCGAGTGAGTCTGCTTTGACGCAGCCTTCGGCAAAAGCGCGACAGCCAGCAAAACCGCAACCACCGCAGTTGGCACCTGGCAACGCCTCTTGCACCTCATCGATGCGTGGATCTTCTTCTACCTTGAACTTTTGGGCAACCAGGTAGAGCAGCACCGCTGCCACCAATCCCGTCACGCCCAAAACGGCTAAAGAAATCAGAATTAAATTCATTGTGTTTTATGTTTGTTGTTAGTTATTTTCTTACTTCTTCCTTGCTGTAAAGCTAAACTCTTTTTGCAGCTTATCTTTGAACATGCCCAGCACGAGGTAGTAGAGTGCCATAGCGCAGATTGCTACTGTACCAAGCACAGCTTCTCTCTTTGCCTCATCGCCTAGTAGCCCTGTCGCTCCATCGCCTATTGCCAATAGCCCATTGCCTACAAACATCACTGCCAACATCACAAAGAATGGCAGCAAGTATGCCAACACCACGGCTTTCCATCCCATCTTCTGCTGCACCATCACTTCTACAGTATCGCCTACCTTGTAGGCTTCTGGAGCCAAGAGCAAAGAGTCAAGACTTGTTACTTTCGTTTGATCAGTCGCTACTGATGCGTCTTGGTTCTTGGTTCTTGGTTCTTGGTTCAGCAGAACAACCGTCATCTCTTTCTCCGCGCTCTCTGCGCTGGCGCACATGGCTTTGGCTTTGCATGCTGCGCAGGCGCTAGTCTGTACGATGCGCACGAGGGCGGTTCCGTCCTCATTCAACGCGATTATTATGCCGTCATGTTTGATCATATTGTTAAATCACTACAAAAACCAGAACATCTTTTGCTCTGCAAAAAACGCGCAAAGTTACTACTTTTTTTTGACATACGCAAGAGATAGCACAAAAATCACCGACAAACACCATATAGAAACTATCATTTGTAGATAGTTTTGGATATTTTTGCTACTTTTCTTGCATAATTCCCGAAAAAAGTGTACCTTTGCCCAACAAATCTAAAGTTATAACATGGCACACACTTTTACATTATCCGATCTTGCGCAACTTGAAGCGCGTGGCATTTCCGTAGAGAAAGCCGAAAAACAACTCCATTCTTTTGCGACAGGTTTCCCTGAGTTAGACATCATTTCCGCAGCATCCGTTGGAAACGGAGTTCTTAATCCATCAGAAGAGGAAATTAATACCTACGTTGAAGCATGGCAAGAATATCTTGATGAGGGACATACTGTCTTGAAGTTTGTACCTGCCAGCGGTGCTGCCAGTCGTATGTTTAAGGACCTCTTTGAGTACCTTGAGAGTGGCAAAAAGACCGATTTCATCGAGAAATTCTTATCCGAAAAAGAACGTTTCGCTTTTGGTCCAACACTTGCAGACCTCAACGATCAAGCTGCTGTTAGCCATCTCTTGAAGAATATGAATTATGGTAACCTACCCAAAGGTTTGCTCCTCTTCCATTCCTACGAAGATGGTCCTCGAACCCCTGCTTTGGAGCATTTGGTGGAAGGTGCGATGTATGCTTCGTCGAAGGGCGAGGTGAACATCCACTTTACGGTTAGTCACGAGCATCTACCTCTTTTCCAAGCACATATCGCTGAGTACCAAGCTGCCTATGAGGCAAAACTGGGGGTAAAATTCCACGTGTCTTACTCCGAGCAAAAACCTTCTACCGATACACTTGCTGCTAATCCTGATGGCACACCATTCCGCACAGCGGATGGCAAACTGCTTTTCCGTCCAGGTGGACATGGTGCGCTGATTGAGAATCTCAACGAGCAATCGGCAGATGTAATCTTTATCAAGAATATTGACAATGTGGTACCAGACCGCCTCAAAGGCGACACAGTTCGCTACAAACAACTGCTTGCTGGTGTGCTGATTACCGAGCAAAAAAAAATCTTCGCCAAACTTCAAGATCCTAAACTTACACCAGAGGAAAAAGCAAAGCTTCAACGTCCGTTGCGTGTATGCGGTGTAGTGAAGAACACGGGCGAACCTGGTGGTGGTCCATTCCTTGTGCGTGAAGAAGATGGCAGTATCTCTTGCCAAATCTTGGAGTCCAGCCAAATCAGCGACCCTGCACTCATGCAACAGGCTACCCACTTCAATCCAGTGGACTTGGTCTGCGCTACGCGCGATGCAGAAGGCAAACCATATTATTTGCCTGACTTTGTGGATGAAAAGACGGGTTTCATTTCGCATAAGTCGAAAGATGGTAAAGAACTGTTAGCATTGGAGTTACCAGGTCTGTGGAATGGTGCTATGAGTCACTGGAACACCATCTTCGTGGAAGTGCCAGTTAGCACATTCAACCCTGTAAAAACTGTAAACGATTTATTGCGCCCAGAGCATCAGTAATAACAATGGAGAAAGCATATTTCTTTGATATGGATGGGGTATTATTTGACTCTATGCCCCGTCATGCTATAGCTTGGGAAGAGGTAATGAAACAACATGGATTACCATTCACAGCCTATGATTGCTATATCAACGAAGGTCGTACTGGCGAATCAGTAATTCGCGAAGCATTTCAAAAAGTGCTACATAGAGATGCAACCCCAGATGAAGTAAAAACTATTTATGCTGAAAAGTCAGCATACTATCACCAATTACTAAAGACCACTACTCCTACTATTCCAGGAGTAGATAAGGTATTACAGTTCGTTAAAGATAGTGGTAGTCAGATATGGGTGGTTACGGGTTCTGGCATGCGTACTTTATTAGACAGTCTAAATACCGTTTTTCCATCTATCTTTCAGCAAGATAGAATGATAACAGCTTTTGATGTCACACATGGCAAACCCGATCCAGAACCATATCTCAAAGCATGGGAACGTTCTGGACTTAAGAAGGAGCAATGCGTTGTGATAGAAAATGCGCCATTAGGTATCCGCTCAGGAAAAGCAGCAGGGCTAACCGTTTATGCGGTGAATACGGGGATTCTTACACGTGAAGACCTCGCTCAAGCTGATATGATTTTTGATACTATGGCAGAATTATTGCGATTCTTGCAAGAATAACTCACACTTCATTATATCAAGCACTCAATCCCCATCGCACGACGGGGATTGAGTGTTTAATGAATACCTTATGAACTACTATTTAGTATTTAGAGAAGTTCCACCGAACGATTAACGAACTTCGCCAACGCTTCGCCCTTCAACTGACCTGCTGCCAACATGGCAATGTCAATGAGTTGGTGAATCTTCTCAGAAGAGGTTGCATATGCGCCATATTGCTCTTTGAGTTGCATTTTCAATGCAGCCAACTCTTTGGTCACATTGGTTACTGCATCCTTCTCCTCTTGGCTGAGGTCGGCATCTTTCTTACCCTTTTGCGCCTCTTGCAAGGTAGCTTCCTCTGTTTTCTTAGCTGCTATTTGTTCCAAGAGTGGGGTAGTACCTTCAGCGCATGCGGTGGTAATCTCGCCGAGCAATGCCTTCACCTTGTCGTTGGCAGTATTGATGACCAAGTTGTATTGGTCAGGCATATTGCCGTAGAACGACATGCCTTGTTGGTGAGCCGACATCTCTTTCATGCGGCGCATGAACTCGTTTTGGGTCAAGAAAACAGGAAGCGCATCCGCAGAAACGGCTTCTAAACTTACATCATAGCGGGTTTTATCGGTTTTTGGCAACAGAGATTCGAAGATGTAGCGAAGCGCATCTTCCTCATTGGCAGTGAGTTCCACTTTCGCTTTGTCTTCTTTTTGAATGATGTTTTCGATAACATCGGAATCCACACGCACAAAACGAATGGCACCTTTCTTGTCATCAGAGTCGGTCGTATGCTCAAAACTCTTTTGCTCAAATTGCGACATAGCGTGCACATCCAATTCGCCGTCCATCAAGAGCACGTCATAACCCTTCTCCTTCGCGCGTTGGATATAGGCATAGCTGGCATCGGCATCTTGTGCATAAAGCATGATGATGTCGCCATTCTTATCGGTTTGAGCCTCTTTGACTTGCGCCTTGTATTCGTCGAAAGTGAAGTACTTATTGTCTAAGTTCTTCAGGAGGGCGAAGCCCACAGCACGATCATAGAACTTCTCATCGGAGAGCATACCGTATTGGATGAAGAGTTTGATATCGTTCCATTTTTGTTCAAAGTCCTCTCGGTTGCTCTTGAAAATCTCTGCCAATTTGTCAGCCACTTTCTTAGTGATGTGGTTGGAGATTTTCTTCACATTGTTGTCGCTCTGCAAGTACGAACGGCTCACATTGAGTGGAATATCTGGTGAGTCAATTACGCCGTGAAGCAATGTCAAGTATTGTGGCACGATATTCTCCACCTCATCTGTTACAAACACTTGGTTGCAGTAGAGTTGGATCTTATTGCGCTGAATATCAATATTGTTTTTGATGCGTGGGAAGTAGAGAATACCCGTGAGGTTGAATGGATAATCCACATTCAGGTGAATATGGAAGAGTGGCTCGTCCATTTGATGAGGATAGAGTTGGTGGTAGAACTTCTTGTAGTCCTCCTCGGTCAAATCAGCAGGTTTGCGTGTCCAAGCTGGATTGACATCGTTGATGATATTCTCCTCGCCTGTCTCGACTTGCTTACCGTCCTTCCACTCTTTTTTCATGCCGAAAGCAATCTCCACTGGCAAGAACTTGCAGTACTTAGTGAGCAATCCCTCGATGGTAGCATCTTCCAGATATTGAGCGTATTCCTCGTTGATATGCAACACGATGTCGGTTCCGCGTTCAGACTTGATAGTCTCCTCCATTGTGTATTCGGGCGAACCATCGCATGACCAGTGTACCGCCTTTGCGTCCTCTTGGTAACTGAGGGAGAAAATCTCCACCTTGTCTGCCACCATAAAGGCAGAATAGAAACCAAGACCAAAGTGACCGATGATGGCAGCAGCGTTGTCTTTGTATTTGTTTACAAACTCCTCTGCGCCTGAAAAGGCGATTTGGTTGATGTATTTATCCACCTCTTCGGCGGTCATACCGATACCGTGGTCTTGCACGGTGAGGGTCTTTTTCTGTTTATCAATAAGTATGCGCACGCGTGTATCGCCCAATTCGCCTTTGGCTTCGCCTACACTGGCGAGAGTCTTGAGTTTCTGGGTGGCATCTATAGCGTTGCTTACCAACTCGCGGAGAAAAATTTCGTGGTCGGAATAGAGAAATTTCTTAATGATGGGGAAGATGTTTTGTGATGTTACCCCGATGTTTCCTTTTGTCATAATATTGTAATTTTATTGATTTATCTTTTACCGCTCATCTCTATACAAATACCTTGCCAAATCATATTTTGCTGCCAAATTGGCAGAGGTGAGCCGTTTGCACTGATTGATTATGCATTATTCAGTTCTTGAACTGCAATTCGCCATCACGAAGTTCTACAATCACAGGCTGTTGGTGGTTGACCTTGCCTGCAATGATAGCTTTGCTCAGTTCGTTGAGCACCAATCGCTGCAACGCACGCTTCACAGGGCGAGCACCAAACTGTGGGTCGTAGCCCTCGTGAGCAATATAGTCTATCGCATCATCGGTAATGCGCAAGTCAATGCCACTCTGCATGAGCATCTTATGCACCCCATCTATCTGCAAGCCCACAATATCGCGAATCTGCTTCTCATTGAGCGGAGTAAACATAATCGTCTCATCAATACGGTTGAGGAATTCAGGACGAATCGTCTGCTTCAGCAATTCCATCACCTGTTGGCTCGTCTTCTCGTGGTCAATGCCTTGCTCCTCGTTCTCACGGATGAGTTGGCTACCGAGGTTAGAGGTGAAGATAATCAGGGTGTTCTTGAAGTTCACCGTGCGGCCTTTGTTGTCGGTCAATCGACCATCATCCAACACCTGCAAGAGCACATTGAACACATCGGGGTGTGCCTTCTCTATCTCATCAAACAGCACCACGCTATAGGGTTTGCGGCGAATAGCTTCGGTCAATTGTCCACCCTCATCATAGCCCACATATCCTGGAGGCGCACCAATCAGTCGAGTGGCGGCGAACTTCTCCTGATACTCCGACATATCAATGCGGGTCATCATATTCTCGTCATCGAAGAGATACTCTGCCAAGGCTTTCGCCAGTTCGGTTTTACCCACACCTGTAGTACCTAAGAAGATAAACGAACCGATAGGGCGTTTAGGGTCTTGCAAGCCTGCACGAGAGCGACGAATAGCGTCGCTAACTGCCTGAATAGCTTCATCTTGCCCCACAACACGCTTGTGCAACTCCTCCTCCAGATGCAAGAGCTTATCTCGCTCGGATTGCATCATCTTGGTCACAGGAATACCTGTCCAACGAGCCACAATCTCGGCGATATCGTCCTCGTCCACTTCCTCTTTGATAAGAAGACCGCTATGCTGTCGGATCGCTACGCTGTCGGATGTCAGATCGCCCTGTGGGCTGTCGGAAGCGAGATTGTGGAGGGCCTCTTGTGCCGCTTTGATATTTGCCTCTGCCTGCTGCAAACGACCATAGCGAATCTCTGCCACCTTGCCATAGTTGCCCTCACGCTCAGCGACCTCCGCCTCGTGTTTCATCTGTTCAATATTGGCTTTCTCATTCTGAATCGTCGCCACATAACCTTTCTCCTGCTCCCAACGTGCGTTCATCTCCTTCGCCTCGGCTTGGAGAGCAGAGAGTTGTTCCTCAATAGTAGCGAGTTTGGCTTTGTCATGCTCCTTCTTGATGGCCTCGCGCTCGATCTGCAATTGCATGATCTGGCGGTTGAGGTTGTCCAATTCTTCGGGTTTAGAGTCCACCTCCAAACGTAGTTTGGCTGCTGCCTCATCAACAAGGTCAATAGCTTTGTCGGGGAGGAAGCGGTCGGATATATAACGAGTTGAGAGTGTCACCGCAGCAATCAGCGCATCGTCTTTGATACGCACCTTATGATGGGTCTCGTAGCGCTCCTTCAATCCACGCAAAATAGAGATAGTAGCCGCCTCATCAGGCTCGTCCACCATCACCATTTGGAAGCGGCGCTCAAGGGCTTTGTCGGTCTCAAAGTACTTCTGATACTCGTCCAAGGTGGTCGCACCCACAGCACGCAGTTCGCCTCGTGCCAAAGCAGGTTTGAGGATATTAGCCGCATCCATGGCACCGCTGCTCTTACCCGCACCTACGAGCGTGTGTATCTCATCAATAAAAAGGATAATCTCGCCTGCCGCGCTTGTCACCTCCGTAATGACCCCCTTGAGGCGCTCCTCAAACTCACCTTGGTATTTGGCACCAGCGATGAGGGCACCCATATCGAGGGAGTAGATTTGTTTGCGTTTGAGGTTCTCAGGCACATCACCACGGATGATACGATGCGCCAAACCCTCCACAATAGCGGTCTTACCCACACCAGGCTCGCCGATGAGGATTGGGTTGTTCTTTGTACGACGTGAGAGGATTTGTAGCACGCGACGAATCTCGTCGTCACGACCAATCACAGGATCCAGTTTGCCCTGTTGGGCACGTTCGCAAAGGTTAATAGCGAACTTCTGTAGGTTTTCGGTTTTGTTGTTCATTGTATTCATAGTTGTATTGTTTTTTTTGAAAGTTAAGGACATTAAGGTCTTTAAGGACTTTAAGGTCTTTGACGAGATACGAACAAAAGATGTACCAAATGCAAATAGAGTCACAGGTCATCTGCCAAAATGGCAGGTTAGCAAAAGTATATACGAGTTTTTTTGCTTTTTTCTTGCGTATGTGCATTTTTTTTACTACTTTTGCAGGTCGAAAGAATGTATATACGAAGACCATACTGCATGCGATATAGCAAGATATACATATTAATGGTTTGTTTGCTGACTTTTCTACCCTTACACGCACAAGTGAAGGGGGCGGGAAGTAGTGTCTTTCATTTCTTGCAGTTGCCTGCCTCTTCTCGCCTGAACGCATTAGGTGGTGAGAATGTGGCCATTGCAGACGACGATATTAGTATGGCATTTATCAACCCTGCCCTACTCACTGCCCATACGGACAAAGTGCTGCAGCTGAATTATGCCTACTACTTGGCTGGTACCATGTTTGGAAGCGCGATGTATGGTCATAACTACAAGGATAATTACTTCGGCGCTGCGGTTCATTATTTGGATTATGGAAAGATGGCATATGCGGATGAATTTGGCAACCTTTTAGGAACTACCTTTACCGCCAAAGACATTTGCATCAATATGATGTATGCCAGACAGTTAGGTCCACTCTTCCGCGTGGGTGTGACGCTCAAGCCTATCGTTAGCGTATATGAGTCGTATAGCAGTTTTGCACTCGGTTCGGATGTGGGAGGACATTTTCAGACTGCTGATAGTACCTTGCAGATAGGTCTATCGTTGCGCAATATAGGATGGCAACTCAAAGCCTTCTATGAGGAGGAACTGGGGCAACATACCGAGATGTTGCCACTGAACTTGGAGTTGGGTCTAAGCTATCGCCTATCCCATGCACCGTTACGTTTTTCGCTGACAATGCATAACTTACAGCGTTGGAATATAGCACCTCTAGAGACGGATGTGAAATGGTATGATATGCTTTTCCGTCATACGATTTGGGCGGTGGACATTGTGCCAAAGAGCGAGAAGTTTTACCTTACTCTCAGCTACAACCACCGTCGTCAGGCAGAGATGAACTTGACTGATGTGCGCAGTTTGGCTGGTTTTGCGTTGGGAGCAGGCGTGAAGATATACAAGTTCCGCTTGGGTTTTGCACTTAGCCAATACACCAAAAGCAACTTCACCTATCAAGTGTCGCTATCGACAGACATTAATAGTTTCTTGAAATAATATGAAGCAAATCATTGTTGCCATTGATGGCTATTCTTCTTGTGGTAAATCAACTGTGGCTAAAGCGTTGGCTAAATACGCTGGTTACATGTATGTAGATACAGGTGCGATGTACCGTGCGGTTGCGCTGTATGCACGGCAGGCGGGTATCGGATATAGTGAATCGGATAACGGAGCGTTGCTGGCGCAATTGGGCAATATACATATTGGTTTTGTTCAAACGCCAGAAGGACAGCATGTTACGCTGAACGGAGAGGATGTGGAGTCACAAATACGCACATTAGAAGTAGGCGAGTTGGCTTCGCAGATCTCCACGATCAAAGAGGTGCGTGCCTTTCTGGTTGCGCAGCAGCAAGCCATGGGGGTAGAGAGGGGCATTGTGATGGACGGTCGTGATATTGGTACGGTGGTTTTTCCACAAGCCGAACTGAAACTCTTCCTTACCGCTTCGCCAGAGGTGCGTGCTAAACGCCGCTTCTTGGAATTGCAAGCTAAAGGCGATAATCCTGATTATGAAGAAGTTCTTCGTGCTACCAACGAGCGTGATTATCGTGATACTCACCGTGCAGAGAGTCCGTTGCGCCAAGCAGAAGATGCCGTTGTGGTGGACAATAGCCATATGACTCGAGAGGAGCAAATGCAGCATATTATTGATATATTTGACCGTGCTACGCGCTGAAAAGTGATTGTAACGATTGATGATAATTCGGGTTTCTGCTTCGGTGTGACCACTGCTATTGAGACTGCCGAACGCGAATTGCAGAAGGGACAACTCTTCTGCTTGGGCGATATTGTGCATAACGGACAGGAAGTGGAGCGCTTGGACCAACTGGGATTGGAGACAATTGATTATGACGACCTGCGCACCTTACATAATGTACGTGTGCTCCTGCGCGCGCATGGAGAACCTCCCAGCACCTATCGTATTGCCCAACAAAATGGCATAGAGATTATTGATGCCTCTTGCCCTGTCGTGCTGAAATTGCAAAAGCGTATTCGCGAGACATACCAAGCATTGCACGGAAAGAATACAGGCGGACAGATAGTTATTTTTGGCAAAAAGGGACATGCAGAAGTGATTGGTCTGGAGGGACAAACCAACAATACAGCTATCGTGATTGAAGGCATCCATGATTTGGACAAACTGGACTTTACACGCTCAATCTACCTCTTCTCGCAGACGACAAAGAGCGTGGAAGAGTTTCAGCAGATTGTAGATAAGATTAAGGCGACGAGGCTATTAGGTGATGAGGCGAGAGGCGAGGATGTTGTCTTTGAGTACCACGATACGATTTGCCGTAATGTGGCTAATCGTGTAAAGAAATTGCAGGACTTTGCCAAGAGCAACGAAGTAGTGATTTTTGTGGGAGGAAAAAAGTCGTCAAATGCCAAGGTGCTGTTTCACCACTGTCAGGAGGTGAATCCTTGCACGGTTTTTGTGAGTAGTACAGCAGACATCACGCCAGAGATACTACAGCAGTGCCATGCGGCGGAAACAGTGGGTGTCTGCGGAGCTACCTCCACCCCTAAGTGGCTGATGGAAGAGGTCAGGAAGTATATAGTTGAAAGTGTATAGTTTAAAGGCAAGAATATATGGAATATAAACCTAAAACAATTGGTGTTCTCACCTCGGGAGGTGATGCACCAGGCATGAATGCTGCAGTGCGCGCGGTGACACGTGCAGCTATCTCCCATGGTATCAAAGTGAAAGCCATTTATCGTGGCTACAAAGGACTGATAGATGGTGAGGTAAAAGAATTCACGACTCAAGATGTGAGTGGTATCATCCCTCGCGGAGGTACGATTATTAAATCGGCTCGTTGTCCTGAGTTTACCACCAAGGAGGGTCGTCAGCAAGCCTACGATACTATCCAACGCGAGGGCATCGAAGCCCTGATTGTGATTGGAGGCGATGGTTCGTTTACGGGAGGACGCCTGTTTGCGCAGGAGTTTAACATCCCCGTGATTGGTATTCCTGGCACGATTGACAATGACCTATGGGGTACGGATGCCACCATTGGTTATGACACAGCACTCAATACCATCATGCATTGTGTGGATATCCTTCGCGATACAGCCACCAGCCACGAGCGTGTATTCCTCGTTGAGGTCATGGGACGCGATGCGGGCTTCTTGACACTGAATGCTGCTATTGCTGCGGGAGCCGAAGCTGCTATCATTCCAGAGCGTGCTACCATTATTGAGCAGATCGAGGAAGCTATCGGTCAGGGCAAGCGCAAGAGCAAGAACTCGAGTATCGTACTTGTGCAAGAGCATGCTATCGAGGGCGGAGCACAAGCCGTAGCTAAAATGATGGAAGAGGCACACCCTGAGTTCAGCTCGCGCGTGACCATCTTGGGTCACTTGCAGCGTGGTGGTTCGCCTACAGCCAGCGACCGTATCTTAGCTTCGCGTATGGGTATTGCTGCCGTGCAAGCGCTATTGGAAGACCAACGCAATATCATGGTAGGATTGCAGGAGGATGAGATAGTGTATGTACCACTGAGCAAAGCCATCAAGCAGAAGAAAGATGTGAATGATGACAAATGGGCTGCCATGCAGGTACTGAGCATCTAAACACAGCGTATCTATGGCTGGATGATTGCAAAAATACATACAAAATCATGTATTTTTCATGAAAATAGCAAAAAAATTTGGTCATATCAAAAAAAAGCAGTACCTTTGCAACCGCTTTCGGTAGAGAGTAGTGTTCAGACAGACGCTATCTTTGTGCACAGCGGTGCAAGGAAGGATGGGTGAGTGGCTGAAACCAACAGTTTGCTAAACTGTCGTACGGGTAACCGTACCGGGGGTTCGAATCCCCCTCCTTCCGCAAAAAAATCCATGAGCTGAGTCCAAGCTTGCTTGAGCGAAAGCACATGGATTTTTTTGTAAGGATGCCAACGGCAGACTTGGGGATTACGTAGAAATCCCCCATATGAGCTGAGTCCAAGCTTGCTTGAGCGAAAGCGCATGGATTTTTTTGTAAGGATGCCAACGGCAGAATAAAAGACCCTTAACAACCCTAACAATATGCGAATACGAACTGTGATATTCTTCACCTTTGCCGCGTTATTCATCGTAGCTATTGGTTTCGTTCAACAATATTATCGCTTGGAGATATGCAACTTCATCAGTCGCGATGGCGAGAGTCATGGCTATTATGTGTATCCAGATATGTCAGCCGACTCGCTCTACACGTTGATGTGCGCAGATTATATTGTGGAAGATGAAGACTCGTGGCATACTCACAGCAAGCACATGCTGTATCAAAAACCCAAAACGGGTTATTATCGTTTCCCCGCGGAGATGGGTAACAAACATCTGATTAGGCGTTTGCAATTAGGCAACGAGACGCCGATCCAACTATCCTTCACCCATGTTATTCGTACTCGTACACAGCTGGCTGGTGCGCTGAGCAAGAAATTGCTGGTGGATTCGGCAGATGTGATACAGCGATTGAATAATCCCAGCTATATGGCGCAATATGGCTTGACACCAGAGACGGCAGTATGTATGTTCATCCCTAACACATACGAAGTATATTGGACGACCTCGGTAGATAAACTCTTTGCGCGTATGTATAAGGAGTATCAGCTATTCTGGAATGAAGAACGCCGCGCTAAGGCCCAAGCTCTTGGTCTGACCCCTGTGGAGGTAGCCACACTGGCATCTATCGTAGCATCGGAAACCAATAAGACGGCAGAACATCCGCTGATAGCCTCGTTGTATCTCAACCGACTGAACAAGGGTATTGCGCTACAGGCGTGTCCTACTGTGATCTTTGCGGTAGGGGATTTCAAGATACGTCGCGTATTAAAACGCCATTTGCGCATTGATTCGCCCTACAACACCTACACCCATCAGGGGCTACCTCCAGGACCGATACGTCTGCCACGTCCAGACGTGATGGATGCTGTGCTGAATGCGCCAAAGACAGATTACCTGTATATGTGTGCTAATCCTGATTTCTCAGGCACACACGTATTCTCATCCAGCTATAACAAACATAGTGCCGTGGCAAGGCAGTATCAGAGAGAACTGAATAAGCGAAGGGTGAGATGAATCCAGCTGCCGGATGTAATTTACCGGCTGCCAGAGTTTAGAAGCCAAAGATGATGGGCTTCTGGCTGCCAGATACCAATTATAATAAAGCATGTACCGCCTTAGTTCTACATACCAGCCCATGGGCGACCAGCCCGAAGCCATCCGCCAACTGGTGGAAGGGTTACGTGCGGGAGCAGAAGCACAAACATTATTAGGCGTTACGGGTTCGGGCAAGACCTTCACGGTAGCCAATGTGATTGCCCAAGTGAATCGCCCCACCCTGATCCTTAGCCACAACAAGACCCTCGCCGCACAACTCTACAGCGAGATGCGGCAGTTCTTTCCGAATAATGCGGTGGAATACTTCGTGTCGTACTACGATTACTACCAACCCGAAGCCTATATCCCCTCTACCGACACGTATATTGAAAAAGACCTCTCTATCAACGAGGAGATTGACCGATTGCGACTGAGCGCGATAGCGGCACTGCTGAGCGGAAGAAAAGATGTGGTCGTAGTGTCGTCGGTGAGTTGCCTATACGGTATTGGCAACCCGCAGGACTTTAGCCAGTCGTGTATTACGGTGGAGAAGTATAAACCCTTCAAACTTGAGGCATTGCTGCACGCCCTTGTGGAATCGCAATATGTGCGCAACGATAATGAGCTGACACGCGGTCGATTCCGTGTGAAAGGCGACACGGTGGATATTGCTTTGGCATATGCCGATTATGTGTTGCGCATCGAGTTCTTTGGCAACGAGATAGATGCCATCACCACGCTGGATATGGTGACGCTGGATGTGATAGATGAGTTTGACACCTATAACATCTACCCAGCCACAATCTTCTGCACCAACCCCGACAAGGTGGCAACAGCCATCGCGCAAATCAAACTGGACTTAGCCACACAGGTATTGCATTTTCAGGACATAGGCGAACCGCTCTATGCCAAGCGCATAGAGGAGCGCGTGAAATACGATTTGGAGATGATACAAGAGTTGGGCTATTGCTCAGGCATCGAGAACTATAGCCGCTATTTCGATGGTCGTGAGGCGGGTACTCCACCCTACTGCCTATTGGATTATTTTCCAAAAGATATGCTGCTAGTGATTGATGAGAGCCACGTCACCGTGCCCCAGATTCATGCTATGTTTGGTGGGGATAAAGCGCGCAAAGACAATCTGGTGCAGTATGGTTTTCGCCTGCCTGCAGCGCGCGACAACCGCCCATTGACCTTCGAGGAGTTTGAGCAGAAAACAGGACAGACCATCTATGTATCGGCAACGCCTGCTGACTACGAACTTAGGCGTTCGGAGGGCATCTTTATTGACCAGCTCATACGTCCTACGGGCTTGCTGGACCCAGAGATAGAGGTACGCCCATTGGATCATCAGGTGGATGACCTCATGGAGGAGATACGCCTGCGTGTAGAGCGCGAGGAGCGCGTATTGGTCACCACGCTCACCAAACGCATGGCAGAAGAGATGGACGAATACCTGCGTCGCTACGGTGTGCGTTCGGCGTATATCCACTCGGATATTGATACGCTGGAGCGTGTGCAGATCATGGAAGACCTACGGCGCGGACTATACGATGTGCTGGTGGGCGTGAACCTCCTGCGCGAGGGATTGGACCTGCCCGAAGTGTCGCTGGTGGCTATCCTGGATGCCGACAAAGAGGGCTTCTTGCGCGACCACCGTTCGCTGACGCAGACAGCGGGTCGTGCGGCACGACATGTGAATGGTCATGTGATCATGTACGCCGACCGTATCACCCGATCTATGCAAATGACCATTGACGAGACCAACCGTCGCCGTGCCAAGCAAATGGCATACAACGAAGCAAATAACATCACCCCTACGGCACTCAACAAAAAGCTGGAATCCAGTCCGCTAATCGCCCTCATGCGCAAAGAACAAGAGGAACAGAAGGTGCTGGAGAAGAAGATTCAGGAGGGCTGGAAAACTGCCGCATGGCAGCAATACAATGCCAAAGACCTGCGCAAGGCGATAGACAAACAGCGCAAAGCGATGTTAGCAGCGGCGAAAGACCTCAACTTCGACGTGGCGGCACGCCTGCGCGATGAACTATTGCAGATGGAGGATAAGTTGCAGGCGTTGGAATAGGTAGAGGGTATTGGGTATTGGATATTGGATATTGGGTATTGGGGAGCGGTTATTTACACAACGCGGCAAAGGCACAATGCTCGCAACGTTTGCTGACAGAGGTGGGAGCAAACGGTAGGGCGGGGTTAAAAATCTCTTGAAGGAGGGTCGTCAAACCCTCGACGAACGCACATTTCACTTCTTCGTTCCACACAAAATCGGCATTCCCCTTCTGATGGATGCATGTCTGCACTTCGTCCGTCTTCGCCATTTGGCGAACGGGATAGATATGCGGTGCGATATGCGATGTATTGCGTAGCAGTTGTGGGGCATGTAGCTCCAATAGGTAGCAATAGAGCATGGTCTGGAGTGCCTTGTCCTGATTCTCCAGACGATCGAATATATGCTCCATATCACGGTACTCCATATGGGCTTTACCCGTCTTGTAATCAATCACCCGCAGCGTGTCGCCTTGTCTGTCAAGGCGGTCGATATAGCCGTAGAAAGGCACGGCGCCCACCTCAGGCACGGATAACGTATGGCGCACTTTCTGTTCACCATTGAGATAGGTGAAAGGTGCTTGCTGCTGGTCGTAGAGCAATATATAGCGCACATAATTCTTGACGATGAGGGTGGCTAATAGGTCTGTACGGATAGCATCAATAGGCAGCTGACTCCAACGCTCCTCTGTGAGAGAATCCATGATTTGCTGAATATCATTATCGGTCACCACCTGCATCATATATGGTGCATAGAGAGACTGCATCACGGCATGCAGCACGGTGCCTATCGTGGCTTCGGAAACCACTACATCCTCCTCCTGTTCGGGTTCGTGGAGGCGCTGTACGTAGCGATAGAAGAATTTCTTTGGGCAGGAGAGGTAGGTATTCATTGCAGAGGCAGAGAAGCCACGTTGCTGCGCCTGGGAGAGCTGCTGCAATACTGTCTCGTCCTTGCTGATGTCGCTGACTTTGGGCGCAGGCGAGGAGAGTGCATTGATGATATTCACCTGCTGAATATCCACACCATACTGCCATTGCAGTTGATAGAAATAGCGCGACACTTCGCCTGAATGTTGGTCATCGGCTACTGCATTGGTAACGAACCATACGCGCTTGGCGTATGACAACATACGGTAGAAATTATATGCAAATATAGCATCCTGCCTCTCGGGGGTAGGCAAGCCGAATCCGCGGCGCAGGATATATGGGATAAAACTATTGTTGTGCGCACGACCAGGGTATAGGTCGTCGTTGAAGCCTGTGATGATGAGGTTGTCGAAATCCAAGGCGCGTGTTTCCAGCACACCCATCACCTGCAGTCCGTCCAGCGGTTCGCCCGTGTAAGGAATAGTACTTTGCATCGTCAGCATACGCAGTATTTGCATGACAGCCTCAGCGGAGATAGTGAGCTGAGGATATTGCGCCAACGCACTCTCCGTCATATCCAACGCTTTGCTGAGCAGGTAGCAGGCTTCGCTGTTGGCTGGCGTGCGCATCTCGATGAGGTGTTGGCGCAGGGCAACTATCATCTCTGGACCAGTAGCGGGCAGGGGTGAGAAGTATTTCTCGGGATAGGCAATAGGCATATACAACTCCGATGCGCGCAATGGGTAGCCCATGGTGACATTGATTTTCTGCACCCCTTCTGGGAAACAATCCAATAGCGGTATCAGCAACTGCTCATCGGGCAGCACGACGGCTGTGCGCGTATAGTCGGTGGTCAGAGGTGTGCCCTTGGGGTAGAGCTGGTTCAGCACGTGATATACCTCGCGGGCTTCGCCTACGGTGGAATCCACCGACAGGAGTGTTATCTTAGCACGCTCCCTATCCGTTCGCTCAGGCACTGCGTAGCGCGAAGGGAAAGTGCGCAAGTTATCCTCGCGGAAGAGCGAAGCGCGGTTTTCTGGGTCGGAGAGATAGGCATCCTCGTAGTCGAAATAGAAATCCGCACAACCGCGGTCGCGCAAATGAATCAGCAACTGGCGCTCCGACTCGGTGAGAGCATTAAAGCCCACAAACACATAATGCTGCTCAAATGCGCTATCAGGAATCTGATCCCAATGCTCAATCACATGGCGATGCAGCATACCTTCGTAGGCTAAGTTATCTTGTAATAAACTATCGCGTAGCCCTTGATAGAGGGGGTAAAGCAGTTCCCATGTGCGGATAAAACGGCTATGTAATGGGTTGTCAGTCTTGTCGATAGAGGCATAGAAATCGCCCCAGAACTTCTTGATAGCGTTGCGCTGTGTGTCGGTGAGCGACTGGAAATAGTCATCTATCTCATGTATATCCCGCACGGCCTCGTATAGGGCTTCCACATTGGCTACCAAGTGATTGTCGATCTCCGAAAAGTCTGCCAGCATCATCTTGCCCCAATGCAAAAACTGCTCTAACGGGTCGGGATTGGGGCGCAGCTCGCGATACAAGGCGTATAGTCGCATGACCAGTGTCAGTGGCTCAGCCACGCGCAGGTCGGACAAGCTACGAAAACACTCGTTGATAGTCATCATGCGAGGCGAGAAGATGGGTTGTGATAATGCTTGCCCCAAGTAACGACGGAAGAATAACCCCGCACGGCGATTGGGGAATACGAATGTGTATCCCGTTAATTCATTGCCTACTTCTTGGGCAAACACTTGCGCTAATCGTCGTAAATAAGACATAACCCGTGCCTCTAACCTCTAACCTTCATAAATAATCGTTTCACTCGCGTAATCAACGACCAGGTCTTGCTCGCTGGAGGAATCTCCATGAGCAGTGTATCCATATCGGGACCGCCTGTCAGCTGCTCTGGGTAAACAACCATCGAACTGAACATTGTAAAGTGCTGCATAAGCATTGTTGGTATCTGCTCAAAGAGCGGATGATAGCTGGCTGTGGACTTACGAGAAGACAGCAGAATCAGCATATCATTCTCCATGATGGTCTGCGAGATGATGCCCACTTCTTCCCACCCGTCCATATTGCGGAACGATGCACGTAGGAATTTGCCTGGACGGCGACACATAGCTTGCAATGCCACTTGTGTATCGGGGTGGGCATAGAACACCACTTTTGCGCCTAACTCACCAGCCAAACGGCGAACCAGACCAAAGCAGGTGATGAAGTCGCGTTCTTTCTCTGCATAGCGTGGTACAGCCACCACCAGACGGTTAATCGTATTGATGGGCTGTGCCTCGTGATATACAATCACCGATTTGCTGGTATGCTCCACCATGTCGGACACATCCTGCCAGTCTGCCGACTGCTTAATCTCTATATTATCCAGCGAGGCCATCTCGCCTATCTCACGCATCGTCTTTAGCCGTTCACTCTTCACCTGTACATTTTCACTTTTCGCATCTACTATAGAGGTCAAGAGCCAATAGTCGTCCTCGTGATCGGCTTCCAGTTTCGCACTCTCCTGCAAGGCTATTTCCTTGGCTGCATGTTCGGATATGAAACTGGCTGTTGTACACAACACCAATATCATCAACACCGAAGCGTTCAGCACATCCGAGGACAGAAGCCCCATCTGATACGCTATCGTTACTATCGCCAAGGTGCCTGCTGCGGTTGCATGCGTAAGACCAAACACCAGTTGGCGTTCATGTTTAGAGAAACGGAAGACTACTTGAGCTATCCAAGCGGAAAGACTCTTGCCTACCAATTTCGTAGTAATCATCACGAGTGCTATCGTCAATGTGGTCCAACCGCTCCAAAAGGCATGAATATCGATCATCAAACCCACACTGATGAGGAATAATGGCACAAAGATACTATTGCCCACAAACGTAATACGGTTCATCAGTGGCGAACGGTTGGGTAAGAGTCGGTTGAGCGATACACCACAGAGGAACGCACCTAAGATACCCTCCAGTCCTGCCAAGTCTGCCAACAGCGCACTACCCACCAGCATCAGCATCACCACCATAAACGCGGAAATAGGGTCGCGATAACGCTTGAAGAACATACGGGCAAAGCGCGGAAAGAGCCATAATACGCTCAATAGGAATATAGCCAACAAGGATAGTTGTATCGCATACTCTGTGACGCTCTGTGCCGAATGGCTCCATCCTTCCACTACGGCTAACACAATGAGTGACAGCGTGATAGCCCACATCGTGGCACCCACGGTGATATTCACTGCCATATTCTTCTGCACGCCATAGCGACTAACGATAGGATAAGTCATCAGCGTATGACTACCATACATAGCACCAAGCAACAAACTCGGCAACCAGCCAAACGGCAGCAAACATCTACTGGTTATGACGCCTAAGGCAAAAGGAATAAAGAACGTACACAAGCCAAAGAACAGCGAGCGGTATTTATATTGCTTAAAGTCGTTGATGTCCATCTCGCTACCCGACTGAAACATGATATACAGCATGCCCAACGAACCCAGTATCTTAATCGTTGGACTCTCCCCTACTATATTCAGCACCGACGGACCGATCACTATTCCTGCCAAGATAAAACCTACAATGCTGGGCACGTGTATCTTGCGACACACGAGCGGCACAAACCAGATGATGCCAATCACGAGGGTGAGTATCAGGAGGGGTGATAAATTCATGGCTTTTCGATTTCCGCTGCAAAGTTACAAAAAAAATTGCACAAATGCAAGCAAAAAAGTATAAATGCAAGGAAAAACCTACAAAACTGTACTTTTGATTAGCCTTCAGTTTTCACTTTTCACCTTTCATCTTTCATCTTTCAGTTTTCACTTTTCACCTGCTTTGCAGCAGGAAATCTTTAGTTATTCTTTAGTGATTCTTTAGTGATTCTTTAGTTATTAATATACTTTCAAAGAAATATACCTGTGTATTGTACCCCAAAAAGTTAGACTAAAAAGTCCCCAAAAAAGTTAGATCTGCGCCTGATGTGTTGTTTATATACAAAAAAATCGTGCCTCTTTAGAAGCACGATTTTTGATTGGTTAGTTACTTACGGTGCTACTTATGTGTAGCACTACTATGGAAGTGGCTGCAATTAACGCATGCCACCACCAGAACCATTTCCATACATCAAATCGAATGTAGTTAGAGCAGGACTTCCTGCCATGATAGCATTCTCTCCGAGCAATTGGATTGCCTCTGTTTGAGGCGTTACATATACTTTTTTCATAATCAAAACTTTGTTTTGTGACCGCTTCGCTGTCGGATGTCAGATCGTTACACTGTCAGAACGCTCACTGCGTTTGCTGTCAGACTCTATAGTCATTCAGCCCATAGGGCGGTCTGACAATGAAATGGTCTGACTTCTTTCAGCCGTTAGGCGGTCTAAATTATTTATAATTTTTGTCCTTGTACGTTATACTTAACGCCATCACGGATGATGATGAGTTGTCCGTTCTCGATTGCCTTTTGGATATTGGTAATTGGCAATTGGTTATTGTCAAGACCAGTAGCTGCATCCTCACGTGTCACTACGCGTGCACGAACCTTAATAGGATTACTTTCCATGTCAGTGATAGTGAAGAGACCACACAAGCCACGTATATCTACAACATCGTTGTACAGGTAACCCTTGTTACCTACATAGTATTGAAGTTCGCCATCGGTTTGACCGCTTGCGCTGTAGTAACCTTGGAAGAATATTTGCACGTTCAGTTCATCGTTAGAAACGCCTTGACCTGCAATGTCATCCTCTGCGATAGTAACGTTCTCAACGACGAGTTCGCTCATATTCGCTTTAGGAAGGACGAGATATGGCATACCTGCGGAGAGCATATTCTCCTCTTTGAGTTCAATGTTGATACCTTCGCCACCTACGTGCTCGGTGATAGTACCAAGTGAGTATGCTTTACCGATGACAGAAGCAGGCATATTGAATGGCACGCATAGGGTGTAGTAGCCATCGTTAGCGGTGAAGCTGCGCTCAATTTTTACGTTGACTGTTTTGCCAATGTTAGCAGCGATAACTGCGTCATTGTCGCCAGTAGTAAGGGTGATCAATTCTGGCTCTTCTACGCCCCAACGTGGGTCACCAAGGTTGCTGCCGTCAGTAGCCTTACCAATAGCAGGAGAATTAGCTTGCAACATAAAGTTGTTATTAGCTGCATCTACGAAGAGTGGGTCAGCTGTGATGCAAGCAGCATTGTATGCTGCACCATCAGATGCCTTGAGTGTTACGTTATGGAACAAGTTGTTTTGTACCTCCGAATAGTGATAGATAGCATATAAAGTTCCAGAAGGGTTCGCAATAATGCTATTGGTGATTTGCAAATCATTGGTCTTACGGATAGCAATACCGCCGTATTCGCTGGTAGCGTAGTTATACAAGGTAATATGATCAATGATTACTGTGTTTTGTGCACCAGTAGCGTCACCATTAGCACGAATAGTGATAGCTGCATTAGCAGCAGAGCCAATATTATATACACTGGAATTGGTCAACTTGAAATATGAGCAAGCGTGGTCTCCGTTGTATCCTTTGTTGTTGAAGTTGACAGCAGAGCCTGCTCCATCGTGGAACAAGCAGTTGTCGATAATGACTGAATCTACATGTGTACCGCCAGCATCTGGGTTGGAGATGGCATAGTTAGCATAGTTTCTAAATTCGCAATTGTAGAACGCCAATTTGCTGATGTCAGTAGCATTGGTTTGAAGCATATATTTGCAGACTGCTTTACCATCAAAGATAATACCATCGAAGGTAGTGGTAGCGGACAAGGTGAAAGTAGTCCATCCATCTGCGCTAGACAACTCTACTACAGGAGTTGCACCTTCAGCAGCCATGACAACTAATCCCTCTACATTGAAATCGAAACCATAAGGCTCGTCGTATGTTCCGTCAGCCAAAACAATGGTGTCACCTGCACTTACTAAATCGCCTACTGCTTCGTTTAATTTTTCTTTTCCTGGTCCGATATTTATAACTTTTCCTTTGAGACTTGCAGATACGCCCCAACGTGTGTCACCGAGGTTGCTACCATTGGTGCCAGCACCTACAGCTGGAGAGTTAGCACTCAACATAAAGTTAGCATTTGCTGCATCTACGAACATTGGGTCTGCATTAGTGATAATTGAAGTCCAATCTGCATCAAGGTGTTGGTTATGTACAAGGCAGTTTTGTATCGTTGCGCCAGCAGGAACATTGTAAGAATCAATCCATTTTTGCTCAGGACTTGCAATGATACAGTTAGAAATTGTAGTTTCGCTTGCGTTTTCAATCGTAATTGCGCCTACACTCGAACTTGTTTGGATGTTATAGATAGTGAGGTGGTCAAGCAGTGTTTGGGTTGCAAGATTTGCATCAGTTGCATTCGCATCAATGTGAATAGCAGCTTTGTATTTGTCAGCACCCGCGAAGTTATAAATAGTCGTATTTTGTACGGTGATGTTAGCGCAGGCTGCTTGCTCATTCATGTAAATAGCGGAGCCACCATCATGGAAAATACAATTATTAACAATGACAGAATTAATGTTTGTTTTAGTTGTTGCATTGTTATTAGAAATTGCATAATATAGGTAGTTTTTAAACACGCAATTATTGAATGTGAAAATGCCTGTGTTTTCGCCTTCTGTAGTAATTGGATAATTTACAACATTTCCTCCATCGAAAATAATTCCCTCGAAGGTAGTTGTAGCAGACAACTTGAGAGATGACCAATTACCAGTAAATGAGATAATCGGATTGGTACCTTCAGCTGCTTTGATTGTCAAACCTGGCACATCGCAACTAATAGAAGAAGAAACTTCGTATGTCTCATCGCCAAGGACAATAACGTCGCCTGATTGGGCTGCTTCTACCGCATCTTTTAATTTACCTTCACCAGGTTGAATACCTGCTTTCACGCCCCAGCGTGGGTCACCAAGGTTGCTACCATCAGTACCAGCGCCTACAGCAGGAGACTCTGCATAAAGCATGAAGTCACCATTAGCTGCATCCACGAACATTGGATCTTCTTTGATAAGAATTGTAGCAAAGTCATCTTCAGTGTGGCAGTTATATGCTATACAATTTTGGATTGTTGCATCAGCAGCAACATTATAAGAAGCTATCCAATTATGCGTTGGATTCATTAAAATACAATTAGAAATTGTAATCTGGCTTGCATTCTCAATTAAAATTGCGCCATATCCTGAACTTGTTTGGAAATTATAGAGCGTTACGTGATCAATAAGCGATTGCTGCTTAGGTGCAATACTTGAATTTCCTTGAATGTCAATCGCACCATAACTTTCGCCATTACCAATGTTGTAAATGGTAGAATTGGTAAGTTTGAAATCTGAACAAGTTTGCTTTTCGTTTGTATCTATTGCGTATGGCAAATAGATAGCCGATTGTGTACAGTCATGGATAAGACAGTCATTGATAGTCAAAGCATCAAAACGACCGCCATACCATTTTTCTACTGTAATAGCACACTCTGCGAAGTTCTTAAACTCGCTATCCTCAATTGTACAAGAAGTTACAATGCCTTTAGTAAAAAGGGCTGCTTTGGTTGTATTTACACTTTCAACTGCGCCGTCAAAAACACAATCTTCGATTTTCAATGAAATGTTTGTGCTACTTTCGCCCGAAAAATAATAACTCTTATAGTTCAGAAATTTGCAGTTCTCTAATGTCAAAAGTTTATCATTTGTTCCACGAGAAGTTAAAGCATAATCAGCAGTATTAAGACCATCAAATGTAATACCAATAAAGGTAGTATTAGCATGAATCTTAATATACGAACTTGCCTTGATAATAGGTTTTGCACCCTCGGCTGCCATCACTACAAGTCCCTCTTTATTAAAGTCGATACTCCCCTCCTCATATTCGCCATCGGCTAATACAATTGTGTCACCGGGTTGGGTTACAGGAGTACTACTGTCAACAACTCCATTAACCCACCAATTCAAACGTCCTTTTTCTCCTGGATTAGGAGTTCCGTTGATGATTGCTGCCTGCGCGGTGAAACTTAGCACCAGCGCAGCAAATAATAAAGTTAATTTTTTCATTATTTAGTAAATTTAAAGTTTATATATTTGTTTATTTTACAATACGACCTAACAGATCATAAGCGATACCATCGCGCACAACCAGAATCTGACCTTCGTACAACACTTTGGTCACACCTGCGCTCTGAGGTATCTGATCCAATTGGATATTCTCTATCGCTGTCAGCTGAGTATGCTCTCTCTCACGCACCACCTTAAAGGTGTTGAACAATGTGGAATTACCCTCGCTATCCGCTGTATAGGAATTTACGGTTATCGTCTTATCCTGAACTGTAAAGGTGGAATAAGATGGAGCGCCTGGTTGGCAGAACATACCCGTAAAGAGGTCGAAATAATTCTCCACCTTATGCAGGTCGTAATACCCCTCCATCTGATCCTGAGTATATGGATAATAGCGCTTGCTACCACAAGTGGCTCCGATGAAATACATCGTACCATCATCTACCTTAAAGGTACCACCCTTGTAGCCAGACATACTCACAGTAGTAGCTACCTCCTCGCGGTCAGAAATAGCCTCTAAGATTGGAGTCTTGGTATCTGGATTCACAGGACCCATCACCTCATAGCAGTGGTCATGACCTTGCATCACCAAATCTATCTCACACTCCTTCATAATAGGCAACATCGTTGCACGGAAAAGAGGAGTCTCGTCGTCCTCTTGATGACCAGAACCAGAGAAGATATTCTTGTGCACAAGAGCCACACGCAACTTCGCCTCTGGATGGCGTGCCACCTGATTGCGGAACCAATTGCCCACATCGTTGGTCAGATACGAACAGGTCAAGTCCGACATATTAGGACTACCCTTCCAATAATCCTGCATCGAGAAAACCAAGAACAGCACATCGCCATACATAAAACTATAGGTGATACCATCAAACTGTGGTTTGACTTGTGCATTCTCCTTGAACTGATTATCGGTGTTGAAGTGATTGCTATAATTCATATTGGGCGAGTCATCGTGATTGCCATCAGTAGGCACGATAGGCATCTGCTTGATGACTGGGCGCATAGCCTCTTCAAACCAACGCTCCCACTCCCACTCGGCATTACCCGTTGTACCTGTCTCCACAAAATCGCCTGGGAACACGCAGAACTTAGCCTCTGGCGTATTGCGCACTGCTGCGGTAGCAGCCATCAGCGCATGATCTATATACTCCTGATCTTGGATATGCGAGTCGGTCATATAGATAAAGGTGAACTCCTCGCTGGCATCGGGCTCATTCACGGGGGCAGTCATGAAATATGCCACCTCGCTCCAATAGCCGTCCACACCCACGCGATAGGCATACATCGTATTAGGAGTCAAGCCCTCTGCAATAGCCTTGTGGCTCGTAAATTTATACTTCGTACTCATAGGCACCCCAGTAGCCTCTGGAATACCTGATATACCAATCGCGTAGCGCGATTTCTTGGTGGTTGTAGGCGTAGCCTCCACCTCTATCACATCGCTCGCTGCATCAAAAGCGCTCTGCAATTGCGACAAATCATCCCAAGCTGTCAGCTGCACCTTACCGTCCGTCATGCGGTCGTTGGTGTACCAGCAAAACGCCATGCGCGTGGTAGGATCACCATTGATATTCACCACCACATCATAGGGCATCTGATAGGGCTGGAGCGCCTCAATCTTTTGATTCAATTCCGCCACATTGGCTTCGCTGAAATCCTTGCGCGCTGCCTCTTTGGCTACCAAGAACTGGGTGAAAGAGGGAATGGCATAATCCTCTATCTTGTATGTCTCGTCTGCAGCAGTTATATCATCAGGAGTGGTGATATAATCCTGTGCTACTACCACATACGTCAAACTACTCAATAGAATAGAGAAAATAAGTAATGTTTGTTTCATACGTATATGTTTTTTTATGTATTGATTACAATTTCGACAATATATCCTCTTCAGCCACCATCTGTCCAAGAGCGTTGAATGCCATATCCTTGCGCAAGATATACATCGTCCCCTTATAGAGCACCTTGGCTGCACCGTTCTCCTCTATCATCTGCTCCAACGCTATCTCACCCTCGCCATGCGCCTTTGTGCGCTTCACATAGAAAGTATTGAATAGCATAGGCTCCATACCCGCATACACCTTATACGAATTTACCGTTATCGTATTGCCATCCACCGTAAAGGCTGAATACGAGGGGCGACCAGGCTGACCGAACATACCTGTAAACAAATCCCAGTAGTTCTCCACCTTGTGCTTGTCCAAGTCTGCCTCCATAGTCAGTTTATGGTTCGGATTATAGCGCTTCTCACCACAGGTAGCACCAATAAAATACAACGTTCCATCATCGGTGATGAAGGTACCGCCCTGCTTACCCGTCATATTGTTCACCATATGTACAGGCACATCCTCTACCCCCTCTATCGCACTCAAAATAGGCGTGCGGGTATCTGCATCCACAGGACCAATAATCTCATAGCAGTGATCGTGACCCTGCAACATTAGGTCTATCTCACACTCCTTCATGATAGGCAACATAGCAGCGCGGAAAAGAGGAGTCTCCTCATCCTCTTGGTGACCCGAACCAGAGAAGATATTCTTGTGCACTAATGCCACACGCCATTTAGCCTCTGGATGTGCCTCCACCTGCTCGCGGAACCAATTGCCTACATCGTTGGTCAGATACGTAGAAGTGAGGTTGGACAAGCTGTACGAACCCTTCCAATAGTCTTGCAACGAATATACCAAGAACAGCACATCGCCATACATGAAACTATACGTAGTACCATCAAACTGAGGCTTCACCTTGGCATTCTCCTTAAACTGGTTATCGGTATTGAAGTGATAGGTATAGTTCAGATTCTCCGAATCATCATGGTTGCCATCTGTAGGCACGATAGGCATCTGCTTGATGACAGGGCGCAATGCCTCATCAAACCAGCGCTCCCATTCCCACTCTGAATTGCGGTTGGTGCCCGTCTCCACAAAGTCGCCAGGGAACACGCAGAAGCGAGCATCGGGCGTATATTCCGCAGCAGCCGTAGCACACAGGCGAGCCTCGTCTATATACTTCTGATTCATAATATGCGAGTCGGTCATATAGATAAAGGTGAACGCATCATCCTTATCCGATGCCGTGGTAAACATACCCACCTCGCTCCAATAGCCCTCTACACCCACACGATACGCGTATGTGGTGTTAGGTGTCAAGCCCTCAGCAATAGCCTTGTGGCTGATATAGGTATATTCTTGGGTAGGCTTCATCTTGGTCGCCTTCAAGATGCCAGACGAAGAGGTGGCATAGTTGAGTGGCAGGGTAACAGTAGGAGTTGCCTGAACGGTGATAGCCGCCTCAAACGACTCTTGCGTAGGTAATTGACTACCCGTCATTGGCATCAGCTCCACCACACCATCGGTCATACGCTCGTTGGTAAACCAGCAGAACGCCATGCGTGTCTTAGGATCGCCATGGATATTTGTCACCACATTATATGACATCTGGTAGGGCACCAGCAACGCAATCTTGTCGCGCAACGCTTGCAGGTTCACCTCCGTAGAGTCATCACGCGCTGCCTCCTTGGCTGCCCAGAAGGGGATATAAGATGGTATGGTATAATCCTCAATGCTATACAAGCTGTCTGCCTCCAGCACCTCGTGGTGGATAATCACGATAGGCTTGGGCTCTACTACCACTACCGCAGATGCGGTATAATTGCCCTGCTCGGTGGTGACCGTCACGATGGTTTGACCCTCCAGCACGCCTATCACAGCACCCTGCTCAGTCACCTGAGCTATAGACGTGTCTTCTATTTCCCAAGTCACGTTGCGGTTGGTGGCTTTAGCAGGAAGAATAATAGCCGTAATCAGAGCTGTATCCGTGGTATAGACATACAGCGTATCCATATTCAGCAGCACACCCGTCACATCAATAATAGGCGCATCGGGATCATACTCATAGCAGCCTATATCTGCACGATTGTTGATAGGACGAGGGTTGTTCTCTATATCGTATGCCAAATCCGTATTGGCTTTGGCTTTATCAATCACAGCAGACTGAGCCGTAATACCAAAATTAGCAGCACGCATAGCTGCTATCTCACCCGCATTCTTAGGCGCACCCACAAAATGGGTTGGAGCTATGAAATGAGGACCCTTGCTACCTGTATTCTCTGCTGATAATGTAACGCTGAAATTCTCCGCCTCAAAGAAGAAATCGCCTGCGTTATTGCCCGAACCATTTTTCGTATTCTCGCCAGATACGAAGTTGGCTGGGTCGGCAAAGCCTTCCTCCGATTGGTTGTTCCATAGCAGATTATTATAGGCGATATTATCGCTATGAATACCCGCATATTGGCTGCCAAAGTTACAAACGATAGTGTTGTTATATACCACACCCGATGGGTTATATATACCACCCGAGTTTGGCCAATCAGAGCCAGAAGGCTCGTTGTTGTGCAACAGACAGTTGCGCACAACACCCTCGCTCTCGTTGCGAATAGCAGCATAGTTGCCCTTGCAACCACGGATAATCGTATTTTCTACTACACCACCCTGGTTCAAAATAGCTCCACCAGCACCCATCGACTCGCACAACTCAATCACGCAATTGGATACCACGCCCTTGCTATTGTGCACCGCACCTGCACTACCGCTGGTATAGCAATTGCGGATAGTACAATGATTGAGAACACCATTGCCCTTAAGCGCAACAGCACCGCCATTCTGTGTATGGCTGGCATTTTGCAGCACCAATCCATCCACATAGGTAGGCTGAGCAAAAGAAGTCGTCTGATTGATGAGCAATGTATTCAGATTCGTACCATCCAATATGGTCAAATAGGCATCCACATTGCGCTCACCCGTTTGAGCCGAATAGCCACCAAAAAGATGTATTCCATCCTTTATCGTACACGATTGATAATACACACCCTCCGCCAAAAAGACCGTATCACCAGCCGATGCCGCCTCAATAGCCGACTTGACAGATGATTTAGCAGTAGCCCATGACAGACCGTCCTGCAAATCATCTCCACCCATAGTTACATACTGATTAGCTGCTAACGTAGATAATACACTGCACAGACTGATAATAAGATAAGAATAGCGTTTCATCTGCATAAATATTCATATAAAGCGTGCAAAGTTACAACAATTTTTAATTGTTATAATACACCAGAATAGTGTTGTAAAACATATATTTCAGCGAAACACTACTAACACACTTATTTACAATCACTTGCAAACAGCTTTAATATACAAAAATAATTTCGAAACATTTCGAAAAGAACAATCCCTTTCTATCCTTTGTATTTCGAAACGCTACCGAAACGGACCGTCTTCAGGCAAAAAAAGACGAAGCTGTGGGCTTCGTCTTCCTATTGCTTATGCCATATACAATCGGATATTCTTGGCCTTGAGGCGTGAGATAGTATTGGTGGGCAGATTATTATCGGTCACGATAGCGTGGATTTGTTCGCAATGAGCGATATGACAAAAACTGCGTTTGTTGAATTTCGAACTATCAAACACCGCTATCACCTCACTGGCCTGAGCAATCATGGCCTGATTGAGCATCGCCTCCTCCATATTAGGAGTGGATATGCCATTCTCAAAAGAGAAAGAGTCCACACCCAAAAACAATTTGTAGTTAGCAAAATTACCCAGCGTGTTCATCGCTATCGGACCTATCGTAGAATGGCTATTGACACGCAAATGTCCGCCCAACATAATCACCGTGAAACGTTTATACCTAAGCAACTCCTCTGCGATATTAATCGCATTAGTGAGTATCGTTAGATTGGTATAATGGTCCAAGTTTTTGGCAATCTCCAAAGTCGTTGTACCAGAATCCAGCATAATATGGTCACCTTCCTTTATCAGCGTGGCAGCCACACGACCTATACGTTCTTTCTCTCTAAAATTGAACATACTCTTCTTGGAAATAGCTGTATCTTCGTTCAGGTTCTCAATGGGCTTGCGTATAGCACCACCTCGCGTTCGAACCAGCAAGTTGCGGTTTTGCAAATTGGTCAAATCCTTGCGGATTGTCACTTCTGAAATCCCCAATGTCTTGCTCAGCGATGTTACCAACAACTCGTTCTCGGTCTCCAGCATCTTCAGTATTAATGCTCTTCGCGCTTTGGCTGACGAATGATCAAACGATGACATAATGAATCTACTTAAAAATTACACAAATCGATATACAGTCTTATGCTCCCATTTCTCGTTAGGACGCAACATGGTATTAGGGAAGAGTGGATAATGCACAGCATCTGGGAACATCTCCGCTTCCAAACAGATAGCACATTGCACATCATACATCTGACCCGACTTACCCTCGTGCTTCTCCACATAATTGCCTGAATACACTTGCATACAAGGGAAAGTGGTCCATGTTTCCATGGTGCGCCCCCCACCCTTTAAGATAGCAGCAAGGCGCAAAGCGGGTGCCTCACTGGGCTGATTCCACCCTGGCAAAGCCCAACCATTATCTATGCCCAATCCCGCAGCAAAGAATGGCAGATCAATACGATCAGCTATCAGCACGGGTTCGCGCATATCCATAGGTGTGCTTTCCACCGTTGCCACAGTGCCCAATGGCACAGCCTTGTCATCATATGGAATATACTCATCTGCCATTACCTGCAAGGTGTGGTCATGTATAGTGCCCTGTCCTTCGCCCTTGAGATTGAAGTAGGCATGATTGGTGAGATTGAGGATAGTAGGTGCATCGGTGGATGCCTCATATTGGATAATCAAATCGCAGCCCTGCACCATATAGGTCACATATACGTGCAAGTTACCAGGAAATCCTTCTTCGCCATCGGGTGAGAAATAATGCAATCGGATGGCTGTATCGCTGACTTCCACCACATCCCACACCTTATCATTGAAGCCGTGATACCCGCCGTGCAAGCAATGTTCGCCTGCATTCTGGGTCACATGGTAGGTGGTGCCATCTATATCAAACTGGGCGCCACGGATACGTCCAGCAGTACGTCCGTTGATACCATTGAAATACACCTCTTGTGTGAGCCACTCGTCCAGCGTGGAGAAGCCTAACACCACATCTGCCACTTCGCCTGCCTCATTGGGTACATACAGCGAAACAATTTTAGCACCATAGTTGGTAATCTGGGTCTTTAGACCTTCGGGGGTGGTCAACGTGTATAGTCCAACGTGCTTCTCTTGAACTATTTTATCAAAACTCTTTTCGTTAATCATAGTATGATTGTCCTAAAATAGTGTAGTACTTATTTGATTTATAGATCAGTATTTGTTGATTTTTGCATATCTTTTTAGGTAGGTTATCGTTGGCGATAACGTTTCCATTATTGGTAGTAGACAGTTGCCATTGAGCCGATACAGCAGGTGCTGACCAGTTGTCTCGATCATCAGCCGAGAAAGCGGCATAATAATACATCTGATCCAACAGAGCAGCCGTATCTACACAGTATTCGGCAGCTCCACGATATATTTCTAAGCCATCCGTAGGCGATTGAGCAAAGTAATCATCACGACGTACAATGACCGTCTGCGCAAAATCCTTAGCAGGAGATATCTCTCCTTCTAACTGAATATCATCCAACCAAAAACTACCCGACATAGGTGTAGCAGGCGAGATGGCAAAACAGATGCGTGTTAGTCCATCCATTCTGCACTGCGTATCTGTATTGCTATACCAATCAAAAGCGGATAATGACGGGATATGAATAGTATAAGTATCCCATTCCTTGTTGGTTAAGGAGAGTTTTTCGGTGTACCACCAGTCTTCGTGGTTGCTTGACATATTCTTTACTACCAATCGCAACATACAATTCGATCCATCTCCTTTGAATCGAAAAGAGAGGGTAGGTGTAAAGGGGGTATTGAACTCTTGCTCAAACACATAGTCTGCAGAGGCTGTCGCCCACTCTATAGCGACATTATAATCCACTCTCAATGCACCTGATTCATGTGCAATTTGGGCTGTAGCTTGTTCCTCGTTGGAAACAGCAAAAGGCTCTGTACCCTCAGAGAAATCAGCAAGCAGTTCCACGATAGGTACAAGGCGGTTGGGGTTTTCCCAATTCAAATAAACTTGTCCTTCTTGCACCTTACCTAACAGATTGTTGGGTGCTGGAGGGGGAATAGTATCTTCCTGCAGCGTAATCGTGGTAGAAAGAAAAGTGGTATCAGCTGTCAGTCCGTTGCTGATGACCGCATAGACATGATAATCCCCCTTGGGATATACGTTGCGCGTGTGCCACGATATCTGCTTAGGAGAAGCTACTTGGGCAGGCACGTTGGCTTGAATCAATTGACCATCGCGTGCTTCATTGCTCTGCGTATAGTAGAAAGCTATCGTACTATTTTGATTGGGGTCAAAAGGGAAATAGCGCAATACCACGGAGTCAATAACCTCCACGTGTTTTGATGGCTCGGTGAAAGTGATTTTGGGAGTAATCTGTTCACCCTGGTGCAAGAAATCATATTGGTAAAACATGTTACCCACCGAGTCGTAGGCTGTGAGCAGTACGTTCTGGGCATCGGCAGCCATGTCGAGTGTGGAGAAGCAGGATATCTTACGGTAGAACATGGAGTATTGGGCATCTATCAGACCTGTTTGCTGCGCATAGTTGGCATTACGTCCACAACCTGGGCGCACATAGTGTACACCATCCTTATATAGGTGCTCAAAAGAGTGGTCATCGCCACAGAAATAGATGATGCGTTTGCCTGCAGTGGCATGCTTCTCTAAGAGTGGTGCTACTTGTTTGGGTTCGGCTGACCATTGACCATGATAGCCCGATGTGTAGATACCCACGTGACCAAAGATGAAGATCCAAGGAGAGGTGGAAGCCTGTAGCGTATTATCGAGCCACTCATACTGTTTGCTACCTGGCAAGAAAGCAGGAGAGGAGGCATCGCCATTGATATTGATGACTACGATGTCGGCATTGCCGTATGGGAAAGAGAAATAGGCTTCGCCACGAGGGTCGGTAATACTATCCTCACTCTCGCCATGAGAGAACTGCCAGAAGTAGTCGTAGCAGGACGACCAGCGTTTGCCACTGGGTACGCCCGTCTCATGATTACCTGCCGAAGACATGATTGGCGTACAGGAGAGGAAGGGCTCGCCTGGCGTAAAGAAATAGCCATTCCACAGGCGGTCAGCACCTACGTCCGATACGTGGTCGCCATTGAAAATACCTATGTTGGCACCCAAATGGCAGATGAAGTCCTGCATGTTCGACCAGTTCTTATACGAGTTGCCATGAATATCCGAGATAGTGAAGATGCGATAAGCTGTTCCTGCCTCGGGAGCAGTCATGGTAGAAGACAGTTGCTCGCAACGACGTTTGCTGTCGCCTACCTGATAATAATAGCGGGTATTGGCTTGCAGACCCGTGATATCCACAATATGCATATAGCCCTCACCAGTAACCATCCAACCGCTATCTGTCACAACACTATCCTTGAGATTATCCTTGTCCGTGCCATACCATACAATAGCAGTAGTAGGTTCGCTCTCCTCTGCCATTTGCCACAGCACTTTCACCGAGGTGGTAGTAGGTGTCATGGAATAGGGCATCTTGTATGGCCTGTAAGGTTCCTTAGACTGATCGGCTTCTTGCTCGCTGATACCCCAACGTGGGTCTCCTATGGCACCACCATCTGTGCTCATCGCAATGGCTGGCGAGTTTTTATAAAGCTGAAAATTGCCATTAGATGCATCTACGAAGTATGGATTTTGTGTAGATACGTTGCTTGCGTATGCGCCAGAACGTACATAGGCATCTGCATTGCAGGATATGCTGTGTGAGAGCAAGGTGTTTTTGCCATAGACGCAATAACTCTTATAATCTGCATTGTATTCAGGATTCATGAATATGCAGTTGGTTACTTGTGCCCCGTCCACGTTGCCCAAATAGATACCGCGTGTGTCTGCAGCATTATAGAAGGTGCAATGGTCGATAGTAGCAGATTGCACCGTAGTACCCTCTTCCGAATTGAAGTAGATGAGTCGCCCTACTCCACTCGTGCCACCATCAAACGTAGAGTTCTTGATAAGCAGATGCTGCACTTGTTTGTTCGCCACACTCGCCTCCAGGCCACGACCAGCAGCAGGTTGCACCACACAATCATCGATCACCAGCGAATCCACATAGGCAGCCTCTTGGTCGGTAGCGTACACGCGAATCGTCTTTGACGAGAAACCCTTGATGGAGCAACCCTGTAGGTACAGGGAATAGATCTCCTCGCCAGGCTGTAGGCGGAATGCTTCCGCCGCTGTGTTGGTCTCTATTGACAGACCCGATACGCGTAAGTCTGCCTTCACCTCAATCCTACCACCTGCCATCAGCACAGGGGTAGCACCCTCTGCCGCACAGATAGTAAGCGAGGTAGAAATAACGATATTGCTGGATTCATTATATTGTCCATCTGCCAATAGCAGCACATCGCCTGCTTGCGCTTGGCTAATAGCTGCTGACAAAGCACCGCTGCCAGGTACTACCGAGATAGTACCTGCAGCCATGCTAATAGTCATCAGTACAAATGACAGGATAAATCCTAAGCGTCTCATCTAATACGTACTTTTATTTCACAACGCGACCCAAAAGGTCATATGCTACACCTTCGCGTACAAGTAGTATCTGGTCGTTGAAGAAGATTTTTGCAGTACCATCCACTTGCAACAAATCATCCATACATACTTCTTTCAATCCTGTCAATGCAGTATGGTCGGTATTGCGTACTACCTTGAAAGTATTGAAGAGAGTAGCCTCGCCCGCAGCATCTGCTGTGTAGGAATCCACGGTGATAGTCTTATCATTCACCGTAAATACAGAGAAGGATGGCTTGTCAGGTTGAGCAAACATACCAGTAAAGAGGTCGAAGTAGTTCTCTACCTTGTGTGCATCATAGGTCTCGTTCATCTCCTCCTCGGTGTATGGCCAGTAGCGTTTGTGACCACAAGTAGAACCGATGAAATACATCGCACCTCTATCCACAGTATAGGTACCACCTTTGTAGCCAGACATACTAACGCTGGTAGAAACAGTTTCGCGATCTGCAATATCCTCCATTATTGGTTTGCGTGTATCTGCATCCACAGGACCCATTACCTCATAGCAGTGGTCGTGACCTTGGATAACGAAGTCGATTTCACACTCTTTGATAACAGGCAAGAGGGTAGCACGGAGCAGAGGACCCATTTCGTCATCTTGGTGGCTTGAGCCAGAGAAGATGTTGTAGTGCACAAGACCTACACGCAATTTAGCTTCTGGGTGCGCAGCCACTTGCTCTTTGAACCAATTGCCTACGTGGTTGGTAAGATAAACAGAAGTGAGGTTGTCGTAGCTATGGGTACCTTTCCAGTAGTCTTGCAAAGAGAATACAAGGAAGAGCACATCGCCATACATGAATGAGTAGGTGGTAGCATCAAGTTCTTCATTGATAGCAGCCTCAGCAGCATCGTGGAATGTCTTGTCGGTATTAAAATGGTATTGGAAGTTTGTTCCATAAGTCACGTCGTGGTTACCATCAGTAGGCACGATAGGCATCTTATATACCATTGGACGAAGTGCTTCTTCAAAGACACGTTCCCACTCCCACTCTGAGCTACAATAATTCTCCACAAAGTCGCCTGGGAATGCGCAGAACTTAGCATCTGGAGCAGTCTTCAATGCAGCACGAGCAGCAGCATTGGCATCATCAATATACTCTTGTGTCATGATGTGCGAGTCGCTCATATAAATAAAGCTGAACTCTTCGGCTGTCTCAGGAGCAGTGATAAAAGTACCTAATTCACTCCAATAGCCATCTACACCCACGCGATAGGTATAGGTGGTATTAGGGGTCAGACCCGTAGCAATGGCCTTGTGGCTGGTATAGGTATGGGTTTGATCTTTAGACATCTTCGCTTTCCAAAGGATACCAGAGTCATCCACAGCATATGGGAGGGGTTTGGTAGTCTCGGTAACAGCTTCAACGGTAATAGCAGTAGCGAAGTCATCTTCTGTAGCATTAGCTTTAGCTACAAGCTGCACCTTACCTTCTGTCATAGCCTCATTGGTGAACCAAGCAAATGCCATTTGTGTTTTAGGATCACCGTTAATGTTTACCACTACGTCGTATGGTGCTTGATATGGTTGGAGCGCATCGATTTTTGCTTGCAAATCAGCCACATTAGCATCAGTAGAGTCACGACGAGCAGCCTCCTTGGCAATCACAAACTGTATCCATGATGGTACGGTATAATCTGCTTCGCTATAGTTAGCATCAGCCTCAATCACCAATGGGTGATATACCTTTTGCTCAATTACGAGTGGAGCAGTAGCGGTAAAGCCACCATCCTCAGTAGTCACAGTGATTGTAGTAGAACCAGCCTTGAGAGCAATGACTGTACCTTTGTCCACGGAAGCCAAAGTAGGATCAGCTACCGACCAAGTCACATTGCGGTTGGTGGCAGTCTGAGGCAAGATGTTAGCCACAATCTGTACTGTATCTGTAGTATAGATATGCAAAGAAGCAGGGTCAAGCTCTACGCCAGTGACAGCTACGAGTTCTGCCTCGCTCCAACGAGAGTCACCAATATTAGTACCATCGGTAGCTGCACCAAGGGCAGGAGAACCTGGACGAAGATTGAAGTTACCACCCTCTGGATATACGAACATAGGGTCAGAAGTGAGGCAACCTGTATAGATAGGACCTGATTTAGCTTTTCCATTGTAATAAAGGGTATTTGTTACGTTTCCGCCATATATATAGAACGCATATTGATCTGTATTAGTAGAATAGGCAACAATGCTATTGGTGATGCTCAAATCAGATGTTTTGCGAATCGTGATACCACCGAGATCTGGCGTTGTACAATCGTACATTGTAATGTGATCAATGACAACTTTGTTTTGAGCACCAGTAGCTTCGCTACGTGAGCTGACATGAATCACACCCACATACTCGTCTTCTACAAGGTTGTAGAGAGTAGAGTTTTTCATTTCGAAATAGCCACAAGAATGTTCTCCTGTAGGGGCGTCATCGTTGAAGTAAACAGCACTACCTGCTGCATCATGGAAGATACAATTCTCTATCAACACAGAATCTACATGGGTATTTGCCTCGTAGTGATTAGAGATTGCCCAATACATCCAACCAGTAAACTCACAATTCTTGAAAGTGAATGTACCAGCATCACTACCATATGAGCTAATAGGATAATAGCAAACATTTGTACCATCAAAGGTAATACCATCGAAGGTGGTCGTAGCATATAATCCGAATGTGGTCCATTCACCAGTTAATTTGATTACTGGTTTTGCACCTTCAGCAGCCTTAAGCAATACGCCTGGCTTCTCAAAATCAATCGTATATGCCTCTTCATACACGCCATCAGTCAAGATGAGGGTATCTGCTTGGGTAAGACACCAAGAGAGGGAATTAGCCGCAGGAGTACAAGTGTGTACTGCAGCTTGCATAGCAAAACAACATGCTAATGCTGCAAAAAATAGTAAATGTTTTTTCATGATTTTAAGTATTTAAAAGTTAAACTTGCGAGTGGAAATTATCTATGAATTGTTGCATTTCTTCTTTCATAGCCATTTGCTCTTGGAAGAGGCGAATTTGCGCTTTTGTGCGCACGAGGTTGTGCTCTGGATAGGCAATCTTGTAATAGGTATCACCATTCAGATAATCCACGTAGAAGCGTACTGCTTGCATGAAACTCATGCGCATACAGCCATATGGCAAGAGACTTTTCTCCAGTTCGGTGAGGAATGTAGCAGAGGATAAGTAACCCTTAGTATAGGCTTGGAAGATTTCCATATTGACATGGATATTATCCAGATTAGGATCATCTTCTGCACCTGTATTAGCAGCAGTACGAATGAAATCACCGAAATCGCTAAACACAAAACCAGGCATCACGGTATCCAAATCGACGATACACATCGGATTGCCTTGCTCATCGAAAAGCATATTATTGACTTTGGTATCGCAGTGATTCACACGTTTAGTGAGTTTGCCTTCGGCATACAGTTGCTCGGCAAGGCACATCTCATCAGCACGTTGCAAGAGAAAATCGGCAATGTCCTGCGTAGCCGCTTTGCGACCTGCAGCATCCTTGTCGAGTGCCTCGTGGAGCTGCTGAATACGGAATGCCAAGTTGTGGAAGTCTGGAATAGACTCTACTAATGTGTTCGTATCAATACTTGCCAATTGGCATTGGAAATTACCAAATGCTTGACCAGCCAAATTAGCAGAATGTGCATCAATGCGCTCATAGGAGAGTGCATTCTCGATGAGCACATATACACGCCAATAGTCGCCTTCAGGGGTTTGGTAGTAGAGTTTGCCGTCCTTGGTAGGCACTACGCGCAATACCTTGCGCTCCACGTCTGTCTCACCCGCTTCGGTGAGGAGTTGGCGGATATGGGAGGTGACGCGCTCGATATTATTTTGCAAGCCCTCTACATCTTGGAAGATGTTGTGGTTGATGCGTTGCAAGAAGTAAGACTTGCCGCCCTCAACTGCTGACTTGAGGCAAAAAGACTGATTGATAATGCCGACTTTGATTGCCTCGGGCAAGAGAACAGGATTCTCTAACTGAAATTGATCTATAATGCTTTGCATTTCAGTTGAAAGTTTAAAGTTTATAGTTGAAAGGCAAGATCACTTCATTCTTTCTTTAAAGAAGTTCATGATTTTCTTGTTCCAATCAGCAGGGATCTCGTGACCCATCTCTGGGTAATAATACATTACCTTGTCTTCGGTAGGGAGGTTGTTGAATGGAGCGAGGTTGGTATGAGGAGGGCAGGTGCCATCTTGCAAACCGCTACATGCAATCACCGAAGCAGAGATACGGGTAGCTAAGTTCTTAGTATCGAAATATGAGAGGAAAGCGTACATCTCCTCGTCGGTCATATCGCCCTTGTTGGCTTTGGCAGTCTCCGCTGGCCATGATACGATTTTGAAATAATCAGGGAAGTCACCCAAGAAGGCTACGCATGGAGCGATAGCAGTGAATGGGTAATCGCTGAGTGCTGCTACAGCATATGAGAGCGCACCACCTTGGCTACTGCCCTCTGCAAAGAGTTGGGTCATATCGCTGGTCTCACGGGTAGCCATAAAGCGAACAGCTTGTACGCAATCCATAAACGCACCACGATAGTAATAGCCATCCTTTACGCCAAAGTTATACGCGAACCAGTCGCCATAGATATTCACAAAGTCGCCTTTGCCATCAGGTACACGGTTAGCCGCTGCACGGTTGTTGAGCATTTGACCACGGATAGAGAAGAAGAACTCTGCATATTCGCTGTCATTGCCACCTGGGCATGGAGGCCATGAGGTAGCATTCTGCGAATCATAGCCGTAGAAGTGCATGATGACAGGGTGCTTCTGTCCATCTTGTGGTTCTGCGTAATAGCCACGCACAATGACTGGGTCACCATCTGGCGCGTCGGGTACAGATTGCAATTCTACGAGGTAGATCTTGCGTTTGTCGGTACTTTTGGTGGGCAACTCGGTGAGTTGTGCATTCATGTCTATTGCCTCGAGTTGCGCTTTAGCAGCAGCCCAATACTCATCGAAGTCAGGTTGCTTGTCTGGCTCAGAAACGATGGCAGTAGGATTGATACCAAAATTGAACGCACGAGCACTCTTGTTATTGACGATGCAGTTAGCGCGATAAAAACCTGGAGCGAGGGCATCAGGTGTGGTGATAGTTACATCTTGTGAACTATTAGGAGCAATCGTTGCTTTGTTTTCAAGCGTTACCACTGATTTTCTTTGATCCGTAGTAATCATGGTGGTAATAGCAGCCTCTACTGCAACCGCATTGGGGTTCTCGATATGCACTACGATGGTTGGTTTGCTATCAAAGATCCAGTTATCAGTAACGGATATAGATTGTGTAAGCGGTTGAAGTTCTGCAGGAATGGTATCTTGCGGTTGTGGCGCTGGTTCGGGTATGACCTGTGGCTCACAACTTGCCATCATGGTAGCTGTGAACACAAGAGCGGTAAATAGGATAAATATCTTTTTCATGTTTTTAGTGTAAAGTGTAAGAGATAAAGTGTAGAGGCGGGGGGAGGTGGCTTTGCCGCATATTCTCGCCTCTCGCCTCTAACCTTTAACCTCTAACCTTGAATCTTTACTTAGAGAGCGCATACATTGCAAAGCCTGCGCAAACGAGACCTGCGATTTGCAATGGGTTTGGAATCACGTGGAGGATAACGAGTGAGAGCAATACAGTCACCATAGGAGCAAGACCCTCCATTGGAGAAACCACTACTGCTTTACCATGACGGTATGCATACACGAGGGTCAATGCACCAATAGAGTTGAGGATTTGGATACCGAAGGATGACCAGAAAGTGCCTGCAACTGCTTCACGTGCAAAGAACTCAGCAGCATCAGGAGTCATGAAGTATGCTACTGGTGCCAATACAACAGCGAAGAGCGCCATATATACGAAGAGTGACTCAGCATCCATAGACTCGTTGGCAAACTTCATGAAGAAGCCTTGGATACCCCAAGCGAGGAGCACGAGAACTGCCAATACGATCCAGAGCCAGCCAGTAACAGGGCTACCTTCGTTGCCAGTCTCAAGAGAGAGGAGAAGGATAGCTGCCAATGCTACTACGATACCTGCCATTTGCCATTTGTTAGCACGCTCCTTAAGGAAAATAGATGCCAAGGTGATTACCACCACTGGTGACATAGAGATGAATGGATAGATGATGTAGCTTGGGCCAAGGGTGAGAGCCTTGAAAAGCACCAATTGACCACCTGCACCCAGCAGACCTACGATAGCACCCAGGCCAATGCCACGCCAACTGAAGGTGAGCTTGCCTTTGTTGATGATGAGTGCCACCAATGCGCAAGGCAACATAGAGAGTGCCCATGCGATGTAAACGACTGTGTCAGGAATACCATGACTGATTTGATAACCTGAGAAGGCTCCCCAAATACCCCATGTAACCACGGTAATGAGGATGAAAAGTAACCAAAGTTTGTTCTTCATTGTTGTTTATAATTAATAGTTAATATTTTATTTTTTAAGACAATTATTGTCAATTTAAGCGTCAATTATCGTCAATTCATGGATAATAAATTTCATTTTTCAACAAAAATACGCTCGTACCGAGCTATAAAAATAATTATAAATCACGAAGATATTTTGTTTTAGCATATAAGAAGCAGTTAATTAACTGCTTAAGTATGCAAAACAAAATGATATCTTTTTTATTTCACGAGTTCGAAGTAGGGCAGGCGGGCGAGGGGGACGGAGATGGTGTAGGTCTTGCCTCCGCGGTAGCGTTTGCCTTGTTCGTCGCGCCAAGTGCCCTTTGGCAATACCACCGTGCGCTCAGTGCCTGGGGTAGTCATAGGGGCTACGAGGTACTTGTCGCCCAGCATGAATTGGTCCTTGATCATCTCCATGCCTTGGTGTGGGTATTGATACTCCATGCAACGCACGATAGGTTCGCCCGTCTTAGCGGCATGGTGCGCATATTGCATGATATATGGTGCAAACTTAGCATGGAGG
>JAZREU010000077.1:0-90114 GCA_045660925.1 Paludibacteraceae bacterium | reverse complement strand
TGCAGCAGGTGACGCAGCTCCTGCTGCTGAGGAGAAAACATCTTTCGATGTAGTTCTCAAATCAGCTGGTGCTAACAAGCTCCAAGTAGTTAAAGCAGTTAAAGAGCAAACTGGTCTTGGCTTGAAAGAGGCTAAGGACATCGTAGATGCTGCTCCTGCAACTGTTAAGGAAGGTGTAGACAAAGCAACTGCTGAGGCTCTCAAGAAAGCTCTTGAGGAGGTAGGTGCTGAGGTAGAGTTGAAGTAATACACGCAGACCTAATAATGGTAGGTTTAGACCCTGAAAAGGGGTCTAAACCTTTTTCTCTGAATAAGGGGGAATGTTGAAAAAATGTTAAAATGTGATAATTAAAATGCGACTTAGGTGAAAATAAATTAAAATTAGCAAGTCAACTATTTAGATGTAAATAATTCATTATCAAGCATTTTTCATCATTTGAAACAAATTTAATCCATAAAAATAATGGCAAAACAAAACAAAAACCAGCGAATCAATTTTTCGGCAATGCAAAAGCAGATGCCATATCCTGATTTTCTGGAGATTCAATTAAAATCCTTTCATGACTTTTTTCAGATAGATTCAACACCTGAGAAGCGTCGTCAGGAAGGTTTGTTTAAGGTGTTTTCAGAGAGTTTTCCTATTGCGGATACTCGAAACAACTTTGTGCTTGAATTCTTGGATTATCATATTGATTATCCACGTTATTCTATTGAGGAATGTTTATTGCGTGGACTCACTTATAGTGTGTCGTTGAAAGCAAAACTATTCCTTTCGTGTACAGATCCTGATCACGAAGATTTTGAGCCAGTGATGCAGGATGTGTTCTTGGGTACAATCCCATATATGACTCCTAAGGGTACTTTCGTGATTAATGGTGCTGAACGTGTAGTAGTAAGTCAGTTGCATCGTTCTCCTGGTGTTTTCTTTGGTACTTCTATGCACTCTAATGGTACTAAATTGTACTCGGCTCGTATTATCCCATTCCGCGGTTCGTGGATCGAGTTTGCGACCGATATCAATCGTGTGATGTATGCTTACATTGATCGTAAGAAGAAATTGCCAGTGACAACTTTGTTGCGTGCAATAGGTTTCGAAAGTGATAAGGATATCTTAGATTGCTTTGGTTTGGCAGAAGAGGTAAAGTGTACTCAAGAGAACTTAAGCAATATGGTTGGTCGCACCTTGGCTGGTAATGTGCTGAAGGCTTGGACTGAGGACTTTGTTGATGAGGATACTGGTGAAGTTGTAACGATTGAGCGTAATGAGGTTATCTTGGAGCGCGAAACTGTGTTGACAGAGGAGATGTGCGAAACAATCTTTGAGTCTGGAGTTAAGACGATTCTTTTGCACAAAGATGAAAACAATGAGGCAGAGTATTCAATCATTTTCAATACCTTGCAAAAGGACCCTTCTCATTCCGAGAAGGAGGCGGTATTGTATATCTATCGTCAGTTGCGTAATTCAGAGCCAGCGGATGATGCTACAGCGCGCGAGGTGATTCAAAACTTGTTCTTCTCAGACAAGCGTTACGATTTGGGTGAGGTAGGTCGCTATCGTATCAATCGTAAATTGGAGATGGATATTCCAATGGAAACACGCACGTTGACTAAGGAGGACATCATTGAGATCATCAAATATCTGGTGCAACTCATTAACTCTAATGCAGAGGTGGATGATATTGACCACTTGTCAAATCGTCGCGTTCGTACTGTTGGTGAGCAGCTCTACAACCAATTTGCTATTGGTTTGGCACGTATGGCTCGTACTATTCGTGAGCGCATGAACGTGCGTGATACAGAGGTGTTTAATCCAACAGACTTGATCAATGCCAAGGCAATTTCGAGTGTGATTAATTCGTATTTTGGTACCAATGCTCTGTCGCAATTCATGGATCAACAAAACCCATTGGCGGAGATTACGCACAAGCGTCGTATGTCGGCTCTTGGTCCTGGTGGACTTAGCCGTGATCGTGCTGGTTTTGAGGTGCGTGACGTGCACTATACTCACTATGGTCGTTTGTGTCCTATTGAGACTCCTGAAGGTCCAAATATTGGTTTGATTTCTTCTTTGTGTATCTATGCAAAGATTAACAATCTTGGTTTCATTGAGACGCCTTATCGCAAGGTGGAGAATGGTCAAGTTAATCTCAATAATGATGAGGTAGCATATTACACCGCAGAAGACGAGGAGAATGCTACTGTTGCACAAGGTAATGCTCCATTGGATAAGGATGGTAAATTTATTCGCAAAAAGGTAAAGGCTCGTTTTGAGGCAGACTTCCCTGTTGTTGCGCCTTCAGAGGTAAATTTGATGGACGTTTCTCCTTCTCAAATTGCTTCTATAGCAGCTGCGTTGATTCCGTTCTTGGAGCATGATGATGCTAACCGTGCATTGATGGGTTCTAACATGATGCGTCAGGGTGTACCATTGCTCCGTAATGAGGCTCCTATTGTAGGTACTGGTATTGAGGGACAATTGATTCAAGATTCTCGCACACAAATAGTAGCCGAGGGTAACGGAAAAGTGACTTATGTAGATGCTGATAAAATCTGCGTGAAGTATGATCGCAGTAAGGAGGAAGAGTTTATCTCCTTTGAATCAGCAGAGAAGGAATATAAATTACCAAAATTCCAACGAACCAATCAAAATACCACTATTGACCTTCGTCCTCTTGTTCGCAAGGGTGAAAAGGTTACCAAGGGACAAATTCTCTCAGAGGGTTATGCTACTGAGAATGGAGAGTTGGCATTGGGTAAGAACTTGAAGGTGGCTTACATTCCTTGGAAGGGTTACAACTACGAGGATGCCATTGTTCTCAGTGAGCGTATTGTTCGTGAGGATATGTTTACTTCTGTGCACGTAGTTGAGCAACTTTTGGAAGTACGTGAGACCAAGCGTGGAATGGAAGAGTTTACCTCTGATATTCCAAATGTGAGCGAGGATGCTACCAAAAACTTGGATGAGAATGGTATTATTCGCATAGGTGCACATATTGAGCCAGGTGATATTATCATCGGAAAGATCACTCCAAAGGGAGAGTCAGATCCTTCACCAGAAGAGAAATTGCTCAAGGCAATCTTTGGTGACAAGGCAGGTGATGTAAAAGATGCTTCATTGAAAGCCAGTCCATCATTGAGCGGTGTGGTTATTGATAAGAATCTTTATAAGAAAGCTCAAAAAGACCGTAAGCAGAAGTTGGAGGACAAAGAGGTTCTCGCAAAAATGGATGCTGCATATGATGCTAAGAAAGAGGCGCTGCGTAATCTCTTGGTAGAGAAATTGGTGACATTGTTGCAAGACCAAGTGTCGAATGGTGTGAAAGACTATGTGTTGAATGCTAATGTGATAGAAAAGGGTCTAACCTTTACCGCTGAACGTTTGCAACGAATAGATTACACCACAGTGATGTTATCCAATTGGACTAATGATGATCATCTGAATGCTATGATAGAGCGTTGTGTGATGAATTATATGAGTAAGTTCAAGGAGTTGGAAGCAGATCTCAAGCGCGAGAAGTTCAACCTAACTATCGGAGATGAACTGCCCAATGGTATCATCCAAATGGCTAAAGTATATATCGCTAAGCGTCGTAAGATTCGCGTAGGTGATAAGATGGCAGGTCGTCACGGTAATAAAGGTATCGTAAGTAAGATTGTCCGCGTAGAGGATATGCCATTCTTGGCTGATGGTACACCAGTAGATATTGTCTTGAACCCATTGGGTGTGCCTTCTCGTATGAATATCGGTCAGATTTTTGAGGCAGTACTTGGTTGGGCAGGTCAAGAATTAGGCGTTAAATTTGCGACTCCTATCTTTGATGGTTGCACCTTGGACGATCTCAATGAATGGACAGATAAGGCAGGTATCCCACGTGCTGGTAAGACACAGCTCTACGATGGTGGTACTGGTGAGGCTTTCGACCAAATGGCTACAGTAGGTGTGACTTACTTCATGAAACTTGGTCACATGGTGGACGACAAGATGCACGCACGTTCTATTGGTCCTTACAGCTTGATTACCCAACAGCCACTTGGTGGTAAAGCTCAGTTCGGTGGTCAGCGTTTTGGTGAGATGGAGGTATGGGCACTTGAGGCACACGGTGCTGCACATATTCTACAAGAGATCTTGACCGTGAAGTCAGATGATGTTACAGGTCGTGCACGTACGTATGAGGCTATCGTGAAGGGCGAACCAATGCCTACTCCAGGCTTGCCAGAGTCGCTCAATGTGTTGTTGCATGAGTTGCAAGGTTTGGGTCTTTCAATTACAATGGAATAAAATTAAAGAATTATGGCTTTCAAACAAGATAATAAGAAAAACGGTTTTTCCCGTATCTCAATTGGCTTAGCATCGCCAGATGAGATGATGCGTATCAGTTCGGGTGAGGTGCTCAAACCTGAGACGATTAACTATCGTACTTACAAACCTGAGCGTGATGGCCTATTCTGCGAACGCATATTTGGTCCTACAAAAGACTATGAGTGCCATTGCGGTAAGTACAAGCGTATTCGCTACAAAGGTATTGTCTGCGAACGTTGTGGTGTAGAGGTAACCGAAAAGAAAGTACGTCGTGAGCGTATGGGACACATTAAATTGGTTGTTCCTGTTACACATATTTGGTATTTGCGCTCTTTGCCTTCGAAGATGGCAGCACTGTTGGGAGTGCCAACTAAGAAGTTGGATTCTGTAGTGTATTACGAGAAGTATATTGTGCTGCGTGCTGGTGTTTTGGCGGGTCAAAAGATTAAAGATGACATCGTAGAGGATAAGATGTTGCTGGATGAGGATCAATACATAGAGTTGATTGGTCGTCTTCCACAAGACAACCAATTGCTTGATGATACAGATCCAGACAAGTTCATCGCTAAGATGGGTGCGGAGGCAATCGAAGAATTGCTGACGGGTCTTGATTTGGATGCACTCAGCTACGAGTTGCGTGACCGTGCAAATAGTGATGGCTCAATGCAACGCAAAGCAGAGGCTCTGAAGCGTCTTCAAGTGGTTGAGAATTTCCGTGCAAGTAAGGGTAAAAACCTGCCTGAGTGGATGGTATTGCATGTAATTCCTGTTACTCCTCCAGAGTTGCGTCCTCTCGTGCCACTGGATGGTGGCCGTTTTGCGACTTCCGACCTTAATGACTTGTATCGTCGTGTGATTATCCGTAACAATCGTCTCAAACGCCTTGTAGAGATTAAGGCTCCAGATGTGATTTTGCGCAATGAGAAGCGTATGCTGCAAGAGGCTGTGGATTCATTGTTCGATAATAGCAAGAAGACAACAGCCATTAAGTCTGACGCTAACCGTCCTTTGAAATCTCTTTCTGATTCTTTGAAGGGTAAACAAGGTCGTTTCCGTCAAAACTTGCTCGGTAAGCGTGTGGACTACTCTGCACGTTCAGTAATTGTCGTAGGTCCAGAGCGCAAGATGCACGAGTGTGGTTTGCCAAAAGATATGGCAGCAGAACTCTACAAACCATTTATCATCCGCAAACTCATTGAGCGTGGTGTGGTAAAAACGGTGAAGTCTGCAAAGAAAATCATTGATCGTAAAGAGCCTATTATTTTTGATATCCTTGAGCATGTAATGAAGGGTCACCCAGTGCTCCTCAACCGTGCACCTACCTTGCACCGTCATGGTATCTTGGCATTCCAACCTCGTATGATTGAGGGTAAGGCTATTCAGTTGCACCCATTGGCTTGTGCTGGTTTCAACGCCGACTTTGATGGTGACCAAATGGCTGTGCACTTGCCACTCTCACACGAGGCTATCTTGGAGGCACAACTCCTTATGCTTGGTTCGCACAATATCCTTGACCCTGCTAATGGTAATCCTATTACAGTGCCTTCTCAAGATATGATTTTGGGTCTATACTATATCACCAAAGAGCGCGCAGGCGCAAAGGGTGAAGGCCTGACATTCTATTCTGAAGAGGAGTGTGAGATTGCACTCAACGAAGGCAAAGTGGATATGCACGCTATTGTCAAGGTGCGTATCAAAGACAAACGAACAGGTGAGGTTTCGCTCATAGAAACAACTCCAGGTCGTGTGTTGGTGAATCATTATGTTCCTAACGAGGTGGGTTATAAGAATGTTACGCTCGGCAAGAAAGCAGTCAAGGAAATCATTACGGATGTTATCAAGACATGTGGTGTAGCTCGTACAGCTTTGTTCTTGGATGAGATTAAGGACCTCGGTTATAAGATGGCGTTCAAGGGTGGACTCAGCTTTAACCTCAACGATATTTTGATTCCAGACGAGAAAAATGAATTTGTGGCTAAGGGTAACCAAGTTGTAGAAGAGGTGACCGAACTCTATATGGAAGGTCTCATGACTGACAATGAGCGTTACAACAAGGTCGTAGCTGCATGGGGTGAGGTCGATGCACAAGTTACCAATGTGTTGATGAAACATATGAAGGAGGCTGACCAAGGCTTCAACTCTGTATTCATGATGATGGATTCTGGTGCTCGTGGTTCTAAGCAACAGATTAAGCAGCTCGCTGGTATGCGTGGTTTGATGGCTAAACCTCAAAAGGCAGGTGTTACTGATAGTCGTCAGACTATTGAGAACCCTATTCTCTCGAACTTTAAGGAGGGTCTTAGCGTGCTTGAGTACTTTATTTCTACTCACGGTGCGCGTAAGGGTCTTGCCGATACTGCGTTGAAGACAGCCGATGCGGGTTATTTGACTCGTCGTTTGGTGGACGTATCGCACGATGTTATCATCACAGAGACAGACTGCGGTACCTTGCGTGGTCTGACAGCTCGTGCAATCAAGCAAAACGATAATGTGGTAGCTACACTTAGCCAACGTATTTTAGGACGTGTTAGCGTGCATGACATCTTTGATGCTGATGGCAATTTGATTGTTGCATCTGGAGAGGAGATTCGCGAGGCAGCATGTGAGGCTATTGAAGCAGCAGGTATAGAATCAGTGGAGATTCGTTCGGTACTCACTTGCGAGGCTAAACAAGGCGTCTGCGCTAAGTGCTATGGTCGTAACTTGGCATCTCGTAAGATGGTGCAAAAGGGTGAGGCCGTAGGTGTAATTGCTGCACAAGCTATTGGTGAGCCTGGTACTCAGCTTACATTGCGTACTTTCCACTCGGGTGGTGTTGCAGGTAATGCTGCTACACAAAGCACCTATGCTCTCACACAATCTGGTCGCGTAGAGATTGATGAACTACGTACTATCACTACTGAGAATGGTGATGTAATCGTGGTTAGCCGTCTTAATGAGATGCGATTGGTAGATGTGAAGACAGGAGTAGTGCTTACGACATTCAATATCCCATATGCATCTAAACTCTTCGTTGCTTCAGGCGAGGTATATGAGAAGGGAACACAAGTCTGCGAATGGGATCCATATAAGGCTACATTGATTATTGAGCAAGCAGGTCGCTTGGAGTATAAGGATGTGATTGAAGGTGTGACAGTTAAGACCGAAATTGATGATCAAACAGGTAAGAAAGAGGTTAGCATCATCGAGACTAAGGATCGCACAAGGATGCCTGCTGCACATATCGTAGATGCAGAAGGTAATATCTTGCGCACCTACAACTTGCCTGTTAAGGCGTTGTTGGTACATGCTGATGGCACCGATGTAAAGGTGGGTGATTCACTCTTTACACAGACACGTTCGTTTGGTACGGCAGGCGATATTACTGGTGGTCTTCCACGTGTAACTGAGCTCTTCGAAGCACGTAACCCATCTAACCCTGCTATTGTGGCTGAGATTGATGGTGAAGTGTCCTTTGGACGTATCAAGCGCGGTAATCAAGAGTTGTCTATCACCAGCAAGTTAGGCGAGGTGAAGTCGTACCTCATTCCTCTTGGCAAGCAAATTCTTGTACAAGAAGGCGATTATGTACGTGCAGGTGTAGCTCTCTCTGATGGTGCAATCACGCCTAACGATATCCTTGCTATTCAAGGTCCTACTGCGGTACAAGATTATATTGTCAATGAGGCACAATCTGTTTACCGTATGCAAGGTGTGGAAATCAATGATAAGCACTTTGAGATTATCGTGCGTCAGATGATGCGTAAGGTAGAGATACAAGATGCAGGTGATACACGTTATCTGGAGAAACAGATTGTTGATAAGCGCGACTTCCTTGAGGAGAATGATCGAATCTGGGGTAAGAAAGTGGTTACCAACCCTGGTGATAGCGAGACGTTGAAAGCGGGTCAAATCATCACTGCGCGTCGTCTCCACGATGAGAACTCATCACTTCGTCGTAAAGACAAGAAACTTGTACAAGCGCGTGAAGCTACTTGCGCAACTGCAAGCCAAATCTTGCAAGGTATCACTCGTGCAGCTTTGGGTACCAAGTCCTTTATGTCTGCAGCTTCTTTCCAAGAGACTACCAAGGTTCTCAACGAGGCAGCTATCCAAGGCAAGGTGGACTACTTGGATGGTATGAAGGAGAACGTGATCTGCGGTAACTTGATTCCAGCAGGTACAGGTCTTCGCGAATTCCAACATGTGTCAGTGCATAATGCTGAGGAGTATGCTGCTATCCAAGCTGCTCGTGCTGCACAATTGGAAGCAAGTTTGCGACGTGAAGAGGAGTTTTAAGCAAGTCGCTAATAAATAGTGATATATTAGAAAAACATCCAACCTATCATAGAGTTGGATGTTTTTTTTGTAGGATCATATCTAAGACATCAAAACTATATATCGGTGTGCTCTATTTTACCATCTTCTGCGCCATAGTCCGCCGATTAGACAAATCAATATGTAGAAAGGATACAGCAGTTCCAGCAATAATGCAGTGAGGAAGCTAATCTCTTTGTCACGTTTCTGGATTAAATGATATTCTATAGGAAATTTTATCAATAGGAAGGCAGGGAAAACCAATTGCAACATATTCATCACGAACACAATGGCACCGCATAGCAGAATCTCTTTATCCTTGTATTTGGGCGCCTTTCCTGCCCACCGCATACGTTGGCGGAAGAATGCCCGCCATGAGGTGTGTGGACGCACAATGGCAGTCAGTTCTTCGCTTTCGCTCACGGCGATCTTCAATCCGCGACGCTTGAACGACTCCAAGAGAAACATATCATCGCCACTGGGTATCTCAGGGTGCAAATCAAGATAAGACTCCAACCACCTATCTCGCTTGACAATTAGGTTAGCTCCGCTACACATCATCGCATGTCCTCGCTTGGCAGTCTCAATAGTGAGCTGCTGAATAGCGGCATACTCGGCTATCTGCAACCGCTCCAATAATGATGGCTTATCATGCTCCGACTTCATACGAAGAGGCAAAATCAGTAAATCATTATCTAACAGCAACGCGCTCTGACTTCCGACAGCGAAGCGGTCTGACAACTCAGTGGTCTTAAACGCGACATCATCATCCTGCATCCACACATACTCCGTCTCCGCAGCAGAGATTAGGCGATAAAGGGCATGTTTCTTGCCCTTGCCTTCGTCGTTGATGCCACGGCGAGGGATGATGATGGTTAATTTTGAATTGCCTTCCATTGCTCAAGGAATTGGGGGTAAGATTTGTTGATGCAGTCGGTGTCGTCCACAGGGTAGCCTGCTATAAGTAATGCCATTGCCATGCGGTGGTCATGGTCGGTGCGATGCTTGCGCACAGCACGCAGGCGGTCGGATTCTTTGATTGGTAGTGATTCGGTTCCAGTGGCGTGTAACTCTACGCCAAGGCGCTCGCAAGTGAGAGCAACAGCAGGGTAGAGGTCGGGGCAGGCGGAGAAATCTTGGCATAAGATTTCTTCCGCAGATCGCTGCGCTATAGATCGGGCATCAATGCCCTGAAGATCGCTGCGCTGTAGATCGGCTACGCCTGTAGAAGCGATGGTGATGCCTTCGGCGGTGTAAGTGGTGTGGACACCGAGGTGAATGAAGATGTCGGCAACAACTTTGTCGCCTTGCAACGAGTCTTTGTATAAGCCTGGCAGTTCAATTTCACCGCCATGGAGAGCGACATATTCGTACCAAAAGGCTGCGGAGGACCAGTCTTTTTCAGTTGACAGTTGACAGTTGACAGTTGACAAGTGATACTGCTTTATCATTTCGCGCGTGATATCTATATAAGGAGAGGTGGAGTTGGTTTGGACATTGGCGCCAATGAGGAGCAAGGCTGAAACGAACTGCGTGGATTGGGGATTGTTGATAGTCACTATCCTATGCTTATCCAATATATATCCCTTAATGAGCAGAGGTGGAAAACCCTCTTCGCCTAAATACTCAATCTGCGCACCTATCTCGCGCAAAGCATCCACCAACTGACCAATAGGACGATGGTGCATACGCTCTACGCCATCAAGGATAACCGTTTGCCCTTCCAACTGCGCACAATAGGCGGTGAGGAAACGCATGGCAGTGCCGCAGTTGCCGAGGTCAATTCTCGCCTCTTGCCTCTCGCCTAATAGCCTAATCGCCTCATTCATCAGTTGCACATCGTCAGGAAAAGCGTCGGAGACGGGCATGAGCTCGTCTCCGTGTATAGCCTGAAGCATCAGCCATCGGTTGGCTATAGACTTCGATATGGGCAGGTCAATCTGCATTAATTAATGTCTGGTAGGAAAGAATAGTCGCGTGAGTAACGGAGGTGTTGCTCGATGTAGCCCTCGGTGTAGTCGAGAGTGACATCTGTGATATTGCCTTCTGCATCGTAGTGCGCGGTGTAAACAGGATTAACGAAGCCCTTGTATGGAGCCAAGTTGAGTTTCTCGTAGCGCTCCAAGATCTCTTTGTGCAATTCTTGATCTACCTTCACAGCGTACTCCTCTACCATTGCCTTAGCAGCAGGGTAATCGCCTTCAGAAGTGATGCGTTGGATCTCGCGGAGCAACTCGCCATAGAGGTGACGAATACCCTCGTAATCGTTGATTTGCAAATAGTGCTTACCGTCGCGCTCAATCATCTCAACCTCGTTGTTCTTGGCGTTCTTGAATACCCAAAGAGCAATCAACTGGCGGTTACGCATGTGTGACTCCTCAATGTCTTTGCCTGGCTCGATACGAACGAGTTGGGTCATGAGGCCATTCATCATTTGTTGATAGTAGAAGCCCTTGTATGCCTCCTCATCCTCCAAGAGTCCGAGCTCAACCAACTTAGGGTCAGCCATATAGTAGAGACCGAGCAAGTCGGCACGCGCCTCCTCTATGGTAGAAGCATGCTCTTTGAGGGCATCTTTGCTTACGCCTGGCATAAGTTTGCCCGAACCGTGACCCACGCATTCGTGGAGGTCGGTATGCAGGTCGCCGCAGGCTCCTGCTTTCTCGTACATAGCAATCACCTCTGGGCTAATCATGAACTCCTCGTTGAAGCCATTGCCCTTGGCTGCCTCGTTGTAGGCGTGGGTGATATTGTCGATGGTTACAGACTTTGAACCATAGTCTTTGCGAATCCAGTTTGCGTTTGGCAAGTTGATGCCGATAGGGGTAGCAGGATAGCAGTCGCCTGCGAGGATAGCAGCGGTGATTACCTTGGCGCTTACGCCCTTCACTTCCTCTTTCTTGTATTTCACGTCGGTTGGTGAGTTATCCTCAAACCATTGTGCGTTGTCGGAGATAGTTTGGCAACGGTGGGTGGCGCGCATGTCTTTGAAGTTCACGAGTGACTCCCAAGTACCTGTAATACCCAGCGGGTCAGCGTATGTTTCGGTAAAACCGTTAACATAGTCCACACGGCTATCGAGGTCTTTCACCCAAGCGATGCAGTACTCGTTGAAGGCCTTCAAGTCGCCAGTCTTGTTGAACTCAATCATCTTCTCAATGACAAGGCGTTGTTGCTCGTTCTCAGCGAATGGCAAGGCTTTCTCGAGGTGCTCAACCACATGGCTGAGTGCCTCGCCGTACATACCACCCACTTTATATACGCGCTCAACGACTTTACCGTTCTCCTTGACGAGTTTGCTATTGAGACCTATCCAGAGTGGTTCGGCAGAGGTATCTTTGTGTTTCTTGTAGTAAGCCTCAGCCTCTTTTTGAGTAACGCCCTCGTAGTAGTTATTGGCGGACGCGAGGAGAAGGTCTTCGCCTTCAAGGCTGAGGGATTTAGGCATCACAGTTGGGTCGAAGATAACAGGCAAGATTGCCTCATCGTAAGTCACGCCAGCTTCAGCACAAGCGTTTACGAACCACTCTTGTGAGAACTCAGGTTGGAACTTGTCGGAAGCGTAGTGGTGGTGAATACCGTTGGCAAACCATACGCGTTTGAGGTATTTCTCGAAGTTGACGAATTCCTCGCTCTTCTTGTCGCCTTTATATTGGGTGTAGAGAGCCTCAAGCGCACGACGGATACGCAGGTTGTATCGACCGTTTTGGTCGAAGAGGATATCACGACCGTGCAAAGCGGCTTCGGTGAGGTGATAAACGAGGGTCTTTTGTTGCAGACTCAAAGAGTCAAACTCTGGCACTTGATAGCGCAGAATCTCAAGGTCATAAAACTTGTCCACGGTGTAGTCGAATGTTTGTTCTTGTTTGCAGCATGCGCTGAGTGCTACGAGCGCGAGGCTGAGGATTGCTAGTTTCTTCATTGTCTATTGTTTAAGGACTTTAAGGTCATTAAGGACATTAAGGTCGTTATTAAATTCTTTCGAGTACGGTTTGTACCAGTTGTTTGATGCGAGGTTTGTAGTCAGTGTTAGCGACTTCTACTTTGCGTTGCGCGATCACGCAGCAAACGGTCATCGCTTTGTGTCCCATCAGCAAACTGAGGCCTGCAATGGCGCTACCTTCCATCTCATAGTTGGTGATACGTTGTCCTTCGTAACGGAAGTCGGTAATCAGGTCATTGATCTCTTTTACCGCCAAATCGCAGCGTAATACGCGACCTTGAGGACCATAGAAGCCATTGGCAGCAATGGTGCAGCCACGCATCATATCATCGCCTGCTATGCGGTTGATGAGTTCGGGATTAGCCGCCACCACATAAGGGCGTGCCGCTTTGGCGGGATAGTGGATAAAGTCCACGAGTGCGTCCTCAAAGCCGAGGTCGGCAATCTTGTCACGACCTTCGTAGAAAGCTAACACACCGTCCCAACCGATAGATTTCTCGCTCACGAGGAAAGTGCCAAGAGGGATGTCCTCTTGCATGCCACCGCAGGTGCCTATGCGCACAATCTCAAGGGTACGGTGATCATCTTTCTCGGTGCGGGTAGCAAAGTCAATGTTTGCCAAAGCATCCAATTCGTTGAGCACGATGTCGCAATTATCGGTGCCTATACCTGTGGAGATACACGAGATGCGTTTACCTTTATATTTACCAGTGATGGTATGGAACTCACGGCTTTGGATATCGCACTCGATGCTGCCTTCGTCGAAGAACGATGCCACCATATCTACGCGACCTTGGTCGCCCACCAATATCACTTTATCCGCCAGATGTTCGGGGCGGATATGGAGATGGAATATACTGCCGTCCTCATTGATAATGAGTTGGCTGGCTGGGAATGTCTTTTTCATAGGTTAGAAGTTTTTAGATCGCTCGCTATGCTCGCTTGAAGATCGGGCGAAGCCCTGTAGATCGCTGCGCTGTAGCGGTCGCAGAGCGGTCGGGTTAATGGTTATGCTTGGCCACCACCGAAGGACATTGGAATAGTGCTGCCTGGGGCTGGGGTGCCATTGATTTTGATTGTACCGAATTGCTTCTCATATTTTGCTACGTTCTCTTGGAGTGCAAAGAGGAGTTTTTTGGTATTCTCAGGGGTCATAATCACGCGAGCTTGTACGTTAGCATTTTTTTGACCAGGCATCATGCGGACAAAATCCACTACAAACTCTGATGAAGAGTGTGCTACGATTGCCAAATTGCTGTAGGTGCCTTCTGCCATCTCTGGGGAGAGGTTGATGTTGAGTTTTTGTTCTTCCATAATTGTATTTGCTTTAGAAGTTAGATCATTTTATTGTTAGATGTTAGACCGCTACGCTGTTAGACTGCGTGTTTTACCAATATAATGGTTGTTTACGCCAGCGTTGGGTGATTAGTATCCAGCTTGTGATGAGTGGCAACACTATATCATATACCACAATCTCTATGCCAAACAATCGTCCGCCCAATTTGTGAGCGGAGCTATTGATGATGCTCATTTGCATAATTAAGCGTAGCCACCATAGGACAAGTGCGATACAGATTGCTATTCCGCTTCCCCAGATGCCAATGGCTATAAGCAGGAGGTATAGTAGTGCGCGTGTTAAAGGCTCCATGCCCAATCGTAATTTGCTGCTTATCTTATAGTTGTGGGAAACGGATAGGTGTCGGCGTTTTTGGTGTAACCAGTCGCTCCATGTGTGTTTGGGCTTTGACCACGTGATACTGTCGCGTGAGCAGACGATAGCAGTATTGTGGCGGTTGGTCACTTTGTTGACGAATAGGTCGTCATCCCCTGCTTGTTCGTGTAGCATTCCTTGAAAACCATTGTGGTTGAAGAAAGTACCTTTCTTGTATGCCAAGTTTCTACCAACTCCCATATAGGGGTGTTTAGCAGTAGCCATGCCTAAGTATTGCAAACCGATAAATAGAGTATCATAATTGATGACACTATTGAGTAGTGTGTCTTCTTGGAAGTATGCTCCGTATCCCAATACCACTTCCGTTTGTTCATCACCATGCACAAAGCCACTCATCATTTCTCGTATCCAGTGTCGTGATTCAGGCCGGCAATCGGCATCGGTGAGCAGAATATGGTCGTAGTTGGCAGCTTTGACGCCGATGGTGAGCGCCAGTTTCTTGCTACTTATCACGCGTGCGCCTTGTGGCACGAAGGTGATGTAGAGATTGGTATATTGAGCAGCATAGCGTTCTAATATAAATTGTGTGTTATCTTCGGATCCGTCGTTCACGACGATTACTTCGTAGCATGGGTAGTCTTGGTGGAGTAGGGTATGTAGGTAGTTACTCAGGTTGGATTGCTCATTTCTTGCACACACTATCACGCTCACCTTGGGCAAGTCGGCATCTGCTACAGGAGGGGTGGTTTTGTGTTTGCGCAGCCATCGATTGACGCCTGTCATATAGTGCAGATAGAAATAGCATTGATAGAGCATGACCAGTGCTAATGCTCCAAATAAATAGAGGTCAATATGTGTAAACAATCCTTGAAACATTACATTCGATATCCTAATATACCAAGCATACGTTATCTACCCAAAGGGTGTTTCCTTCGTGTCCCTCGAACGCCTCCATCTTGCCAGAGGTGAGCACGATGACCATGTGTGTGGGTTCTAATGTAGCATCCCATCCTTCTTCAATAATAGGTGTAATTTTTCCGCGACTATTCATTGCGCGTTCGATACCTTTGAAGCCCATATATTCTTTGTACCAAGATTCGCCTGTAATATCGCCATAATGAATAGGAACTCGATGTGCGTTTACCCATTCTTTTTGTGTCTTCGAGAAACGTTCGTAGCCTGTTCCTACGCGTATGGAGTGTATTTTTCCTTTTTCATCTTCCCATCGGTGTTGCAGGTAGATATATGCTTCGGCTTCGTCTATTTCGCCATTCTCGTATTCGCGTTTTTTAGGTTTGGCAGAGCCCTTGGCAAACCAATACCAACTCTCTTGTTCTATCACGCACTTGTAGTCAAACATAAGTGCGGTAGGTCGTCCCGTGAAAGGCACACCAAAGTCAATGTTCTGGTATGGGTCTGCTGCGGTGGTAATAGGTTCGATATTACGTCCTGTGAATAGCGTGCCAGATACAAGTACTTGAATATCAATCATCCCCATTACGCGTACACCCAACATATCTACATCCAGTCGGCAGCATGTACCACCATCTTCACGTGCTTCGGGCATCATGGTGCCTGCAGCTTTCTCAATGCCAATCACATTGGCGTAAGCGTTGCTGGTTGCCCATGGGTTTCCATTTTGCCCAAAGATATAAGCTTCGTTCTTGCGAATGGTATCGGTAGGAGCAAGACAATACAGGGTTTTGGTCTGTCCTCCCAGAAGTTTTGATTCTTTGATATATCGCACTGCCCATTGTTCCATATCGCCGAATGGGATAGGTTCGATACGTTCAGCCATAATGCCCAACGATAGTGTCAGTAGTGATAAGAATAGTACTTTTTTCATGTATGAATCGTCTGTTGTGATAAAAAAACGTGCAAAGGTACAAAAAATTTTGTAAATTTCCAAATTTTTTACTACCTTTGCAGCATGATTGCTAATTTATCATATTATATAAAAATCTTTTTGTGATGAAGTCCAAACTTATTATTCTTTTTGCATTTTTCTGTTCGATACAGATGTCTGCCATTAACATCGTGGTTCATACGACTGATAATGCTCAGCAGTTGCACGATATTGCTCTAATAGGCAAGTGGGTGTTTGTAGGTGAAGAATTGCAACTGCTTGATAGGTCGGGTAGCGTGCTCGCCTCGGAGCCTATTCAAAATATCCGTAAAATCACTTTTGCAACTTCTCTTTCGACGGCAGTCGAGGATGTAGAGGGTGATGCCATAGTGGTGTATCCCAATCCTACGCAAGATATTCTTTACGTTAAGGGTATAGAGAATACGATATTACGTGTGTATGACATGCAGGGACAACTATTGCAGACGGCAGAGGGAGATAAGGTGACGGTTTCAGCTCTCTCTACGGGCACTTATCTATTGCAGATAGGTACGCAGGTGGTGCGTTTTATCAAGCGATGAATACTTTTGGCGAATACTTTTCTTTCATCTCTTTTGGTGAGTCTCATGGTCGTGCTGTTGGCGGTGTGTTAGATGGTGTGCCTGCAGGGTTGTATATCGATCTCACACTCATACAAAGGGAACTTGCCCGCAGGGCAGGGCGCGAAGAGGTGAAAGGTGACAGGTTAAAGGTGAAAGGTGGGGTTTCTCCTCGGGCAGTGCGCGAGGCGGATAAAGTGGAATGGTTGAGCGGTGTGATGGACGGAGTGACACTCGGAACACCTATCGCGTTCATTATTCGCAATAGCGATGCACGTCCCGAAGACTATGAATGGCTACGTCACTCCTATCGAATAGGACACGCTGACCGCGTTTATCAAGAGAAATATGGCATACGTGACCACCGAGGTGGCGGACGCGCTTCCGCCAGAGAGACCGTCGCACGCGTAGTGGCAGGCAGTATAGCCAAACAAATGCTTGCCGAAAAAGGCATACACATCGAGGCTAAACTGGTGCAAGTAGGCACAGAAACCAATCCCGAGCGATTTGCCTCATACATCGCTGATATTCAGAGAGAAGGCGATAGTATAGGTGGCATCGTGGAGTGTCGTATCACAGGTTTGCCTGTGGGGGTAGGCGAACCCATCTTTGACAAACTGCAAGCGCACTTGGCATTCGCCATAATGAGTATCAATGCCTGCAAAGGATTTGAGTACGGTTCGGGCTTCGAGGGCGTGAGCAAGAAAGGCAGCGAGATGTACCTCACGGAGGACAGCAGACTCATCTCTGGTGGCATAGCAGGCGGTATCAGCGACGGTACACCCATTGTGTTCCGTTGCGTATTTAAGCCTACAGCATCAAATCGCAAGACGCTGGAGGCGATGAGGTTAGAGGCGAAAGGCGAAAGGTTAGAGGTAACGGGTAGGCATGATGCGTGCGTGGCGGTACGTGCGGTGCCTGTGGTAGAAGCCATGGCAGCGTTAGTGATAGCGGATTGGCATGCTTTTTGCATTTGAGACATAGGTACAAAAAATTAAGGACAATGAAAAAGATTTTATTATTCGTATTCTTCATCGTTTCATCGATGATAGTACAAGCGCGACATACGCTTTCGGGTACCATCCTCTCCAAGACCGATGGTGCACCTATAGAGATGGCGACCATACGCCTCTTCTCCTATCACCAAACATCCCAAGGCGCCGACTCCACTCTCATACAAGGTGCGCAAACAACTTATGACGGTATGTTTATACTGAACAATATTCGTCAGGGTGAATACAAATTGATCATTTCATCGGTGGGCTTCAATGAGATAATCAAAGAAGTAAAAATGCCTAATGCGAATTTAGATTTGCCTACTATCCGTCTGGCAGAGCAAGTGCAACACCTTGCAGAAGTAAGCGTACAAGGACGTGCTGCGGAAATGACGGTCAAAGGAGATACCATTGAGTATAATACCGCAGCCTATCAAGTGAGCGAAACCGCCACGGTCGAGGAACTGCTCAAGAAAATGAATGGCGTGGAGGTGGATAAAGAAGGTAATGTCACTATCAATGGTGAGGAAATCAAGAGTGTGCGTATTGATGGCAAGAAATTCTTTGGCGACGATGTGCAGACTGCCACCAAGAATATCCCTGCCGACATGATTGAGAAGATACAAGTCATTGACGAGAAGAGTGAAATGGCAAAACTGACTGGTTTTGAGGACGATGAAACAGAGCGAATCATCAACCTCAGCCTGAAGAAAAACCGCAAGAAAGGTGTGTTTGGCAACTACTCGGGTGTCGTGGGTGCAGACATAGTGACGGATGATGGTGGTTGGTTTGACTATGGCAATCCTGCTTATGGTGATACGGACGCTGCGCGTATGTTGCATTTCCTTGAGAATGATGCGCGCTACAATGCCAATATCTTCACAAACCTGCTATTGGGCGAGAGCCAAACGACTATCGTAGGTGGTGCCAACAATACTAATGAGATTCGTTCACGCCGCGGACGCGGTTGGTTCGGCGGACAAAATGCAGGTATCACCGCTTCGGAGAACTTGGGTGTGAACACCAATATTGACCTGACAGGAAAATTAGGTGAGAGGCGAGAGGTGAAAGGTGATGAAAAGACGGAACTGCTCTTAGGCGGTGATGCGACCATCAATCATTCGGTAAACGACACGCGTACCCAATCACAAAAAGAGAGCTATAGCGAGGAAGCCACTTATATCGACCAAGACTCTACCGACAAGGTTACCCAAGCGTGGGATGCACAAATGCGCCTGGAGATGGAGTATCAGATTGACTCAATGAACAAGATTATTTTGCGCCCTCAAATCAGTTACTCTAACTCGCAATCTGAGCAAAACAACGATTATACCTACGAGCGTGATTCGGTGCTTATCAACGATGGCTACCAACGCCAACAGAGTCTGCAAGAGGAGATATCCGCTTCTATGCGCGCGACATACAACCATAAGTTCGCTAAGCCAGGTCGTGCTCTCACCATGCGCGCCAATTTCACCTTTAAGAATACAGAGAAGAGCGATACCACCTATGCATGGGACAGGATGACCAATAGTGCCTTGGTGGATCAACACACATTTTCGACCAACGATGCCTTCAGTTACTCGCTGCGCACTTCGTTTGTGGAACCAATCTATGGTAAGAACCACTTCTTGGAAACCGTACTCTCGCTGACGGGTAGCAATCGCAATTCGGTGAAAGATCAATACTCCATGATGGACGGATCGTATCAATACGATAGCGTGTATTCCAACGCGCTCAGCAACAATATGTACACCGAGCAACTGGAGCTCAACTATCGCTGGGTGAGCGAAAAGACCGACTTGACAGCTGGTGCGCGCGTGTTGGCTACACAAACCTACTCCACCACCTACTATGGCCAAAGCCTCGCGCGCGATACATTATACAATAGGTGGAACTGGTCGCCAAACGTGCGTTTCCGCTATAAGTTCGGTCAGAAGGAGTTTGCCCGTATCGTTTATCGCGGACGCGTCAATCAGCCTACTATCCAGCAGATGGAGCCTGTGCGCAACAACTCCGATGCGATGAACGAGACAGTAGGTAACTTGGGATTGAATCCTGCGTTCAGCCACAATATCTTTGCGATGTATTCGAAGTTCAATCAGGAGAAGTTCTCCAGCATGATGGTGGGCATGAACGCCAATCTCACACAAGATGCACTGACCAACAATACTATTTACGATAAGACTGGCAAACGCTATCTGCAAACTGTGAACGCGGAGATGATTCCGTGGTATGTGGGTGCCCACTTTATGAGTAATACGCCATTCTGCAACAAGATGTTTCAGTTCCATTCGCGCACAGCGGTGAACTATAATCAGCGCGTAGCATATGTGCTTCGCGAGCAAGATGCCGATGCGATAGCCGAACTGATAGCAGCAGATCAATTGCCTTTGGGTGATGCATCTAAGACAGGGAACTTCCGCATGAGTAGTGACTTGACACTGCGCTTCACCCATAAGATTGTGGACATAGGTGTGAAGAATACGAATATCTATTCGCTGACGCACAACTCGCTCAATAAGAAGAATGTCAGCCATATCGGCGACTGGATTATTACAGGCGATGTGACTTTCCATTTGCCAAAGTCATGGAACATTGCCACCGATGTGAGCTATACCTCGCGCCACGGCTATCAAGGATTGACCGATGTGAACGAACTGATTTGGAACTTCTCCATAGATAAGACATGGACTAACTCCACGCTCACCCTTAAGGTGTATGACCTTTTGAACAACAAGAAGAATATCGTACAAACGGTGAATGAGACCAGCGTTAGTTACCAGAAATTCAATACCTTGCCTACCTATTTCATGCTGACTTACACCTACAAACTCAACCGCATGGGCGGTTTGAAGGCTAAAGGTGCTGCAGCATGGCAACAGCAGATGATTGAGAATGGTGGTCGTCCGCCAATGCCCCCAAGATAATGCCGCGTATTTCATACATTCAGCGGGCTTCAAGTACAAGGGGATACGACCTCGCCGCCCGCCTGCCTGATCCAAGGAGATAGAGAAATATGAAACAAAAATAGATTCAGATAGAAGAGGATATAAATAGAAAAAGTATCAATTATTAAGATTCATTCTCTTTTCGTTTCGCTATACGTTCCTCGATTTCACCGACCGACGACCCTGAGAACTCCGAGAGAACTCCCCGAGATCGCCCAAATCGAAAAAATGCGTTTTATTAAGATTGCCTTTCCCTAAACGCGAAATAGTAAGCACATACGGGATCCCAAAAAAATCAGAATTCTGATTTTTCGGGGATGTTTTTGTGCCGTCCTCTAAACAGCAGCTCTACTGCTTGCCTTTACACCATACACAAGCGGGGTCCCAGACAAAGTTCGTAACTTTGTGGGGTGCTCTTACACCCCACACCCGAAAATCGCACCCAAAAGCGATTTTTATTTGCTCAATCCAAAATAATTAACAACCTCTGCACCCGAGATCGCTTTCCAAATAATAAAAAAAATACGAATTGGAAAGTAAAAGAACGGACTTCATAAAAAGGTTGACTCTATTCCTAAAAAAGTTGTCTCCTTCCCTAAGACTTTCCACTATTCCTAAAAAAATGCACTTTCCTGCAAAAAAAATGTATTTTTCTTGAGATACTGACAAGTTTTAGCAGTTTGATGTAGTAATTTTGCAGCGGTTTTCGAAGAAACACATGTTAAACTATAAAAATACAACAATTATGGGACTATTTGATTTTCTATTTGGTGGCTCAAAGAGCAATTTTGACACTGAGGATTTCCACAGTATGAGTGAAGACCGCCGTCATCGCACAAGCGGTTCGGGCAACTGGACATCTCGTGAAGATTGGGATTGTGGTGACTACGACAACGATGGCATGTCGGGTTGGGATTCGTATGAGGATAATGATTTTTGATAATGATAGGCTATAAAATATTTGCATTATGTTAGATAGAATATTATGCTGGATTATTGATTTTATAATATTCATACTTTCTGTATGGTTTTTAATCGATTCCTTTGTTTGATTTTTTTGCATATACATTTGGAATAATCATAAAAAAGTTGTACCTTTGCAGCGAAAACTTGTAAAATTGTATAAATCTATGAATACCACTATCATTACAATCGAAGAAAAATCTTTCATCGAATCCTTGAAGCAAATAGTCCGTGCTGCTAGAAGAATGGCATACACCGCCATTGATTATGCACAGATACAATCCAATTGGCTGATTGGACAGCGTGTCGTAGAGCAAATGCAGAAAGGAGCAGAGCGCGCAGAATATGGTGCGCATGTTATAAAGATAGCTTCAGAGGCTCTAACTGAGGAATTTGGTAGCGGATATTCTGAAACAAACATTCGTAATTTTAGAACTTTCTATCTAACCTTCAACGACTTGCAAATTCAGCAGACACCGTCTGCTAAATCTCAAATGCCAATTCAGCAGACACTGTCTGACGAATTAGAACCCACTTGCAAACCAATTGGGCAGACACTGCCTGCCCGATTGAGTTGGTCGCATTATGAACGACTGATGCGTGTGGATGATGAGGTCGCTCGCAAGTGGTATATGCGCGAAGCATCGGAGCAAATGTGGAGTGTGCGTACGCTGAATCGCAATATCAACACACAATACTACGAGCGATTGTTGATGTCGCAGATCAAAGAGCCTGTAATACAAGAGATGCAAGAGAAAACTGCGGAATTTCAACATGACAAATTGGAGTTTATCAAAAATCCAACTGTATTGGAATTTCTTGGGATTGCTCAAAACAAAAGTTATCAAGAAAAAGATCTTGAACAAGCAATCTTGAATAATCTCAGCGAGTTTCTCATGGAGATGGGTAAAGGTTTTGCTTTTGTAGCGCGCCAACAACTCATTCGTACCGAAGCAGAGGATTATTATATTGATTTGGTATTCTACAACTACTTGCTAAAGGCTTTTGTGTTAGTTGATTTGAAGGTAGGGAAAGTAAGTCATCAGGATGTAGGACAGATGGATATGTATGTTCGCATGTACGATGAATTGAAGCGAAACGAAGGAGACAATCCTACAATCGGTATATTGCTGTGCGCACAAACGGATAAAGATATTGCTCGATATTCGATTCTAAAAGGCAATGAGCAGATTTTTGCATCAAAATACAAGTTGCTTCTCCCAAGCGAGGAAGAGCTTGCCAAAGAAATCAGCCGCCAAAAAGAGATATTTCAACTGCAACACGAAAAGTAGTTTCTGGCAAAGTTCAAGAAGGGGGCTAACTTCTACCATTTCTTGCAATTGGAAATAGAGATGGAGAATTAAGTAATAGCAAACATAAAGAACCTATATATCATGAATGAACTAGAGTTAAAATATTATAAATCGCTCTACGAAAAGAGAAAAAATTGGACAACAACACTTCTCGATTATGAAGCAAGAGGAGTATGGGTGACAATTATTGATAAATATACAGATCCGGTTCATTTTATTTATGAGCTTTTGCAAAATGCAGATGATGCAAATGCTACCAAGGTATTTATTCGTCTTGAAAAGGATGGATTTATCTTTAGGCATAATGGAACCACCCATTTTACAATATCAAATCCAGATAATGCAGAAGAAGATGATAAAAAGGGTAAATATGGTCACCTCAATAGTTTAACTGGTATTGGTTCTTCAACAAAGCCTTCAGATGTTGAAAAGAATAAAATTGGTAAATTTGGTATAGGATTTAAATCTGTATTTAAGTATACTGACCATCCACATGTATATGATGATATCATCTGTTTTGCACTCTATGATTATGTGGTTCCTGAATTGCTCACGACCGACCATCCGTTAAGAAGTCCTGGCGAAACATTGTTTTACTTACCATTTGATAAAGTTAAGTTCTCGAATAAGCAAGCATATTCAGAAATAGAGGAAAAACTAAAAACCTTGGATAATCCTATTTTGTTTTTGCATAATATTCAAGAAATTAAATGGGAGTCTGCGACAAGTAAAGGTGGTACATATTCAAAAGAGTTGCTTAAATCGCAAAAATACAAAGATGTTGTATGCGAAAATATCAAACTCCATAATTTTTCTGTAGAAGATACAAAAGAGTTATGGATGTTTACACGCAAGATTCAACTTGATGAAGGTAAATTTCCGATTTCTGTAGGATTGTATATTAAAGATGGAAAGATAGATACAACTGCAAGACCTAAAGTCTTTTGTTTCTTCCCTACGAGAGAATCACTGGATTTGTGCTTTGTGATGCATGCCCCATTTGCTCTTATTGACAACCGTGAGGCAATTAAAGAAACCGAAGCTATTAATGACAAACTGTTTGATGAATTAGCGATTCTCGCTTCAGATGCCTTATTGGCATTAAGAGATATAGGTATTAAGGAGAATAATACTTATATTGATGAATCTATATTCCAAATTGTACCTTTATCCTCTAAATATGTATATGATACTCGAGATAAATGGTATAACAAATTTTACAATCATTTCAAGGAGTTGCTTTCAAGTGCTGATATTCATAAAGCGCAAGATGGTTCGTATGTATGTGCAAAGCATGCACTAAAAATTGACAATACTTTAAGAAAATTATTGTCAGAAAGTCAAGTAAGTGATCTACTATATTTAAGCAATTATAGATACTACTCCTGGATGGACGCTCCAAAAACTACATATAATTATGTCCATCTAAATTTGGCTCTCAGAAGAAGTGAGAATTTAGTTTCTTACTTCAATAAAATAGGGATACAAATGTTTTATCTAGAAGACTTTGTTGATAAGTTTTCTGGTAAATTCATTCAAAAGCAAAGTGATGAATGGTTAGAGATATTTTATCATTATCTTACAACAAGTAGTGGACAAAAATTGTTGATAGAAGGGGATGAATATGATGATGAGAACTTATCTTTAAGGAATAAGCCAATCATAAGAGATAGTAATGGTGAATTCGTAGCGCCATATAATGGAAATGAAGTGATGATATTTACACCTGATGAAGGTGAAGTGGATAGTATAAGATATGTGGATAAAGGACTTCTATCCAATCCGGATTTTATCAAAGTATTAGAATTACTTGGTATATCAACTCCAGACATACATGATATAATAGAAAATTCTATATTTCCAAAATATGAAGGCGATTATGAGATAGAGTGGGAAGATTACGCTAAAGATTTTAAAACTATCTTTAAGGCATACAAATCGTCAAAGAGTGATTATTTTATACAACAAGTAAGAGATAATTTTCCATTCCGTTCAACTGATGATTATTTAGTAGAATGGACAAGAATGCGCAAAGACACGCATGTTTTGAAGCAATTATTGAGCGAGTCTGATACTATATATGTGTTAGATTCAATTTATTATGAAAAACTTGTTCCTCAAAACCAATTAAAGTTGTTGCGTGAGTTTTTAGATAAATTAGAATTTGTAACTATTTTATCTATAGTAAAAATAGATGGTGTTTATAAGGATGTTTTAAGCGAAGAAGATATAAAATCCTGTAAGGGTGTTTGCTGTAGATATGTACGGGTTTCTAATAGAGAATGTAAGGAGTATTATTTAGCAAATGCTAACGTATCCGACTACCAATTAGAGAGTTTTGAAGATATTATTTCTAACGGTAAAATCAATAAAGAATTCTCTATACTATATTGGAATAGTTATAAAGCAATAGTTTCACTTTCGTCATTTAAGTGGAGTAAATATAAAAATTGGGAATGTACATATTCACCATACAACGATAGACGTTATAGCCGTCTTTGTATCTCAAAAGATTCATCTTTTATTACGCAGGCTCATTCACTAGAGTGGTTATATGATAAAGAAGGCAATGTTCATGCGGCTAAGGATATTTATATTGAAGATTTATCTCCTGAATATGAAATAAATGATGAGATAATTAGTTTTCTTGGGTTGCAGTACTCACCACAATCACAAGATAGGTCATTTATTGCGGATAATTGTTCAGAAGCGGCGAAAGATGCATACGATTTTGGAAAATGGGCTCAAAATAATGGTATAAATATAAAAGACAAGAAGACATTAGATAGATTTGCCCAATTTTGTAAAGAAGAAGAAAAAAGAGAGCAAGAAGTTGCTCTTGAAGAAGAACGAAGAAAGAAGAAGGAAGAAGAGAAGGCTAAATTGGATAAGTTACGCAAAAATGAAAAAGGATTGGATGCTATATTGCATAAACAGAATAAGTATTCAACCGAAGAACTATTTGACGAGGCTCCACAGAATCTACCAACCAGAAATAGCAGTAAACAGCAATCTAATGTCTTAACAGAAGAGCAATTAGCAGAATTGCAACAGCAAGAAGAAACTCGAAAGAATTTAGAGGAAATAGCGCAAGATAAATCCAAACGCTATACTTATGAGTGGTTTAATGCATTGCTCGAATTAGAGTTTAGAAAAAGCGGCGAAGCTAATAAATCTAAATCAGGGCTACATATTATATTCTCAAAAGTAGAAAAGGATCCACATTCGGAGAGGGGAGTGTTGTTGCGTAACCCTTCCAGATACATTCCGCGTTCTATTGAGGAATGCACCAATATCACCGTTGTGTTTTATTTGCCAAATGATCTTCATCCATCTGTATCATTTGAAGTAGCGAGTGTGCAAGATTATGTGTTACGACTGAAATGTAAGAATGAGGATATTGAGGCAGTAGATAATTTATTGGCAGTAGCTCACCAAGTTTATCGTGCAGAGTTAAAGACCGACACTCCTGTAAAACTGATAGAGCGATTACAAGCGGCATATACCGAATTGGGCTATGAGGACGATTTCTCAATGCTGGAGAATCTAAATCCGACTGCTAAGTTTGTGTTTGGTCCTCCTGGAACTGGTAAGACAACATATCTTGTTAAGAAGTGGATAAATAAAATTGCAACTCATCCAACGGGTAAAATGCTTGTATTGTGTCCTACCAATAAGGCAGCTGATGTTATAGCACAGAGAGCATTAGAGAAGATTAATCCTGCAGCACATCCTGAAACTTGGATATATCGTTTTGTTCAAACGGCAGAAGATGCCTTGGAGAACCATGTATGTCTGCGTGACAGTAGTATCTATAAACAAGATAAATGCTGCGTAATTTCTACCATTGCTCGCTTTGCATACGATGGATTTGAAGGCGCGAAATTGAAAGATATTGATTGGGATGTTATTGTGATAGATGAGGCGTCTATGATTCCACTTGCTGAGATTGTGTACCCTCTCTATAAATGTGAAAATGCCCAAGTCGTCATAGCAGGCGACCCATTCCAAATAGAGCCAATAGTAGCAGAGGAATTATGGAAGGAAGAGAATATATACAAGATGATTCGCTTGGATAATTTCCAACATCCTCATACGGTACCATGTGATTTTGATATTGTAAATCTTGATACACAATATCGTGCTGTACCAGCAATTGGAAGATTATATAGTGAATATGCATATGATGGGGCAATAAACTCATACAGAAAGCAAGACTCACAACGACCACTTAAACTGAAAGGGTTTAACCCAAAATCTGTTAACTTTGTGATGTTCCCTGTGAATCGTACCTCTATATATGAACCGCATGTAGTTGTAAACTCAAATGTACATATATATTCAGCACTCTTTGCATATGAGTTTATCAAATATTTGGCTTCAAATATTGAAACTCAACAAGATGAAAAGCCTTGGCGTATAGGTGTGATAAGTCCATATAGAGCTCAAGCAGAGATTATAAATAAGCTATGGGAACAAAGAACGGAATTGTATAGTCATGTAGATGTTCAAATAGGAACTGTACATGGTTTCCAAGGAGATGAATGTGATATTATTGTAGCCGTATACAATCCACCTGCAAGAGGTATGAAAAGAAATGCAGGTAATGTATTTGTGAATAAGAAGAATATCTTGAATGTAGCCATTAGTCGTGCACAGGATTATTTGTTCTTGTTAATGCCTGATGGTGATTATGAGGATTATAATAACTTAGAGGCAAAAACGATAGGAGTGATAGCTAAAAAGGATATAACAGAGATGACCGTAACTAATAGTCAAGTTTTTGAAAAGGTCATCCATGGTGATTCACATTATTTAGATAAGAATACATTTGTTACAGTCCATCAATTAGCGAATGTCTATTCAGATCCGTCATCAAAGTACGAGGTGAGATTTGATGAGAAGTCAGTTGATATACAGATAAAATAAAGGAGCTACATTGCTGCTCAAAGCATTGGCTGTAGGTTGTAATTATTAACTTTCTTCGGCACGCGAAAACTTTTTTCAAAAAAACACACTCTCGCGGAAACTCTTGTAATACAGATGCTTCCGCGTATTGTATATACCATTCACCCTCCACATTCTCCTATCTACGGTACAAAAACATCAAAACGCTAAGTATTCAGCATCACTATATTATATAGACACAACAAACAAGCGGCAGAAGTAGCGGCTATCTCAAAATATTATTCAGGTAACAGCCATCGCACTTCATAAGCCCTAAAATACAAATCGGCGGCAACTTTATCCACTATTGCCGCTACTTTTTGCAGCATTATTATAGAGATACATCATATAGGCCACTGGAAGCCCATAGAAGTCCCATAGATGTCCAATGATGGTCCCGAAACTTTTAGGTAGCTTTTCCTATACCAAAGGAATACTAAGGGTATACAAAAAATTACACTTGCATATATTGAATAAAATTAGGGAACTATAGACAAGTTGACACTACCAAAATTGCAGTTTCTTACTTTTTAGGAAATCTCGCCCCAGTTGCCGGCGGTGAGGCGGAGGTAGTCCAGGCGCTGCTTATAGATACGATTGTGCATCTGCTCCAACAATGGGTCGGCATCCAGCACCTCCATCGCTGCCCGACGCGCCAACTCCAACAATGGACCATCCGTACTCAAACTGGCAATATGCAACTCAAACGGCAAACCCGACTGCTGCGTTCCCTCCAAATCACCTGGACCACGCAACTGCAAGTCCGCCTCCGCAATACGGAAACCATCATTCGTAGCTACCATAATATCCATACGCTTGCGCGTGTCCTTACTCAACTCCACACGCGTGAGCAAAAGACAATAGCTCTGCTCCGCTCCACGGCCCACACGGCCACGCAGTTGGTGCAACTGGCTCAGACCAAAACGCTCGGCATTCTCGATAATCATCACACTGGCATTCGGCACATTCACACCCACCTCTATCACAGTCGTTGCCACCAAGATCTGCGTCTCACCACTCACAAAACGCTGCATCTGCTCGTCCTTATCCTTCGCCTTCATCTGACCATGCACCATCGAGATACGATACTCAGGAAAAGTCTCGCAGAGCTGGTTATAACCATTGGTAAGGTCCTGCAAGTCCAGATTCTCGTTCTCATTAATGAGCGGATAGACCACATACACCTGACGACCCATGTCAATCTGCTGCGCGATAAACTGATTGATAGACGCACGGCGCTGATTGGAGTAGTGAAGCGTCTGCACCGGTTTGCGCCCAGGAGGCAGTTCATCAATGACACTCACCTGCAAGTCACCATAGACCGTCATCGCCAAGGTGCGGGGGATAGGCGTAGCCGTCATCACCAGCACATGCGGCGGCTGGGTGTTCTTGTTCCAGAGTTTGGCACGCTGCGCCACACCAAAACGGTGCTGCTCATCAATGATACACAAGCCCAAGTTGGCAAACTGCACCGTATCCTCAATCAAAGCATGCGTGCCAATAAGGATATTAATCTCACCCGAACGCAACTGCTCGTGAATGGGCTGGCGCTGCTTGGCGGTGGTGGAACCTGTGAGCAATTGGCAATTGGCAATTGGCAATTGGCGATTGGCAATTGGCGATTGGTGAGAGGCGATTGGCGATTGGCGATTGGCAATTGGTGAGAGGAGTTGTTGGATAGTCTCGTAGTGCTGGTTGGCGAGGATCTCGGTGGGTGCCATGATACATGCCTGGTAGCCATTATCCACCGCCAACAACGCGGTAAGCAAGGCGACAATCGTCTTACCACTACCCACATCGCCCTGCAAGAGGCGGTTCATCTGCTTGCCCGACTTGAGGTCGGACTGAATCTCGCGCACGACACGCTTCTGCGCATTGGTGAGCAGGAAAGGCAAGCAGTGCTGATAGAAAGCATGAAAAGACTTCCCGACAATAGGCATAGCGAAGCCAATGTTCTGCTCGCGGCGTTTCATCTGTCGGAGAATCTGCATCTGGATATAGAAGAGTTCCTCGAACTTGAGCCGCTCGCGCGCCTTCTGCATAGTAGGTGTATCCTTGGGGAAATGGATATTGCAGAGTGCTTCGCTCAAGCGCATGAGGCGGTAGCGCTCCACAATATCCATGCCGAGCGTGTCCACCATGCCCTGCTGCTGGAGTTCGGGAATGAGGTGCGCAATAATAGTGCGAATGGCCTTGGAGTTAAGTCCCGCACGCTTCATGGCCTCGGTGGTGTTGTAGTGCGGTTCGAGCCCCTGCATGAGCTCGGGTTGCACCTTCGTCATAGGCGTGAGCTCGGGGTGGACGAAATTGTACTGGTGATTGAAGCGCGAAGGTTTGCCAAAAAGCAAGTACTGCACATTGCGCTCCAGTTTGACATACTTGACACCCTTGAACCAGACGAGCTCAATAGTATGTCGTCCGTCGGTGAACGTAGCAGAGAGGCGCTGGGCTGCCCCTATGCCAACAGTATGCCACTCGGTGATATGACCAATGATCTGCACGTATGTGTCATCATCCTCAATCTCGTGGATAAAATAGAAGCGACTGCGGTCAATATACTTATACGGAAACTGGTACAGCATATCGAGCGCAGACTTCACACCCAGCTCTTTACGAAGAATGTCGGCACGTTTCGTGCCGACACCCTTACAGTATTCGATATTTCGAATGGATAAATCCATTTCGCTTCGCGTTTAGGCTAAAGGCGATTAGGCAATTAGGCTAAAGGCGAGGTATTATTGCAAACGGAAGTTTACAGGCAAGGTATATTTCACGCGTACTGGTTTACCACGTTGCTTACCTGGTTTCCATTTAGGCATACTGTTAATCACGCGTTGTGCCTCTTTGTCAAGTGAAGCCTCGCCAGAAGAACGAACAACTTGGATATCAGATACCTTACCGTCTTTCTCAACCACGAATTGGCAGATCACACGACCTTGGATACCATTTTCTTGTGCGATAACAGGATATTTGATGTTCTCAGCAATATATCGCATCATGGCCTGTTGTCCACCTGGGAATTCAGGCATAGACTCTACTACCACGAAAATGACTTCTTCTTCCTCCTCCTCAACAGGTGCTTCTACAGGAGGAGCGATAACCACTTCTACATCCTTGTCATCCTCCGTGTTGATTTGAATCTCTTCTACCTCAACATCGTCTTCTACAACATTGAGCACTTCTACCTCAACAGGTGCTGGAGGTGGGGGTGGTGGAGGTGTCTCTTGGCTTGTTTGTTGGATTTCGATCTCTTCCTCGATGAGGAAGTCTGTGTCCACAACTTCATACTTGGTCACTTCTTTTTCTGTCCACTCAAAAGCGACATAGCAGATGCTCAACACGAGCACTAATCCTATGAGCACATAGGTTAGCTTCTTGTCTTCCAAGCTTACTTGGGGGTTCTTCTTTAATTGCATATTCTTTTGTGTTTTTATGTTTACTTTTCAAGGCGCTTACTACTGCTACCATTTCGGACTGCAAATTTACGGCTTTTTTCTGAATTGTGCAAATATCTCCCATGTTTTTTATAAATTTTTCATAAAATAGTTGTAATTTCGGGATATTTGTAGTACTTTTGCGGTCGAAATGAATATTCTTGCTTTAATCAAGTCTGCAGGCGTACGCAATTTCGCAAAATTGCTTTCAGCTAATGTGGTGGCGCAGGTCATCGGCTTGATTGTTTATCCAATTCTTACACGCATCTACTCTCCAGAAGACTTTGGCTTACTCAATTTGTTCCTGAGTATAGGCAATGTGTTGGTGGTGTTAGCAATCGCAGATTATTACTATGCGATTGTTCTACCTAAACAGGAAAAAGATGCAGTAGCTTTAACCCATATATCTTCGATTTTATTGTTGATAACTGTTGTTCTAGTTGCGTTGAGTGTCTTTTTCTCGCGTCCAATAAGCCTGCTTTTTAAATCCCCGAGTCTTGCTACATACTATTGGATGATGCCTATTTATGTGTTGGTTATGGGGGCATGGAATATTCTAAACTATTGGTATATACGCAAAAAATCCTTTGGACGTATCAGTAGTTATCAAATGTCACAAAGTATTTTGTCGGCTGGGGGCAAAATTGGCTTGGGATATGCGGGGGTGTTGCAAGGGGGGATGATTTATTCCATCGTTCTTGCTCCGCTCATTGCGTTGCTTTCTAGTTTGGTGTTGAACTTTCGCAATACTCTTCGTCCGTTATTACGTTTTTCGAGAATAGATATACTTAGTCAAGCCCGTGAATATCGTAATTTCCCGTGCTTTGTCTTGCCACGCAGCTTTATCAATGTAATGGCAGGGCAGTTGCCGATTCTATTACTTACCCCATTTTTTGGAGCGAAATATGTGGGACTATTGAGTATGGCTTTGTTATTAGGATACACACCGATTGGTACTATTACTCGAGCTTTGTACCAAGTTCTATACCAACATACTACCGAACGAGTCCATGCTTCTGCGAAAATTGGTGATGTGTTTTGGCGCTTTGTTGGTTATGGTAGTATAGTTATTATTCCTATCTTTGTAGGTGTCGGTGTCTTTTTACCAACTATAACCGCGTGGCTTTTAGGTGAAGAATGGCGTGTGGCAGGTGAGTATATCCGATGGATGTTACCATGGTTATACGTATCGCTTTTGACTGGTAGTACATGTTACCTGTCGGATGTCTTTATGAAGCAAAAAATAGGCCTATTCTTCGAAATCCTATTGGCGGTTTGTCGTGTTGTTGGCCTTTCGATTGGAATAGTTACCAAGGACTTTACAATAGCAATTGCAGCATATTCAGTAGGTACTGCAATTGCGGTTTTGGCGCAATTGATATGGCTTGGTTCTTTAGTTTTGCGCTATGATCGTGCGTTGGTAAATATTAAATAATTGTTTGCCGACACTTTGATAGGAGTATCTGCTCCCTTCTGTGCGTATCGTATCTGCATGATACATATTTCTCTTTTCAAGTATTTGTACCATTGCTTGTGTAAGGGACTGTTCATCTTCCGATTGTATTAATATACCACATTCCGTAGGCAATTTAGCCGCGATACCTGCAGTAGAAGTACTTATTATTGGTATGCCTACAGCCATTGCTTCTGCTAAAACTACGGCATATGTCTCATAGCGCGAAAAGAAGAGGAAACAATCACTCTGTTGCATCCATTGTGCCACTTCGTAGGGCGTTTGTTCGCCAGTAAAAGTGATCATACCTTTGGGGAACTGCAGGGAATCGGCATATGCACAATCTTCTATATAATCTACTCCTGTACCTACCACTACCAATTCAAAGTCTTGTCGCTCCTCAGCTACTCTCCTTACTGCACGCAACATTCCTTGAATATTCTTGGCTTTCTCGTCGAAGCAACTCACGTGCAAGAAACGAAATTTATCTCCCTTAGGTGTAATTGTAATAGGAGAAATAGGCTGATAGAAAAAGTCATCCACCACGTTGTGTATGCGTTGCCAATTCTCATTCTGGATGCCACATGCTTTCATAGCGTCTTCCAGCATTTGGCTCACAGGCAGGATACACGATGCTTGCTTGGCTATTTGGCGCATAATCCAACCATGCCAACCTCCGCGAAAAGCAAAGTTAGCGGGTAAATATCCTGACCAGTGTTCTACTATTATATAAGGAATATGATGACGCCATTTGAACCAAAGTGCAATCATCCCGTTCTTGTCCAGCACATTCATCTGCACTATATCGGGCGTCCCCCATTCGCATTTCAGACGTTTCCATCCCTTGTACATATCGCGTAGCCATGCCAGACCTGTTTGCTCGGAATATAAGACGTACACATCTGCTCCTTGCTCCTTGACTGCCTCGGCGTGCTTTTGCACAAACAATCCCGCCATTGCATCGCGCGGGGTAGGATACCATGCACTTAGATACAGCACTTTCATCGCATTTTCCTCTCTCTAAACCAATTCCATATTGTGGCGAATCGGAACCACCAATGGTAGTATTTCTCTACGCTACAGTAGCGTGTGATGGTGCTCCCGAATTGCTTGTAATGGTTGGCAATGCCTCTTATCATACTGCCTTCGAAATCGAACGCCACGCCCACTTCGCGTGCTAACTTGATGGCTTCGAGCACAAGTAGGGCGCTTGCGCCAGAATTCTTGTGCGCTTCGGAGTAGCAGGGGATGAGGTAATACATAGAGCGCTTGTCCCAGACGAGGAAAGCAGCAGCTAATAGTTCATTGTCTGCATTACGTATGGCGATAATCTGCCCTTGCTGAAGACGTTGAGTCTTGCGGTGTAGCACTAAGAAAAACTCACGACTATAGCTAATTTGTTTGTTTTGCTCCGCTAAGCACTGTGTGTGGAAACGATAGAAATCTTCCGCGTGTAGATCTCGTGTGGCATGCAGTGAGAGCGCTTTTTGCAATTGGCGTTTTTTGTTTTTCGAGAAAGCATCAATCACATTGTCAAGATTGCTTAGGTCTTCTATGCGGTATGTGATGCGCTCCTTAACCTTGAATTGGAGGTTTTTCATGCTGTCAATAGCCGCACTGTTGATAGGGAAGTGCTGGTAGAAATAGCTGATTTTTAGTTCGGATAACTGATGTGCAAATGAGGAGCAGATGGTTTGGAGCTTTGCGGAGTCTTGCTGGATATTGGATGCTATCCATATTCCGCCAATTTGAGTCATTTGTGGCATGACGATATAACGCATCCATGCTCGTTGCCTCAACAGATAGGGCATAGCGGCACATATATTGCCTTCGTTGTCATAGTAAAGTAGCACATCCCATTGTTTGCCAGCGCATACTGCGTCCATCCACCAGTCGTGCAAAAAAATAGGTAAATCAGGTGTTTCTCTACAAAAGGTTGAGTAGCGTTCTTTGTTGGTCATATTCCCGCAATTTACAATTGTGTGCAAAGTTAGTATTTTTTTTTCATTTGTGCAAATTGTGCTTGCATATTTCAAAAAAAAGTAGTACTTTTGCACATTATTTCAAAACTAACTAAATTATTTGTCTGTTATGATAGTTGAAACCAGCCCCTACAAGGTTTTTGCTCTTTCTCAAGGCGGTGAGCTCGCTAAGCGTGTATGTGAGTATTTAGGATGCTCTTTGGGTAACATCCAAGTTGCTCGTTTTTCTGACGGTGAGTTTGCCGTAAGTTTCGAGGAATCTGTCCGTGGTCAGTCGGTGTATATCGTGCAATCCACCTGCCCAAGTAGCGACAATATTATGGAACTATTGTTGGCGATAGATGCTGCCAAGCGTGCCAGTGCGTATAAGGTGATTGCGGTGATTCCATATTTTGGATGGGCTCGTCAGGACCGTAAGGATAAGCCTCGTGTGTCAATAGGTGCAAAAGTATGCGCAAACTTGTTGCAAGGAGTTGGTGTGGATCGTGTAATAACAGTGGATTTGCATGCAGACCAGATTCAAGGATTCTTTGATGTTCCAGTGGATCACCTATATGGTGCCAACGTTTTGGCAGACTATGTGCAAAGTCTTAATTTAGACAATTTGATTGTGGCTTCTCCTGACGTGGGTGGCACCAAGCGTGCATCTGTGTTTGCTAAGAAGCTTACTGCTCTTACTAAGCAAGATGTGCCTATGGTTATTTGCTATAAGCATCGTCCTAATGCTAACCAGATAGGTGAAATGCGTGTGCTTGGTGATGTGAAAGACAAAAACGTAGTGATTATAGATGATATTGCAGATACAGCAGGTACGCTATGCAAGGCAGCGGAGGTGATGAAAGAGGCAGGAGCAAAGTCTGTTCGTGCTTTGGTAAGCCATGGATTGATGTCTGGACCTGCGTGCGATAGAGTCGCAGAATCATCGCTTGAAGAATTGATTTTCACCGATTCTATTCCGTTTAATACAGAGCGTTGTCCTAAAGTGAACATAGTGTCAATGGCAAAGCCTATCGCACAAACGATTCTGGCTATTCAGCACCATCGTTCTGTAAGCGAATTGAATATTCATTAACTTATTGTTCAAAATAGTTCAGTATTGTACAGAATAGTTCAGTATAGTATCTATGCGATGTTGCTGTTGTGCGCGTCATGCGCAAAACAGCAACAGTCATCTAATTCTGCTGTTCGCTATGCTTTCTCAGCGGACTCTGCATATATGTATGTCGCACAACAAGTGGCTTTTGGCGCGCGTGTGCCAGGTACTGATGCGCACGTGGCTTGTGGGGATTGGTTGTGTGACAAATTGGCGCAATATGGAACGCAAGTCCATAATCAATACGGCACGATGACTAATTATGCGGGTGATCCTCAATTGCTGCGCAATATCGTGGCATATTTTGAAGGTAATACTTCCGATGTGGTTTTGCTATGTGCCCATTGGGATTCGCGTCCGTGGAGCGACGAAGAACGCTTGTATGAAGATCGTTTTACACCCGTCATTGGAGCCAATGATGGGGCCAGTGGCGTTGGAGTAATCATGGAGATTGTGCGCCAATTGTCGATTAGAAAAGCCCAAGGTGAATTTACGCCCTCTGTCCTGATAGTCTTTTTTGATTGTGAGGATATGGGTACGCCCTCCCACTATACAAGCAAAGAACGCGAGCACACATGGTGTCTCGGTAGCCAGTATTGGGCAAAAGAATTCAAGAATCAAAATTCACAAATCAAAATTTGTTACGGTATTCTCCTTGATATGGTAGGCGACCCATCTGCCACATTCCCACGCGAATACTTCTCCGTCGCTCATGCAGGCAACTATGTGGAGCAACTCTGGCGTACGGCTGCACGCCTTGGCTATGGTCGCTACTTTGTCAATCAAGCAGCCTATCCTATCACCGATGACCATTACTATGTAAGTACTATTGCAAGCATTCCATGTGTGGATATTATAGACTACAAACCACAGAACGGCACAGGTTTTGCGGAGTGGTGGCATACGCAGCATGATGATATGCGAAATATTAATAGACAAACCCTTCAGGCAGTAGGAGAAACTGTCATTACTACAATATGCTCGAAATAAAGAATTTACACGCCACTATCGCAGGCAAGGAAATACTCAAAGGTCTTAACCTCACCATTCATGAAGGCGAGGTGCATGCTATTATGGGGCCCAATGGTGCAGGCAAATCTACCCTATCGAATGTACTCACAGGGCATCCTGCTTATACCGTCACCGAAGGTGAGGTTATCTTCCGCGGTAAGAATCTCTTAGATATGACACCAGAGGTGCGCGCACGCGAGGGTATCTTCCTCTCGTTTCAATATCCAGTGGAGATTCCTGGTGTGTCAGTAGTGAACTTCATGCGTACAGCCGTAAACGAAAAACGCCAATACGAAGGCAAAGAACCACTCAAAGCAGCCGAGTTTCTCAAACTTATGCGCGAGAAGAAAGCCCTTGTCGGTATGGACAATAAACTCACCAACCGTTCGGTGAATGAGGGTTTCTCGGGTGGCGAAAAGAAGCGCAACGAGATTTTCCAGATGGCTATGCTCGAGCCATGCTTATCTATCTTGGACGAGACCGACTCTGGATTGGATATTGATGCACTGCGCATTGTAGCTGAGGGTGTCAACAAACTGAGGACTCCTCACACGGCATCTATCGTTATCACGCACTACCAACGTCTGTTGGACTATATTGTCCCCGACTTTGTGCATGTGTTGGCAGATGGTCAAATTGTACGCACAGGTGGCAAAGAACTGGCCCTCGAACTCGAAGAAAAAGGATATGCATTCTTGAATAATTAATAATTAATATTTTTGATTTTTAAGGATGATGCAGTCTTCTACCCAATATATTACACTCTCAGCAGGAGAGAAACGCGAGTTCGTTTTTATCAATGAGCCAGATATGCATTGGCACATTGTGCAAGAGGAGAACTCCTCCCTACGCGTACATATAATCTATCTTTCTGAGAATGACACGAATGCGCAATGGCAATCCATGCTTACGGTAGAGCAGAATGCCACCAATTGTCGTACTGAGATTTATGCTATGGGATTACTGCATGAGTCACAACAAGCCCATTTGCTCACGCGCGTGCATCATAATATAGGTGGGGGGTATTCCTCGCAAGTACTTAAGTTCGTCTTGGATGACCAGTCCAAGGGCACTTTCCGTGGCGAGTTGAAAATCCAGCCCGATGCGCAGCAGACGGAGGCGTATCAAACCAACCGCAATATTCTATTATCGCGCCAAGCGGAGATGATTACGGAACCACAATTAGAGATTTATGCGGATGATGTAAAGGCCAGTCATGGTGCTACCACAGGGCAGTTGGATGAGTCTGCGCTCTTTTATATGCAGCAACGATGTATAGATCGCGATGTCGCAGCCAAATTACTCTTGTGTGCATTCTTCGATGAAGTGATTGCAACGCTATCAGACTCGCAATTGCAAGAAAATCTTATAGAAAAAATCAATCGTATCTTATAGGATTGTTTTGATGGCTATTTTTCGTTACTTAACGCGGTTAATAGCGTAATTCAGCAAAGTGATTAGACTCTCTTTGTACTTGTTGTCGGGGAAGATGGATAACGCTGTGATAGCCTTTTTACGGTGTTTTTCCATTTCTTGGTGCGCATAGCGGATGCCATCATAGCGCAGGATAAAGGATTTTATCTCTTGTTCTACCTCGAATGGGTCAATATGAGGTAGTTTGTTGGCAAGTGCTTCTGCTATTTCTCGAATATGCTCTGCCTCCTCCTTTGTGGCACGCTGCAACGAAATCAACAATGGCAAAGTAGCTTTTCCGTCACGAATATCATTCATTGTAGGCTTACCAATATCTTCTATGTCAGAGAAGTCCAATACGTCATCTTTGAGCTGAAAACACATACCTAAATGCATGCCGTATTGCTTCATGGCTGTTATTTGTCGCATGGTAGCTCCCGTACTGGCTGCTCCTGCCTCGCTACATGCAGAGAATAGGCATGCCGTTTTTTGTCGAATAACTTGATTATATTGTGCTTCGCTAATCCACATGGATTCGCCAGAGTGTAGCTGAAGTAACTCGCCAGAGGCAAGTGATGCACCCATCTGAGCGGATATGTTGAGGATAGTCACACTGCGCAATTCTGCCAATATGTCAATCACGCGCGTTAGCAAATAATCCCCCACCAATACGGCAATCTTATTATTCCATAGTGTATGTACAGATTGGCTGCCACGGCGTAAGGGGGAGTCATCTACTACGTCATCGTGGATAAGCGAGGCGGTGTGCATTAGTTCCAATGCAACGGCTGTTTGAATACTTTTAGGTGTAACACCTCGACATATCGCAGCCGAAAGGAGCACTAAGATGGGGCGTAATTGTTTGCCTTGTTTGGAGTGAATATAGTCCAATACCTCGCTGAGCAAAGGATTGTCCGTGCGAAGGGCTTTGGCAAATGCTTCTTCGTAGAGGTGAAAATCAGCTTGGATGACACTACGTATATCTTGTGGATTATTCATGCGCTGATTGCCATTTGAGTTTGTTTAAGAAGCCACGATATACATCGCTAAATGTCTCAGTGTTGTTTTGACCTCCAATTATGTAGATATTGCATTGGTCGTCGGTTACAACGGATTGCTTGTGTCGTGATACATAGGTATCGGGTAATTGATTATGTAGGGTATCTGGCGCATACCAATGCATACCTTCGTCATTCGAATAGAGGATATCACTGCGATAAGTAAGGTCATTATCAATGCCACCAAACATAATCAATTGTTGATTATATTGAATAATGGATATACCCGTCAAGGATTGGAAATTGGGTTGCTCAATAGAGAAATCCACCATGCGGTAACCCGCCGACAATTCATATTCCATGTTCCATCGTGTATTTATGGCTGTACCATCAATGGAGCGTCCGCCTACAATCATTGCACGTGGTCTTTCGCTGCTGCTTTGGAAACTAAGCGCTGCAAAATCGCTGATAGGAAAATTCTTAGGAAGCACATTGTTATCCAGCCCAATAATAGCAGGAGATGATGTTATTACTCCGTTGTGTATCACGCCTAAGAACAGCGATTCGGTTTCGCGGTCTTGTAGTATGCACCATGTCACCCCATCGAATACTACCAGCATGTTTATCAATGAATATGGTTGGTCGGAATAATCTGTAGCAACCCAATCGGTATAATTTGTAGAGGTGTATAACTTGTCATTAGCCATGTAATAGAGTGTGTCACCATGTTGCAATATGTCGCGCACTTGGCATGGTGTGGGCAGACCTGTAGGCGAAGTTACTTGTTCCCATTCATCGCCATGCACAGATTGATATAGTTGCGTACTAAAACCATTATTTACAAATAGTTGTATTTTCTCGCCATCGAAAAATGCTTTCATATCGCAGTGCTGTGGTGCAAAAATAGATGGAGTCATGCGCTGCCACACAAATAAATCGGGATCGGCTTGGTGTACGTGTAGCTTGATGCGATACCAACGCTTGTGTGCTAAATCGGATGACTGTACCATTAGATAGATGGGGTCTTTGCTAAAGTCTAAAGTATCAGCGCCTGTGCTAACTATTGATGTATCAGGGGTAAAGAATGTGGCGGATGCTGGTGTGGCTTTGTAAGTCACATGCGGAACTACGCTATCCAAACGTGTACCATATCGCAGCGAATCGGTGCAGTAAATCAAGCCTGTATCAGACAGATGCTCAATCTTGTAGATGGCCTCTGTCAAACCGATGTTTGCTGTGTCTTTGTAAAATGTGAAATTACTAACGCGATTTTCCGATGAGGTGGCAATGGTAGTTTTGTTATTATCACAGGAAATCAAGAACAATACAATCAATCCAAATAGGTAAAAAAAACGTTGCATGTTTAATAAATGTTAAAATACGATAAAATACGCAACAAAGGTACTGCTTTTTTCTGACATACGCAAATATATTTTGATTATTTCGGAAATTGAGGAGAAATGTTTGCAAATATGCAAAAAAAGTAGTACCTTTGCAGCGCTAATTATAAAATATGTATTATCATGTTGTTCGAGTCTAATATCAAAGATTTGCTCAATCTTTTGCCTCAGCGTCGTTTGCACCGTGCTAAGCAAAGTATGCGTGAGTTGCTGATTCAGCAGCGTCGTATGCTTTCAGCTGAAGATCGTGCAAAATATTCGGCTTTGGTACTGTCGCAGTTAGAGAAGACGACCGTTTTTCGTGAGGCAAAAACGGTATTGCTATATTACCCCAAGAATAATGAGGTGGATGTATTGCCTTTGTTTAAGCGATACAAACGTGATAAGGTGTTGCTTTTGCCAGTAACCCATCGTGATGGAATGACGGCTAATCCATATGAGGGCAACGATAAGATGCATCGTGGTAAAGTGGGAATCCCTGAACCTACTACACCTGCGTTTGAAGGGCAAATAGATGTGATTGTTGTTCCTGCGGTAGCGTTCGACAAAATGGGTAATCGTTTAGGTCGAGGCGGTGGATATTATGATCGTTTTCTCAAAAAACAAACCCACGCCACTATTATTGGCGTGGGGTATGATTTCCAATTGGTGGAAGAAGTGCCTGTGCGCAAGCACGATCAGAAGATGCACCGCATTATTCTGCCATCTCAGACCATTCAAGTGTAGTCTGTTGTGCGCGTTCGCGCAGAATCTGTTGGTCGGTCTGAGGAGTGAGTTGTGGCTCTCCTGTACGGTAGTAGTAGATCATACCATATGCTTGACATTTGGTCAGTTTGGCGTATGGCAATTCATCTTTGTAGAAAGCCTCCACTTGATCCCATATATCTAAGATTAGCGCATCTGCTTGTTCGCGCATGCTTTCTATTTCGCCGTACACACGCGTATGTGTGCGCTGGTGCAGTGCATGTGTGTTGTAGTGCTCACGAAAAATGTCGTAATGCACCTTCACCTTGTTGATCGCAGGGTTGTATATAGGAAAACCACCTTGAGCGATACGCGCATTTTCGCCCTCGATGATATGTTTACCCCATGTGATAAGATTCTCTTCGCTGCTCAAATCGGGTAGAGTATGGTTGTTAGGGTCTAAATGGTATAATTCTTTTTGCCCTTTTTTTATCTCCCCTCTAATAGCAGCTAAATTCAGCACTTGAATAAAATGCGAGATGTACATACGTGCATTACGCACCTTGTGTCGGTACTGCTTGTTGTCCATTACCTTGCTATCTACATTGGCGTGATATTGTGCTACTTGATTTTCGAATTGCAATAGCAATCGTTGTGCCTCGGTGATGGTTTTGTAGTTAATAGCTTGCTGGTTAAAATCCACTTCACCTGCATGTCGAACAGCTTGTTGCAGTGCATACAAGCGTGCTTGGTCTGTCTTTGGTAATCTACGATAAGGCATATATATGGGGATTAAAGTGTTCTAAAAGTTTTTAAGGGTATGAAAGGTATTAATCTTTTCGGGTGTTAAGCTTATTGGCAAGTTCGCGCAATTGTTCGGTGGCTGCATTTTGAGGCAGTTGGTCGAGCAAAGCGAGTGCTTTTAGTGTATAATCTTCCACCACTTTCTCGCACGCGAAATGCACTTCTAACTGCTCAAATATTCCCTTGACGGCGGAAATCTTCTCTGTATTGTCCTTTAGCACTTGGCTATACCACTCTTTTAGTTCTCGCGTTTCATCGCCTAATCGCCTCATTGCTTCCAAATAGACAAATGTCTTCTTGTTGCAGCTGATATCTCCTCCTACTGCTTTTCCAAAGGTCTTAGGGTCACCCCAAACATCGAGTATATCATCCTGTATTTGGAATGCCAATCCGATATAGATACCAAACTGATACAGTGCCTCTTGCGCTTGCTCGTCAGCACCTGCTATGTAGGCGCCAATCTTCAAAGCATTGGCAAGCAATACCGATGTTTTCAAGCGAATCATCTTGAGATAATCCTCTATTGTGACTTGCTCTTGATTTTCAAAATCCACATCGTATTGCTGACCTTCACATATCTCAGTCGCCATTTGGTTGAAGAGTTGCAATACTTTTGGTAGTTTTGTTGCTGGAACGCCCGATAGCAGTTTGTATGCTTCGATGAGCATTTGGTCGCCCGATAGGATAGCGGTGTTTTCGTTCCATTTTATATGTACGGTAGGTCTTCCACGTCGCACATCGGCCTTGTCCATCACGTCATCGTGCAAGAGGGTGAAGTTGTGAAACACCTCCAGCGCCAATGCAGCAGGTAATACTTCTTCATCTTTGCCACCAAATAGTTGGCTGGCTATCATCGCCAATTGCGGACGCACGCGTTTGCCACCTGCTGCCAGGGTATATTCAATGGGTTCGTACAAACCATACGGCTCACGCTTCCAATCTATTTTTGCAATTTCGTTGTTTATATCCATAGCTTTCTGCCTAATAGCCTTATTTGCCTAAAAATTATTCTCAATAATTTCGCTAAGTACTTCGCCAATATTCAATCCTGCTGCACGCACTTGTTGCGGAATGAACGATGTGGCTGTCATACCTGGTGTGGTATTCACTTCAAGGAGGTTGATGATCCAACCTTCAGTAAGAATATAATCCACACGAATAATGCCCTTGCAACCAAGGATGTCGTATATCTTCAGTGTCATTGCTTGCACCTCATCGCGCACTTTGTCAGGGATACGGGCAGGGGTAATCTCATCTACTTGCCCATTGTACTTGGCGTCATAATCAAAAAACTCATTGCTTGTGACTACCTCCGTGATAGGGAAAGCTATAGCTTTGTCTTTGGTCTTATAGGCACCACAGGTGATTTCCACGCCCTGCATAAATGCCTCACAGATCACTTCATCGCCTTCGGCGAAGGCTTTTTCGATAGCAGGCTCCACTTGCTCTATGGTCTTCACCTTGGTCACACCAAATGACGATCCGCCCACGTTGGTCTTGACAAAACAAGGCAAACCTACCTGCTCAATAATATCTTTGCCTTTAACCTCTAAGCTTTCGCCTTTCGCCTTTCTGAGTAATACACTTTCTGCCACACGCACACCAAAGCCCTTGAGGTAGTGGTTGCAGGTGTACTTGTTGAAGGTCATGGCTGCAGCCAAAACGCCACAACAAGAGTAGGGGAGACCAATCATGTCTAAGTAACCTTGTAATACACCATTCTCGCCAGGTGTGCCGTGGATAGTGATGTAGGCAAAATCAAATGTCTGTTTCTGACCATTGAGGATATAAGAGAAATCATTTTTGTCGATAGGTGCCCACTCATTCTCATTCACTTTGGCTCTCCAGTCTTGTCCGCGAAGAAGCACGATGGTAGTGGTATATTGCTTTTGGTCGGCTAAGAATGATTCTATACCCGCTGCGCTACGCAACGAAACTTCATATTCTGAACTGTCGCCTCCTGCTACGATGGCTATTTTTCGTTTCATTTTCATCTGCTTGTAGGAATTCGGTGCAAAGGTACACATTTTTTTTTACTTATGCAACTTTCACTCCGTTTTTGTCTTGTGTTTATGTCATAACAACGCAAAAAAGAGAGAGACACGTCTGCCTCTCTCTTGTTTTTGCGCCATCAATCTTTTGGGCGTCTGCTGAATTATTCAGCCACTTCTTCTGTCGCCTCAAATTCTGGCACTGCTGCAGCTTGTTGCTCTGCTTCGTAGGCCTCTTGTACTTGCTCGGTGATTGCGCTACCTTCTTGTGTATCGGCTTTTTGTCCTTGGCTAAAGCCAACAGCCAAAATGCTTAATACCAAAATGATACCAGCCAATGTCCAACTTGCTTTCTCCAAGAAATCAGCTGTTTTAGGAGCACCCATCACTTGGTTTCCGCTTGAGAAACCCGCAGCCAAACCGCCTCCCTTGCTGTTTTGAACCAACACCAAGAGAACGAGCAATACTGCTGCAATAACAATCAAAATAGTTAATAGTACGTACATAATTTTATTGATTAAATGTTATTATTTTCTTCAAATCGCCACAATGAGCCCGCAAAGGTACAACTTTTTTTTGATATACGCAAATCTTTTTACCATTTTGCTACTGTATCATTGTAAATTTGTTCCGCAATCTCAGTTATCATCGTGTTGCAGAGCTCATCTTGCACGTCCGTGAGCATCTTGGATGCGTCAAAGGTTTGGTATGCAGAATATGTCTTTTCAAAACTCTCCTCAGGCGAGATGTTGTTGGTGAAACGTACCTTGACCGTGATAGTTAATTTGGTTTCCGCAGCGTAACTATCCGCAGAAACTGACATGGGGGTCAGTGTATAACCTGTAATCTCGCCCTCTAATTCCAGATTGCCACCGCGACGTACTTGTTCCAAGCGTGTCTGACGCTGATAAAGATCTTTGATACCATCTGTCAGATTCGTTGCTAATGGGGGATAGACAAGCGCAGCGTTGTTGGTGAAATCTGACACCGCAATGGTTTTGGTTTTTGAGTAGTCAATACTTGCACCGTTGAATTTGTAGCTGATGGTGCAACTGTTGCATAGTAGCAATATGGCGAATAGTATGTATGTTAATGGTTTCATCCTAATCCGTATTTTTTAATTTTTCGATAGAGTGAACGTTCGGAAATACCTAATTCAGAGGCTGTTAATTTACGATTTCCTTGATATCGCTCCAAGGCGTTGCGAATACATTTACTTTCCATCGCGTCTATACTTCCTTCTGTGGCATAATCTGTCTCATCGGTCACTTCTTCTACAGCTATAATGGCTGCGTTTTCTTCTTTTATTTCCTCTATGGGTTCATATTCGTTATGTTGTTGTAGGAGAACCTCGGTGTTGCGATGATTGGCTACTGGAGCGGAAGCCTTCAGTTCGTTGAGCTGCTGACGCAGTTCGGTCATGTCTCGTTTTAAGTCAAAGAGCACTTTATAAAGTAGTTCGCGCTCGTTCATGTATGTTTCGTGCCCCGCGTGTGCGTGAGAATCCAATAGAACAAGCCCCTTCTGCATCTCATTTTCAGGAAGATATTTGTGCAGTATATTTGCTGTGATAGTACGTGTGTTTTCCACTGCGCACATTTGCTCTGCAGTGTGCTTCAGTTGGCGTATATTTCCCTGCCAATAATATGCCTTCAGCATCTGAGTGGCATCGTCGGTCAATTGAATCGTAGGCATGTTGTATCTTTGGCAGAAATCCACTACGAACTTGCGAAATAGCAAAGGTATATCTTCTGCTCGTTCGCGCAGGGCTGGCACTTTTATCTCCACGGTGTTCAAACGGTAGTATAAATCTTCGCGAAAACGCCCTGCAGAGATAGCGCGTTTCATATCTAAATTGGTCGCTGCCACTACGCGAACATTCGTTTTACGTATCTGACTTGATCCTACGCGCATAAACTCGCCTGTCTCTAATACGCGCAACAATTGTGCCTGTGTTTCCAATGGAAGTTCTCCCACTTCATCCAAGAACAATGTGCCTCCATCTGCAATCTCGAAATAGCCTTTGCGTTCAGCCCGAGCATCGGTAAAAGCACCTTTCTCGTGTCCGAACAGCTCGCTCTCTAATGTGCCTTTGGGTATGGCGCCACAGTTGACTGCGAAATACGAGTCTTTTTTGTGTCTGCGAAGCGAATATGCGTGAATAATCTTGGGGAAGTTTTCTTTTCCCACGCCACTTTCTCCCGTGATGAGGACGCTGAGATCGGTAGGAGCCACTTGCACTGCCACCTCTATGCCCCGATTCAAAAGCGGACTATTGCCGATGATACTGAATCGTTGTTTAATGTTTTGTAAATCTGCTTGTTCCATAGTTATTCTGTTTGTGTTCAGTGTGTTAGTGTATGTATTCTTGTGGTTGCGTTACAAGTCTTTTGTTTTGTTATTGCGTATATTGTTATTGTGTACTGCCAAAATGGCAGACAAAGGTACTACAAAAAATGCACATACGCAAATTTAGCAAGAATTATTTTCAAAATTTATCTTTCATCATTAGTTAACCCATCCTTCGATAGTCTATTTCCACTACTATTACATTAAAATGTCTATTTTGTGCTATCCTTTCGCACTTGATAGTTCTCTTTTTATCGTTGAAATGGCGCATTTAGAAAAGTTTTAATAAAAAAATGCAGAAATATTTGGTGGTTTGAAAAAAAAGCAGTACCTTTGCACGATTTTTCGCACGTAAATTATTAACCGCCCACGAGATGGGGCATAAATTATAATAGAAATGAAACGTACATTCCAACCAAGTCAACGTCGTCGCCGTAACAAACACGGCTTCCGCGCTCGCATGGCTACTGCTAATGGTCGTCGTGTATTGGCTGCACGTCGCGCACATGGTCGCAAAAAATTGACTGTAGCTGACGAAGGTCGCCACAAACGCTAATCTTAGATTAGACACCTTAGGGCTTTTTCCTAAGGCTTCAGCATAGGGAAAAGAGTTAAAGCTCCTTTCCCTTATTGCGTATAATTTAGTTGAGAGTAATTGTCGGGGTTCATATTTTGTTCTTTATATTTTGGACTCCGTACTCTGGATTTCGAAATCAGACAATCCCCCCACCTACTCTTAACTATGGATAACAAAAACAAAAATGAATTTATGGAATCAACCAGACAACAAAAAATCGAACGCTTGATCCAAAAGGATTTGAGTGATATATTCTTAAGGTACGCGCGCGCTATGCGAGGTACACTAATCTCTGTCAGTGAGGTGCGCATATCTCCAGACTTGAGTATAGCGCATATATACCTGAGCGTCTTTCCGCAAGATAAAGTGGCTGCTACTATTGCGCAGGTGCAAGAAGATACGGCGAAATTGCGTGGCGAACTTGGTCGATTGGAGCGACATCAGTTGCGTGTCATACCTGAGTTACATTTCCATCTTGATGAGACAATCGATAAGATGGCGCGCATCGATGAACTGCTTAAGCAGTGAAAACCGAACTGAAAATAGCATGGCGATACTTGTTTGCTAAGAAGCAATACAATGCTATTCATATCATCAGTGGCATTAGTGCTGCTGCTGTTGGTGTAGTTACTGTCGCTATGGTATGCGTGCTGAGCGTGATGAATGGGTTTGGCGTGATGGTTGAGCAGATGTTCTCCCAGTTTGACCCCGATATACGCATCGTTTCTTCGGTTGGGAAATCCTTTTTGGACCAAGGGGAACAATTTGCTACATTGCGCGAACTTGATGGCGTAGCGATGGTAAGTCAGACAATCGAAGAAACGGCGTTGCTACAATATGATGGCAAGCAGGTGCCTGTTCGTTTATCTGGCGTGGATTCTCTTTTTGCGCAACTTACTCATATTGAGGGTATTATTACAGATGGACACTACGAGGTGTACGATGGGGCTTTCGATCGCGCTGTCTTAGGACAGGGGCTGGCATGGAAGATAGGTATAGGAGCACGTTTTGTCGATCCCTTACAGCTATATGCGCCCAAGCGTAATGCCAATGTAAATATGCTTCGTCCTGATCAGTCTTTCAATGATGAGGTGTGCTACATAGCTGGTACTTTTGCGGTGCAACAAGCAAAATACGACAACGAGATGATGCTCGTGGATATTGCTCTAACGCGTCGCCTCTTGGACTATCGCAACAATGAGGTCACTGCTTTGCTTATTAAAATAGCCCCGCATGCTACTATTCGACAAACCAAGAAGGCAATACAATCCCTATTGGGGGAAGGGTATGAAGTGTTGGACCGCTACGAACAGCAAGCCGATTTTTTTCGTATATTAAAAGTAGAAAAGTTACTGACTGCACTCCTCTTAGCCTTTATACTGCTGATAGCATCTTTCAATATTATTGGTTCGTTATCAATGCTTGTCATCGACAAGCAAGCGGATATACGCATACTATCTCATTTGGGTGCTAACGAAGATACGATACGTCGCATTTTCCTCTTCGAAGGATGGATGATTTCTGTTTTAGGAGCTTTTTTGGGTCTCATATTGGGCTTGCTCGTTTGCTTAGTACAAGAGCATTTCGGCCTGCTAAAATTAGGCAGTGGTACGGAATATGTAGTGTCTGCATATCCAGTAGCTGTCCAATTTATGGATATATTGCTGGTTGCAATTGTTGTGCTCGCATTGGGTTTCCTTGCTGCTTGGATTCCTGCAAGAAGAGTACGTGTTCAGTAGTCTATTTTCAATTTTAATAGTGAATAAGTTATGCGTTTTTATAAGAATATACTTCCTCTTCTTTTTTTGCTGCTGACCGCATGTCATCCCCAGACTAATCCTCCTGTAGATACGTTGGGGCAATACGATAGTGTGTATGTGATTGCAGACCTACAATGGCATAAGCAATACTATCCCTTATTAGAACGTCAAGTGTTTTCGTTGGATTTACTATCCGAGGGGTTGAGTTTTGATGCAGATTATCATATCGTGGGTTCTGGATGCAACTTATATTTTTCCGATATATTTCTCTTTATGACCGACACTGTCTTGCCTGACGGATGCTATCAGATGGATACATTGGCAAATATACAGACGTTCTTACCGTATATGCAATTCGAAGGAGGTGTGACGGGATGCTACATGCTTGATATCAAGGAGAATCAGATTCAGCGTATCTTAGGCTTTACGGCTGGAGAATTTGAAATCACAACGTTGGGCGAAGATATTCGGTTAGATATATCACTGTATTTGCCAGACTCCACTCGTTACCATGCTATATACCAAGGACCTTTCAATTACAGATGATCGAGCGTGAATACCATACGTATCTCAAGTTAGAGCGAGGATTGAGCAATAATTCTGTTACGGCATATGAATTAGATTTCAAATGCCTGAAGCAGTATATGGATGAGCATAATATAGATGTGGTGCACGCTACTTTTGATGACCTACAAGCCTTTATCTTTGATACTTCTAAAAAAATCAAAAGTGCCAAAACGCAAGCGCGACTCTTGTCCAGCATTCACTCGTTTTATCGCTTCCTTCTCTATCATCGCTATATAGAGCAAGACCCGTCTGAACTTATAGAGATGCCACGTATAGAAAAACATCTGCCAGAGGTGCTAAGTATCGAAGAGATAGATGCAATGATTGCACAAATCGATATGTCGAAACCCGAAGGGCATCGCAATCGTGCCATTATTGAAATGCTATATGGTAGTGGCTTGCGGGTGAGCGAACTTACCGAACTCCGCCTGAGTAATATCTATCGCAAAGAAGGATATATGTGTATTTTAGGTAAAGGTAGCAAACAACGCTTGGTGCCTATTTCACCTGTGGCAGACGAACAATTTGGTTATTGGCTTAGCGATCGTGCTCAGTTAGATATTAAGCCTGAAGCTGCTGATATCGCTTTCCTCAATCATTATGGCAGACAACTCACCCGCGCGATGATATTCACTATTGTCAAGCGACTGGCTGCTGCTGCTGATATTCGTAAGACTATATCCCCACACACGCTGCGCCACTCTTTTGCAACTCACTTATTGCAGAACGGAGCGGATTTGCGTATCATACAACAGTTGCTCGGACACGAATCTATTGTTACTACCGAGATTTATACACATGTGAATATCCAAGACTTGCGTCAGGCGGTACTCAAATACCACCCAGAGAATAGATGAGACGACTGATATACATATTGTTCGGACTATTGGTGTTAGACTGTGGATTATGGGCGCAAGAACCATTGCGTGAGACCATTGTCATTGGCGATGTGTATGATGCGCATACGGGCCAGCCATTAGCCAATGTTAATATCTATTTTCAGGGTACGTCTATTGGTACTATGAGTAATACTGAAGGCGTATTTCTCTTGCGAGGCATATTGGATAGGAAACGAACGATGGTCATATCGGCTATCGGCTATCATACCGAACGTGTTCTTGTGGAGGCGGGGCAACAAGTAGGCGCGCAAATAGCACTTAAAGAGAAAATAAGCGGACTTTCCGAAGTCTTTGTCACTCCTGGTGTGAATCCAGCTTTGCAGCTGATGGATAATGTGCGCAAGCACCGACATGCCAACGAACATGCAGTCAATATGCAGCAAGTTAATATGCAGACGGCTCTGTATGTGTCTGATATTCAGTCTAAGCACTTGCAGCGCAGCCTCTGGAAGAGCCTTCAGCAGGGCATGCTTCAGGCGGAGGATTCCACCTATCTTATTCCTCTCTATTGGCGCAAACAACAAGCCACAGAAGTGGAGGAGAAAGCCACGCTGCTCACAGCCACCGACTATCAGGTTCTGCTCAATCAATTGCAATCAACATGCAATTTCTATCGTAATAATGTCAATATTCTTTCTGCTTCATTACTTAGCCCTTTGGCATCATCGGGCAATACCTATTATAATTATTATTTAGCGGATAGTGTACAAACAGAAACAGAAAAACACTATATTGTGCATTTCCGCTCCAAAAATGCTTTTTATGCCACTTTCAATGGTGAAATGGCTATTGATTCTGCTACATATGCGCTACGTCACATACAAGCTTCTGTACCTGCTAATACGAGCATCAATTATCTCCGACAATTGACTGTTCGTCAAGATTTTACTACCACAAATCACCTTTCTAATGAGAGTTTTTCGCTTCTCTTAGACTTTGCAATCAAGGCAGATACGTCACGCATATTTCCCACTTTGCTTCTTACGCGCAATACTCAGTTGCCTATAACTTCCACCGCTCCTATAGTTCCATCAATGCAGCAATTGCCTGCAATCCAGATGACTGATGCGATGGATAGTGTGGCAAATACTCCCTTGTTCCGAACGGCTAAATTCTTGGCATATATATTGCGGACAGGGTGTATTCCTACCAATAAGTATGTTGAGGTGGGCAAATTGCATCATGTGATTAGGCTGAATGCTTTTGAGGGATTGCGCATTGGTGTTCCGCTGCAAACAACTGCCAATTTATGGGAAAATATCTCTTTAGAGGCATTTGCTTCCTATGCTATTGGCGATCGTGCATGGAAAGGTATGGGGCAAGTCAATCTGGCTTTACCATCAGCTCGAAGACATATCCTTCGTCTGCGCTATAGTGATGAATATACGTTGTCTGAAGTGTCTGATTTCCAGTTATATCTGCGCGAGAATAATGTCTTCAGTCCGCAAATCAATATCGTCACCCGATTGATGCAAGGGATACCTTTTAATAGCGCGTATTATTGCACCACTATGGCGCGTCGCCAAGAGGGTAGGGTACTCTTCGAAGATGATTGGAGCAAGAATATAGAATCGCAAGCGTACTTAAAAATAGGACGCATGGGCTACGGAATGCCCACAAAAGACTATACAGCACAACCCTCCTTTTTTTATGCTACATTAGGGGCATCTATGCGTATCGGATTTGGAGAAAGAAAGGTGGATACGTATTTCCATCGTCGCCACGTGTATAATCACTTGCCCGTGATCTATTTGGGGACAGAGTGGGGTAGTTATCAGACCATAGATATGCCTTCTTATCGTATGTATGGCAATGTCAATCTGATGCTTCGGCAGCATGTCAATTTGGGTATGGCGGGCTCTTTAGAATACCTTTTGCAAGCGGGATTGGTTTTTGGTAAAGTGCCGTATCCTTTATTGCATATCTTTGCTGCTAATCAAACGCATGCGTTTGACAATCATCGGTTTACCTTGATGAATACGTATCAGTATGCTGCGGACCAATATGTCTCTCTGCAGGCGCTGTGGGATGGCAAGGGAATGTTGTTTAATCTTATTCCAGGGATTCGCTATGCCCGTTTGCGCGAGTTGGTAGAACTCAAAGTGGCATACGGGGGATTACGCAATGATCACCAATCTGTAGTGCCTTTCCCCGCAAGCCCTATTGCCTCATCTTATTCTCTGCTCAATCCGCTTACCGTCCCATATGTAGAGATGGGTGTCGGTATAGGCAATATCTTGCGTGTAGGCGAAGTGTATGGCGTTTTTCGCCTTACCAATATACATAGCCCATACGCTCCGTGGTGGGCTATTCGATTCCGCTTATCGTTGGGGTTATAAAAGGGGGGATGATTAACTGTTCCTGTACGCGCGAGGTGTAATGCCTACGTGCGACTTAAAAAATCGGTTGAAGAAAGATACGTTCTCAAAACCCAAATGCAATGCAATCTCTTTCAGAGGTGTATTGGTTACTTTCAATTGTGCTTTAGCATCCATCAGCAGGGCATCCGAAATAATATCGCCAGCTGTTTGTCCGCTGGCACTTTTGATAGTGGAGCACAAATGTGGTACGGTGATATGCATTGCTTCTGCATATGCAGCCACATGATGCCATTCATGATAATGCAGAAGTACCAAATTGCTAAACTCGTGGTAAATTTCTGTTTTTCGATCCAGTAGCGATCGCGATTTTTCATTGAGCAAGTTACATTGCTCGAAATATGTTTGTTGAATTAGGTTAAACACATGCACCATTCCATCTGATGTTAGCATAGATGGATTACTGTTGAAGGCATTCTCTAACGTCTCAGAGAATTGTATAATCACAGCTGTTTGCTCTTCGTTCATCTTCACGATGGGCATGTTTTGGCTGGGTAATGATAGGCGTCGCATACCATATGCATTGCGATCTACAAACGACGATGAGAATACGATATAGCGTATGCAGGCATCTTCGCTAAAATCATGGACAAAGAAGAAACTACCTGGCTTGACATAAATCAAGTCTCTCTCGTTAAACTCATATTGAGTAATGTTTAACGTGGCATGCGCTGTGCCTTTAAGCATGAATGCATATACAGCACATTGAATTTGACAGGGAAAGCGACCATATTCGTTCAGTACTTTGCCACTTGCCTCACCAAAGATATAATCAATAGGGCAATCAATCAATGGTATGTTCTCATTCATAATAAAAGTTGTTATTTTGATTGCAAAGGTACTGCTTTTTTTTGATAAATCAAAATAAAAGTGTGTTTTTTAGTGTAAATGCATCAAAATTGTGCGATGTGTACCATATTTTGCAGATTTATCCCATCTTCCTGCAGTCTTACCCATTACCATTTCGTTACTATCCAATACTTTCCCTGTAGTTTGGCGCTTTCTTTCGCCTTGTTGCCTATATGGTTTTTGCTTCTTATCGTGCACGCTGAGTATCCCTATGTATCTCGTAGTTGTCTATTTTTCGGCGTTTTTTTGGGGTGCTTTTAATAATCGTTCGCCCCCTTTGGGTGAGATAAGAACCTACCAAATACCTAAGAATGTCCTAATCTCCAAAAGTGCATTTTGTTAATATGACACCTACTGGTTTAGTGCTCGTGGCTATCTCCGCGAGTAAATATTCTTCCATTGCCTCGACTTGTAGTCAAGTATTCCCTCGTCCCTCTTTGTTAATTCCCCCCGCATCTCATGCGTTCCCTCTCCCTCTTTGTCCATTAGTCCGCGGGGGCCCCGATAATGCTCGCTTGCAGCATTATGGGGTGCTTGACGAATCACATTCGGGTTTCCTTGTGCCTCACTTGGCTGTCCAGTTCTCGGCGCTAATTCGCCGAGTAAAATCCCTCGCCTCTAACCTCTAAACAGTAGGCGCTTGCGCCGTCCTCTAAACTGAAAATGGCAAAAAAATCGCCATTTTCTTGCATCTATGCAAAAAAAAACGTATCTTTGCACCCAATATTGACTATAAAACAAGCTACTCGCACAGCTCCTCATACTACAATTTAGAGATTAAACTTATGGCAAGACCTCGCTATCACATCTTCCTCTCCTATCGTCGCGAAGACGGCAAAGATCTGGCTCGCACCCTCAAGGAAACACTTGTAGGCAAGGGTTATCGTGTCTTCCTTGATATGGACGAGCTGCAAGATGGTGTTTTCGACGAGCGTATTTTGGCGGCTATCGATGCTGCACCTATCTATATGCTATTGATGACGAAGCATTGCTTTGACCGTTGTCACAATGCCGACGATTGGGTGCGTCAGGAGATAGAGTATGCTATCAAGAAAGGCAAGACCATTATCCCGATCAACCCTGACAAGCAGTTTGTCGGCTATCCAGACACCATGCCACAGCACCTAAAAGAGGCATTATCTTCGCACCAATACTCTGCGGTAGATACAGAGCAATTATACCAAGAGTCAATAGACAAATTGGTGACGGAGCGCATCAAACCTGTTGTGGGATTCCGACATAAGGCATTGGTATGGGCAATCGTATTGTTCTTTGTAACATTAGTGCCATATATGGTGGCTTATTATTGCATACTACCGAAATACTATATCAACAGAGGCGACAAGATTCTTGCGCAGGACTCTCTTTCGCAAGCAGACACACTCAAAGCAATAAAGTATTATCAATACGCCATTGACGCCAAGAATATAGAGGGCTATGGCAGATTGGGAACTATTTACTACAAAGATTTGTTGGATAAGCGTGGTCGCTATGCCAACAATGATACAGCGAGAATGTATTTCCGTAAAGGCGCTTATGCTGGTGATGGATATGCGCAAACAAGATTGGCACTAAGCTTAATTTCAAAGTTATCTATTGGTGGTTTTGCTTACAATCCAGATTCTGCATTTTATTGGGCAGAGACAGCCTACAAGAATAACTACTATGAAGGAGCTGCCACATTAGCATACATGTATGGATATGGTATAGGAGTGGAGAAAAATGCCAAACAAGCGGAAAAATTATATCGAGAAGCTCTCTCTAATGGTGACATATACGAGGGTTTGACGGATGATCTTGCGACCGCAACATCCTTAGGTTTTTTGCTTGTAGATAAGAACAACGACAATTACAATTTTGAGGAAGGGTGCAAATACTTGGTAGAAGGATATGAATTGGGCGATTATCTTGCACTCCTCAAACTCTATACACATAAGTATATGGTTTTTGATCCCGACATTGATAGTATTACAGACTCAGATGTCAGAATCAAAGCGATTATGCACCATCGTAAAGATACCCTGCAAATACATTGTGAGTACTACAATAGTTCGTATATGATTGGCGGATGGATGCAAATAGACAGTGGTGCTTATGTAGAAAACGCCTATACACATGAGCGTTATCGTGTGTCTAATCTGCGTGACTGTAAGTTCTCTCCTGATACTACGAGTGTAAAATGGCTGGACATACATAAGTTTGTGTTGCTCTTTGCCAATGTTCCTGATACTATAACTAAAATAAATTTCTGTGAATCAGATACATCTGATTGGAAGTTTTATGGTATCGACTTATCCAACAAAAGACATATAGAAGGATTCAAGTGGGATACAACGATATGGAAAAATCCACCATATTAAAACTCTTGCGTTATTCTGATTAGCATATATCAATATTCCTTTTATTAAGATTCTTTTACTTAGTACCCTCAATATACGTCCCATATAAAAGACCAAGGAGAAACCAAAGACGGAATAATCGTTCGAGCCCTATGGGCGAGATAAGAACCAAGGTGAAGGAGTGCGACGGAACGCACTCCGAGTATTGTGCCCGAAGAGTCACCACTCTGAGGAATAAGCGTAATACATAGAATGGCGCGACCCTACGGGGTCCCCGACCAATTTCGTGAATTGGTGGGGTGTTGAATTGCGGTCACGCAGCCGTATGGCTAAAGGGTAGTGCCGTACAGGGTAGGCACGACCGCCTATTGTATGCGTATAGGAAAAAGTACTTTTTGTTAAGATTATCTTCCTATGTCCCCTCTTTGTCTTTTCCATGTTAATGACCAAGGACGAACCAAAGAAGAACCAAGGAACTCCGAAAGAACTCCCAAACACAAAAAGTGCTGTTTATTAAGATTTTTCGTGCGATTCCCTACCACTGGTTATGCTCTCGCGGCTATCCCCGCGAGTAAATTCCCGTCCTTCTTTGTTTATTAGTTCCCAATCATATTGGGGCACTTTTTGTCCCTCTGTTTAGTGCTCGGCGGTAGTTCGCCGAGTAAATCCCCGCCTTTACACTCTACACCATACACCTTACACCAGAAAAATCGCACAATTTTAACAAATTCTGCGATTTTATTTGCCCATATCAAAAAAATGTTGTATATTTGCGGTCGCAATTCCACGCCGGGGATGTCTGCGTTAGAGCTGTAGGGTAAAATTGTGTGCTTCAAGTAGCAATGCTACACCATGCTACACAACCACTACACTACTCTCACAATGCTTATCGGCTGGGGTAGCAGACATATTAAAAGGCGTTTATTGACGCTCTGTTCTGACTCTATGAAACTTCGCAACTTTCAATTGTATGCAGGACTTAGCAACGGTAGATGTCCTACGGGATATAGATTATCCTCCTTGTGCCTATTGGTGTTGGTACACCATTTGCGTATATTCACATGCGCACACGCGTACCTTAACTATGTAGCACGCACGAGAGTATATTTATATTCGGCGTGGGCTTCGCGTTGTCGGTCTCATACAATGGGCAATGCGAAGGCCTCATAGAGTGGAACGACAACAGTCGGACTCCACGCTTTTTTTTATATGCTTATGTTGATGTATATGCATTATTAAACAACTAATATTATGAATGATTTTATCTTAATTGCTAACTCGGGCATTCAGTATTTGAGTTCTAATTTAGAGATTGAACTCAACACTAATTTTAAAATGCTATTTCACGAGTGGTTTGATGAAGAAAATGTGCAACAAGATTTAGAGTTTGCATATTGTATGCCTGATTCTCAAAAAGTATATCGTTGGGCAGATATGCGTCGTCGTAATTTTATTGATGATGAAGGTAAGTTACAATATAAAGAAGATGAAGTAAAAGCAGATCCTAATCTACGAGCATTAGAGGAGGGGAAATCTGTTGATAATAGCAATCGTTTTTACTACATGAAGTTTGCAGATAAGCACTGCAAGACTGCGATGCAATCGTTATACAACCATTGGATTCCTATCCCATTTTTAGAACTCAACGCACTTCATCAAGAGAAAACAGGGCCTTACAATTGGTGTCGCTGTAAGATAATTCCTAATGAAATATCAGATAAATCCATTAAGGCTCAAGTGCTGTTTGCATTTGATACTCGCTCCTTATATACAGACATGTCTGAAGAAGAGTTTCCCGAATGTCCTTACTTTGAGAGTATATCTGAAGTAAAAAAAGAGTTTCGTTTTTGCGCAAAAAAGGATTTGTTAGTAGATTTTTGTTCAAGTGGTCAAAACTGGGTACGATCTTGTTTGATGCACTTAGTTTATGGTGTATCAGATTTGGAGTATGTAAAAGAAGATGAGAAAAATAACAAATACTATTTTTTAGCTTCGTATATGTTGCTGGTTGACTATATGTCAAAACATATGGAAATACCCCACGTAGTACTTTTTCGTGATAGAGATGTACAAAAGATTAATGTAGAAATGACTATTGATATAGGTAATTCTCGAACAGCAGCGATACTATATGAGCAGGATTTTTCTAAAGTCGAAATGCTTCGTTTACAGAATTTCGAAGAGCCACTATTGGAAAATGGTACATTGAATCGCACGCAAGAATCATTTGACATGGCTCTTGCTTTTCAAAAGGTTGATTTTGGTAAAAAATCTCATGAAGGTACTCACCAATTTATTTGGCCGAGCATGGTACGTTTGGGAGTAGAAGCTAATCATCTGACTCATCAAACGATTAATCTAACTCAAGGTGATGAAATTTTTTCAACATACTCTAGTCCTAAGCGTTATTTATGGGATAGTAAAATTAGACGCGAAGAATGGCGATGTGTGAGTATGGACAAACACGGACAGAATATGCCACCAATCATAGAAGGAGTTAGTAATTATTTCAATGATGATGGTACACTAGATATAGACGGTTGTGGATATGGTTCGCATTATTCGCGTCGTACCTTGATGACATTAGCGCTTATGGAGATTTTAGCGCAAGCAAGTGTACAAATTAATAGTTACGAATATCGCGCTAAGTTAGGGAAACCGAGCACTCCTCGTTATTTAGATAAAATTATCCTAACATGTCCGACTGGCATGTCTAAAAATGAACAATTAGCGTTACATCAATGTCTAAAAGATGCACTATTTGTTCTACAAAAATTCTATAAAAATAACGATGACTCATATACGCCAAATGATATTACAATTGTCCCAGACTTAGACGATCATAAACAACCTAATCAATGGATCTTTGATGAAGCTACATGTTCTCATTTTGTCTACTTGTATGGATTATTTACACATACCTACCAAAATTGTAGCAACGAATTTTTTAGTATGTATGGGAAACGTAGAGAGGATGAGAATAATCAATTACAAGATTCGATACGTATAGGTTCTTTGGATATAGGAGCTGGCACAAGTGATATTATGATCTGTCAGTATAACTATGATAGTCAATTCCCTTCTCGATTAAAACCGATACCAATCTTTTGGGATAGTTTTGATACTGCAGGTGATGATATGCTTCGCAAATTAATATCCAATGTTTTATTACAAGGAAAAGATGGCGTATTAGAGCAAGAAATGTTGCGAAAAGGTTGGAGTGAAGAGAAATTTCGTCGTGAATTATTCAATTTTGTTGGAGGTAACCATCGTGAAAAATCATTTGAAGATAAAGTCATTCGAAGAGATTTTAACTTACAGGTTTTAGTTCCAATTATGTATCAGTATCTTCAATTACATAGCGAAGATGTCAAATACATGAAACTTAAATATGACGATATTTTTAAGAAAGAAACTCCAAGTAAAGAAGTATTAGCTGCTTTTTCAAAATATTTTAATTGTTCTTTAGAAGATATAGTTTGGGAATATGATTACGATGTTCTATCACGGTACATTGAACATTCTATGGATGAATTGCTTCGCAAGATAGCAACAATCATGTATGCGCATGAGTGTGATATAATATTACTGAGTGGTCGTCCGACATCGCTTAAACCAATTAAAAATACATTCCTAAAGTATTTTCCAGTAGCCCCCAATCGGCTAATCATCCTTAATAAACATCGTATAGGAACATGGTATTCGTATGTGGATGAATTTGGAACCATTAATAACTCTAAAAGTATTGTGCCTTTAGGGGCTATGATAGGCTACTTAGCTTCTTCTGCTGGAGGATTCAATAACTTCTCATTAGATTTGTCTGTATTAGGAGAGAAATTGAAACCCACAACTGAATATTTCTTAGTCAATGACACAAAAGCAAATGTAAACAAGAGTTTTATCACTCCTAACAAGTCATCAGGCGAAGTTCGTGAAAATAGTTTTCCTATATATATAGGGTGTAAACAATACGATATATCTCTATATCCAATTCGTCCATTCTATGTGTTAGATTTCAACGAAGATGCTATTATCCAAAAAATAAAATTGGAGTTTAAGGATGTAGAATTATCTCCAGCATCTATACAACAGCATTATCGCAATTATAAATCTAAAATTTTACGTTATAGTCCATTGCAATTTACTATAGAACGTGATAATTATGAAGACGAAAAGGAAAAGCTCAAAATAACTGCAGTTGAAAATAGTATGCAAGAATCATTGCCGATAAATGATTTCCAACTGAGTGTACAAAGTCTTAATGATCCTGACTGTTATTGGTTAGATTCTGGTTCGTTTGAAATAAATATTAAAGCAAAACATCTAATAGAGTATTGATATGGAAACAACAATTATTGAAAAACAAATAAAAATGCTTGATGAAGGCATTGATTGGGGCAGGAACTTTATTAAAGAAGAAGCTGAAGAACAGGAATTTCATCGCCGTTTGGTAAATATTCGTCGTGAGATGAGTAAAATTCAATATGCTCTAAGCGAACGATGTGCAGCAGCAACTTTTGGTGAAAGCCAAATGGGTAAGTCATATCTTGTTAATGCCATGTTTTCCGATCCGAGTACTCCTTTTAGTGTTAACAATGCAGGAAAGACTTACATTTTCAAAAACGACATAAACCCAAGTGAACCGAACTCGAAAATAGAGGCAACAGGTGTTGTAACGCGTTTCACGCATCGCCCAATGGAAATGCCATCAGGGGTTCCAGATAATTTCTTATGTGCTCAAATGTTGTCCGTTGCTGATATTATTTTGATTTTATGCGAGGCGTACTATAACGAAGTTGATTATAAAACACGGGACTTGAAAGAATGGACTAATGACTTGATAGAAAAGATGGCAATAGCGAAAGTCGGAGGCTCACAAAATTTACTTTCGGAAGAAGATGTACTCAACATTGAAGAGTATTTTACAAGTACACAATTAGCAAAAAAATGTGGACCTATTCTATCTGGAGATGTAGGGTATTTCAAGTTCTTGCTTAAAAATGTTGTACACATATCAGAATCTGAATTAATAGCATTAATTAAGTTGTTGTGGAATGAAAATGAAAACATCAATAAGTTATTCGACAAATTGATAGAGCATTATCGGAAACTTAATTTTTCATCAATAGTGTTTGTAGATTTTGAAGCAATCTTAAAGAAACATGGTACATTAATAGATGTTGCCCGTTTAGATGAAATGTTTATAGATAAACCTGATGTTCGTACGAACGAATATCGTCGTACCACTCACGTGTTTATTCCTAACTTTAGTCAAAATGCGTTAGAATGTGAAAAATCATTTTTGAGTGCCCTTACTGCGGAATTAACATTGAATATAGCTTTACCTAATGGCGATAATGAATCACGAAAATTCTTTGATAAACTTGATATTTTAGATTTCCCTGGAGCATGCCCCGATGAGCAATTTAAAGAATCCGAATTGTTTGAACCAAAGAAATTAGCGCGTGTGTATCGTCGTGGAAAAGTGTCTTATCTATTTAAGAAGTATTCTACATCGCGTCGAATCAGCACATTGCTGTTTTGTCATAACAATCATGATTGCAAATATGGTTTAATGGGACGTGAACTGCAGGAATGGATAGAGAAAAATGTCGGTAAGAATATGCAACAACGTGATGAATATATCCGTAGCATAGGTATCTCCCCATTTTTCATTATTTCAACATGGTTTAATACTGATTTAGAATATGCAGGAAAAATAGCAGGAGATGATTTAAATTATTTATGGCAAAGAAGATTCAAAGCGGTGCTTTCAACTGGTGTTTTGAAATATAGTACCGTAGAAGACCATTGGTTGGATCATTGGACAAATTCAAATATTAATTTCCAAAATATTTATTTGTTGCGCGATTTTGATCACTCCAAAATGATATTTAGCGGTTATGATCCTATTGACAAAACACCTGAGATTGATATACGCAAAGAGAACTATAAACGCTATCCTAATTTCTTTGCAGATCTCAGAAACTCGTTCGCTATGAATGATTTTGTGCAAAAACATTTTGCAAATCCGAAATTAGCATGGGATGAGTCAGCAACGCCAACTAATGATGGTACCTTGCCTATTATGCGAGCATTGAATATTCTCGCTCCCGAAATCGCAAATGCACGAGAAAATCATTTTAAGAAGGAGTTAGAAAAGCTACAAAAAGAATTACTATCTGTACTGGAAAATCTATATGAATCTGGTGATGCAGGAGATAGTATAAAAAAAGCGAATCGATTAGTTGGTCGAATTAATTTATCTATTGATTCTCGATGTGGCGAAGACCCTTATTTCTTCGGTAAGTTAATGGACTGTATGATGATACCAGAGGCGGCTTTATACGAAATTGTATTTGAGCAGTTGGAGGGCAATCAACAAGAACTTCCGCTGACAGATAAAGAAGCATTAATTTACATGAATGCAAAATTGGATCCAAACCTGTCACGTGAAGATAATATACAACGGCTGTGTGACTATCTCGGTGTTGAAACAGAACAAGAATGTGCAGAAGAATTATGTGAAATAGGTGTAGATTTAGAGCGTTTGCTCTGCAAAACTCAAATGTTGGTAAATTCCGCAGAACATTTAGTAAATTATGTGGAAGACTATTGGTACAATACATTCTTAATGGGAACTCGTGTAAATGTCTTGAAAGAAAAATTACCTCTTATCGGCGATGTTTTTCAAAATTTATATTCCCTATACAAGACAATCAAGGTACATAATAAGATAGTACAACGCGTGGATAAATACATTAAGGAACTAAAGGAAGATGTCCAACCGCGCATTATAGCAGACTATTTAGCAATGGAGTATAATCATTTTGTCATGTGTTGTGGCTATGATTATATCCAACAAAATGCACTACACAAATTAGAGAATCAATCAATAGAAAACAAACTAAATATAGACTGGGAACTTTTACACCACAAAAAAGCTTCTACTGGGGTTGCGTTGCTTACTAATATGTATGCTATCATGGATAAACTCGCGAATATGAGTTATGGTTCTGAAATTCACAACTTGCAATTAGAGTTACCCGAGTATAAGAATCGCTGGTTATGGCAGCAGCAAATGCGTGTTGCGATGCTGATGGTCTGCAATATACCGAATCCAAGATATGGTATTCCTGCAAACAACAAATTAGGTGAACTCATTCAACAAGTTAAATTATCACGATAATGGCAATAGTTGTAAAGGGCAAGAAATGCCTATGTAAAACATCCCTTTCAGATTGGAATCCAGAACGAGTGAATGGCGTTTGGTTTTATAATCGTTATCAAGAGTTCGTGAAACTTTTTTTAGCCAAAATCCCAGAAGTTGATTTTGAAAAATGTTTTGCGCAACCAGTTCTAAATGAGGAAACCATGTCCATCGAATGGTTTTGTCTGCCAATGAATGAACCATGTACGCTAAACGAGGTGCCAGATGAGAGTGCAGAAAAAGAGAAAAAACGAATTATAACAGCTATTGAAAAAGCAGTTAAAAGCCTCTCTGAATCTGATAGGAAGTATCTTAATCCTATATTATCGACTCTTCAGTCTGATAAAGTAGATACAATTACATACCATCAAGATGGACAAGTTGTGTTTGGAATATGGGGTATGTTGATGAAAAAAGGTAAGGTTATTGCTGATGTGATAATTGATGACATCAAAGATCATCGAATACATCATATCACATATAAAGTACGAGGGAGAGGGAAAATAGATTTTTCCAATATAGTTCGTAGGCATGGACATGTTTTAGGAGGCAAAGATGTTCCGCAATGTATTCCTGCTAATGGATATATTGTGAAAGAATGGATTCCTGACTCTCCTTTTGGTAAAGTGGTAGATAAAGAATTATCATTCACTATTGTCATAGAAAAAGATCCAAATGCGAAAATAGAAGATAACGAAGATCAATTGGACGGAACGAATAATATTCCCAATGATGCAACAAATAAGTTTATCTCTCAAGATGCAGATGATGAGGAAAATAACATCGGTAATACAAATGAGATTTTACCTCCTCCAGAACCCAAAATGTATAATGTCAAATTTGTATCAGATAATCGAGGTGTGCTAAATGGACGAACTGATTTTCTGAAAAATGATAGAGAGCATATTTTAACAACTGAGATTCCTAAAGTCGTAGCTAAAGAAGGTTTTCGTTTTATTGGCTGGGATAAAGATCCTGTTAATTACATCGTAACTGAAGATGTCGTGTTTACGGCTCAATTCGAACCTGTAGAACAGGAAGGAATAGTAGAAGAATTTGTGGAGGATAATGCTTTGCATAAACCAATACATAAATTCTCGGGATGTCTAAATTGGTTGCTTGCACTTTTATTGCTTACATTAATTGGATTCTTACTTTGGTTTTTATTAGGTAATCATGGGATTAATTTTTGTGGATGTAATTGTAATGATACAGTTATCGTACAACATGATTCTGTATTCATAGATGATAAGATATCTCCTCCATCTCCTACAGAACAACTTACACCATGCAATGAATTAACAAGTAGTGGAGCAAACATTCCAAAAACTCATGTCTTTAATATGGGACAAAAAAGTGGTACATTTGTTTTTGAATATGAAACAGGTAATTTATATCCCGATCACATTGTAATTTATGATGGTGGCACTAAACAAGATAAAAAAATATTCGACTATTATGGAATAACGGGTGATTCTTATTATATGGAAAGAGCAGTATTGCATTTTAGTAATCAATATGTTTTAGTTGATATAGATCCAGATTCAAGTGTTGAAACGTATTGGAAAATTAAAGTTAACTGTCCTAAATAAACAAAAAATATGACAACTACAAGAAAGAAAATAGTTAGAAAAAGAGGATATATCACAAATACCATCCTAAAAATATTATTAGCAGTATTACTGTTTCTATTGATACTGAGTATTTTTAAGGTATTATTAGATTGCCGCTATATTCGCTTTCACACTACAATAATAGATGATACAGGTTATTTGCCAGATAATGAAGACTGGGACAACATACCTGATACTATTCCACCATATGATGACAATGATTTAGATAGCTTACCTCAGTATGTTTCACTAGAGGCATATTTCCCCCCTATTGGTGATCAAGGAAAATATGGTACATGTGTAGCATGGGCGGTAGGGTATAATCTCACAACTGCTCTTAATGCGATTCAAAATAATTGGACACATCAACAATTAGAAGACCCAACATATCAAACAAGTCCAAAAGATTTATGGATGGGAATAGCGATGGGGGACAAAGGATCATTCTGTTCTGGAACGACCTTTGAACCTACTTTTTATGTACTTACATCAGGCGGTGTTGCAAGTATGAAAGATGTACCTTATAAAAATCTTGGTTCGTGTAATGGGCAATATTTTGGTGATGATTCCAATAAGTTGACTTGTTTCAAACATATTGTTGCCACTACAGGTGGAAAACCAAGTGTAGCACAAATGAAGGCATACTTAAATGATACTATACCATTAGTTTTTGCAGCTCGGTTAGGCGATCGGTTTATGGAATGGGATAGCGATGAGGTTATAGCATCTGATACATATCTTCAACCTGGTATGCAACATGCTGCTCATGCAATGGTTTTATCTGGATATGATGATCGTAAAAATGCTTTTAGAGTACGTAATTCTTGGGGAGAAGAATGGGGGGATGACGGCAGTATTTGGGTTGACTATGAGTTTTTTATCAACGAATTTTGTACCGAAGTATTCATGGCTAAAAAATAATATTGTCTATAATTAAAAATATTTACAAATATGAGAGGATTTAAATTTAATTTTATTACTATTTTTGCCTTTGTATTGTTGGTGGTATATGCATACTTAGCGGCTATGGGTTTGCTATATCAAGAAGGTAAAATTTCTGCTGCTGGAATGTTTTTCATAGCCATTATAGCAATTGTGAGTATTTGCATTTATCTGATGTGTCATGCTCGTGCAACTCGTTGGGAAAAAGTGGGTATTCCAGCCCAAGTAGCATTAGGTTTGGTTATTGTTGCCACTTTCTTTTTTATCGGAAAACCTTTCTCCTCATATGTAACAATGATGGGAAAAAAGAAAGAAGTTTATAAAGAAATAAGTGCCGTTGTTGCTGCTGCGCAAGAATTAAATACTGCCTATAATCTGTATGCGGATAAACGCATTGAGGCATACCAACCTATCGAGAATAAAACTAATCGAAGGGAGTTACGCAAAAATGCACTGAAATTGCAACTATTATCACCAAATTTGGTCATTAAACAAACAGAACGCGACCAATGGTTAAACGGCTTTGCGAATATGCGACTTAGTAATATTCAGATGCCCAATAATCTAAAAAACATGGAAGAATGTGTTGCTTTATGGTTGAAAGATTATACTCAAATTTCTTCTGTAGTTTTTAATGACGAATATGACGTAAGTACATTCGAATACGATAAATTTACCACACAATTAGCATCATTACGTAGCCATCTAGGTGGTTATTCCTTATGGGCGTTGTTGGTAGCAGCTCTATGTTCAATTTTTATGCTGATATCATATTTTACAACTAAAACAAGTTTTGCGTTGCGTGAAGGCAACAACGAGGGATTCGGTATGAAAATTAAGAGAATGTTTATTGTAAGTGATTCGGATAAAAAAGATTCGGATGAAGAATTAGATTATATGTAATACTAAATAGAACAGATATGAGAGAGAAAATTTTAAAAGCGATAGGTGGTATTCCTGCTGAGAGTTTATACAATTATATCAAACAAGGAATAGTGACATATCAGGAATTGTTAGAACATGGTTTAGATAAATTCCCTGAAAAGAAAGCGTATGTCGAATCCAAATTATCTGCGGGAGAACAATCTGCCTGGAAAGATGCAGAACAGATGAACACTGTAGAAGGATATGATAAATATTTATCGTTATTTCCTAAAGGAACGCATGCCTCTGAAGCTCACGTAGCCTTAGCATCTTTAGAAGATCGTTATTGGCAACAAATACAGCAAAATATCTCAGAGCAGAGTTTAAGTAATTATACGCGTATATATCCTAATGGAAAATACCTTGCCCAATGTGATGCACTATTAAGTGACATGCCATGGTTTGAAACAAAAAAACGTAACACCATAGAAGCGTACAAAATTTATGCTGCAAATTATCCAGATAAACACGTTGATGAAATCAAACAAGCAATTCTTGCCATCGAAGATGAAAATGATTGGAGTCATGCAGCACAAGTTAATACAACCTCTGCATACAAACAATATTTAGAAAAGCATCCTCATGGTATTCATGCGACCACTGCAAAAGAAAGAATAGCAAATCGTTCACAAAAAGAAATAGTTTTAGATGCCATTCGCAAAGACGACAATACATATTCTACTCAAGATTTACAAAATAGTGTAGAAAATGGTACTATTTCATGGGATGATTTGAGAGAAGTGTTCTCCGAAGAACAAATACAAGCAATCCGAGCATGGAGAAGAACACAAGATTTGCCAAGATGTGCACCTCAACAACAACTTCAAGAGGGTTCTACCGAAATCTATTTTTGGGGAACAAAAGGTACTGGTAAAACATGCGCGATGGGAGCTGTACTTAGTACGGCAAAAAGAAACGGAAAGATGATGGCAAGAAATTGCCCCCATCGCATCTATATGGATCAATTATCTAACTTGTTTGGAGGTAATAATAAACATGTTATTTGTAACCTTCCCGAAAGTACATCAAAAGATAGTATTGCAGAGATGAATCTGAGACTAATTGATTTAAATGACAAAAAACATAATGTAACTTTTATTGATCTTGCAGGAGAAGTTGTAACAGGAATATATAAATATCAAAATAATTTACCTCTTCTTGATTCGGAACAAACAACGATTAAGCAGGTTTTGTCATATTTACAAAACCCTTATAATAATAAAATACATTTCTTTATTCTTGAATATGGTTCTGCAAATAAATTTGTTAAAGAGTTAGAATCAATGGGTTGTTATGGTGTTAGTCAGAGTGACGTATTAACCTCTATAGCAGAATTCTTGGATAATAAAGATGGGTTGCGTAAATCAACAGTAGGTGTATATGGTCTCGTTACAAAAAGTGATTTAATTGATATAGATTTTAGTTCGACTCCAACAGAACGCCCGAAATTAGCTCATGATTATGTTCAAAATTATTTAGCAGCATTTTGGAAAGCAATAAATATTGCGTGCAAAAAAGCTAATATAAAAGATGTGAAGACAATATCTTTTTCTATTGGTGATGTATTTGCGAAAAACTTATGTATCTTTGATGGTACTGATTCTATGAAAATTATAGATCGACTTTTACAGAAAACTCCATCAGAACCAGAAGGTTGTTTAAAATGGTTATTCAAGTGATTAAGATTAATTAACTATAAATGAACTATTTATGTCAGTATTAAGTTTTAAATTGGCTCTTTATGGGCAAATTTATAATGGTGAGGGATTACTATACACCTTTCCTGAGAATAAAACAAATTTGCGTATATTAGGACAATATCCAGCATGGATTAATGCTCTCCCATTAGATTCACGATTCGTACGAGAATTAATCATTGGAGGAGGAGAGTGTTTTTCTGTACGATATGGAAAGGAAGGTCTATTTTATTCCTATACGCGATATAATCCACACGATGCACGCAATGGAGCTGTAATGGTTGCATTACATACAGAGAATAAAGCATTCCAAGATGCAACACAGTTAACGATTGCTTTGCGAAACCTAATGGATTATTTCTTAGAAAAGAATAGTTCTGCTGAGATACAAGATAAAGAGGTACAAGAATTAACACAAGATTTATTAACTCCTTATTGTGTTGAACTTCCAAAGCAAGAATCACCACTAACAAAAGATGCTTATCGTATATATCACAGTGAGGAAGACTTGTATAAATATCTCAATTGGGCGATTCAAAAGGAATATACTCAATACAAATGGGTGCATTTTATTTTAGGGGATCACAAAAAGGTAAGTATTAATCCAGATTCATATGTAGAACTATCTTCTCCTATTGCTAAATGTTATCCTATTAAGTGCCTCAATAATCAAATTGATTTAAGATTAAGTAGAAGCACTTATGTTATTACCTATAAAAAAGAAGGCTTTTTAGCAAAAGAAGTTTCATTCCAAGTAGGACAACCATCTTCCTTCATAGAAATGGATTCAATGGATGATACCATTCGTATTAAATCGGAAGACGAGCTAAAAATCAAATTTAAAAAGAAAGTAATCGTTGAACTTCTTGATTTTGAAACTGGACATAAAATTATGGATGGAGATAAACCTTATTGTGAAGAGTTTGAGATTGAAGAAGGGCAGCACTCCCCAAAGATAAACTTATATGCTCCAGGGTATAAACCGAAGAGTATGACAGTTGAACTTAATACTCTCAAAAGAGCGGAAAGCATTATTCAATGTCACATGCAAAAAGAGCACTCTCAAAAGGGACATGATAAAGAAACAATCGGAAATAAAAAAGGAATCATACAAGTTCGTAAAAAACCATTCTTAATATTAACATTGATATTGTGGTTAATTACCATTTCTGTTGGAGGAGGTGTTGGCTTTTATGTTAATGGATTAATACAATCTAAAGGAGTAGCTGAACAAATCAAAGAGATTGAGCAAGAGCGAGATGCAATACGAGGAAAACTTAATGAAGCAAATGACTCAATTCAAACTCTTCAAAATTCGATTACCCAACAAAAAACGACAATTCAAGATTTAAATAGGCAGATTGAAAATATAATGCAGAAAAATAAAAATAGCGATACTTCAACTCCTGGGGCTAATAGTGCTGTAACTCTTGAACAAGCTGAAAGAGTTGCATTAGAGTATTTAAATACTAGCAACGAATGGTCTTTATTGGGTATGATGAAGTATAAAAGCCACTATAAAAACATTATTGACAAAACACCTGCCTATGAATATTTAGAAATAATTGTAGATCATGAGCAGCTTACTGAATCCTATTTAGATAAATTGTTAGAAAACGAATTGCAGATAACGAACGAAGAATGGTGTACAATAATTGATCTCATAAAAACAAAAAAACGGCAAAATGTACGTCCTGATAAAATAGTTCAAGCTTTTAAAAAAGTTAATAAGGGTGGTCAAACGCCACGAGATGGAAGTGTTGAACTGAATGCGTTAAGAAATAAAATAAAGACACTATAAAAGATGAAAACAAGTATTTTTATAAAGACATTTATTGTCATTACTGCCCTATTGCTATTGGGCTACATAATTTATCAAAATAATCAAGCGACAGAGATTACAGAATTAGTTACAAAACCCATAGAACGTTATGATTTTTCATTGTACACAGATAGTGTATGCGAAAAAATAAGAATATCCAATCATTCTGTTGCTAAACAGCAATACGATTCTTTGTATGAAAAAATAGATGTATATTCTAAGATTGCCACAAGTACAGGTGAGACATTTATTAATGACTCTTTAAGTCAATTATTGTATAAAGAAGCGATGCAAGCGTATTGGCCAATTTTCCAAAACAGAGCAGATATGACCTTTCAAGGGAATACATGGGAAAGATCAATACGCCAAGATATTAAATCGGAAATTGAACGGTTGGAAAAATGTCAGGGGCTTAATCAGAGACAAAAAGACTCATTAAAAAACTATAGTAACTATCTTAAGGGATACATTAACTTTAGTAATTTATTAGGCAAATTGGAAAAATGTGTAGATTCTACTACATATGTGAAGCATAATCAATTGTCTTATTATGCGAAATACCCCTATAGCAATCTAACAAAACTTCAAGAACGAAGAGAACATGCTAAAAGTAAGGCTGAAACATATTGGAAAAGCAACCTACTGACACAAAACGGTGATATTGATAGACATGGAAATTTCTTAATGAATAATAGTATTATCAGCAGAGACGATATTATATTATATAGAAATGATCAAGAAGAATGGTTAAAAAAGGTAGCTTCCTATGAACGAACAGTTAATGATTATAGTGCTTTTAATTTGCAAAAAGATGCTTTGGAATCACTATATCGGAATTTAACAAAAAAACATTCAGAACAAACAATTACAACGACCCAAAATTATTAAGAATATGAAACGTATTGTATGTGTTATTTTTGCGATAGGATTTTGTTTACTTTCTTTCGCAGATGTTAAAAGTAAAAAACAGGATGAATATAGTATATTCAGCGAAAAATTAACTGCTTATGCGCTTCAAACAGACTCTATCTCTACTATTGTAAAAAAATATTTAGAATTAGGAAAGGAGCAGCAACAAAAGGTAACTACATTGGAAAAGAAAATAGACGAATTAGAAGCTCATGAACAGCAAACAACAGATATGATAACAGTACCCAGTATTTGCGAGATGCTGGTAGAATATCCTCTAATGGTACGTTATGACTCAGTATTAATTGTACATACGCTAAATCTTATTGATAAATATAATATTGATACAAAGAAAGAAAATGTTGATTTATATAAACTTAAGATTCCTGTAATAAAAAAATATAAAGAGTACAATCAAGATATCTATGATATTATTTCTATGGTTTTGAATCAATATGTCGAGTTCGGGACCGATTATAGCACTAATCTTCTTGAACAAGATCTTGAAAAAACGTCGTACTACAAACATGCCTATAATAAAGGTATCAACATTCCATATATAGATAATATAATTGTAGAATTGAGAAACCTAATAATAGAGAATAGGCTCACTCCTGGAAATCTTAAAATTCTTTTGTCAGATTTAAAATAATTTCAATCTATGCGAAAAATTGCTTTGATAGTATTGTGTTGGTTATCAATACTTCCTGCGCTTATAGCACAAGAGCGTACCAAAATTGTGGACGGAGTTTATCTTGTACGGTATGGTAATATTGCTGTTATTGAAGATGATATAATGCAACGCACTTGGCATCTATCAGTTACTACCGAAGAAAAGAAAGATGAGTCAGGTAATAAAATCGGTGAGTATGTATATCATTTTGCATGTGAGAACAAATACACCAAAAATCTTACCAAGTTTGCGTTAGAGGGGGTCATCGTTGCGTCCCTAACATCCACAACTATGGGGGCTGGTGCCATAACAACTGATATTGCTACCTCTATAGCACTCATGTTTTATGATGATGTGTGCGATTATTATAAGGACATTATGCAAGAATAATGCTTTTTGTAACTTCATAATTATAGTTGTATCATGCAAAATGTAGATGTAATCATCGGAATTAGTATATTAGTTGTACTGCTTACATGTTATATTATAGCGTTAGTAAAATCTAAACGCGGTGAAATGGTTCTAACATCCAACGGCTGGGATATGGCATTACTTTTAGCATGCCCAATATTCTTTTTCGCAGGATGGTGTGTTGGATTGCAACCTCCATACAACACCTTTCAATATATAGTTTTTGGCATTTCAGCAATCTGCCTATTAGGAACGATTATTTTTTCCATCATCGCTAACACTGATTCTATTTGGAAAATCTTATGCTCCATTTTAGCAAAATTATTTATTGTCTGGCTCACATTATTCATCTTACTTCTCCTGATAACGATATTAGTCGCATATGTAATTATACAATTCATGAAAGAACGTGAAAGCGACGAAGTAATCTTGTTAAAATACGATAGTTTCCTTAAGGCATACGTAGGATATCGAATATAAATCACAGATCATATCCCTGACAAATTGAAAGACAAAAATTATGATTCTTCAAATTATATTAACCCTTAAATTTATTAATTATGACATTTTCAGAATCAGTTTCAAGCGTATTTGAGAAATACGCCAAAGGCGCAGGACGTGCTAGTCGTTCAGAGTATTGGTGGTGGTATTTGTTCACTTTTTTGGTGGGACTTGTAGTCGGCCTGATAGAGGTTGCACTAGGTACAGGTAGTATTTTGACAGGTATTGTAAACTTAGCACTTCTCTGTCCAGGTATTTGCGTCGCTATCCGTCGTTGCCATGACAGTGGGCATAGCGGTTGGTGGGTTATTTGTCCTATTGTTAATCTCGTTATGATGTTCCTTCCAAGCGACCCTAACGAGAATGGGTATGGTATGCCAGAAGAGTAATGCCTGATCACTCCGTCTTCATAAGTTACGCTCGCAAGGATTATGTAGATGACCACAACCGCATAATCCCTAACAATATCGTATCGCGCGTGCAAAATGCACTGCGCGATGCGGGTATTTCTTATTGGATTGACGAAGAAGGGCTACAAGCAGGCGACACCTTCCCCGTAAAAATCGCCCAACAAATCGAACATTGCCAAGTGTTCCTCTTTATCTCCACCGAGAACTCCAACCAGTCGCCATGGGTTGTCAACGAAATCGCTACAGCCCATCACTACCATAAACCCATCATTCCGTTGCGATATGACACATCTCCATATCACCCTGGACTGATGATCTACATTGCCAGTTTACAATACATAGATTATCTCGCCAACCCTAAGGCAGCCATTAACGAACTTGTTGTTGCCATTCAAAATGCATTACACCCTACAGATACCTTGTTCCAACCTCAACAGATAAGCCCTTTAAACGCTATTTAAAATATATTCTAATAGCCTTAGGCACACTTATCCTTACTTGTGGTTGCTTCTTTGGCGTATCTCACTATAAAGCGCAAAAAGCGACTGAAACCATCATTGAGGTTGAACAAGTCTATATCACCGCTCATGGCGAGTGTTATCACACGGACTCTACGTGCCATACTATTCGTAATAAGAACTATCACGCTATATCCATTGACCGCGCTCAACACCTCTCCAAGCGCCCTTGCTCTTTCTGTGTAAAAGAATAACTCCAAACAAAAAATCGCTCGCGCAACAGGCATACCCATGACCAAACAAGGTCTCGAACGCAAAATTGGCAACGCCATCCTCAAAGGCGCAAAGAAGTTGATAAAATAACATTTTTATGAAAATCCACTCAGAACCTCTCCGCATACTAGCAATGGTTGGCATTGGCATCGTGTTGGCACTGATATTCTATGGAATCGGCTTGCCACAAAAGTCCATTGGACCACTCACAGGCGGTATCCTCTTCTTTATCTGGCCCGCATTAGGTGGAAGTTGGTGGTGATGCCTTGTCAACAAGTTATTAGAGCTGCACAGAAAGCCCACAGATATCCCACAGATCTCCTATGGTGGTCACCTAATTTACAAATCGCTTATCCTATACCTAAGGTATACTAAGGGTATACGATAGGTAACTCAGCACAATATTCAGCACTCAAAAACTTTTAAAAAAAACACTCACGTGGGAAGGATAGTAAACACTACACTTCCCGCGTGTTGTATAATTTATCCAAATTCAATCAAATATTAGATAAAGCATAGAGGGGTATAATATCCACACCATCAGCTTCTAAACGTGAGAAGTTCTCCAACGAACAGCGTATGGCATAACTTATCTTCTTCTTTTCCATAAAATAGCGTAAGCTTTTCATCTTACCACTCGTTCCTGCTTTGACTTCAAGAGGCACAAGCTGCATATTGCGTGATACGATATAATCCACCTCTGCTGTCGCATTCTTACTAAGATTTTCCCAATAATATAGCTCTTGTTTGATATTTGGCTTAGCGTATTTAATCAATTCGCAACCTGCTACCATCTCTGTTAAACTTCCCTTATTGACCAAATCTGCTGCGGTAGCGGAAACCACTTCGGATGATAGAGATGCATTGGTAGTATGATTAAGAAGAGTTAGAAGCAAACCAGAATCCAATAGTATATACTTGTTAAATTTGATATTCACTTCTGCCCCTAAAGGCAAACCATTGGCAGCAGTATGTTGAACACGATAGATAAGTCCTGCATCGCATAGTAATTCAAGAGCCTCTTTGACCTGCTCTGTTCGATAATTTCCTTCTACATGGCTATATACGAACTTCTTACCAATCTGTTGAATGACACTTTGGAAAGTAAGTCTCAATATGCGAGGATCAATTTTGGAGCTATATTTACTAAAATCATCAAAATAACTTTGCGCAATATCCGACAATTCCTCTTGACACAAGACATAATCACCTTTATTTTTCCATGCTACAACACTAGCAGGCATACCACCCACCAGCAAATATGAACGAAATAGCTCCACAAGTTGATTATGCAATTCTTCAAATAGTGGTTTTTCGCATGTCGCCTTACGCTTTTTCTCTATCCAACTCTCCTTTCCTTGTGACTCTAAAAACTCATCAAACGACAAAGGGTACATAAATAATGAACGAATACGTCCCACACCATACGAACGCAATCCTTTGAGCGCAAATTCAAGTAATGATCCTGCTGCCACTACATGTAATTCAGGATAATCTTCTTTGAAAAACCATAGACTATGTATCGCTTCTGGACACACTTGTATCTCATCTAAGAAAAGCAAAGTCTTACCAGGGATAATCGGTGTGTCATAGATAGTACCTATCCGAGCAACCACCTCTTTGATTGGCAATCCCTTTTCAAACAACGACTTTAAATCCTTTTGCTTCTCAAAGTTGGCTTCAATGAAATACTCAAACTGTTCACCGAGGTGTTTGATAGCAGTTGTTTTGCCTACTTGACGTGCACCACGTAGCAATAATGGCTTGCGGTCCAAATCCTTTTTCCAGTCCAACAAGTAGTTGTCGATATGGCGTTTTATATACATAAAATAGTACTTTTAGATAAATCGCTGCAAAGGTACTAAAAAATAATGACTTATGCAACACTTTTGTAAAAATCCAATGGAATAATTTGTACTTTTATGTAAAAATCCAATGGAATAAACAGTGTTTTTATGTAAAAATCCAATGGAATGTTATAATATTCCTACATTATGCTTTATTGTACACTCATAAATTCGGCAGGTTCTTCACATACTTCTTTTTCTATACCAAAGGTATAGCAAGGGTATACGATTGGTAGGAGGTTGTCTTTCGCGAATGACAATGCAAAGGTACGTTAAACATTGTGCCTTTTGCAAATCATTTTGCATGACTAAAATACAAAAAATATTATTACTTTGTAATAATCTGAAATAACGTGTAAAATTTACGCAAATTTATTTTGTCATATCAAAAATTTGTTGTAATTTTGCACTCAAATTTTAACAAACCCACCTAAACTTTAACAATTTATGCCTAAACTATCATTTTTTACCCAATCCATAGCCATGGATCTTGGCACTGCCAACACGATTATCATGCAGGATAATCAAGTCATCATTGATCAACCTTCCGTAGTAGCCATCCGCACAGCGGACGATACAGCCATCGCCGTTGGCAAAAAAGCCAGCGCCATGATCGATCGCGGCGAAGAGCGCATTCGCACCATCCGTCCGCTCAAGGATGGCGTCATCTCCGACTACAAAGCCTGCGAGAAAATGATTCGCGGACTCATCGACTTGATGCCCAAGAAGCACAACATGTTCAGCCCCGCCGTCAAGATGGTGGTGGCTATCCCATCGGGCAGTACTGATGCGGAGATACGTACAGTGAAAGACAGTTGTATGCACGCTGGTGCACGCGAACTATACCTCATTTACGAGCCCATGGCTGCTGCGCTCGGCATCGGTATGGACATCGAAGGCCCAGAAGGTTGCATGGTGGTCGATATAGGTGGTGGTACCACCGAGATCGCCGTGATGGCGTTGGGCAGTCTGGTAGTCAACCAATCCATCAAAGTGGGCGGCGATGCTTTCAATCGCGACATCATCCAACACATGGACAAAGTCCACAATATGCGCATCAGCGCCCCTACTGCAGAACGCATCAAGATGAAAGTGGGCTCGGCGCTCCCCGAATTGGACGAAGCACCCGAAGATATGATGGTAGTTGGTCCGAACCGAACCACCGACTTGCCACTGCACATTCCCGTGAGTTATCAAGAGATCGCTTTCTGCCTCGACAAGAACATCCAGCAGATTGAAGCCGCTATCAAACAAGGCTTGGGACAAACGCCATCTGAACTCTATGCCGACATTGTGGAGCGGGGTATCTACCTCACAGGTGGCGGAGCATTGCTGCACGGTTTGGCCAAACGATTGACGGATAAGTTCCAAATACAGTTTCATGTAGCGGACGATCCGCTTCACTCAGTCGCCAAAGGCACCTGCCTCGCATTGGAGAACACCGATAACTTTAGTTTTTTGATAAGGAATTAATGCTGTTGCGATTATTTTGAACAAAAATACGCAATATTAGTAATTATTACACTACCAAAATTATAAACAATTATAGTATATTATCAAAAATTATTGAAACGGCGAATTGGACTAATTAAACAAAATAAAAAATAATAACCTATGCAATACATCACATCTATCATAAACGGCTTTCTCAAAGATCAACCGAAGGCGAATAAAATCGGTTGTGCAGTCATACTGGCTGTTCTATTATTACCCGTCATTCTTATACTACTTCCATTAGTAATATGGAAGACTATCAGTTGTTTGACATACATCAAGGTGGACGAAGAACCGTGCAAACAAGACTATGTCAAACGCGCCGAATGGCTACGAGAGAAGGTAATCGTAGCACCCGAAGAACTGATCTACGCAATGCCATCTGCTGTGGGTAGCCATTACCAAGGCGAATGGGCAATCTACTCGTTGGCAATGACAAGCATGTCACTCGTCAACATCAGCCATCTGTATCCTGAATATACCGAAGTTTATCGACAAGATATCAAACACATGATTGATATTACAATGAGTCCTGTGATTCAGGAGTATGATGCACAACAATGGGGTGAGTCACCTCTCGAATCATTGGATGGCAACAAAGATCACATGAGTTATTTGAGCCTGCTGGCATGGATGATAACCAACTATAAGTTTATTGGTGGAAATACCGAGTACGATGATTTGCTACATCGTATCTGCGAGGCGCTGCACAGACGAATGCTTGCGTCACCAGACTTAAACTTAAAAACATTCCCCTATACACCTATCTTTATCCCCGATATGATGGTCACTATCGTTGCACTCAACAACTATGCCCAATTATATGACGGCAAATATGCCGATATAGTGCAGCGCTGGCTGGACAAAGCTAAAACCGAATGGATAGACCAGCGAACAGGATTATTGGCAGCAATGATATACAACAATTCACAATCAAGAGGCAAATTTTCCGTATGTGGTTCGTATGCAGGATTGACATGCTATTATTTGAGTTTGGTGGATGAGAAGTTTGCTTATCAGCAATATCAAAGCATGAAGCAGCATTTTGCTTCAGAAGGCTTTATTACGGGTATCAAAGAGTACAAAGGTAGAACCAGTTGGTTAGACTTCCATATTGATGCAGGTCCACTATTGTTTGGTTATAGCCCTTCCGGTACAGCATTTGCTGTAGGATGTGCCACATATTTTGAAGATTGGTCATTCCGCAATGGTCTGCTTCGCACTGCAGAACTCGCCGCCACTACCATCTATGGGCACAAACAGCGCCATTACCTATTAGGCAGTTATGTCCCCGTAGGTGAAGCGATTACTTTGGCAATGAAGACACATCACCACATCCAATAGCGCACTATAATATAAAAATATTAAACCTATAAACTAAAAACATTATGAAACTTTCTCTCAAACACTCCTCCATTGCGATGGCGGCTTGCGCATCGCTCTACGCCCTGTCAATTTTGATACGACAAATCCCTGCTGTTCATAGCTGGGCTATTTGGCGATCCCACATCGGCTATTTGCCTCATGTGGCAGTACTCATCGGTATGATCATCTTTGGCATAGGATTATACCTACACCAAGAACAAATACCTCGCTTTAACAAATCGCTTCGCTGGCAAGCCATAGGCATCGTGACTATGACACTATGCGCAGTATTATACAACAGTTTTGGGAATGGTATCGTTCAAATCTGTGGTATAGCATATTGCTATTGGAATCCTTGGCTCCATTTCATCATACTCCTATGGGTCGCAACATGGCTACTTCAGTTCGGTTTAGCAAAACGCGAGAATACATATGCGAATCCTGTATTAGGCGTTGTTGGCATCATCGTGTCACTGGCTGCGACACTATTGTTGATCTTTATGCTTGTGTCCTATGTGCATGTATTGGTAACGGGTCATGTAGCTGGTTTTCAAACAACTACATGGTTGAGTTGGCTCAGACCCATTGCCTTAATTTCTTTGGGCGGAACCATGTTATTAGGTGATAGCAATATCATCAAAGAACAAGAACAAACTGATAACAAAATTCAAGAATTACGTGCCTACTCACGAGCTAACCAAGTGATAGCCAAAGTGAGTGTAGGCGTAATAGCTGTCCTTAGTGTCTTAGCCATCTTCAGCGGAATATTTGGTTGGTTTGAAAATACATATTGGGAGGATTGCTATTTTATAACCGCACTTGGTTCTATTCATATGCTATGGATTAGTAGCGTGATTGCCATGCTACTTGAAAAAGATTTAGCTGGTTGGCATCGCACGCTCAATATCCTTGCTCCAATCCTTATAAATGGAGCTATCGTTCTGGCATTACTACTCGAAGTGTATATACCAAGAGAGGTCATATATCAACTTAGTAGAACTCTGACAGAAGTTGTGCCCACGATAGGTCTAATTCTAACCATTGCTTTCGTCATCGCTGTTTGGTTCATTAACACAATCATTGTATTGCGCACAATCGCAAGAACTAAGGAAAAGAAGTAGATTATTCACCTTTGGATAGGTTTCATATTAACAATACCAAACCATAAAAATTATTATTACTTTGTAATAATCTAAAATAAAGTGTAAAAAATACACAAAAATATTTGGTGGTATCAAAAAAATGTTGTACCTTTGCGGAAAATTTACACAAACAACCTAATTTAATTGCAACTATGAGCAAGAAAACAAACGAAAATCCCGACTATCAACTCACCGAAAACGGCTTATTTGCGTATGAGTACCCTCGTGCTGCAATGACGGCGGACACTGTGATCTTCGGTTTCGATGGCGAAGCACTCAATGTTCTCCTTGTGAAACGTGGCGTAGCTCCCTTCAAGGGCAAATGGGCATTGCCTGGCGGTTTCCTTCGTATGAACGAGACCATCAACCAATGTGCACAACGCGAGCTCACCGAGGAGACTAGTTTCCCTGAGATCTACATGGAGCAGTTTGGTGTATTTTCCGAGGTTAATCGTGATCCACGTGGACGTGTGATAACCACCGCTTTCTATGCGCTCACCCCTTTGCGCGAGGTGCATGGTGGAGACGATGCTGCGGATGCCAAGTGGTTCCCGCTCGACCGAATACCTGCCTTGGCATTCGACCACGACCGTATCTTGCGTGTAGCTACCAACCGCTTGCGTGAGGACTTGCACTTCCGTCCTGTAGGCTTCGAGTTGTTGCCAGATACCTTCACTATTCCGCAGCTCCAACGCCTTTACGAAGCCATCCTGAATGTGCATTTCGACCGCCGCAACTTCATGAAGAAGATGACCGCAGTAGGCATTCTCGATGATACAGGCGAGAAGGAAGTGGTCAAAGGACACCGACCTGCCACACTCTATCGCTTCAACATGACTGCATACAGCCAATTCAAGAAGCGTCGCAACTTCAACCTGGAATTCTGATCGTTGCCATTAAACCCTAACCTTGCCTTTAAACTTTAACCTCTAACCCTTAAACTATAAAAAATATGCTCGGAGCAATTATTGGCGATACTGTAGGCAGCATCTACGAGTTTTGCAACATCAAGTCAACCAAGTTTCCATTGTTTTCATCACACAGCGAGCCCACCGACGACTCTGTCATGACTATGGCAGTCGCCGAGTGGCTACTCTCTGACCCCGAACGCACCCAAGAAACACTTGAAGAGTGCATGGTGCGCTGGGGACATCGTTATCCACGTGCTGGTTATGGCGGTGCCTTCTCACGCTGGCTCTTCAATCCCGACTTCTTGGGTGGCTATCGCGATGAGTACAACAATTTCGACGAGATACCGTCTGGTCGCCATCCTTACAACTCCTGGGGCAATGGCTCTGCTATGCGTTGTTCTGCCTGTGGTTGGGTGGCAAAGACATTGAACGAGGCATTGGAGTTATCCAAACGTTCTGCAGAGATCACCCACAATCATCCTGAAGGCATCAAAGGTGCGCAAGCCACTGCCGCTGCCATATGGATGGCACGCCACAATGCGACCAAAGAGGAGATCAAGGAATATATCACGGACAAGTTTGGCTATGACCTCAATCGTGACTGCAATGATATTCGTCCAGACTACTACTTTGATGTTTCTTGCCAAGGCACTGTACCCGAAGCAATCATCGCCTTTTTGGATAGTTGGGACTTTGAGTCAGCTATCCGTCTTGCCGTTTCACTCGGCGGTGATAGCGATACCCTCACCTGCATCACTGGCGGCATTGCGGAGGCTTTCTACAAGGAAATCCCCGAACCTATCATCGCTGAGATGCGCAACCGCCTCGATACCGACTGGTGGGACATCATCAACAGCGTGAAAGCAATAGCAGCTAAGCACGAAGCTAATAAATAACAATAACCATCCTTAACTATTTTTGTATGGAAACATGGATCATCTATGTGGCTACTGCCGTAGTCATCCTCATTCTCGGCACACTTATCCAAGAGCGCATCGCCGACAAAAAGGCCAAAAAAGAAGCACAAAACAAGCCCGCTGAAGAACCTCAGCCAACTGCTACGGTTGTATCTGAAACTACTGAGCAGGACATGCCTACTACTAGTAGGACAGGTACAGAGATACTAACAGACTTTCTTACCCAAATGGGTTGTATGGTGGAACATAGCGAAGTTCGCGAGGAATGGACATACCGCGTATTCCTTTGTCAAGGATCGTACTTCGAATCTTATAGCAACGACCTAAACGAAGAGATTCTACTCTACTATCATTGGGGCGTACCCTATAGCCGTGAGAACTACCTTTGGGTACAACGCATCTGTAACCAACTATCAAGCAAGAACAAATATGTTCAGATTACTCATCGCTACGATAGCGAGAGGGATATGCTGGATGTTGTTATCAAAGTAGGAACCATCAACCCATCCACAGAGGAACTCAAATACCATTTCCAGAGCATCTTCGAAGTGGCACGCGAATTACTCATGGAGAACGACAATCGTGACCAAGTAAGCGAAGAAGAGCGCATGGACCAGTCACGCGACGAAGCCCTCTCGCTGCGCGTAAAGCAATACAACGAACCCATGCAAATCATGGCTAACTATAAACACTTCAATGCGCGCCGTCTTTCTATTGGTCAACTCATACAGTCGCTCTTCGCAAAAGAGCAAGTAGAGGACCTGCTCTCCATGACTATTGTCACAGAGCAAACCACTGAGCAAGTATCACAACGAGACACCATCGTCCGAGCGGATGTCTTCTCTACTATGATTCAGGAAAGTGACGGACAGATTAACGTAAGCAGCACACCTGCTGTGATAACCATTGATACCACTTTCCACCACTATACTTTCACCCTGCATCTGGTCAAGCAAACCGTGGACGGAATCTTCCTTCGCCTGACTGCCATGAAGGTAGCATATGACCATCTGCAAGAGCAAACGCCAAGCTTCGTTTATACCCCACAAGCAGTCTCATGCCTACTTTGCTATGAAACCAACAGCGAGAACACCTTTGAGCACTTCGGCGAAAAAATCGCCGCTGCTCGCCAAGCAGAACGCTCTGGTGAAGAACTCACCGAAGAGCAGAAAGAGTTGCTCGAACTCAACCAAAGCAAGGATGATTATTACTACACCGAGGGTGTTCGTATGGCATTACATCAGCAATACCTACAGGCAATACAGCTCTTGGAGCCATACTACCTACGCGCCAGCCAACGGTATGGTAACGATGAAACCGTGCACCTTTGGCACGCTACACGCAGCGCATACTACCTCGCGCTCTCCTACTACCATTTAGGACAATTGGAAAAGGCATTCTACTATATCCATCTCGTGCACCATCACGGCAGAATGGATGCCCACTACCTCTACTTCAAGATTCTCTTTGAGAAGCAGGATGTGCGACTTCTATTCGAACTCGAAACTGTCAAAGACCAACTCGAAGCAGAGCTCCAAGAGATGGCCATACGCGACGAACCGCTCAACGAACACGAACAATGGAATTACGATCAGAAAGAGGCATACTACCTCTTCCTCTACCGCATGCATACCGAAGTGCTGATTCGTGAACAACGCTACCAATTTGCATACAACAACCTCCATTACCTTAGCCAATACGAGCAAACACAAGAGTATGCCCAAGCTAAGATCGACGAACTCGACAAAATCTGCCCTCCCGAAGAATAACCCTTGCCTTAAAACTATAAACTTACAACTATAAATCCTAAACAACAATGAAACGAACCTTATCCCTACTGCTACTCGCAGTATGCGCTACCCTTGTATGCGCCAAAGAACCACAACGTCCTACTTCTTACAACTACCAACGCGGCGTCGAAGCCATTGACAATGGCAATGACGAGGAGGGTAAACAGTATCTCCTCAAAGAGATTGAGGAGAACCCCAAGAATGGCTACGCCTATGCTTGGCTTTCTACTATTGAAAACCGCAAAAATGAGCTGGGCAATGCCCTTGCTGCACTCCACAAGGCCTTGGATTATATTCCCAAAGCCGACAAGTACTATCGTGCATGGACTTACTCTGCATTGGCAGACATTCATCTCCAACTCCAGGACACCACCCTCGCTCTTGACTACCTCAACAAGGCCGTTAAGACCGAACCTACCAACAATGAGTGGTGGGAAACGCGTGGCGTAATCTACCTTCTCAACCGTCAATACAACAACGCCATGGCGGACTTCCAAAAGGTCATCCAGATGAGTCCTGGCATGGTACAAGGACATCTGCTCATCGCACGCGCCTATTACATGCAAGAGCGTTACCAAGAGGCGCTTGACACCTATAAGTATGCCAACTCGCTGGCTGAGCGCAGCTTCATCTATTCCTATATGGCGAAAGTGGAGAACCAACTCCATCACTACGAGCAAGCAGCCGACTACATCATGCAGGCCTTCCAGATGGAGCACTTTGAGGATGATGCCACCGACCTCATCTCCAAATGCAATCCCGAGATTCTCGACGAACTCCTGCCACGCATCAAGGTGCAAGTCGCTAAGAGCCCTAATGCCATCGAATGGAAATACTACCTGCTCGCCATTTATCGCGAGAAAGGTCAATTTGAGAATGCCATCAATGTAGCTAAGGACATGAAGAATCTCGATGGCGACCCATACTACGAATATATCCTTTCGGACCTCTATCAGGATTTTGGCGACTACGACATGGCTTTGCAATACGCCCTCAACGCCTACGAATCAGACACCACCGAACTCGAATACTGTGTTGATCTCATCTACATCTACAGCGAGCTCAATCGCCTGGACGATGCTCTAACTATCGCCAACAAGATGGTGGCACTATCCCCCGACCAAGTAGGAACCTACATCACGCGAGCAGATGTGCATTTCGATATGCAGCAGTACGCCAAGGCTCTTGAGGACTACGACATCGCTATCGCACTTCAGTCGTCCTACGACTACGCACGTTTCAGACGTGCCTACAGCCACATGCTCCTTGGCGACACCGCCAAAGCCCACAAGGATTTTGAGCGCCTCGTACAAGAGGCCGATGGCACTATTGAGCAGGTCTTCGCTATGCTCCACCTCGGCATGAGAGAGCAAGCACGCACCCTAACCGACAGCATACTACAATCCGACAGCATTTACCACTCCGAACGCTACAACATAGCGTGCTGCTACGCGCTTCTGGGCGAAACCGAACTGGCTTTCGCTACCCTGGAAGACGAACTCCGTGACGGTTACACCCATTTCAATCATGTCCGCCACGACCCAGACTTCAACTCGCTTCGTGGCGAACGCCTCGATAGTCTCTTGACCACCTATGAAACCGAGTTGCACGAGCGCACCCGCGCTTATCGCCAAGAACAGGGCGATTCAGCAGGCGAGGAGCGTATCGTGGAGATTCCTTTCACCAAGATAGGTGGTGTGACCAAGGTGGACTGCACCATCAACAACCTGCCACTCAACTTCATTTTCGATACTGGCGCCAGCGATGTCACCATCTCGCAAGTCGAAGCCAACTTCATGTATAAAAATGGCTACCTCGACTCGCGTGACATTGTCGGCAAGAAGACCTACCAAGTGGCCACTGGTGCCATAGCCGTAGGAACAACCATCATTCTCAAAGAGATTGAGTTCGGAGGACTGATCCTGCGCGATGTACGTGCCTCAGTGGTAGAGACGCAGAACGCACCTCTCCTACTTGGACAGACCGTTCTCCAACGCCTCGGCAAAATCGAAATCGACAACGCCCAACGCCTCCTCAAAATCACCACCAACCTATAACTCTTGCCTTTAACCTATAAACCTATAACCTCAGAATTATGCCTATCCGTCCTTTCAAGAAAACCAAGCGCATCATCACACGAGCAGAAAATATCTCTATGCACGAGAAGGCGCTGGCTTCCGTCGAGAAACTACGCCTCGCCCGTGAAGAGAAGGAACGCCTCGTAGCCGAAGGCAAACTTCGCAAAGAAATCGTCCAACTTGATAGCCGAACCACCATCATCCGCTATCTACCCATAGACGAAGAAAACAATAATCAATAAATCACTAACTTTTTAAACCCTTACAACTATGAACGAGAATCAAAAACCTACAACCAAAACCCGAATCTACAACCTTATCGTCCTCGACAAGAGCGGTTCTATGAGTTCTATCCGTCATGCTGCCTTCACAGGTTGTAACGAAGTCCTTAATGGCATCAAGGTTGCCGCCGAGAAGCATGCCGACACCCAAGAGCATTTCGTATCCCTTATGCTCTTTGATACAGACTCCATGCCATACATCCTTGACATGGTGCCAGCAGAGAAAATTGAACTCATGAAGGAGGAGCAATTCGTTCCTTGCGCCTGTACCCCATTGCTGGATGCTATCGGCATGTCGCTCACTCGCCTCGAAGCAGAAGTCAAAAAGTACGAACGCGCCCTCGCGTCCGTTACTATCATCACCGACGGCTACGAGAATTCCTCCACCGAGTACAATGCAGCAGAAATCCACCAACTCATTGGCCACCTCAAGGAAGAGGAGGGTTGGAACTTCGCCTTCATGGGTGCTAACCAAGATGTCACCAAGGTGTGCGTAGAACTCAATATTGACGTACAAAATGCGCAAGCTTGGAAGTTTTCGCACGAGGGTGCACGCGACGCGTTTGATGCATATAATGAAGGCAATATGAACTTCTTCAGCGCCGTAGAGCGATGCGACAGGGAGGTAGGAGAGGATGTCAGCGAAGAACTTCACCGTAAACTCCGTCGTCAGATGATGGCTCCCGCAGTTTCTTCAGCCACGACGAAGACTAACAACCCCTGCCTTTACACTTTACACTAAACAGTAGCAGCTCCGCTGCATTCACTAAACACTAAAACTATGCTCTCCCCTAAAAGCATTATCACTCTCACCAAGGGTCAGACCGCCCGTGTCCTCCAGTTCCTCGGACAAGGAGGACAGGGTGCGGTCTATTCCGTGGATCTCAATGGCAAGAAGATGGCACTCAAGTGGTACACGCATCCTGCCTATACCACCAATGCCAATTTCTACCACAACCTCGAGACCAATATCCGCATCGGTTCGCCATCTCCTGCTTTCCTTTGGCCCGAGTACCTCACACAAGTGCAGTATGGCAGTTTTGGCTATATCATGCCTCTCCGTCCCAAGCATTATGTCGAGTTCTCGCGTTTCCTGCTCGCCAAAGAGCGCTTCTCCTCCATGCAAGCCCTCTTCAGCGCAGCCATACATATCTGCAATGCCTTTAAGGCGCTGCACAGCAAAGGACTCAGTTATCAGGACCTCAATGATGGCAACTTCTTTCTTGACCCTAAGACGGGCGATGTCCTTATTTGCGACAACGACAATGTCATCTTCCACGGTGCCAACCTCGGTATTGCAGGCAAAACCCGCTATATGGCTCCCGAGGTGGTAGCAGGCGCACTGCCTGATACCTATAGCGACCGTTTCTCGCTTACCGTCATTCTCTTCCTCTTGCTCTACGGCAATCACCCCTTCGAGGGCGAACGTGTGCTGGCACAACCCTGCATGCGAGAGTCGGATGAGAAACGCTTCTTTGGTTCGGATATGATCTTCATCTATCATCCTACCGATAGTAGCAATCGCCCCGTGCATGGTGTCCACACCAATGTTCTCCGCCGTTGGTCGACTTTCCCTGCTTTACTCCGCAATCAGTTCATCGAGGAGTTCAGCCATGAAAAACTCTATGCCAATCCGCAGTCGCGCCTCATCGAAGCAGAGTGGGTACGTCTCTTGCAGTCAGTCAAAGATAACATCGTTCTTTGTCCGCACTGCCGCCAAGAAACTTTCCTCTCGGAGGAGAATACTGCCCGCTGTGTCGCTTGTAGCACCTTGTTACAAGTCAAGGCTCGTCTTAGTATCGACGGTCGCACATTGCCCCTCATGGCAGGCAATCGTTATCCGTTAGCCGATGATGTGTGCTTCGAGGCGGTGCTATCCAGTACAGACAATCTCCTTTGGCTGCGCAACACTTCCAAGCTTACTTGGCTGGTCACTACTACCAAAGGCGAACAGCGCACCCTCGCTCCCAAAGCCCTCATGCCAGCCAAATCTGGCATCCAGATCCTGTTTAATCCACAATTAACCGCTATGATTAACTAATCACTAAACATTAATCACTAAACACTAAACACGAATATGAGCTTACTCGATTTACAAGAAATCCCTCGTCGTACTATGACGCTTTTTTTCATGGTTGACAAATCAGGCAGTATGCAAGGCAGCAAGATTGCCTCTGTTAACGATGCTATCCGCAATATCATTCCTGTCCTCCGCGACATCTCCGACACCAATCCCGATGTTGAAATCAAGATTGCTACTTTGGAGTTCGCTTCCGACTGCCAATGGATGTATGGTGAACCCCAATCGCTCGGCGATTTCCGATGGCTTGATATCCGTGCCGATGGTTGGACGGCTATGGGCGAAGCATGCCTCGAACTCAATGCCAAACTCTCCAAACATGGCTTCATGAAGTCTCCTTCAGGCAGCTACGCGCCAGTCGTTATTCTGCTCTCCGACGGAGCTCCTACCGACGATTTCCACAATGGCATGTCTGCCCTCAGCCAAAACCCATGGTTCAAGAACGCCATCCGCATCGCTATTGCCATCGGCAACGATGCCAACTACGATGTTCTGCGCGAGTTCACAGGCAACCCTGAGGCTATCTACGAGGCGTATAACACCGATGCACTCAAGTCCATCATCCGCATTGCTGCGGTTACTTCTTCGCAGATTGGCAGCCAAAGTAGCAATACGGGCAATGCCACCAAGCAGGAGCAAGTCATTGAGTCTATCAATCAGCAACTCGACACTATCAACACCTCCGACGCCGAGGATTGGTAAGCGGAGCTAACCTCCGCAGACCGCTGCGCTGTTAGACCAGCTTCGCCTTCCAGACCATTTCATTGTTAGACCGCTCGCGATGCTCGCTGTTAGACTTCCAGTATCTAACTGCTAACAGCAACTAAGTTGCGGTCTAATAGTGTAACGATCTAGCTTCTAACAGTCACAGTCTATCCCTCGCCTCTAACCTCTAACCTTTAACCTAAAATTAATGCTAACCTTCCACCACACCTGCATCGGCTCTAGCCACCTCGCATCGGGCCGCCCCTGCCAAGATGCCTCTTTCGCTGGCACCATCGACGACATGCATATCGCCATCGTTAGCGATGGTCATGGCGGCAAACCACACTCCCGTAGCGCTATCGGCGCACAGTTGGCTGTCGAAATAGCCAAAGAAATTATAACGACTCACTTTCATGATCTCACCAATCCCGAATACCGATTGGGGATCTTTGATATGCTGGTCACCAAATGGAAACTAAAAGTAGTTGATCATTTCAACGATAATCCGCTTACGGATCAAGAAGAGGAAACGCTCTCCTATGTCATACGCGAAATTGATTCCATGGGCGATTTCATTTTTCCCCTTTATGGTTGCACCTTGATAGCTGCCTGTGTACATCCCAACGGTTGGTTTGCCTTCCAGATTGGCGATGGCACCTGCGTGACCTTACGCCATAATCCCCAATCCCCTGCCTCTCAACCCATTCCGCTCGATGAGAAGTGTTTCCTCTATATGACTTCCTCTATCTGCGACGATGATGCCGTGGAGGAATTTCGTTATGTAGAGGGCAGCAAGGATGATATTCCTTATGGTATTTTCCTTGGGTCCGACGGCATCGAAAATTCCTTTGGCCATGAGCAGGTATACTGGAATTTCTATATGGATTGTGTCAAACATTGTACCTCTCGTGAACTGATTATGCACGAGTTGGAAGAGGCTTTGCCTAAACTCAGCGAAAAGGGTAGTCACGACGATATGTCTATTGCAGCTATTGTCAATCCTTCCGCTTTGCCTGCGGCTGTACCTGAGATTTATCACTTTCAGATCAACCAATGCATTGAGTTGAAGGCAATGCAAGAACAATTGTTACAAGAAGTAGAAGACGATATGGTTCCTTTGCAAGCCAAACTCAAATGTTTCCCTGATGATCAATTTTTGCAGCGTGATATGGCGCACTTGCAAGTTGCGCTCAAGCAATACCAAGATGCGCTCGACCGCGTTACACGCCGTCTCGCCCGCCTCCAACAAGACTTCGCTAAGTATCAGCAACAAACAGACCTTTTCGCCTAATCGCCCTCATTCCTCTAATGTCTAACAGCGCAGCGGTCTAACAGCCAAAGGCGGTCCGACATCTGACAGCGCTGCGATCTATTTTTATTATGCTCTTCCACGAAGCTCTCCATCATGTCTTCACCACCTTCTCCCGTCAGGTGCTTCAGCAAGGCCACCTCACCGCTTGCCTTGCTGACTGTGCTGTCTTCGACACTTTCGACGACCGCCGCACCATCTGTCTCACCATTGACCATCGTTATGGAGCGCGCCTTTATGTCTGCCTATCGCATTCGCCTTATAAACAGCAGTTTGACGCCATGGTAACTGAGGCAAAGCAGTTGCATCCAGCCATCGACCCGCAGCAGGTGGAGTATGTCTTTCAGTCTATTCGCTTCGCTTGGGGCAAGATCAAGTCTGTTCGTCCACCCAAACCTCCCGTCCTCTTCGCCCCACCCAAGAAAAAACGTTCCCGCCAATTGCCAATAGCCAATCGCCCATCGCCCAAAAAACAACGAAGGGCTGGGGGTAGGCCTACACCCAAAAAGCGCCAAAGGCGCCCTGCCTCTCCACCTTACACTTTAC
>JAZREU010000076.1:0-57587 GCA_045660925.1 Paludibacteraceae bacterium | reverse complement strand
GAGAAACCGAAGTCAACGCAAGATTTGCAAGTCTCGAAGCTATCTCCGTGGTCGAGGTGCAAGCAGATTTGTGGCTTCTCCCAACCCAACTCTTTTGCATACTCTACAGCACCTTGTGCCATGTATTGGAGGAGGGTTTGGTTAGCGTAGTTACGCGCACCTTTAGATACTTGGAGGATAACTGGGCTCTTGGTCTCAGCAGCTGCTTTGATGATAGCTTGGAGTTGCTCCATGTTGTTGAAGTTGAAGGCTGGGATAGCGTATCCGCCTTTGATTGCTTTAGCAAACATCTCTTTGGTGTTCACCAAGCCAAGTTCTTTGTAACTTACCATAATTGTAGTTGATAGTTAATAGTTAATAATTAATATTTCTGCTTAAATGTTTCGTTATTGATTTGGCTCGTCGCCTTTTGGCGACAAAGGTACTGCTTTTTTTGCACATGAGCAAGTTTAGCGCCGATATTTTTGAAAAATGATATATTCATATATCAATCGAGGTAATAAATTCCTATCTGTCTGTTGTCGTTATTTATCCCTTTTGTTAAGATTTCGTTCGGTTGTACCCTCCTTATCTTCGCAGATGATGGAGTGTGGTAAATACCCGATAACTGACTCTTTAATCCATTATTTTTTTTATTTTTCTTGCATAAATGAGAAAATAATTGTACCTTTGCAACTTGTTTAACATATCGTTGCAGCATTATGCAACCTAATAAGGCACATTCCATGAATACTTCACTACTCAATTCGTCACAATTATCTGCGGTTACGTACAATGATGGTCCTCAATTAGTGATTGCGGGAGCTGGCTCTGGCAAGACACGTGTACTCACTTATAAAGTGGCATACCTGTTGGAGCAGGGGTTACCTGCTGGGCATATCCTCGCGCTCACCTTTACCAACAAAGCTGCACGAGAAATGAAAAATCGCATCAATCAACTCGTGGGAGAAGAACTGGCACGCTATTTATGGATGGGCACTTTCCACTCTATTTTTGCACGTATATTGCGCCAAGAAGCCACCTTGCTGGGTTATACGCGCGACTATACCATCTATGACACGGCTGACTCCAACTCCGTCATCAAACATATTATCAAAGACTTTAAGTTGGATGACAAAGTGTATAAAGCCAGTGTGGTGCATGCGCGCATATCGGTGGCTAAGAATAATCTGCAATCGCCTAATCAATACGCCTCTGATCGCGAATACCTAATGCGCGACCGTTTTGATAAGATGCCCGATATAGCGCGTATCTATGCCGAGTATAATCGCCGACTGAAGGCTGCCAATGCCATGGACTTTGATGATATCTTGGTGAATAGCTACACGCTATTGCAAAAGTTCCCCGAGGCAGCAGAGAAGTACCAGGAGCAGTTTCAATACATTCTGGTGGACGAGTATCAAGATACCAATCGGGCACAATATATGATTATCCGCAAATTAGCGGAGCAGCATCAGCACATCTGTGTGGTGGGCGATGACGCACAATCCATCTACTCCTTCCGCGGTGCAGATATCAGCAATATACTTAATTTCCAAAAGGATTATCCCAATGCTCAGCTCTGCAAGTTGGAGCAGAATTATCGCTCCACCCAAACTATTGTGAATGCAGCCAACTCGCTCATCCGCCATAACAAAGGTCAGATACGCAAGGAGGTGTTCTCCGAACTCAATATAGGTGAACGTATCGCCATCTCCACGTATATGTCAGACCGTGATGAGGGAAAAGCAGTAGCCAAGGCAATTCGTGGTATAGCCCCCAGCAAATATAGCTATGATGATGTAGCGGTGATGTATAGAACCAATGCCCAATCGCGTGTGATAGAGGATGAGTTGCGCCAGTTGGGTATCCCCTATCGCATCTACGGCGGTATGAGTTTCTACCAACGAAAAGAAATTAAAGATGCATTGGCATACCTGCGCTTGGTGAGCAATAGAGATGACAATGAGGCTTTCTTGCGCGTGATCAACTACCCCACCCGTGGCATAGGCGACACTACAGTCAATCGCCTGTACGAAGCAGCACGAGAGAATAAATGTACGCTTATGCAAGTGGCTATGGCTTTGGATAGAATAGCCACTGATATATCACCAGCCACCCAGAAACGCGTGACCGACTTCGCCCAGATGATTGAGCAATTTGCCGAAGATATGGTAAAGAAAGATGCTTTTATCTTTGCGCAAGACCTGCTCACAGAGACGGGCATACTGCGCGAAGCAAAAAACGATACTACCCCCGAGGGTGTGGCGCGCTATGAGAACCTACAAGAGATGCTGTCTGGTATTCATGAGTTCTGTGAACTACGCAAGCAGGAGGGTGAAGAGCAAACATTGATTACCGATTTTCTGGCAGAAGTGAGCCTTCTCACCGACCAAGATGAGAATTTGGATGATGAGCAACCACGTGTCACATTGCTAACCATACATGCAGCCAAGGGATTGGAGTTTCGTGCTACGTTCATTGTGGGCTTAGAGGAGAACCTTTTCCCTTCCGCTTTCTGCCAAACAGTGCGCGAGATAGAGGAGGAGCGTCGATTGTTATATGTGGCTATCACGCGTAGCATGGAGCTATGCCATCTGATGAATGCCAAGCAGCGCTTCCGCAATGGGCAAGTAACCTTTACCACTCCTTCGAGGTTCCTAAAGGATATTGATCCCCGCTTCGTACTCAACCAAGACACTGCTTCACGCCCTGCGTTCTTGTCAAACACACGTGCAGAAAGCACTCGTAGTGCCAATGCTACCCACTTTACCCCTACCACCTCTCGCCCTGCCCACCTCACACCTACCACTGGTGCAAAAGAGAAAGGCAAGAAGAAGAGCATACGTTCGGAATGGGCAAAAGATGATATAGTGATGCATCGCGTATTCGGTCGAGGCGTCGTGCTGGATGTCTATCGCGAAAACGACAACGAGAAGATTGATATTCTCTTCAAAGAAGTAGGTAAGAAGACATTGCTACTCACCTACGCCAAGTTGGAGCGTGTCACGGAGTAAGGGTCCCTATCTTCTGACCTATCACATCGTATTTTACACCATGATAGAGAATAACGAGACGGTTATTCTCTATTCGTTTTATCACCTCTGTTCTTATGTTAGGTGATTCTACATTGGTCATATCCGATTGGCGGATGCCATATACCTCCACTTCGTAGAGCGACGAACCATAGTCCGTGTTGCGCTCATGGCATAGGATACGCACATAGCGTGCTTCGGTAGCGCCTGCAGGCAGAAGAATATCCTGTGTGCCACCCTCTGCATTGGTAGCAGTATAAGCAGTTTCGTACTGAACGCCGTCGGTGGATAGTTGGATTTCAAAGTGTGTAGCGTAGGCTGCTTCCCAATAGAGTTTGACACGATTGACAGCATAGGTCTTTTGTAGGTCAATAACGAGCCATTCGCCATCTTGGAAGCGGGATGACCAGCGGGTGTCTAAGAGTCCGTCGGTGGCTTTGTCGCTGCTGGTTCCGCCATTCTCACTACCCGAACAGGTGGTGGGTTTGCCCAGTGCCAAGTTGAGGTCGGCAAAGTCCACTACATGGATATAGGCAGTGTCGGTGAAGCCGCCTAAGGAGACGATGAGTTGATGATCGCCCAAGGTGGTGGCTTCGTAGTATTCGGTAGTCTCGATTTCGGTGATACCAAACTGATTGATAGCAGACACGGTGAAGCGTTGGGTGTCGCCCAATGGAAGGGTGACATATTTAGGCGAAACGGAGGTAGCGGTGATTTGCTCTGACTCCATGACAATAAATGTGCGCGAGGCAGTGATACTGCCGATGGTGGCAGTGAGGCGAATAGTGCCCGTGGTGGTCGGTTGAAGGCGGTTGCCATGTATGGTTGCACCTTCGGCAGTAAGCGTAGGTTGGCAACTGACTTCCTCGCCTAAGCGGTTGTAGCCTTTTACTTCGAAGAGCAGTTCTTCGCTTTGTGTGAGCGCATCTCGATCGGCATAAATGGCGAGCCCGAAGAGGGCATTATCATCGCCTGCGATAGGCATACCGTAGGCTTCGAGTTCGTAGAGTGATGTGCCGTATTGTGTAGCGCGGGTGAGTCCAACGAGTGTGATGTAGCGACCTATTTGGGATAGTTCGATGGTTTGGACACCGCCTGAGGAGGTGTAAGGTGTAAGGTGTAAAGTGTAAGGTGTAAAGGAAAGGGGGATGGTGTCTGTGATTAATAGGGCAAAGGAATTGGCGTAGGCAGCCTCCCAACGGAGGGTGATGTGGTCAATGAAGCAGGGTTGTTGTAGGTCGATGGTGATGTACTCGTTGTCCTTGTGCGCGGAGCCCCAGCGGGTGGATAGGTCGCCATCATTGATACCCTCGGGCAAGGTACCTGCGTTTTCGTGGCTGCTGGCGGTGACAGGTTTGTTAAGTGCGATATTTGGGTATGGAGGTAGTACTATGATGGTATCGCGCACTGTGCGTTCGCCCTCATAGGCGATGATGTATTGTCCTGGTGTAGCAGGTGCGAAATGGTAGGTCCAATCCACAGGATATGCCTCGCCATATTGGTCGGTAGCAATGAGTGTGAAATCCACGGTGTTGCCCAAAGCGAAATAGTTGATAGCGGGTTGGATAGTGGCAGTAGCCATGTAGGGTAACGCCCCTACGCGGATAGGCAGAGCCGTTTCCAATGATTGGTAGGTAGCGCGGATCTCGGTGAGTTGGGCAGTGGCAGGTGCGGTATAATGCATGATGCTATCAGCGCGGAAGGTAGCACCGTATTGGTCGAGGAAGCGGAGTAGATATTCGTTGGTGGAGTTAGGTAGAACTACGGATGGTCCTTCGAGACGGATAGTCGTCAGCATAGGCGCATCTGTAAAGAGGGTCAGGCGACGTGCTGGCGCAATGAACTCTCGCCTTATCGCCTCATCGCCTATCGCCTTAAAGTGCACCGCAATCTCCTCGTTGGTGGCGTTATAGACAGCGTAGGTGGTTTTGCCTGTCAGGGAGTCGGTATAAGCCGCAGCAAGGGGGTAGTCGGCTTGGATTGAGTGGTCTTGGTGACCATAGGCACGGAGCGAATGGGCAAGCAGGTAGGTGATACCGCCTGTGTCTGGGTTCTTGGCGAGGGCTTTGCCCATCTGGCGCATGCGTGTCCAGACATGGGCTGCGGAGTCAGGGTCGAAGAGTGCGAGATAGGAGAGGCAGACATTGCCTAAGCCTGACTCGTCACCCAGTCCGCCTGTGGGTGCTTCGTAGTTGCCCACCTCTTTGGCAGCATACATCTGGGTGTAGTCCCAACGCGCAAAGGCGCGGTCTTCGGTGAGATAGTTCTGGAGGATAGGTGAGATAGGTAGCCACTGGATAGAGTGCATCCAAACGGGGTCGCCAGAGAACCATGTCCACCAACCTACACCCTGCATGGTGAGGTTGCAGCAGTAAGGGTGGAGGTATTTGGTGTAGTCAATATTGCGTCGTCCGCGGTCGAACCAGTACTCGGCAGTACCGCGTGCTTCAAGGGTATATCCATAGATACCTGCTTCCATGAGGTCTTCATCGCCAAGGGCTGCGCCGAGCATCCATACACCACCCCAGCCCTGCATGGACTCGGAACTGGATTCCTGTCCGTTGCCATTGCCCTCGTTGCCCATACCACCTGCAAAGGAGTGACCGAGGTAGGGGTTGAAGGTGCGGAAGCGGGGGAAGGAGATAGATCGCTGCGCTGAAGATGGAAGATCGCTGCGCTTGAAGTTGGAAGATTGCTGCGCTAAAGTTGGACGATACGGATTGGCGTAGTCGAGGGCAACGAGGCGTGCCATAGGTCCGCATTGCAGGCGGAAGTCGTCGTCGAGCATGCAGAGCAAAGCAGAGGCATAGACGAAGTAGCCGTAGTGGAAATGGTGGTCGTTGAAGGTGTCGGAGTCATACGAAGGGTCAAAGCCCACGAGGGCACCCCAACGGTCGTAGTAGGCAAAATAGTATTGGTCTTCGCCTACGGTGTAGGTGTACCAGTCGATGAGTGTGGCGCGGAGGCGAGATTTGGCAAGTTCGAAGGTGGCAGTATCGCCCATCTGATAGGCGGTGGTCATATAGTGTGCCATCTGTGTGAGGCCTTTGCCACCCCAATAGGTGTCAGCACCGAAGGAACCCGCCAAGGCGTATTCGGCACAGAGGGTACGCATGAGTTCGGGGTCATAGCCCTGTAGCGTATCGTATGGTACTGGGAAGAAAGGCAACATTCCATGTACGGGGTAGTCGATGGTGAAATCGTTGCCCTGTGCAAGGCGCATCTTTCCGCGTGGCGTGTCGTAGGTAGGTGTGCGAAAAGCGATGTCGGTATGCGTGTCGTAGTAGTGGTGGGGGAGGAATCCCTGCCACAGACCATTGGCGGTGGTGGGGACTATATCTTGGTAGGAGATATGAAACTGCGTGCGAAGGAGTGATTGATTGGATAGGTAATCGTAGGTGATTTGTGTATTGCGTGGGATACGGAAGGCATAGGGTTGTAGGTCCTCGGCGGTGAGGTTATCGGTGAGGACAGCCACAGCGAGGGTGGTGGTATTGCCAGCAGTGTGCTGGAATACGGTTAAGGCATTCGGGTCTGGGTTGTTGATGGTGGGTTCGGCATTGGTGAACTCCAGCCATACGAGGGGTGAGCCCTGCATGAGTGTGACGCGTACTTCGGCATTGCCGTCTTGGAGTACGAAGGCAATCATATAATCGCTCCAGTGGGAGGTAAGAGCAGATTGAGGTGAGAAGGGACGATGAGGCGATGAGGCGATAAGGCTATCAGGCGAGAAAGCGAGAGTAGTGATAGTGAGTGGGTCGTTCCACTTCATCTCGCAGCCAGTGGGTTCCCAGTAGGAGGGTTTGGCAATGGATATGCCTGTGGCATCTGCCCATACGAGGGCTGGGTATGCCCATAGTTTGCCTGTCCAAGGATTGACGAGTGCGTAGGTCCACCAGTCGTTGGAAGGCAGCGGACGCCCCTGTAAGGAGTCCACGATGTAGATAGGACGGTGCTCCATCTGGTAAGCCTGGCAACCGCCGTGGAGAGAAGAACGGCTTTCTTCGAGTGGAGGAAAAGAGGCATACGAGCCGTTGCCAATAGGTACAGGTGATTGGCAATAGGCTATGGGCAATAGGCTATTAGGCGATAAGGCGATGAGGCTAAAGGCAAGGGTTAGAAAGAGGAATTTACGCATAGTGGGAGTATTGATTAAAGACAACATAGACAACAACTGCAGTACACCCCAAAAATCAATAGATTTTTCGGGGACCCCGCAGCGCCCAACATTGCGCTTGCTAAGGGTGTATGGTTGGTGTTAGAAAGTTAGGGAGGGAGTTGGCCTCCCTAACCTGAGATATAGATTAGCGTATTACGCTACCAGTGATGTCGTATTTTACACCATCGCGGATGATGATGAGTTGACCGTTCTCAACCTTCTTGACAGCATGTTTCTCAACAGTGATATTGTCCACGCCAGTACCTTCGCCATAGAAATATACATTGTCGATATAGCAGGTGGCAGGCATAGCATCCCACTTCACTTGGATGATATTTGTCAGATTGATACCAACGAACTCAGTTACAAGGTTGATATCAATAGCGTTCCAACCTGCTTGCAGAGCATAGTCCTTCAATGCTTCACCGCCCCAGATAGGAGTGAACTTTATGGATGCTGCTTCAGCCACATAGATATCGAGGTGGAGGTTAGGATAAGCGGTCATATCGCCGATGGTAGTACTACCATTGAACTCCCAACCAAGGTAGTTGCAATTGGTGTAGTAGAAGGCTTTGTCGCCAGCAGCAAGTTCTACTTCCTCCTCGGTGGTGGATTGTCCCCAACCGCCAGTGACGCGAGCAACGGTGCTGGTGTATGCATCGGAATAGATGGAGAATACTTGTGCAGCATCGTGTGTAGGAGCAGGAGCAGCTGCTGGGTGCTCTACCACAGGAGGAGCCACAGCTTCGCCTACTTCTTTGATAGAGATTTCGCTGATAGTGACTTGGCAAGGACCTGCATAACCGAAGTCGAAGACGAGGATTTGGTTGTTGCCCTCCACGCCATTGCCTGGTGCTGAGATATACACAAAGTCGGCGTTAGCAGGGAGATTGATTTGGTTATCATAGACAGGACCTACGTTGTCATCCATCTTGACAGTCACGTTACCAATGGCTGCGGTAGCATGGAACTTAGCAGAGAAGACATATTGTTTAGCAGGGTCGAAAAGTACATTGTGTTTGATCTTGACTTGACCTTGCCATTGACCTAAGAGCTGGCTCTTGATGTCCACGCTGATGATACCTGTGGCAGGATCGTAGGATGCGGAGCTAACGCCATCTTCTGCCCAGTTAGGGGCGAAATAGTAGCTATCGAAAGTAGCTGCAGCAGGGTCAAAGAGTTCGGTGCCTTCTACAGGTTGAGGTTCTACCTCATGCACAGTGATTTCGCTGATAGTGATTTGGCAAGGAGGAGCCCAGCCGAAGTCGAAGACGAGCACTTGGTTGGTGCCTGCTACACCATAGCATGGAGCAGAAGTATAGACATAATCCTCGTTGGCAGGCAAATCTACTTGTTGTAAGAGGAGTGCAGGGTCGCTATCGTCCATCTTAATGGTGACGCCACCGACAGCATCAGTAGCGTGAAATTTGATGGATAGGGTGTATTGCTTAGCAGGGTCGAAGACCATATTGTGCTGTAGTTTCACCTGTGCTTGCCATTGTGAAGAGAATTGGCTCTTAAGGTCCACCAGAAGAGTACCTGTAGTAGCGTCGTAGGTAGCCGAACTATTGGTTTCTACTTCCCAGTTTGGACCTGTAGCAAAGTAAGTACCGCCCTCGGGGATATAGGCAGCTGCAGGGTCAAACAAATTGGTTTGAGCCACGGCGCTGATTGCGAATAACGCAATAGCGAAAAGAGAAAAGATCTTTTTCATACGCATAATGATTTAAGGGTTAGTAATTATATATCCCATTCATTGGGATTTCAATTTATGTAATGTATATTGTATTGGGTTGAAGAAAGGGATACATTCTTAACAACCCAATACAATATTTCATTTATTAGATAGCGTCAGCAGCGTCATCGCTCCATTGTGGATTGAAATCAACACCGCTACCAGCCATGATTGCGTTTTCGCTAAGAAGTTGGATTGCCTCTGTTTGAGGCGCTAAATATACTTTTTTCATAATCAAATACAATTTAATCGTTTATTGTTTTTTTATGGAAGACAACTTAAACAACAACTGCGCGCGCCCAACATTGGCGCTTGCTAAGGTATTTTAGACTTCCTCGCCGCTCGCGATGTTGGCGAGCGGAAAGGTTGTCTATGTTGTCTTTATCTGATCACTTGTCCTTGTACGTTGTACTTAACGCCATCACGGATGATGATGAGTTGACCGTTCTCGATTGCCTTTTGGATATTGGTAATTGGCAATTGGTTATTGTCAAGACCAGTAGCTGCATCCTCTCTTAGTGCTATGCGAGCGCGCACATTAGCAGCTGCTTCAATAGAAGTCACATTATCAAATGTGAAGTAAGCACGCAATGCTCTAATCTCATCATTATCTTCTTTGTAATGCAATTTACCATCTGCAGCCAAGAAGAATCTTACATCGCTTCCATTTGTATAAACATAGGTGATAGTCTTCAACACTGGATGCATAGTTACTTGACCAGGAACCACAACTGGACTGGTGGTTGTATTGATGGTTACACCGCGAATGATAGCGTCCTTTCCAGTTTCTTGTGGCATGATGATATATGGTACACCTGCCTCTATCTCGTTGACATAATCAAATATCAACTTGATTTCGTTTTGAGAAGCTACAGTGGAAGTAGTTTGCAATTTAGCCACACGAGTAGCAGCACCGAAGGTTTCGCTGATTTGTTGCTTGGTCATAGAGAATGGCAGAGCGATGGTGTTCCAAATATTAGGAGCAACTGTCATCTCGCGTGCAAATTCAACGTCACAAACAAATCCATTAGGCAAAGTAGCAGGGTCGGTGTTTTCTGCTACTACGATTGGCTTGTAGAAGTAAACATTATCAATGAAGCAAGTTGCTGGCATAGCAGCCCATTTGAGTTGATAAATGTTCGCGAAATTGATGCCTTTAAACTCATTTACGAGGTCAACATTGATAGAGTTCCAACCTGCTTTTAGGGTATATGTCTTCAATGCCTCTGCACCCCAAATAGGAGTAAACTGAATAGAACCAGCTTTCTCTACATAAATATCCATGTGGAGGTATGGGTATGCGCTAACATCACCGATAGTGCTGTCATTATTAAGCGACCATCCAAGATAGTTGCTTGTGGTATATTGCAAAGCAACGTCGCCTGTAGCCAACTCTGCCACTGCTTCTACGGTAGAAGCTCCCCACCAACCGAATGCACGATTAGCTTGTGGTGCGTATGCATCAGAGTAGATAGAGAATACATTATCTGTTGGGTATTGTGGTGTAGGAGCAGGAGCAGGGTATGCTAATGTAGTGAAGGTCACATCCATAGTCTCGGAAGACTCGTTGCCATATACATCAGTAGCAATCACAGTCATTGTGAACTCGCGATTAGGTTGCAAGTTTGTAACGGTAATTGATGCTGTTTGACCAGAATCTGCACTACCAGTACCTTTGAGTTCTGCACCGAGATAAACCTGATATGATATACTACCTGATTCATCCGTTGCTTGACAGTTAATTACCGCAGTGGTGAATGAAGGAATAGCAGTAACAGTCAAGTTGGTTGGAGGAGTTACATCAGAAGACACTTGTGTGGTATAGAAATAGATATTGTTGAGCCAGAAGGTTTGATTAAACGCATTGTCAATCTTGATTTGATATACATTGCTCCAGTTCTCTACGCCAACGAACTCGCTCAAAGCAATATCAATAGCATTCCACTGACCACCAATAATAGTCTTGGTCACGCCAACCTCTGCGCCACCGTGGATAGGTACAACGCGCAAAGTGAAACTCTCAGCAGACCAAACATCTAAGTGGAGGGCTTCCATCTTTGAGCAGTTCAAAGCCAAGTCAATCAAACCGAAATAGCCCAACTCTGTAGTTACGAACTTCTTACCATATGTGTCTGGGGTATATTTGGTAGCAGATCCCCATTCGCCAAAGTTGCAATTAGCATTGTAAGTGTCAGAATAAACTGCTCTCACTTGATTCTCTGGCAAGGTTGGAGCTTCAGGAAGAGAAGTTGGTTCCAATACATGTGCTTGAGTAGTGCATGATACAGAAGCATTGTTTGCAGACTCATTGCCAGCGAAGTCAATGGCAGTAATAACGAAGGTATATGCTGTGTTAGCAGTCAAACCGCTAATAAGTACTTGACCATCAGTAGGCATCATTGTCACATCAATACCATGGGCTGTTTCAACGATATGATACTTCTCCACCTTTCTATCGTCGGTTGCACTGACAGCGATAAGTGCATCACTATACGATGCAGTAACTAATGTAGCAGCACCCATTACAGGTTTCTCGGTATCATCTTCACACTTGTAAGACCAATCGAAATGATTGCGTTGAACAAGCACAGCATTGATATCTTGAATATCAGGAGCAGAGTTGGTTAAGAACACCAAAGCTGGTTGCCAAATCCACATATCTTTCCAAGTCTTGCCTGTACTTGGTTCAAACTCGGCACTGGTTATCACACCATATCCTTCGTTGGAGAATGTCCAACCACCATTTTCAATAGTAAATGAAACGTCATTGCCATCATAAGCAGTTCCGCCTTCGGTAGTGTACTTGACATTATTGATCATGGTATTGGCATTGTATAGACCTGTAATAGTCAGATCAGCCGTACCCTCAATCTTAATTTGGTATTTGCCAGCAGTAGGTGCTTGACCAACAGTCAAGTAAACTTTTTTACCAGCATTGGTGAGTACTTCTTGTTGGCAATAGATGGTACGAATATAATCGAAGTTAGCAACAAGACGAGTAGTAGCAGTGATTTCGGTCTCATAGGTAGCAGCAGTAGATACTTCTACACCGTCTTTAGTCCAGTTGACGAATACACATCCCTCAACTGGAGTAGCAATAAACTGAACTGTACCACCCTCTACGGATGTTACTTCTACGCCATTTTGTTTAACAACAGCAGTACCAGTAGCAGGGTCAGCAGAAGTAGCACTCACTTGATAACCCACGCAGCGAGTACCGTAGGTGTATTCAAAGCCATAGTTGTGATATGCATTTGTACCCTCTGACTCAGATACGAACTCTACATCGCCTGTATGATAAATCTTTGTACCAGGAGCCAATTGCTTACCCGCTTTAAGACGAAGTTCATACACCTGCTCATTCTCAGTATATACACGCTCAAAATACAAGTTTGCAGCCTCACGTGCTTCACCCACTTTAAACTTAGCTAAAGTAGCAGGAGACATACCATTAGCACGGAAATAAGTAGTACCAGCAGCGCCACCGTCTGCTTCTGAAATCTTAATGATGATGCTACCTTCTGTATTGGTTTGCCAATCAAAGATAACACTGTTTGCTCCAGATGTAACCACTTGCTCGCAATACTCGGATGGAGTATTCAAGAATGCAGCAGTAAGTGCCCAATCTACTTTGTTGCTTTCTTCGGACTTAGCAGAACCAGCTTTAGCTACTACGCATACTTGGTATGTTTTATCTACAAAAGAATAGAACTCTACTGTATTGCCTGAAGCGATGGTTGCTTCTAACTTCAATGTTGCTCCATCATACACATGAACGAGGTAGCTATCTGCACCTTCTACTGCATCAAAAGTCAAAACGCCAGCAGAAGTAATTGCTACATTTGTAGGAGCGTCCAATGTAGCACACTTGGTGCCATATAGATAACCGTCAAATTCGTAATTAGACCAGTCGTTAACGTTGATGGATGATTTTGCTTCAATTTGACCAGAGAAAGTGATAACAGAACCAAGAGCAGGTTTATTAGCTGCGTCCTTGAGGGTCAATGTATAGGTATAGTCATCTGTTTTACCTCTATTGAAGTATGCATTAAAGTTATCTACAGAGCCATCCAAGCTGAATGCGCCATTCATACCATTCCCACGGAACATGGTTTCGCCTTCATTGCCTTCAGAGGCACTAACAGTGATAACTACATTACCCGCAGCATCAGTAATCCATGTGAACAGAGGATTACAAGCGCCATTGTTTGCAGTTATGCGGTCAGCAGGTGTTTCGCAATAATTAGAGCCAGGCAGTGGAGATGCAGTCATATTCCAAGTAGCACCTTCTGATTCTTCGGAATCACCTTTACCAGCACCTTTAGCAACAACCTTTACAGTATATGCTCCGTCAGCATAAGCGGTGAAGTTGATTGTTCCACCATTAGTTATATCTTGGGAGTGCTTCAAAATAGCACCTTGATATACACGCACCTCATACGAATCTGCACCAGTAACTGCGTCGAAAGTAACAACACCAGCATCAGTAACTGCTACATTGGTAGGAGCATCTAAATTGTTGCAAACACCACCGTAGGTGTAGATAAAATCAGGGAAATCATATTGATCAGTACCATTTAATACCCAAGCGAGCGCATGTCCTGCACCAATGTGCTTAATCTTTGTACCTTTAGGTAAGTTAGCAATTTTTACTAAGCGTGCTTCATTGCCTGAGTAAACTTTTTCGAATGTAAAATAGTCGGAAGCTGGGGTGGTTGTTGCAAAATTATCTGTACTAACGACAAATGCTTCAATGCCACCCTCAAAACCACCATTTCGGTAAGAGCAAGAAGTTGCACCTGCACCATTATCCATAGTGATGACTACGTCACCATTGTCAGCTGTTTCCCAAGAAAGTAAGATAGAAGCACCATTTTTGGTAAGTTGTGCGTTAGTATATTTGCAATACTCTGTAACAATCAAACCGCTTTCTGTACCAACAGTGTGAGAGAGGAGTGAAGTTTGTGTCAGTCCTCCTGCACGAGGAATATATGCGCGCAATTGAACTTTATCACCATCTTTTTTACCTGAAACGGATGCAAAGAACACCTTATTGTCGGTTGTGGTTGCAGGAACTTGTGCATTATTTTCTGTAAAGAAAAGAGGACCAGCAACACCTACTAATGCTTCGCTGAATGTTACCCAAAGACGCACATTACCTGCATCGTCGTTGGTATATACATAGGTATAATTAGCACCTGCATTAGTACCTGCACCTGCGCTATAACCAGGTGTTACAGTTGGGTCTGGTGTAGGTTCAGGCTCTGGTTCTTCGCCACCTTCACCAGGGGTTTCGCCAGAGATATCACACGTAGTTGTCCAATCAATGTCTGAAGCAGGTATCGTTACTTCGACCAAATCGCGACCTGTTTTTCCACCTGTCTTATTAAAACAAATGTATGCAGTATAGAAATTTGTTGGTACGGAAGTCTCCGAAGCCGTTTGGAAGATTGCTGTTGCTACATTATTAGATATCGTCCATAAATCCTTTACTATGTTAATACCAGCTCCAGCAGATTGATTAACACCTATATTAGGGTTAGCAATACCAGTTAAAGCCATTCCATCTTGAGGAACGACTTGTATTCCATAAGTGTTACCTGAAACATGATAAAGCGAATATTTAACATCGCCATCTGTTGTTTCTAAAAGCACATCACAATACTGCGTGGCAGCACTCATCGTCAGCGCACTAAACAGCATCGCGAGTAGTGCGAATGATTTAAGAAAATGTTTTTTCATATTAATTTAATTTTAAGTTAGTATTATTTGTTTACTTCGTTTACGTTATATGCGCCTATGGCGCGTTGTATGCCCTTTCGGGCGATATTTTTGATGTATTCTTTACTGTGTCTATCTCTTACTTATCCCTTGCCTATCCTATACTTATAAATTTTGAATTATGAATTATGTTGTTTGCCTAAAGTATTGTATTTGGTGAAGAGTTATGGAATTTGGATTTTGGTGGTAGCGGATGGTGTGGAAACGATGTATATACCTGGGAGTAGCGTGCGGTAGGCGTGGTCGTATTCCTCAATCGTATTGAAACGTGCTACACACGCACCATAGATGGTGTAAATGACGCCTTGAGAATAATCGGTGGTAGGTATATCGGATAAATCGGTGGTAGTGTTATCCATTCCATTGAGCGCGAAACGAGGCATACGAGCAATAGTAGATGCCGTAGCATTCACCGAACATTCGAACGGATAAAGCGTAACAGTAGGCAATGATTGGAAATAAACACCCGCATTATCGAGTACATACGCTGATGTGAGAGACTGAGGCATCATGGTGTTGTTGCCTGAATAGGAATAGTAGTCCTCAGCAGGCAAAGTGGGGGTGTTGTAGGTGTTTGCGATGGTTTGGTAGCCACGACCGTGGAAGACAATGTATTTGTCGTTGTAATAACCACCGCTATTAGGCAGGCGAATGATATATGCCTTGTCCTTCTCGGGCTTAGCCATGTCGGCAGACGTAGCGCTGATGTCCTGCCAATTGGCTTGGAAATTGTCGCGAGTAACCGATGAGGTCTGGAAAGAGCGCAACCAATAATGCCCCGCTTGCGTAGAGCCATTGTTGTACTGCGCATAGAGGCGCACATGCTCGCCCGTTGCGGGATCAAAAGCCGTCACACTGTCCACATCGAAAGGCACAGAGAGCGTCTCCCAAACCTCGGATGGCATACGGCGTTTATATTGGATGGACTGGAGGATTCTGCCACCTGCAAACTCGGTGAACTGGTCTTCGCCCTCAAGAGGATCAGCAGGCAGGTCATCGTGGTGGTAGATAGCGAACACGCGTTGCGCACAGCCCGAACCATCGAGGTAGAAGAACTCGGGAGTGGTGACCTTGATGACACCTTTGGGGTATTCGAACTTGATAGCAAAACGAATGATGCCGTCGGCGCTGTTTTTTATCCAAGAAACAGGAATGGTTTTGGTGAAAGTGGATGTGCTTGCTCCGTCCATATCTTGCTCGTTGTTAGCTTCTTTCTCAATAAAGGTGTAGTAATTTTGGAAGATAGCACGCGTAGCAGGTCCATCCTTGGTAGTAGCAGTAACGAGGATATTCTCATGCTTGGCATCTAACTGGAGGGACACCTCGTAACCCGTTTCGAACTCATCCTTTCCTGGTAAACTAAGCAATCCATCGCCAGGACCACCCTCGTAGGTACAAACACCCTCTTCTACAGGTTGATCTGGGTCATCAGCAGGTTCTGCTTTGGCATTAAGTATCCAAAAAGAGCAGGTGGTACCATCTGGGAAAGTAACTGTAACATAGGTTTCCCTTGCAGTAAGTACGTCAAGATATATCCATAGACCTGATCCCTCACTGTGGCTATGCACAGAACATGATTGTACAGCCTTGGTAAATGTGACATAAATACCTATGCCATTGCGATTTTGGATTTGTATAGGATTGGTTCTCACACAACCCGTTTGTACCTTATACTGCTCGGCATACTCTGTATATCCCACAGGATTTACCCAGCCATATTCATCCCAATTGACATCAGAAGATCCTATAGGAGGAGTTGGAAGGTTAGGTTCGTCTGAATCGCCAGAGTCTCCTGAGTCGCCTGAGCTGCCAGCATCACCTGAACCATCGACATAATATACCCAGAATGTACAAGACTTATTGCCTGCATCGTATTTGATTGTAACCTGCGTTTCTTGAGCTGTAAAAGCAGAGAGATGTAACCAAATACCCGCACCATCTATCACGCTGGAAACGGAACACTCTGTAATAGCAGCTGGTACATGTACATAGATACCTAATTGCCCATCCTTGTTTTGAATGTTTACTATATTAGGCAGACCATTATCTTGAGACACCTTGTATTTCTGTGCATAAGCAGTATTACCATTCTCATTTACCCAGCCTATGGCATTCCAGTCTATGCCAGATGCTGCGCTGGCAGACATCGCTAAGGTTAAAGCGATGAGGAGCATTGATATTTTAGTGATGTGTTTCATTGGTGTATGTGTATGTATTATTTCAAGGTAAATGTAGCAGGTACGCCTTCAGCAGCATTGGGGGCAATCCATACCTGGAAATCGCCTGACTCTGCTGAGAATTCATACTTGCCATCAGCTCCGAGATTTACGCCCTCAGCCAAATGCCAGTATGCCAAATCCTCCTCTGTCAACTCAAAAGCAACCGTGCGCGATTCACCCGCAGGGATCTCTACGCGTTGGAAACCCTTCAACTCGCGCACAGGGCGAGTGAGTGAGCCCACGAGGTCGCGTATATAGAGTTGAGGAACGGCTGTAGCAGCTACGCTGCCCGTGTTCGTAATCTCACATGAGACGGCTATCGGGGATCGGGAATCGGATATCGAAAGGATAGTGTCTGAGAGGACAACTGGGCCGTACTCGAAGGTGGTGTAGGTCAAACCATAGCCGAAGGGGAAGAGCGGTTGATCGCCATACTCGAGCCAGTAGCTGCTTTCGCCAATGGAGAATTGTCCTGCACCTACAGGTATGTCGTCAATCAGCACAGGATGGTCGGTAGGACGGCCTGTGTTCTTCTTATTATAATATAACGGTATCTGACCTACTGCATTGGGGAAGGTGATAGGCAGGCGCCCCGAAGGTGCAACCTTACCCATGATGAGATTAGCCAACGCAGGGCCTTGCATGGTACCTCCATGGAAAGCGTAAAGCACAGCATCTACTGCATCTATATCGTCGCCTATGCACAATGGACGGCCCGCCATGACGGTGAGTACCACAGGTTTGCCCGTCGCCTTCAGCGCACGGAGTTGAGCAGATTGATCGCCTGGCAGATTGAGATGCGCACGGCAGCGGGCTTCGCCCGACAAGATGCTCTCCTCACCAGCGAAATAGAGAATGACATCTGCTTGGCTCGCCAAGCGAGTGAGAGAGGCGATATTGCCTTGGCTCACTTCGCGTGACCAATGTTTGCCCGTTTGCTCAATGAGGTGAATCTCACCTTGCTTTGCCAACTCGCGGAATGCCATCAGCGGAGTGATAGTCATAGAGTCCACCTTGTCGAAGCACCACGTGCCGTTTTGGTCGTGTTGAGCGTGGGCGAGGGGACCACAGACTAAAACTGTTGGTTTGGAGGCGATAAGGCGATGAGGCGATGAGGCGAGAGGCAAGATGCCGTTGTTTTTGAGGAGGACGGCGGATTCTTCGGCAGCGCGTTGGGCTGCTGCCAGAGCATCGGGAGCGAAGAAAGTAGGGGTGTCCTCGGTATAGCAATAAGGGTCGTCAAACAAACCCAAACGGAACTTCATACGAAGGATATTACGCACGCAAGCATCGAGTTGCTTCTCGCTGACTTTGCCTTGCGCAACGAGGTCGTCGAGATACCATAGGTAGGCATTGCTCTGCATATCCATATCCACCTGTGCATCGAGACTTAGTTGAGCTGTCTCGCAAAGATTAGAAGCAATGCCATGCGCTTGCAGGTTGGACATTGAGCCCCAATCGGATACAAGCAAGCCATCGAACTGCCACTCGTTGCGGAGTATGTCTATATTGAGGTGTTGGTTAGCGGAAGCAGGTACGCCGTTGATGTCGTTGAAAGCACACATGATAGAAAGAGAACCTGCGTCCAAAGCAGCCTTGAAAGGTGGGAGGTAGGTCTCGCGGAGTTGCACCTCTGGAATCCATGTGGAGTTGTAGTCGCGTCCGCCCTCAGATACGCTGTAGCCAGCAAAATGCTTGACACAAGCAGCAAGGCGAACAATAGAGTCGCTACCCTGATAACCGCGCACCGCAGCAGCACCCATGACGGAGGTGAGGTAGGTGTCTTCGCCATAACCCTCAGCTACGCGTCCCCAACGAGGGTCACGCGCCACATCCACCATAGGGGAGAATGTCCAACGTACACCCGCTTGCACAGCTTCGTCGGCAGTAAGACGAGCAGCTTCTTCTACGAGGGCAGGGTCGAAAGTCGCCGCCTGTCCCAACGGAATAGGATAGATGGTGCGGAAACCATGAATGACATCGCGCGCTACGAGCAAAGGAATACCCAAACGCGTTTCTTCGACCGCCATGCGTTGCAAACGACGGACCTCTTGTGGATCAACGATATTGAAGATTGAACCCACCAACCCTTCACGGATTTGTGCTTCCTTCTCCTCGGCACTCCACGAAGGGTCGAGTTGGTTCATCTGACCAATCTTCTCTGCCAGAGTCATCTGCGAGAGGAGGTCATCGATGCGTTGCTCGATGGGGTCCTGCGGTTGGCAGGAAACGAGAGCGAAAAGGGCTATTATAGGGATCAGGCGTTTCATATTCTTACTTATTTATTAAGACAATTAGAGTCAATTATGTTGTCAATTTTTCAACAAAAATACGCTGCGCTATGCTTGCTACAAAAATACTAAAAAATCTGGTTGTATATTTATTTTTCAACTCATAAGAATGCAGCACGCTGCATTAGTGAGTTGAAAAACAAAATCAAAATATAAAAGATCTATTAGTCATTTAATTTTACTATAATAGTTTGGACGGAAGCAGATGGCAAGTTAACCTTGGCATAATGGTTGCCCAATTGGATTGGCAACGTAGTAGCGGGACCCATGTTGAGGATATTGATAGCATAGGAGCCATCGGTTTTCTCTACGGCGCAGAGGAAGATATCCTGGGTCTCGCAGTCCGCACCCGTCTTCATCGTCTGAGGGTACTCCACTTGCAATGCTACATCGCCTGGACGCATGGAGCGAGAGAACTGCTTGAGTACATAATAATAAGGTGTGTAATAAATGATATCGTTGGCATAGTCTATCATAACTTGAGCACCTGCGAAGTTGTTCACATGGTTAGGTCCGCCAATAGAGTCAAGCACGATATTCCAATCGCAATAGCCCGTGAGCCAGTGGTTGGTACCATCGATAATGTACTGCGCATAGCGGAAGACAGGCGAATACTTAGGGTGTGTGCCACCTGCCCAGCGAGTGGAATAAGCCCAGTCGGTGGCAATCTTATCCCACCAGAAGGCATCGTTATTGAACCAGCCCGACTCTTGGAAGCCGACAGGTTCGGTTACGCCGTCCCAGGGTGGGCAACCGAGGTTGTCGATACAACCCTCGGAGTGGAAGATGGTCTTATTAGGATATTTGGCATGTGCCTCCTCCAGTGTCTCAGGGAAGCAACCGATGGTGCTGCCATACCAGTGGACAGCCATACCAGTGGTGTATTGGTTAGCAAGCGAGTCTTGGTAGATGGCATCAGCATAAGGCATCATCTCGAAGATGTTTTGGTCGAAGCCATAGATAGCCACATCGCCGTGTCCGCGTCTGATGAGCGTAGGAGCGAGGTAGTCGCGGATGAACTCGGTCTCCACTTGTGGCGAGAAATCCATGCTCTCCCAACCGCCATCATTGCCCATAGGTTCGTTGACTGGGGTCACCGACCAGATGTTGACACCCTCTTGCTTCCATGCCTCGATGTAAGCCGCGATATAGTTGGCATATGCTTGGTAGTACTTTGGCAGCAGCGCACCGCCACGGGCTACGCCGTTCTCGCGCTCGTAGTACTTCTTGTTGTCCTTCATCCATGCAGGCGCTGTCCAAGTGTTCGCCATGATACGATAGGTGTTGTCGGTTTGACCCTGCTTGATGTTCCAGACATCTTTCATGAGGTGGTAGAGATCGTATTGCTCGTTCTTCACCTGTGGGTACTTGGTAGCAGGGAAGCCCTCTTTGTCGCGGTCGAGTGAGAAATGCTTCATCTCGGTATCGCCATCTACCTCGGTGAGGGCATACTTGCCTTCCACGGAGAAGTCGGATGAGCCGATCTGGGTACGGACTACAGAGAAGTTGGCGCCCTCCTCAGAGAAGAGTTCGTGGAGTACGCTCTGGCGTTGCTCCTCGGTCAAGCAGGCGAGTACGAAAGCCGAAGACTCGGTGAGTGAGCCACCATAGCCGTCGATGGTCTGCTTCTTCTCGTCCACATGGATGGTGATGGCGTTGTCGGCTGTGCCTTCGTGGAAAACGATGGCCTGTTGCTCGGCAAACTTATCACCCGCAGCAGAGGTGAGCCACACGTGGGTAGAGGGGACTTTTGCGGTGCACGATGCCAGCAAAAAGAGCGATGATACGAATAATAACTTTCTCATATGACGGATATTTAAAAACAAAAATTATAAACAATTTAACCAAAAATTACCAAATATTTTTTATTTAAGACAATTAGGGTCAATTATGTTGTCAATTATTGTCAATTTTTTAACAAAAATACGCTACGCTTGCTACAAAAATATTAAAAAATCTGGTTGTATATTTATTTTTTAACTCATAAGAATGCAGCACGCTGCATTGGTGAGTTAAAAAAACAAATCATATTCTTACTTGTTTTTTTAAGACAATTAATGTCAATTTCGTTGTCAATGATTGTCAATTCATGTTTGTATTTTTATAGTTCTATTATCAGTTGTTTGATCTCGCCGTCGCGGGCAAAGATATGTTGGCTTTGCTCTGGGGTCAAGGTGACACTGCCTGCGCCATTAGCGGTCTTGCGATAAATGATCTCCGTTCCGCAGTAGGAGAAGCGCAGTTCGCCATATTCAGGCGAAAGGTTAGAGGACTGGAAGTCTGCATCGGTGAGCATAACGGGGCAGAAGGTGATTTGACCATTTTGTACCTGCACACCCAACTCGAAGAAACGGGATATGATATCTTCCTTCACTTGTCCTGTCATGCCCGGTTGTTGCACTCCGCTCATAGATGGTGTATGCGAGTAGGCATCGAATGGGAAGGAACCGTACTCGGCAGGGGTCTTGTGGGAGCCGATGCCTTCGCGAATCGCATGATAGTGAACGCGCAAGCGTTCCAATGCAGTTTGTCCGGCTTCCGGCGTCAGGATACCTGTATTGCCGATGCATTCGCCAACGGCGAGGAGGAGTTTGCTGACCATGTGCCAGTAGATACAACCCAGACCTTCGTACTTGTAGAAGGTGCCTGAACGACCTGTGAAGGCGTGGTGGTTGAAGAGTTGCTCGTAGAGGTTGAGCAGTTGCTCGGTCTCCTCTGGGGTAATGTCCTCGCTGCTGCGTTGGATAGCGCGCAAGAGGAAGTCGGCATTGTTGAAGTCTGCTGAGAAGTGTACCCCACCCTGACAATCCTGCGTGAGGATATCGGTGGCGTGATTTGCCAAGAGACGTTGTACGATAGGTAAAGACAATGCTTCAGCAGGCAGATTGTTCATATCTAAGAAGGACGCGCGCTTGCGTGCGGGATAGAGCATGTAGCTGCGTTGGTCCTCGCGGTAAAGTGCGGACTGGCGCATAGCGTCCAGCAGGTCGGCTGCTTGCTCTGTATTCAATCGGCGAGAAGAGAGCACAGCCACCTGACCCTCAAGCATCTCGTAGAGATGGCTAATGGAGATAGTGCCCTTGTCAAACTTCACCAGATTATAGGCATGGTACAAACCATCTTCGCGCTGGTTGACATCAATCGACTGGTCGATGAAATCGAGTGTCATATTGAGGAACTGGCAGATGAGCGATGCGTCCATCTCCACTTTCTTACCCGAGTGACCTGCATAGACAGCGTTGCGGTATGCCTCGCCTGCACGCCCCATCTGGTCGGTGAAAGTGCGGCGGGTATGGTCCGTGAAGGAGATTAGATCGCTTTGCTGTTGGACCGCTTCGCTGTTAGAAGTTAGATCGCTATCGCTGTTAGATGAAAGAATGTGGTTGACCATAGCGGTCAGTATGTTGCGGAGGAAGAGTACAAGTTCTTCGGAGAGGGCGTAGGTGTCGGATATAGGCGATGAGGCGAGAGGTGATGAGGCGAGAGGCGAGGAAGAATGGGCTTCGCCATCATAGAGTTGAATGAGGAAGGTCACGAAGCGGCGCATGTAGTAGAGCGTTACCATAGAGGCGCCGTTGCCTACCAAAGCATTGTTGGCATCGTTCCACTCTGGGCGCAGGGTGTTCATCCATATACCTGCCTCGGGAATGAAATTGCTGAGTTTGGTGAGCAGCGTGATGAGCAGTTTCTCGGTGAAGGTCACGAGCAGCGGTTGCTGGTCGATACCCATCACGAGGCGTGCGTCTTGTCCGTAGGTTGGCAGTTGTTCGAAGATATGTTCGTGGGCTGTTTGGTCAAAAGTGATGGTATTCTTAGGGTCGCGCACAATGTCGCTATACGACTTGAAGCGATAAGGCACATTGGCGAAAGCGAACTCGCGCATGCCCAATAACTGGCGAAGCGCTGCGGGGTTGTGCGCATAGCTGAGTTCGAGTAGGCGACAGAGATAGATGATCTGGTGGTCGCCCCAATAGCCGATATTCGACCATGGGTTCTCGGGTTCGATGACCTCCCAGTCGATGCCTTCGGATGTGACTTTGTATGGGTTGTAGCCATCGGCTGTCGTTGCATTGAGGAACTTGGCGATGATGCTATTGGTGAAATCAGGATAGGAGAGCGATAGGGCTTCCCAGTTCTGGAAGATATCGCGCCAGTTACCTTGATAGGAGATGATATGGCGGTCTTGCTCGTCCTTCACGCGGATATCGAAGAGGTTCCATGGGCGGCTTGGGTCGCCATGACGGCGCGAGAAAGTGAGTGGTAGGTACTCCATGAAGAGGCGATGGAGTTGGTGGTCCTGACGATCCTGCACGGCTTGGTCGAGTTCGGCATAGGAGATAGACTCAGGCAGGTCGCTGAGGAATGTATGATGTTTGTCTGCCAAAGCACGGTTGAAGAGCGCCACATGCGCTGCGAAAGCGGGACCAGCGATCTGATAGTTGTCGCAATAGAAGCCACCGCGCATGGTATTGAAGAGCGTGTTGGCAAAGTGACGCGCGTCGTTGGCCTCATCGGCGGTATGCTGTACACCATCGTTCTGCGCCACGATTTGGCGTAGGTTAGCGGTGGTGGTTTGCAGGGCTGTTTGCAGTTGCTCAAGCGCATCTGGTTGCTGCATGAAAGCCATGTTGCGACGCACGGAAACAGCATCCTGCATGACATCGCAGATGAAGTGCCATTGGAGTGAGTGTATAGTGTAAGGTGTATGGTGTAAAGGCAGGGATTCTTCTTTACAGGGTAAAGTAGTTGTAAAATGGGCGAAGATGGCTCCACGGACACCTTTGGACTCGGGTTCGGATTGGATATCACCACCTTGGCGGAAAGTGTCGAGTTGGGCACTTGAACAGAGATATTGGGGGGCCCGGCTTCCGGCGTCTGGAAGCCCTAAAGTATAAACAGAATTACAACGGAGGGATTCGCTGGGTTCGGCGCGGTCCACGAGGATAGCTTCCATGCGGAAGAGAACCATGCCATTGCCTACATGTTCGGTGCGCTTATAGCCATCCACCAACGTAGAGAAAGTGTTTTGTGTGACACGCTCTACACCTAAAGGCATGACATTTTGTAAGCCGTCCAGCACTTCTACGGTGATAGGAGCATCGGTATCGTTGGAGAGACGTGCGGTGCGTACCCAACCGAGATGCGTAGCAGGTGCCCACTCATAAGAGAAGGTGATACCCAAATCTATATTCTTCTCGATGAAGATGAGGCGGTTGCCCGTCACGGACTTAGCAATGGAGCGAACAATCTGATACATGCCCATCTGACGCGATGAGAAGGGTTCCCAGAGCTTGGTGCCTTGGGCAGTGTGTACGCGGAGAATAGTCTTAGGACCTGTCTGCTCGTAGCTTTCGGTGATCTTATCATCGGTGTAGTACGGGAAGAGCACTTGCTCGGGGTTGCGGCGACCGCATGTGAGTCCGCCTGTAGATGAGATATACATCCAGAGGTCGGTATCGCTGGCGAGCGATATGAAGAATGGCTGCATGTGATTGTAGTTCTCAATGCAGTAGAAGCGTTCGCCATCAATGGTTATGTAGTGTCCTGTAGGGGTCATGTATTTCTTTTTTTTGAGCCGGGGACCCGGAGTCCGGGGGGTCAATTATATTAATCTTGGCGTTGTTCGAGGTCGGATTTCATTTGTTGTAGGGTTGGGGTGTCGAGGTTGTAGAATGCCAACAGGATAGCGCATGAGGCATAGAGTACACCTGGCAGGATACCGAAGAGCCAGTGGATACTGGTCATAATGGTAGGGTCGTTCTGAATCTGTTGCAAGCCCATGGTAGCATCGAAATGAACGGCAGTCATGATAGCACCAAAGAGGGCAGCACCGATAGACCAGCCAATCTTCTGTGCAAAGACTGCTGCGGAGAGGCAAAGGCCTGTGGTACGGCGTTGGAACTTCCACTCGCCGTAGTCAGCAGCATCTGCAAGCATTGTCCATAGCAATGAGATAGCAGGCGCATAGGCAATCTTACCTAAGCAGTTGAAGACATTGATGAGTACGAAATTGGTGCCTGCGAAATAGAGCAAGCAGAAGAAAAGACCAGAGAGCAAAGAGCAAACGATATAGAGCTGCTTAGCGCCGAACTTCTTGACCAATGGTTTGGTGGTAGGAATAGCGATGATGAGAGCTACCGTACCCAAGATGTTGAATATCTGGCTCTTGGACTCAGCATCGAGGAAATACTTGAAGTAATAGGTAGCCGAGATATTCTGAATAGCAAACATGATGAACGACACGATACCAACAAGCATCAACACCACCCATGGGCGGTTCTTGAAGAGGTATTTGAAGTCGTGCTTGAGGTCGGTCTCTTGGCGTTTAGGAGGAGCGATACGCTCTTTGGTGGTGGCAAAAGTGATGAGGAAGAGTACCACACCTATCGCGCCAAAGATAGCCACGAGGTATCTGAAACCTATGATATAGGATGAGCGCACGAGGTCGGTATTCAGTGCGTTACCCTCCATGAAGAGTTTGCGTGCACTATCGTCGGACATGATGGAATAGTCCATGCCTGTAGCGTGTGAGCCGAGGTAATAGACGATATAGAGCGCGAAGCCCGACACGAGCAACTGGCCGATGTTGGCTGCTACGAAGCGGTAGGAGTTGAGTCCTGCACGTTCGATGGAGTCGTTGGTCATCACTGCTCCCAAGGAAGAATAAGGGATATTGACTACCGCATAGATGATGCGCAAGCCAATGAACATAGGCAGGATATATGCAATGAGCGCATTGCCTTGGAGGTCAGGACCGAGGAAGGCTAAGAACACAAACAGCGCGAATGGTATGCAACCATAGAGCAAGAACGGACGGAACTTACCCCAGCGGGTGTTGGTGCGGTCAGCCCAGATACCTACGATAGGGTCCATGACGGCATCCATGATGGTGCCGAGAATAGCGATGGCTGTGGACCATGCAGGACTGATACCGAGCACATCGGTATAGTAGAATATTAACCAGAAATTGACCATGTCCCATACGAAGTGGGAGGCGGTGTCACCAAGGCTGTAGCCGAGTTTTTCTTTGATAGAGAGTTTCATAATTTCTTGTTTTTTGGCGACCGGCGTCTGGGAGCTGGGGGCCCATTATTATAAGCGTCCGGGGACCAGGGGGCCGGGGAACCATTATTATAGGGAGCCGGGGGGCCATTATTATAGGCCACCAGCGTCTGGGAGCTGGGGGGCCTGATATATTTTAATATAATCGATGTACATTTTAGCAGGGGTGCCATCGGCGGGGAGGGCTGTCACCTTTTGGAAGTTCTCGTGGTCGGCAGTATATACTTCGGGGTACTTCTCGTGCATAGGCAAGCCTGGGAAGAAACCACCTACTGCGAGGTTGAGTACGATATAGAAGGGGTGGTTGAAGTAATGACCCGCTTTGTTGATGGACTTATCGCGTAATGAGAGGGCGAAATATGGCGCCACCTCTGGGTATTGGTCTTGGTCGAGGTACATTGCGAGACTATCTTCGGTCCAGATGACGGTGAAGAGGTGGAATTCGCCTTGTACAGGATAAGGGGCTTCGCACATGCCTGCTTGATTGGGATACTTGCCATCGTTGAAGCTCTCTCCCCAATGCGCTGCGCCATTGAAGTAGCGGTCGGATACACCCTTGTCGATACCATCTTTATGTCCCATCTCTACGATGTCAATCTCGCCACATTTGGGCCATACGACACGACCTTGTTGCGCGAGTTGGTCGCACTGACGGTCGATAGAATCGTCATTGCCGAGGTTGGTTGCAAGGTTATTGCCGAGCATCCAGAACGCAGGCCATAGACCATTGCCTGTGTAAGGGAATGCGATACGCGCCTCTATCTTGCCATAGCAGACAGTGACTTTGTCCTGGGTATTGACACGACCCGATGTGGCAGGACGATTGCGGTAGTCCTCGCGCTTGGCATTGAGTACGAGGCATGACTCGCCCGATACGGGGTGACGCTCGATCGTGACATTGCGAGGGGTGTAGTACTGCATCTCGGCATTGCCACCACCGCGGGCGTTGTCGTCCACATTCCAATAAGCAGTGTCCAAGGTAGGAGCATTGAAATCGTCTTCCCATACGAGGGTATAATCGTTGTTGGAGGCGATGAGGCAATGAGGCGATAAGGCAAGGATAATCGCGAAGAGGATGGTGTAGCGTGGTGTAGTGTGGTGTAGCATGGTGTAGAGTGGTTTAGAGAGGTTGTCCTACGATGTTGTATAGTTGTCCGTTTTTGTGGATATATAATTGTCCGTTAATGATCATCTTTTGAGCAGGTTGCGAGAGGATAACATTATCCACTGCAGTGCCGTTTTCGGGTTCGATAGCATCGCTGGGTGATGGTGAGACGAAGGTCTCTTTGTCGGTACCTTGTTGGTAGATACGAATCCAGTCGATATAGACGGAGCGTGGACCATTGGCAAGGGCAGAGATTTGGTTAATATCCCAGATTTGAGGGAAGTTGCCACCTACAGCGAGGTTAGCAATGATGAAGTTGGGTTTGCCAAAGACCAGTTCTCTATTGTAGTATGGGTCGTCGTTGTGCTCTAATTTCGCACTGAAATAGGGTTTTACGCCTGGGTTGGCATCGCGATCCATGTACATTTCGATAGAGGTAGGAGTCCATATCATGGTGACGATATGGAAGGTATCCTCTACTGAATATGGATAGGTGATGTCTTGTGCATCACACCACACAGTGTTCCAAGCCGAACCGATGTGGAGGGCACCATTGAAGTAGCGGTCTTGTGTGCCGTTTTTGATACCATTGGCATTGCCCAACTCGATGATATCTGTCTCACCGCAGCGTGGCCAACCTACTTGGTCGAAGTCATTACCCATTTGCCAGAACGCAGGCCATAGTCCGTTGGTTGTGTTGGGGAACTTGATACGCGCCTCGATCTTGCCGAAGGTGTAGTAGAGGTTGTTCTTGGTATTGACACGACCCGAGGTGCATTTCTTGCCCATGTAATCCTCTTTGGTGGCGGTGAGCACGAGGCAGTGTTTGCCAGTGGTGGGTTCGATGTCGAGGGTCACGCCTTTCTCGCAATAGTATTGCAACTCGTTGTTGCCACCGCCGTCGCCATTGACCTCGATATTCCATACATTGCGGTCGAGGGTTGCGTCGGTGAAGTCTTCGTTCCAAACGAGGGTGTAGTCGTCTGCGATGAGGCGATAAGGCGATAAGGTGAGAAGAATCGCGATGAGAATGAATATGGGCTTAATAGTGTTCATATTGACTATTTACAATTTACAATTTATTTACTATTTTATCATTTAGTTATTTTATTGACGGAGTTGGTAGCAATTAAAGGTTCCTTTTAGTGCTTCAATGCGAAGGGTGTGGTTGCCAAGTGGTGGAATAACGGTAGTAGTGAGCGTAGTAACCGATTGCATATCAGCAGTTTTTGGCACGTCCACTATTGCTTGAGCTACGCCGTCAATATAGATACACACCTGACTATTCACTATGGAAGCGTATTGGATTTGCAGCGGTTGTTTGCTCTGTACATTGATTTGATAATCAATCCATTGTCCTTGCATAAAGGATTGGATATAAAGTTGGTTGTTGTCCGTGACACGCAGGGAGATATTCTCTTCTTTCAGGGCGATGTATTGGTGTGCACCTACGCCCTTTTCGAGGGATAGGTAGGCATTCTTATCGAAAGAGGAGAACTGGGTGAAGATTTGTCCGAGCGGTGTGAGGGTGACAGGCGAGCCGTGGGTGAGCAGTTGCATATAGGGTGCAGAATCCACCTTGCCACTGGTGCGAGGCATGAACCATGCGTAGCGTTCCACGTGAGGGTTCTGCTCCATGTGATTGAGGACAGAGCACATATAGTCCATTTGCTTCTCGACATTGCTTGGCACGGGGTCCCAAGCACAGAACTCGGTCATCCAGATGGGTTTGCCGTATTTCTCGAACTTCTTGATATAGTCTTTGACTGCGGAAGGCGAAGCCATATAGCAGTGGATAGCAATAGCATGGATATCGTCGAGCGACACATTGGGCAGTGCAAAGAACTCATCGAGCCATTTGATAGGGTCATGATAGCCCGAGAGGGTTCCATAATTCATGGCAGGAGAGATGAGCAGGAGATTTAACTCTTTCGCCAACGCTACCACTTGTGGCCAATGCTCAGCCGCTTGCGTAGGGGTCATGTTGCATTGGTCGGTGAGGTTGGGTTCGTTGAAGCCCAGTAGGTATTTGGTGTTGGGGTGCTCCTGCACATACTGGCGAATCTTGTCTGTACTGTATGAGTTATTCCAGCACATTGGGCAGAAATCCATGTTGTTGGTGTCGAACCAAAGGGCTGCTGTAGCGTTTTGGGAGTTGCCCCAATTGTAAGACCATGATACAGAAGGGGAGAGGAGAGGCAGGTCGTCAATCTTCTTGAAGTCGAATGACACACCTCGCTTAGGGCTCTTCTGCATAAGTGATGCTTTGTCTGTAGTAGGATTGTCAGGAGTATTTGGGCTATCAGGGGTACATGCCACGAATAAGATGGCTGCAAAGAGAAGACCCCACCAACTCCCCTTCAAGGGGAGAGAAATATCTAATAATTTAATATTGGGTAGCATGGTTCAAAATGGTTCAATATTGTTAAAGTGGTTATTGGATTTCTTGGCGTTGGTAAACGCGTACCCAGTCCACATACATGATTCGTTGTTGGTTGAAGATAGAGTTGTCAATTGATCCACCCATAGTACCACCAATAGCGAGGTTGAGAATAAAATAGTGGGGTTGGCAGAAAGGCCATGATACAGTATCATCTATCTTATTCTCCCAAACAGTAGCATACACCTCTCCGTCCACGGTGAATCGGATGCAATCCTTGCCGTTCTCCTCTTCTTGGCACCACTCTACTCCATAGACATGGAAGTCGTTGGATAGAGGATTATCGAAGAAGTGAGTAGCGTGCCAGTTTTTACCGTTCATACCATTTTTCTCTTGGGTATGGAGCGCAAACGAGGCTCTATTATCAATAGAACCAACATGTTCCATGATATCTATCTCACCACATTTAGGCCAGTTGCCTGATTCGCCCATCATCCAGAACGCAGGCCATGTGCCCTTGCCACCAGGGAACTTGATGCGAGCTTCCATTTTGCCATAGAGGAAGGATTTTTTTCCTTTGGAGTAGATACGAGCAGAGGTGTATTCGCGGTTTTCATATTTCTCTTTGCGTGCTTCGATCTCGAGGCAGCCATTGACCAGACGGATGTTCTCAGGACGATTGGTGTAGTATTGTGATTCGTTGTTGCCCCAACCGTTACCTCCGAGGTTATAATTCCAAATGGATTCATCCACATTGTCGCCGTCGAATTCGTCAGACCAAACGAGAGAATAATCGCCCCAATTATGCGCTACTGTGACTAAGGCAGTAACTGATTCCAGATTGGTGGATAGTGTGATAGTGGCGTTTCCACTTTTGAGGGCAGTGACTAATCCAGAAGCATTGACAGTGGCAATGGATTCATCGGAAGATGTCCATGTGAGAGGTAGGTCATAGGAGTTGCCGTATTGGAATTGATAGGTATCGCCTTTCTTGAGTGATATGAGTGCTGGTGTAATGCGCAGCGTGGCTCCATCGGTACCAGTGACAAAGACTTGTGCTTGGGCATTGGTATTGCCAGATTTAGCTGTGATGGTGGCAGATCCGATAGCATTGGCTGTCACAACACCATGAAAAACAGTAGCAACAGCCTCGTTGGAAGAAGACCATTCCACATCGGTTGCAGCACCCACAATATTGATATTGCTAATATCTCCCACCTTCATTTGCAATGAATTAGGACTCAAAGAGAAGTTTGCCGTAGGAACGGGTTCGCAAGATACCATACCTATAGCGGCACAGAGAAATAATAGACTATACAATGCTTTTTTCATATTCGTTTTTTATTTGTTTTTAGGGCTAAGAGGAGGTAATCAGCCTCCTCAAAGCGGGGGGTATTCATCGCTTATTGCTACGGTACGCCTATACTAATATACCGTTTATCTAACGTATATCTATCGTATATCTATCGTGTATCTAACGTATTTGGTAGCGTAAAGGTTGCGACGAATTAGGTAATGTTTATTTCTTGTAGAAGTAAACAGCGTCCATGTTAAGTTGTGCACCAGCGGTACCTTCTGATAATGCAACGAATACGTTTACACCAGCCACGCAAGTGGTAGCAGAAAGAGCTTGTGCATATTGTGCCATTGGGATATCGAACTCAGCCCATTCGCCATTACGTGTAAAGTTTTGGTAAACAGGACCATCGTATTGTGATGTAGAACCAAGAACGAACTTAGTAGCCTCTGAACCAAGCACATAGAAGCAGTGTGAAGCGTTGTCAGTAGATTTGATAGCCATGTGGAGGAAGTAGTCGTCTGGACTTGCAACGATAGCTTGACGAAGTGCCTCAGCAGCTTGCCATGCATTGCTGCCATCAGACTCGGTGAGGCAATAGCCACAACCAGACCAACCTACAGAACCTACAACAAGAGCAGTATAGCCATCTGTATTACCATGGAAGTTAAGACCAGTAGGGTTGTCGTTAGCTGTATAGGTATTTTCCCAGATATACAAGAATTTACCTACATCGTCTGGACGGAAGTCAGCCACCATTTTTGAAGCATTTGCATCAGCGGTAGTACCGTCGATAGCGATTGGCCAGAATTGTGAGCCCTTGAGCGCACCAGCGGTGCCACCACCAGTATTATCACCTGTACCAGGAGTGCCAGCAGCATTTACTTTAACGATGCAAGAAGCCATCTTGCCACCAGCAGTAGCAACGATGATGGTGTTACCCTCTGCGAGAGCAGTAACTACGCCGTTAGCTACAGAAGCTACGGTAGGGTCTTGGCTTACCCATTCAACAGTAGCACCAGCAGGATCAACAGTAGCTACCAAAGAAGCAGTAGCACCTACTTCTAATACCAATGATGTTTGATTAAGAACTACACTAACTACCTCAGTAGTAGGATTTTTAGGCTCGCAAGCGGTAAGTCCTACCAATGCAAGCGCAGCAAAAACAGCTGAGAAAAATTTGTTTGTTTTCATAACTGATTAAATTTTGATTGGTTGATAAATATTAAGTTTGTCAGTGATTAATAACCATTGTTTTGTTTCATTGATGTTGGGTTGAGTTGGATTTCCTCTTGTGGGATTGGGAATATCTCGTGCTTGCCTGCTACGAACTCTTGTATGTGGGATTGTGCCTCAGATGTTTCGGTAGCTTTGTAGGCATCCATATGTGCTTTGAGTCCCTTACCGTCCACACCTTCCCAGCGTACGAGGTCGAACCAACGGTGGCCTTCCATAGCCAACTCTACGCGGCGTTCGTGGCGAAGCGTAGCGTTGTCAGCTGTAGCTACATCGGCCAATCCTACGCGTGTGCGTACCATATTAATATACGTGCGCGCGGTGGCCTCATCGCCTGCGCCAAGCGCTGCTTCGGCGTACATGAGAAGTACATCGGCGTAGCGGATTTGGCGGTTGTTGAGTGGACCACGAGTAGCGTGGAGTGACCATTTGCCAAAGCCACCACCGAGGTCAGCAGGGTCGCGGTACATGCCGTATTTGTTGTTGAGGTAGCGTGACCCGAGGTAGATCTCGACAGAAGGTGTCTCGATAAGCGAATCCACAGGATTGAAGATTGCCACATCGCGACGGATGTCGGTAGGTTCGAACTCATCGTAGAGGTTTTGTGTAGGGTGGTTAAAGCCCCAACCGCCACCAATGAGGGATGAGCGTGAACGCGTGAGAATCTGTGTGAACGATCCTGCGGAGAAGCCGAAGCCCTCTCCATAGTCGCCCCAAGGCACTTCCATGTACTGAATTTCGAAGATAGATTCTTGGCCATTCTCGCCTGCGAGGGTAAAGTTGTCCTCGTAGTTAGGACAGAGCGAGTACTCGCCTGAAGCGATAATAGAGTCGCCCCATTGCTTAGCCGCTGTGAAATAGGTGGCAGGGTCTTGCGAGAGCTGTTTGTTCCAATAAGTTGAAGCCATGTATAGGTTCACCTTGAGGAGCATGGCTTGAGCCGCACCCTTGGTAGCACGACCAAGGTCCTCTGCGGTCATAGCGCTACGAAGTTGGAGCATGCTATTGGCTTTTGTAAGGTCTTCGAGAATGAGATTATACACTTGCTCTACAGTACTACGGTCAATACCCCAACGCTCGGAGTCGTCGATTACATCAGTAGTAATAGGTACGCCCGCATATACGCGCACAAGGCGGAAATAGTAGTATGCGCGGAGGAAGTATGCCTCGCCGAGGAGGCGATTCTTCATCTCAGATGTAAAGAACTCATCGATGCCAATCTCCATATTGGAGATATACTGGATAGCAAGGTTGCAACGCGCAATACCCATATATTGTGCGCGGTAAAAATCGAGCAGCAGGGTGTTTTGCGATGTAGTACGCCAGTTCTCCATATCATAAGCATCTGCCATATCGGTGGTACTACCACCGCCCTTGAGTGCATCGTCGCTCACGACGTCACCGATAAACCATTCAGAGAGGTAGGTATGGTTGTATTCCCACATGAGTGGCACATAGCAGCCCGTGATATTTTGCTCAGCTGCAGCAGTGGAAGTGAAGAAGTCACCCAACAAGGTGGTTCCTGGCTCAATCTCGGTGAGATAGTCGCGGCAGCCTGTAAGAGCGATTGCCAAGCATGCTAGCCATAATAGATTGCGTTTCATATTGTGTGGTGTTTAGAGTTGTTTAGAATTGTATAGAGTGGTGTAACGTTGTTTAGAAAGTAGCATTTAAGCCGAAAGTGAAGGTGCGACTTTGTGGGTAGTTGCCGTAGTCCACACCTGAACCCACTTCTGGGTCATAACCAGAGTAGTTGGTGATGGTGAGCAGGTTGCTTGCGGTGAGATAGAAGCGCAAGCGAGAGCAGTGGAACTTCTCGGTGACTTTCTGAGGTAAGGTGTAACCAATCTGCAAGTTCTTGAGTCGGAGATAACTACCATCTTCGATGAAACGAGTGGAGTTCTCGGTGTTGGTAGGTGAACCAAGTGGATTAGGGATAGTTCCGTTGCGATTCTCCAATTCCATCCAGTTGACACCTTTCGCCAACATGGATTCGCGTACCACATCGGTATAACCGACCCATACATTGTCTGCCATATAAGTAGCCAAAGCATTGCTGGTACCATCGCCTTCGAGACGTTCGCGCATGGCGTTGTAGATCTTATTGCCACTGACACCTTGGAAGAAGAGTTGGATATCCACACCATAGAAATCAGCACCGAGATTGAAGCCATAGGTCAGCTTAGGGAACGGATTTCCGATACACTTTTTGTCGGATTCATCGAGGAGACCATCGCCATTTTGGTCTTTGTAGCGTGCATCGCCTGCATGTACACCAATAGTCTCGGCTGTATAGGTATGGAGTTGCGCAAGTGCCTCTTCGTCGGTTTGGTAGATACCCTCGTACTCATATCCCCAGAAGGAGTTGAGCGCCATGCCAAGGTCAGTCTTGGTGCGGTCGCCCCAAAGAGGTGAACCACCGTTAACCGCTGTAAGTTCGTTATGGAGGAAAGATACGTTACCACCGATATTGTAGTGGAACTTGCCAATATGATGTTTGTGGTCGAGAGAGAGTTCTACACCCGTATTACGGATATTACCCACATTCTTGATGAGCGAGTAGCGATTGCCTACGTGCGCAGGTGCGTTTACATAAAGGAGTGCGTCCTTGGTATCGCGGAGGAAGTAATCGACAGTACCGCTAAGTTTGCCATTCCAGAAGGAGAAGTCGATACCCGCATCCCATTGCTCGTTGGTTTCCCATTTGCCTGCGGTATTTACTTGAGTAAGTACTGCAGCGCCCCCTACCATCACTTGTGGGATGCCGAGAGGATAACCATAGAAAACATCCTCGCTCGAACCCATAGTAGGCACAAACGAGCCAGATGGAATACCATCATTACCCGCTTGACCGAAGCCTACACGAAGTTTAAGGTTATCAAGCCATTGCACTTCTTTCAACCATGCCTCCTCGCTCATACGCCACGCCAAAGCAACTGATGGGAAGAAACCCCAAGGGTCTTTCGTAAAGCGTGAAGATGCATCTGCACGGAAGTTAGCCGTAATCAAATAACGATCTGCATAGGAATAGAATGCGCGCCCCAAAAAAGATAGACGGCGCACGCGACCTACTCCGTCGGAAGCAGGGAGGCGATCTTCGGTTGTGTTGTTCAAATACCAGTTGCTCTCCACAGGGTTGAGGATTTGTGCACCAGAACCACCGATGCTGTAGTAGTTGTACTCTTCCCAAGTCTGACCCACCATGATAGAGAAATTGTGCTTACCAATTTTCTTGGCATAGGTGGCAGTCACCTCTTCGAGGAGGGTGCAATGGCGATCCATAGAAGAGGAAAGGAAATTCTTTTCAGAATAATTGTAGGATGTATAAGTATTAGGATATGTGAAATTGCGATTGCGATTGAGCGAGTAGTCCAACGAAATACTTGGACGGATAACGAGGCCTTCGATAGGTTTGATTTCGAGATAGAAGTCGCCTACTACGCGTTCGTTCTTGCTGGAAGGCTCGGTATTGAATGCCATTTGGTAAGGATTGGTGACATTCTTGAAGTTGGAACCCGCAGAGTAGTCGCCCGACATATCCTTGCCTTCTGCATTGACACTACCCTCTGGGTAATACACAGGATCCCATTGTGACATGGCCATAGCGGCAGAGATGACCGAAGCACCCGCTGAAGAAGAGTTGTGCATCGCGTTACGACCAGAAGTGGTAACAAACGAGAGGTGCTCACCAATAGTCAACCACTTGCGCACTTCGTAATCGGTATTGAGGCGGAGAGTGAAACGATTGTAGTTGGAGCCGATAATCGTACCTTCTTGACCAAAATAAGAGGTAGAGAAAGCATAATGACCTCTATCGCTACCACCATCCATGCTGAGTGTATAGTTGTGCATAAAGGCATTTGCATTAAATACCTCGTCCTGCCAATCGGTCTCTTGTTGAGAATAATCAAAATTCTTAGGGTAGTAAGGTGACTTACCCAACTTATACATACTCAGCCACTCAGAGAATCCATATTGATTGTAGAAAGCTATCTCCTCTGCGCCATTACGCATAGCACCTATACGGAGCTCTGTATCGACTTGTGCACGGGAATCCATGAGGTCGAGTTTCTTCCATCGGTTTTGGATACCCCAATACGCATCGAATGAGATGTTTGCCTTGCCTTTTCCGCCTGACTTGGTGGTGACAAGAATCACACCATTGGCACCACGAGAACCGTAGATAGCCGTAGCAGAAGCATCTTTTAGAATCTCCATGGATTGGATATCGGCAGGAGCAAGGAAACGAATATCGCCTGTGATAACACCATCTACTACGAACAAAGGGTCGTTGCCGCCGATGGCAGAACCAATACCACGGATACGAATGGTAGCCCATTCGCCCGGCTGACCCGAATTAGTGGTGACTGTCACACCCGCTGCACGACCTTGGAGAGCTTGGTCAAGACCTGCTACAGGAGCTTTGTTGAGGTCTTCAGCACTCACTGAGGTGATAGCACCAGTAAGGTCGGAGCGCTTCATTGTACCATAGCCCACAGCGACCACTTCATCAAGCATCACATTGTCGGGTCTGAGGGTAATGCGCATAGGAGCTGCAGTAGCTTTAGCCTCCTGGGTAATGTAACCCATATAGGAGATTACCAGCACATCTCCCACCTTAGCATTGAGCAGGAAATTGCCGTCAAAGTCGGTGATAGTACCATTGGTAGTACCCTTCACCATTACGTTTGCGCCGATTACAGGGTCTGGTTCGCCTTCTGCCATTACCACACCAGAGATAGTGGTCTGAGCCAAAAGAAACGTTGGCATGAGCAGGAGCAACAGAAATAGATTTAAGCGTTTCATTGTCGTTGAGATTTGATTAAAAAGCAATGCAAAGATACAATATTGTACGCACACGCGCAAAAAACGTGTATATGTTTTACAACATATTTACTTGCCATCAATACCAAGAATAAATACTACATATAAATTATAAATAGTTGAATATAAGATATTTAGTATTTTTTATTAGTTTCTCACATTATAAAATAAATTGCATTATCACGAGAGTTTTCGTAGTAATGCAATTGATAGTATATATGCGTAGATACTAACTTAAATAACCCATATTATTGGGGGATAGATTGTTGAATCTGGAGAAAATGCTGCTTGAGTGAGAGGGCAGAATCGACTTCCATTTTGCTGCGAATACGGTAGCGCATCATTTCTATTCCTCGCACAGAAATATTCATGAGCGGTGCAATCTCCTTGGAGGAAAGTCCCATATGAATATACACACATAGGCGCCGTTCTTGCTTACTCATCCATGGATATAGATTCGTTAGTCGAGTGATGAACTGATTATTGACAATATCGAAATTCTCTTCGAAGCGTTTCCAATTAATCGTCTTTTCGCCATTTCGTGCAATGCGATTTTGCAGGTGTTGCATTTTTCCTTTGGCTTCGGCAATACGGTCATTATTGAGGCAGTCGATGATTCGTCGTATTTCATTTAGCACATCTTCGTTCCACTCTTTGCGATTGGCTTCCGAAAGGAGCAGATTGCTGAGTTCTTGGCTTTTGTTGCGGAGATCGAATTGCGCTTTCTCGTTCTCGAGTTGGAGAATGCGCATTTGTTGTTGGTATATCTCTTGGTTCTTAGCCTCGGCAAGTTGGCGTTTGCTACGCTGCACTCGCTGGTTTATTTTAAGCACGAGAAGCGCTAATAGACAAATAAACACGAGAATATATATGCATTTTGCCCACCATGTGAGGTAGAACGGATAGAGCAACTGGACGGGCAAGGAGCGAGTAAAGACTTCTCCTGTAGAGGTAGAAAGCACCTCTATATCCAGCGTATATTCTCCGCCCGATGGTAGAGCGATAAAATCGCGGTAAGGTGTAGGTTGCCACGGGGTGAAATTCTCCTCCAAAGGATATAATCGCGAACGGAACAGTAGTGTTTCGGTGAAAGCATTGTTGCAACCAAATCGTATTCGCAAGGAGCGTTCGGAAGCTGGTATGACAGCAGTATGTGCGATGCCATCGTATGATTCACCATATAAGATAGTGGATGGCGAATAAAGGGAATGGATTTGTCGAATATATATAGAGGGTGTTCGTTGGGGCTGTTTTTCCGCAGCCTGCATATAGTAGAATCCATTTACGCCACCAACAAAGGCTCCCGCTTTGCTGGAGGGGGTTAGATTGCTAAATCCGCCTATGAATTGTGAGGTGGAATACCATAGTATCTGTTCGTTGCGATAAGACTGGCTTTGCGGATCATAGGGGCGCATTGATACACGATTATCATAGATATACCATACATTATGGTGTGCATCCTCTTCTATATTGAGGTAGCGGTGCTTGCCTGAGAAGTGGTTTAGCCATTGTGTATCGGCAGAAACGACTCCGTTGGTATCTACGACCATACAGTCGCTTTCGCTGGTGATAAGTACTTGGTTCTTCCAATTGGCAAGCGAATAGATACGCTGTGCTGCATTTTGCTCGATAACGAGTTGTGGTTGGAGCCTGTATTGCTGAAGATCTATCTCCATTCGCTCAACTCCGCGCGAGGTGAGTATCCATATTTTTCCAGTAGCATCAAGCGTGAAGTACAAAGCCGTTTCTGCGAATCCATCGAGGTATTGGAGCTGCCATTGCCCAGCAGCCGATTGATAAAGATAGTAGAAGCCACTATAGGTTCCCACGATAGCATCAGAAGACGATAGCGAACATATTTTCCAAGCACCATCGCTACAATCAAGGGGTTGCAGGTGGTGGTTTCTCACAATAAATAATCCACGATTGTGGCAGCAAAAGAGTGTTTCGCCTACTTGGGCAAGTCCCCACACTTGTCCTTGACTACCATCGACCAATGTCAAAGAAGATTGATTATTCGGCAGGCAATACAATCCCTGATTGGTGCCGAGATAAAGACAGTCTTGATACTCGATGGAGGTATAGCCCGAGCCATAGTCCACGTGTGGATCGCGATAAAAAAGCACAGGATTGGACGCATCGCTTACCGCGATACCATTATCCAGCCCCATCCAGATATTGCTTTGCGAGTCGAAGAGAAGACTGAGGATAGTATTGTTTTGCAAACCGCCGTCGCGATTGATATATTTGCTATTACGCCCCAATTCATCGATGAGAACAACGCCCCCTTGCACCGTTCCCAAAGCTATTTGCTGGTTGCAGATAGCCATTGTGTAGAGTTGGTTTTCGGCGATATAGCTGTCTGCCTCTGTATGAAAACGCTGGATAGTCTTGCCATCGTAGGTATATAGTCCATGGAAGTCGGTGGCAATGATTATCCCTTTCTCTCCGAAAGGCAAAATACCACAAACGACCTTATTGTGGAGCATTTCGGCTCCTCGGAGTGCGTGTAGTCGTCCTCCACTCTGGACATACAAATCGCGAGCAGTAGCAATATAAAGATTACCCTCCCAAAGAAGTGACTCATAGATAATCGCTCCAGGGTCAAGCACTTCGAGTTCGCCCGAAAGGTTATAGATGAAAATATAGTGCCTTGTCTGGATATAGAGGTAGTTGCCGTGAATTTGGAGGCGCCATACTTCTCCAAAATGACGGTAGCGTTCGGGGATATTGGTGGATAGATTTTCGTAGGCGAGCTCTCCTACCCCATTGGAACGGAAAACACCAAATTCGTCGGTTCCACCGACATAAATCGCCCCATCGTCACCCAACGCCAAGGAACGAACGGCAGTGCCGTTGTGTATGCCATATAGTTGCCACTGCGTACCGTCCGTCTCAAGCAAACCATAGTTGTTTGCCACATAAATCCAGCCATTGGTATGCTCAAGCATGTCCCAGTTCTGGGTGCCAGCAGCATAGTCTTGTGGCGAAAACTGACGGATGATAGGACTCCATGCAGCCATAGATAACGCACAACATGCCAACGTTATTAGCAATAAGGATATTCGGAAAATGATGTGTGGATAGCGAAGGCGCATTGTTTGTTTAGTTTATTTTTACCACATAAAAGGTAGCCCTTTTGAGCATACTTATCGAATTTTGGCTGCAAAGTTACTACTTTTTTCTGACAAAAACAAAAAATAGACAAAATCAAAACCAAAATTGGCAAAATCATCTTGATTGCAATTAATTGCACGGTTTTTGTAGCGAATAAAGTACGATATGTGACACACTATGATTAATGTGAAATATTTATTTTATGCGGACAAAAGATTTAATAGCCAAACGTGAACGTCGCGAACGTAAACAAACACGCGAGAAACGCAATATGGAACCAACACCTCTGCCAACATCAGAGTCTGCGTATGTCCTGCCATCTGAGTTTCCTGAAAAAGCACAACAAGAAGCAGAACAACTGAGATATAATACTATCAGTGAACAAGAAATCATGCGCCGAAGAGATATGCGCAGCACACTGACTTTCACGATAGACCCTGATGATGCCAAAGACTTTGATGATGCACTCTCTTTCAAGATATTGGATACAGGCAATTATCAGATAGGCATACATATCGCTGATGTAACCCATTATGTGTCAGAAGGTACTGCTATAGATGAGGAAGCTTATCAACGTGGCACAAGTATCTATTTGGTGGATCGAGTAATACCGATGTTGCCCGAAGAGTTGTGCAACGAACTATGCAGCCTTCGCGAGGGGGAAGATAAACTATGTATGTCAGTTGTGGTAGAGATGGATCAACAAGCCAAGGTGATTCGCCATAAAATATGTCGCACGGTGATTTGCTCCAATTACCGCTTATCGTATCAACAAGCACAAGAGATAATAGAAAACCCTCAAACAACAGGCTTCGATTCCAAGAAAAAGGCATTGACAGAAGCATTGGTGGTATTGAACCAATTGGCCCATACCTTGCGCAGCAAACGTTTTGAACATGGTGCCATCAATTTTGAGACGCCAGAAGTACGTTTTCGCCTGAATGAATCAGGGGAACCAACGGATATTATTTTTCACCAATCCCAAGCCTCTAACCATTTGATAGAAGAGTTTATGCTACTCGCCAACCGAATCGTGGCAACAGAGATAGGAAAGGTGAAAAGTGAAAACGGAAAGGAAAAAACGGAAAGACCATTCGTGTATCGTGTACATGACGTACCCGATCCAGAAAAAATAGAGAAATTGGGTAATTTTATTCGGCAGTTTGGTTTTCACCTCCGCACTTCCAGCAAACGCAGTGTACAAAACAAACATATCAACTCGTTGTTGGATAGCTGTCAAGGCAGCAGCAGTCAAATGCTAATAGAGACATTGGCTATTCGCACGATGGCAAAAGCCGTATATTCGACTTCAAACATAGGTCATTATGGATTGGCTTTCCCATATTACACTCATTTCACATCACCTATTCGTCGCTACCCCGATATGATGGTTCATCGTCTAATCTCGCGTTATCTGCTGCAATCAAAGGCAGAGTGTCGTCATCAGAAAGAGGTGCTGGAAGAAGCATGCGTCCATTGTTCAGATACGGAACAGTTGGCTCAAATGGCGGAGCGTGATTCGATGAAGGAAATGCAAGCGCGCTGGATGAACAATCATATAGGAGAAGAATTTGATGGTATTATTAGTGGGGTGACGGAGTTTGGTTTATTTGTACAACTGACACAAACATTGACCGAAGGACTGGTGCCTATTCGTACGATTCAACCGCATGATTACGTGCAGTATGATGAAGATAATTTCTGCTTGATTGCAGTTCGCAGCGAAAAAAAATACACCCTATCGGATAAGGTGCGTGTGAAAGTGACGAAAGCAGATGTGGAGCGCAAAAAAATTGACTTTGTGTTGGTAGAAGATTAGTCAAACAAAGTGGGAGTATCTTTTTCAAACTGCTGCAGTATATTTCGCATTAGCGTTTCACGCACGAAACGTGAGCGATTGCGTACATTGTATTTTTCGCAATAGCGATTCAGCGCACGCATCTCGCTATCGTTGAGCATGATATCTATGCGATGTGTACGTGCTTCTCGTCGGCGAGGGCGGTTCAGAGGGCGCGATGATGTGTCATTTATTTTCATTAGAAGGTAAGCGAAGGTTAAAATTGCACGCCAAATTTCAGACCTAATTCGACTATACTACAGCCTACAAAGTTGGCGTATTCGGTGTGGTTGATAATTTCAGAGATCTGTATATATGTTTGTTGCCATTGCGCAGTGAGTGATAGGGATATAGCCGTGCGTTGGTTGAGACGGAATAACATACCCACGTCCATGCCTGCACAAAGACCTCCTTTGTAGTTTTTGTTTGTCGCAAAGGCATAACCCACAGATGCCCCCAAGAGAGGTTGATGTTCTATGGAGCGAAGCAGAGTGATAGGAGCTTGGAATGCTAATTGCAAAGGAATCCACGAGTAGTTGTTATTAGGCTTGAATACTCCGCGATATCCAACACTACCACCCAAAAATATGGGCTGATTCAATATGCTGCGAGTACCAATCCTAAGGTGCGTTTCCATAGCTCCTCCCCATCCGTGATTGGGAATATATGCAGCGCCAGCAGTAGCAAGCAATTGTGTTGTCACGTTTCGTTTTGTGGTTTCCGTATGCGTCTCCTGCTTTACATCCGAATCAGAATCTTCAGTCTTCACATCTGCCACCTCCGCTTGCGGGTATTGATATTTCGTTCCATTTTTCAATCGCAAAACAATCACCTCTTCATTGTTGAGCAATATCTCACCCTTGATGATTTGCCCTGAACGTAATACGACCACCTCAGCGCGGATTGGCAATGCCAGCGCTAAGCAAAAAAATACTATGTAGAATAACCTTTTGTTCAAAGCAATTAACAAAATAACTTAAAGTGACCCCGCTGGGATTCAAACCCAGGACCTTCAGAACCGGAATCTGACGCTCTATTCAGCTAAGCTACAGGGCCTACGTCGCAACTGGCTTGCAAGAAAAAACTCGCCAGCGAGTTTGGCTTGCCGCAGTTGCTCCTCTTAACTCGGGCTCACGAAGCCCTCGTTATTTATTTTTATTTAGTCGCGACGCCCGACTAATATCATCACGTAATATATCAACGTACCTAAGGATGCCAGAGCCGATACTACATATGTATATGCAGCGCTACGGAGTGCACTGGCTGCCATTGGAGAGGTCTGTCGGTCGGTGATACCAGCCTGCTCTAACCACGCCACCGCACGACTACTGGCATTGATTTCAACAGGCAGAGTGATGAAAGAAAACAGAGTGGTTAAGCCATACAGCACCACGCCCACAGTGAGCAACTGAGGAAAAATCTCAATCATCAATATTCCGCCCAAAAGAATCCATGTGACCCATCGTGATGCAAAACTGACAACAGGCACTAATGCCGAGCGCATTTGCAACGGTGCATACCCAAAGGCATGCTGCAAAGCGTGTCCACACTCGTGCGCAGCGACCGCAACAGCTGCTACAGAGGCCGAGTTGTACACGGATTCAGATAGATTGACGGTCTTCGTGCGAGGATCATAATGGTCGGTCAGATGCCCTTGCGTAGAGGTAACTTGTACGTCCGTTATCCCATTATCGCGTAGCATTTTTTCTGCAACCTGACGCCCCGTTAATGGTAACGAGACTTGAGAATACTCTTTGAAACGGCGCTCCATGAGCGAACTAACCAACCAGCTCGCAAGAGCAATGACGATAAATAAAGTCCAATACATAGTAGTTAATAGTTTATAGTTTAATTATTTTTTGCATCTTTTGCAATGTCCAAATAAGTATAACGAAATGTGCTCCACTTCAAAATTAGACCATGACTTTTCGATCAAAATTTTCGCTGTGGACATATCTTTCATTTTACTCACTCTGCCACATCGTTCGCATATCATGTGAATGGTAGAATGCGTGGCTTGTGCAATTTGGTAGTGGGTGGCACGTACCCCAAATGTCTTGTGCAACTTATGAATCAACCCCATTGACTCAAAAAGCATCACGGCATTATATACCGTAGCCCTGCTGATCATCAAGTCGCACAACACCGAGCGCAATTCCTCAATCGTAAAGCGTTGCATGTCGCAAATTTTTTCTAAAATCAGAAAACGCTCTTGGGTATGACGCATATTGTGCTCTTTGAGATAAGCACTCAATTTTTCAGAAAAGATGGGATATATATTCTTCTGTTCTTTTCGCATTAAATGGGTTTTATGTATGCACGGCGGCGTTTGTGAATCTTATGTGGGAACAACTCCCAATGGGTTTGGTTTTTGGAATTGGTTTCCAAGATGGATGTAGTCTCCACACGTTTGATTCCATATTTGACGAAATATGGATGTTGATCTGCTATAATGACAGCATTCAGTCCGCGGTCTTGATAGTCGGGACGAACGGCAATAATGAGTAGGTCGAACGCATCCATTTGCTTAGCACGTAGGGCTTTCAACATATGGTACCAACCAAAAGGGAAGAGCTTGCCATTGCATTTGCGTAATGCGGATGATATATCAGGCATGCCAACACCCACGCCAACCACCTCATCGTTCTCATTGACAACAAGAGTCACAAAATCAAAGTTCAGGATAGGGAAATAGACATCACAATAGTATTTCTTTTGACGCTCTGTGAATGGTTGGAAATTATACAATTTCTGATATGCACTATCAATCACATCCATGTATTGGGTACCATATTTCTGCACGAGTTCTTTGCAAGTCTTTACCTTGTCCACTCTGACATGGCTTCGCTCGCGCACAATCTTATCCATACGTGCAATGCGCTCTGGCAACTCTTGAGGAGGATAAATCTGATACTCAATCCAATCAGCCTCTTTGACTAAGCCATAATTATCCAAATGGCGGACGTAATATGGATAGTTGTACAACGAAGCCATTGGCGCCAAATGGTCGTACCCCTCCAGCAATAACCCTTGATGGTCAAAGTCTGTGAAACCGACAGGACCATTGAGCCCATCCATACCTTTTGCCTTTCCCCACTCAGCTACAGCATCCAAGAGTGAACGGCTAACCTCTTCGTCATCAATAAAATCAATCCAACCAAAGCGCACGTGTTTTACATTCCACTTAGCATTAGCAGCATGGTTGATTATACCCGCAATACGGCCAACAGGGCGTTTATCTCGATAAGCCATGTATAGTACGTGCTCACATACATCGTGAGCTGGATTGACCTTTTCGTCGAAAGTATTTAATTCATCACTAATCAATTGTGGACAAAAGTATTCACAATCTTTGTAGAATTCATTTCCAAAACGAATGAATTCTTTCAATCCACAACGAGTGGTAATTTGTCTAATCTCTACAGCCATATTTGATATAATTATGTACGTTTAGGGCACAAAGGTACATAATTTCAACGGAATGTGCAAATTATTTATAAAAAAATGTAAACTTATTTCTAATTATCGGTATTTTTTGACAATATTTTGTTATTTTGGTTGGAAAAATTTGTTTTATTTGATAGATTTATCTATCATCTATGCCAAAAACTATGCAAAAACTTGCGTATTTGCGAAAAAAGTAGTAATTTTGCAGCCGATTTTGTGTTGTACGTGTTTTATAATGAGTGATGTGAGTATGAAAACTGTATCTTCTGTAGCCATTTACTGTTCCAGTTCGAATAAGGTTCGTAGCTCTTATATGGAAGCAGCCCAACAATTGGGAAAGTTGTTTGCGGAGGCTGGTATTTGCTTGATATATGGAGATGGTGGTATTGGCTTGATGGCTGCAGCTGCAAATAGCGCTCTGGATGCAGGCGGCGAGGTGCTGGGCGTGATTCCACAATTTATGGTTGATGCAGGATGGAATAATCCCCGCAGCACACGTACGATTGTAACCCAAACGATGCACGAACGAAAAGCGACTATCTGCCGTGAAGCGCAAGCCATGGTGGCTCTGCCTGGTGGAATCGGTACCTTTGAAGAACTACTGGAGTGTCTGACGTGGAAGCAATTAGGACTACATTCCTCCCCCATTGTCATATTGAATACCGACGGATATTATGACCGTTTGCTCTCTTGTATTGATTACATGATTGAGGAGCAGATGATGCGCCCTATTCATCGCGATATGTTCACCGTAGTGAATACACCAGAAGAAGTCATTCCAGCCATATTATCTGCCCCAGAATGGGATTCTTCTACACGCAAATTAGCAGCTATCTGATCCACTCACCTTTCTGTATTTTCATATGTCAATGCCTATATACTCCCATATATCCTCCTTATACTCTGCACCTTGGGTGTCGTGGGTACTATTTGGATTATTAGTAATAGCGCAATGGCAATGGTTGACCATTAATCGGCATGGTACTGTATCGCTGAGCAGTATTTTTAGTCAAGCAGAAAGAACATACAATATTTATCGCCCAAGCCTGATGGGTACTATATTGCTGCATATCTTTCGCTGGTGCACAATAGCTATTGCTGCCAACGTGCTGGTATCTCCTGTGGCAGATTTCACACCCATATTTTACCTGAAAACAGTGGGAATAGTAGTGGTCATATATACCATACAATGGATTTGCTTGCAGGTAGTAGGCAATGTCTTTTTATCCCCAAAAATACGATCTAATGCTATGGAGCAATATAGCCATATACGCACGTTGGCATGCCTTTTGCTGTATCCTATATTGCTGATTTTAACCAACATTCCACACAGCCAGTTTGACTGGTGGTTGATTGGAGCAGTAGCTGCGTGTTACCTATTGACATTATTATGGAAATGTGTTCAGATATTTTATAAAAACATACTTACATTATTATACATATCACTATATGTCGTATTTCTTGAATTGCTTCCGATAGCAGGAGTAATCATAGGAGTAAAACACATCGTATGCGTATGAAAAAAATTAAAAATATTCTTATTTCCCAACCTCGTCCGATCTCTGACCGCAATCCTTATGCAGATTTAGAGACGTCATTTGGTGTGCAATGCGATTTTCAACAATTAATTCGTGTGGAAGGTGTTGGCATCCGTGAGTTTCGCGACCAGCACATTTATTTTGAAGAATACACCGCCGTGATTGTCAGTTCTCGGTTAGGCATTGATCACTTCTTCCGTCTATGTGAAGAGGCTCGATTCAACGTGCCACAAACCATGCATTATTATTGTATATCAGAGGCAGTAGGTAATTACTTGCAAAAGTACATCCAATACCGTAAACGCAAAGTGTTTGCAGCAGAAAACAATCGTTTTGAGGATCTTTTGCCAGCGATGCTTCGTCGCCCAAACGAGAAGTATCTGATGGTGATGTCAGATATTCATAACGATAGCGTAATCAACATGTTGGCTCAAAACAATATCCATGTCAAACCCGCTATCATGTACCGTACTGTAGCAGCAGAATGGCCACAAGAAAAGTCATTCAATTACGATATGATTGTGCTTTTTACCCCAGCTGGTGTTGCAGCTTTGAAAAAGAATTTCCCAGAATGGGAACAAGGAGAAACAGTCATCGCATGCTTTGGAGCGAACACTATTGCAGCCATTGAGGAACAAGGATGGCACGCAGATATACAGGCGCCAACGCCCGAATGTCCAAGCATCACCACTGCTATCAAGAAGTATTTGGAAGCTCAACAAGATTGATACATTGAACTGCACTTTCCCAAAATCTGAAAAACTTTGTGGTCAAATTGCCATCGATCACTTGTATAGTCATGGGAAACGCTTCGTTGCGTGGCCTTTGCGTGTCACTTACTTGCCCGCAGAGGATGCAAATCAAGTGTTGGTATGGGCTCCAAAATCGCTATTCAAACACGCTGTTGACCGCAATCATCTGCGTCGCTTGATGCGCGAAGCGTATCGATTAAACAAGGATATTTTAGCGGAAAAAAAAGGGCATTTTCAAATTGCATTCAATTATATAGACAAACAACCTCAACCCTACTCTGTTATAGAAAAAGCAATAAAAAAAGCACTTAGGCGGATAGCGGAAAACAATGTATGACACTTTGAAAATAAAAACTATCATACGAAAAATCTTTTTATTACCTGTATATTTCTATAGGTATTGTATTTCTCCATTGACTCCCCCATCCTGTCGCTACACCCCTACCTGTAGCCAATATATGGTAGAAGCGGTCATGAAGTATGGGATATTCAAAGGAGGTTGGTTGGGTATCAAACGCATCATGCGTTGTCACCCATGGGGAGGAAGTGGCTATGACCCAGTACCTTAACCTTATTATTAGCTAAACACTCAACTCTAACAAAAATGCGTATAGATATTCTCACAGCTTGTCCTGAGCTATTAGATTCACCTCTCAACCATTCCATCATCCAGCGCGCTAAAGACAAAGGATTGGTGGAGATTTATGTGCACAACCTACGTGATTTCACCCTTGACAAACATCGTAAGATAGATGATTATGCTTTCGGTTTCGGGGCTGGAATGGTGTTGCAGGTTGAGCCAATAGACCGTGCAATCACGTATCTCACCAGCCAGCGAGATTACGATGAGATTATCTTCACCGCACCCGATGGCGAACGTTTCACGCAGCGGGAGGCAAATACCTTGTCTCTCAAGGAAAATATCATTATCCTATGCGGACATTACAAGGGGGTGGATCAGCGCGTGCGCGACCATCTGATTACTAAGGAATACACTATTGGTGATTTTGTGCTAACAGGAGGTGAGATGCCTGCTACTATTATGACAGATGCAATCGTGCGACTTTTGCCTGGTGCGATAGGCGATGAGACCAGTGCGCTTAGCGATAGTTTTCAGGACGGATTGCTTGAACCAGGCATTTATACTCGACCTGCGGAATACAAAGGGTGGAAAGTACCTGAAATACTTCTATCGGGACATCAAGCAAAAATAGAAGAATGGCTCTATGAGGAATCTATCCGCCACACGCGCGAGCGCAGGCCCGATTTATTAGAGGAATAGTCTTCAGCCTAATAGTTCGTTAGGATACGGAACGTGGTCTAAAAAACGATATTCATTTTCCAGCACCTCTGCAACAATGGTATCCTTGCCATTGCTCAGCATTAGGAAAGGCACTTTAAGGTGGCGGTTGTAGATAGCAGCTTGATCGAAAACTTGTTGCGTAAGTGACACTGTCTCCGCCTTGAACTCTATCAGCATCAATGGTTGCATCTGCCTGCTATAGACTATCGCATCGCAGCGTTTGTTCAGCCCTGCCACTTCGATAGGAATCTCCACACCAATCAGAGCGTGCGGATACTCGAACTGAGTTTCCAGTGCGTGCAAAAGAGTTTGTCTAACATATTCCTCTGGCGTGAGTCGGACATATCTCCGCCTCCACGCACAGAGGACATATTGTTTTCCGTTTTGAATGCGTATTTGCATTACTTCTGCCAGTTATCTTTGAGCGAAGCGGTGCGGTTGAAGACGAGCTTCTCATTAGTGGTATCAGGATCCACTACAAAGTAACCATGTTTAAGGAACTGATAGTTATTGCACTTAGCAATGCCATTCACCACCTCCACAGCTTTCTTCTCGGCAGCTAAAGCACCCTCAATCTTGCAATTTACTACCTTCAAACTGTCTGGATTCAACAAGTCGCGGAAGTCGCCCTCTTCAGCAGATGGGTTCTCGCATGCGAAGAGGCGGTCGTACAAGCGTACCTCTGCGTCCACGCATGAGTTACACTCTACCCAGTTGATAGTAGATTTGGTCTTGCGATTACCGCCCTCGGTACCTGACTTAGAGTCTGGGTCGTAGGTTGCATACACAGTTGTGATATTACCCTCAGCATCCTTCTCGCAACCTGTAGCTTGGATGATATATGCAGCTTTGAGACGTACCTCACGACCACCAGGGCTGAGGCGGAAGAACTTCTTGTCGCCTTCCTCTTGGAAGTCACCACGCTCGATATAAAGCTCCTTCGCGAACTTCATCTCGCGGGTACCCAACTCTGGATGTCCGTCGATATTTTCCGCTACGATAGTCTCGCCTTCGCCTTCGTAATTGGTGATAACGAGTTTCACAGGATCGAAGATAGCGCATACGCGTGGAGCAGTCTCTTTCAGGGTCTCGCGAACGGTATGCTCCAGCAAGCCAAGGTCAATCATACCTTCTACTTTGGTATAACCAATCTTGTCAATGAAAGCACGAATGGCCTCTGGGGTGTAACCACGGCGGCGTAATCCGCATACAGTAGGCATACGAGGGTCGTCCCAACCGCTTACGAGTCCCTCCTTCACGAGTTGGAGCATCTTACGCTTTGACATCACGGTATAGGTGATGTTGAGGCGGTTGAACTCATATTGACGTGGGCGGTAGTCGCCTGTGATAAACTGGTCGATATAGTAGTCGTACAATGGACGGTGTACCACAAACTCCAATGTACAGATAGAGTGTGTCACGCCCTCAAAGTAGTCAGATTGACCGTGCGCAAAGTCGTACATTGGATATACGTTCCAACGGCGACCTGTGCGGTGATGAGGATGTGTGGTGATGATGCGGTACATGATTGGATCGCGGAAGTGCATGTTTGGATTAGCCATGTCAATCTTCGCACGGAGTACCATCTTGCCATCCTCAATCTCACCATTTTGCATAGCTTGGAAGAGGCGAAGGTTCTCGTCGATAGGGCGATCACGATATGGCGATGCTACACCAGGTTCGGTAGGTGTACCCTTTTGCTCTGCAATCTGCTCAGCTGTCTGTTCGTCGATATATGCTTTGCCTTGTTTGATAAACTCGATAGCGAGGTCGTAGAGTTGTTGGAAATAGTCTGAAGCGTAGTAGATATTGCCCCACTTGAATCCCAACCATGCGATGTCTTGTTGGATAGAGTCCACATACTCTACATCCTCTTTCACAGGGTTGGTATCGTCAAAACGCAGGTTGCATACGCCGTTGTATTTCTCTGCGATACCAAAGTCCATGCAGATGGCTTTCACGTGACCAATATGCAAGTAGCCGTTTGGCTCTGGTGGGAAACGTGTCTGGATACGTCCGTCGTTAAGACCATTCTTCAGGTCGTCTTCCACTATCTGTTCAATAAAATTCAAGCTTTTCTTTTCCTCTTCAAGGGGAAGGTTGTTCAATTCTGTCATATATATTTAATCTTTGATTATCAATTCGTTACAAGAAACCATTTCGCCATGGCGATACAAAAAATCCTTGTACGGCAATAAGCGAGCAAAAATAGCAAGCCGAATGCGTAAATGCAAACAGCAAGGGCATTTTATCCAAAAAAAATCCGCCCTGAAACTTCTCCTTATTTTTTAGTCGGTATTTTTTATATTTTTTAAGAAAAAGTAGTATATTTGAGCCCTTTTGTAGCAAAATGGATATAAAAGATAATTACATGTTTAACAACTAATAATCAAGATTTATGAAACAGTTCATGGACGAAAATTTCTTGCTTGAAAACGAAGTATCGCAAGAATTGTTCCACAATCACGCCAAAAATCTTCCCATTATCGACTACCATTGCCACTTGAACCCCGAGTTCATTGCCAAAGACCGTAAGTTCGACAACCTGGGTCAGATCTGGTTGGAAGGCGACCACTACAAATGGCGCGCAATGCGTACCAATGGCATCGACGAACGTTTTTGCACCGGCAAGGACACCAGCGATTGGGAAAAATTTGAAAAGTGGGCAGAAACCGTGCCTTACACCATGCGCAATCCTTTGTATCATTGGACTCACCTCGAATTGAAAACCTGCTTCGGCGTTGAAAAGATTTTGAAGCCCGAAACCGCTCGCGAAATCTTCGACGAATGTACCGCCAAGTTGCGTACCCCCGAATACAGTGCCCGTGGTTTGATGCGCAAATACAATGTTGAAACTGTTTGTACCACCGACGATCCCGTTGATTCTTTGGAACATCATATCGCTCTGAAGGAAGAAGGTTTCGAAATCAAGGTATTGCCTACTTGGCGTCCCGACAAGGCTATGGCCGTTGAAGTGCCCGCCAATTTCCGCGCTTATATCGAAAAATTGTCTGAAGTATCGGGCGTAAGCATCAGCAAGTTCTCTGACGTTATCGACGCATTGCAAGTTCGTCACGATTTCTTTGAATCTGTTGGCTGTCGTTTGAGCGACCACGGTATCGAAGAATTCTACGCCGAAGACTACACCCAAGCTGAAATCGACGCTATTTTCAATAAGGTATATGGCGGCACCGAACTCAGCAAGGAAGAAATCTTGAAGTTCAAATCGGCTATGATGTACGAATTTGCCATCATGGATGCCAAGAGCGGCTGGACACAGCAATTCCACTACGGTGCTATCCGCGACAACAACAGTCGTCTGTTCGCCCAATTGGGTCCCGACACCGGTTTCGACTCTATCGGCGACTTCACCGTTGCCAAGAACATGTCTAAGTTCTTGAACAAGCTCGACAAGAGCAACCAATTGGCCAAGACCATTCTCTACAACCTCAACCCCCGCGACAACGACCTGATTACCACCATGTTGGGCAACTTCCAAGATGGTTCGGTTGCCGGCAAGATTCAATTCGGTTCAGGCTGGTGGTTCCTCGATCAGAAAGTCGGCATGACCGCTCAGATGAACTCTTTGTCTGTATTGGGTCTGTTGAGCCGCTTCGTAGGTATGCTTACCGACTCTCGTAGCTTCTTGTCTTATCCTCGTCACGAATATTTCCGTCGTATTATGTGTAACCTTATCGGTGTTGACGTAGTGAACGGAGAAATTCCTGCCAGCGAAATGGACTTCATCGGCAAGATGGTAGAAGGTATTTCATACTACAACGCAAAATCATTCTTCAAATTCTAAATAACAAACAGGGCGCCATCCTATCTCTCCGGAGAAAAGAGAAGCGCCCGTTTTCAGTTTTATCAATATGAGCAAAAAAATTGTTACTTTAGGCGAAATCATGTTGCGCCTTTCTCCCGAAGGTCAAGACCGTTTCATTCAGTCTGAATCTTTCAGAATCATCCCCGGTGGTGGTGAAGCTAACGTTGCTATCAGTTGTGCTAACTATGGTCACGAAGCCATCTTCGTAAGCAAACTGCCTAAGCACGAAATCGGCCAGATGGCTATCAACGCTATGCGTCGTTATGGTGTTAATACTCAGTTCATTGCCCGCGGTGGCGAACGCGTAGGTTTGTACTATTGCGAAACTGGTGCTTCTATGCGTCCTTCTAAGGTTATCTACGACCGCGCACATTCATCTATCGCCGAAGCTACGGCTGCCGATTTCGATTTCGACGCTATCATGGAAGGTGCTGATTGGTTCCACTGGAGCGGTATCACCCCTGCTATCTCTGACAACGCTGCCGAAATCACCAAGTTGGCTTGCGAAGCTGCTAAGCGTCACGGTGTAACCGTTTCTGTCGACTTGAACTTCCGTAAGAAACTGTGGACCAGCGAAAAGGCTATCTGTATCATGCGTCCTTTGATGCAATATGTTGACGTTTGTATCGGTAACGAAGAAGATGCTGAATTGTGTCTCGGTTTCAAACCCGATGCTGACGTAGAAGGTGGCGAAACCAACGCTGAAGGCTACAAGGGCATCTTCGAACAGATGATGAAAGAATTCGGTTTCAAATATGTTGTTTCTACCTTGCGCGAAAGCTACTCTGCTACTTTCAATGGTTGGAAGGCTATGATTTACAACGGTCAGGAATTCTACGAATCAAAACGTTACGAAATCAATCCTATCATCGACCGCGTAGGTGGTGGTGACTCTTTCTCAGGTGGTTTGATTCACGGTTTGCTTACCAAGCCCACCCAAGGTGAAGCTTTGGAATTTGCTGTAGCTGCTTCTGCTTTGAAACACACCATCAACGGCGACTTCAACCTTGTTTCTGTTGACGAAGTTGAAAGCTTGGCAGGTGGTAACGCTAACGGACGTGTACAACGCTAATTTCAGACAACTATGGCTAAATATAATAAATCACAAGTGATTGCAGCCATGAAGGAAACCGGTATGGTGCCTGTTTTCTATCATGCTGATGTTGAAATTGCCAAACAAGTGGTAAAAGCTTGCTACGATGGTGGTGTTCGTGCTTTCGAATTCACCAACCGCGGCGACTTTGCTCAAGAAGTTTTCGGCGAATTGGTAAAATATGCCAACAAGGAATTGCCCGGTATGATTTTGGGTATCGGTTCTGTGGTTGATCCCGCTACCGCTGCCATGTATTTGCAATTGGGCGCCAACTTTGTGGTTGGTCCTTTGTTCAATCCTGAAATCGCTCCTATCTGTAACCGTCGCTTGGTGCCCTATTGCCCCGGCTGCGGCACTGTTTCAGAAGTAGGCAAAGCTCAGGAATTGGGTTGCGACCTTTGCAAAGTATTCCCTGGTGACGTTCTCGGCCCGGCCTTCGTGAAAGGTTTGAAAGCCCCCATGCCCTGGAGCCAATTGATGGTGACCGGTGGTGTGAAGCCCACCAAAGAAAACTTGGAAGGTTGGTTCAAAGCCGGTGTTACCTGCGTAGGTATGGGTAGCAACCTCTTCCCCAAGGAAGTAATTGCTGCTAAAGAATGGAGCAAAATTACCGAGCTCTGCGCCAACGCTTTGCAAATTGTAAAAGAAGTACGCTAATTATTTTATTAACTAATTCATTATTATGACTAAAAACTCAACTTCAGCAAAGTTGATGACCAACTGGCGTTGGTGGATGGTTGTATTGCTCTTCGTAGCTACCACCGTTAACTACATGGACCGTCAGGTATTGTCATTGACTTGGAAAGACTTTATCGCTCCCGAATTCCACTGGACCGATAACGACTATGGTACGATTACCAGTATTTTCTCCATCTTCTATGCTATCTGTATGTTGTTTGCAGGTAAGTTCATCGACTGGATGGGTACTAAGAAAGGTTATCTTTGGGCTATCGGCGTTTGGTCTGCTGGCGCGTGTCTTCACGCTATTTGCGGTGTCCTCACTGAAAAGATGCTCGGTTACGAAAGCGTTGCTGCCATGATGGAAGCCACTGGCGATGCTGCTGTAGCTATTGCCAGCACCAGTGTTTGGTTGTTCTTGATTGCCCGCGGTATTTTGGCTCTTGGTGAAGCAGGTAACTTCCCCGCTGCCATCAAGATTACTGCTGAATACTTCCCCAAGAAAGACCGTGCTTTCGCTACTTCTATCTTCAACGCCGGTGCCTCTGTAGGTGCTTTGGTTGCTCCTATCACCATCCCCGTTTTGGCACAATATTTCAAGAATATTGGTGTTGGTGGTGGTTGGGAAATGGCCTTCATCATTATCGGTGCGCTCGGTTTCATCTGGATGGGATTCTTCGTATTCATGTACGACAAGCCTGAAAAGTCTAAACACGTGAACGAAGCCGAATTGGCTTACATCCACCAAGACGACGAAGAAGAAGCTAAAGAAGTTGCTGCCAAGGCTGCAAACGAAGAAAAGACTATTCCTTTCTGGAAGTGCTTCACCTATCGTCAAACTTGGTCGTTCATCGTTGGTAAGTTCTTCACCGACGGTGTATGGTGGTTCTACTTGTTCTGGGCTCCTGCTTACTTCTCAGACCAATTTGGTTACAAATCAAGTTCAGGTACCGGTATGTTGCTCATCCTTACCCTTTACGCTATCGTTACCCTCTTGTCGTTGGTGGGTGGTAAATTGCCTACTATCTTTGTCGACAAGAAAGGTATGAACCCCTATCAGGGACGTATGTTGGCTATGTTGATCTTCGCCTTCTTCCCCTTGGCAGCTTTGTTTGCTCAGCCTCTGGGTCTTGGTTTGAACAACGCATGGTGGCCCGCCATCCTTATCGGTTTGGCCGGTGCCGGACACCAAGCTTGGAGTGCCAACTTGTTCTCTACCATTGGTGACATGTTCCCCAAATCTACCATTGCAACCATCACCGGTATCGGTGGTATGGCCGGTGGTATCGGTTCATTCCTCATCAACAAGGGTTCTGGTATGTTGTTCACTTACGCCGAAAACCAAGGCGCTGCTTTCACCTTCATGGGTTACGAAGGCAAGCCTGGTGCTTACATGATTGTATTCTGCATCTGCGCTGTTGCTTACATCATCGCATGGTCAATCATGAAGACTTTGGTTCCCAAGTACAAACCTATCAAATTGGAAGACTAATCCCTATTTGAAAAATAAGGAAAGCCCTAGCGCTTTCCAACAGAAAACCGACTTCATTTTTGAGGTCGGTTTTTTTTGTAATTTGTGGTCATTTTTTTCCAACCATTCTACCCTATTCCTCGTCTAATGGATGAAACTTCGCTACAGCAAAATTTATTTAACTTTAAAATGACACGATTATGGAAGATTTTTTTGTAATGTTAGTATCTATTGGTATTTGTGTGGTATTACCTATCATGATTGTCAGGCTGATTACCCGCAAACAACAAAACGAAACCAACCGTAAAACAGAAATCATGCTGAAAGCCATCGAAGCAGGACAGAAGATCGATGGTGAGCTTTTCTGCATTAAACAAAAGGCAAGCAAAAGTATTAAAGAACGTCTTTTGGACAGATTAGTAATTGCCTGGGGTACAACTATTTTTGCTATCATTCATGGAATATTTGGAAGCTCCATCTATATAGGAGATTTTAAACTTGATATGACCCTATTTGATAGTATATTTCTTGCGATTGGCATTTCTTTCTTTATCAGTTATTATGTAGGAAAGAAAATCTTCAAAAAGGAAATGGAAGCAGAAGCAGAATCTGAGGCACAAGCAGAATCTGAGGCAGAAGCAGAAGCAGGATCTGAGGCACAAGCAGAATCTGAGGCAGAAGCAGGATCTGAAGCAGAAGCAGGATCTGAGGCAGAAGCAGAATCTGAGGCAGAAGCAGAAGCAGAAACAAAAACAATTGAACAGAAATAACAGATGACGGAAGAGCGTTTCATTCATTATATGAAGACTGAGCAAGAATCACTTCGGAGGTTCTTGCTTGGTCTGTGTCAGGGCAATGCGGACATGGCCGACGACATTGCTCAAGAAGCGCTCGTTCGAGCTTATGTAGCTTCGGGTACCTTCATGGGACTTGCAAAATTTCGCACTTGGTTGTTTCGTATTGCCTACAACTGCTACATAGACCGTCTTCGCACAAAGGACCACACATCAATATCGACAGCATCTGACGAAGCACTCAGCATCCCAGGCACTTACGATGCCGATGAAAGTTTTCGTTATCAGCAACTTTACTTTGCCTTGGACAAACTAAGCGAGAAAGAGAAAGCTTGCGTGGTGCTTCATTATTTCGAAGACAGGAGTCTAAAAGAGATCTCTTCCATTTTACAGATTCCTCTTGGGACTGTAAAATATCATCTTTCTATGGGACGACAACACCTAAAACAACTCTTGCAATGAATCAACAAAACATAGAAAAATATCTTAGGGAGCACAAACCTCTGGTAAAAGACAATCCATATTTCATCTTGGAGGTTCAAAGTAAAATGCGCAAGGTGAAAGGCATTAAAGTCGAAGTTGATAGGCAAAACAAAAAAACTCGTTTTGCTCTGATTTCCACACTTTT
>JAZREU010000075.1:0-37933 GCA_045660925.1 Paludibacteraceae bacterium | reverse complement strand
TGAATTTTCCAAATATTACGCAGTAATTCTCAAAAAATACAGTCAAACAAGGGCATTTATGGCTATATAAAAAAGAAAAAGCGGAAAGTTTCCGCTTTTCCTTGAAGTGAAATATGTTTATAGAGATATTATTCGGTCATGCCCAATTCGTAGATCTGGAGTCCGTACATGCCGTATGCCACATAGATACGACCATCAGGACCTTTCTTTACGAAGTTGGCAGATTGCTTGATGTCGGTATTGTTGGTGACCTTTGTAGCAGCGCAGCCTGTGTAGCAGAGGCGTTTAATCATGCGGTTGCAGATATTGCCACTAATGTCGGTGTATGTGTTGTGCTTGTCCAGAATTACCAATCCATCGCCTGCAGCGAGGTAGATATGATGTTCGTCCACATCCACGCCGTTGGCACTGCGATTGCTACCACCTACGCGATTACCAGCATAGTCGTAAACGCCAAAGCCATTTTGACCTTTGCAGACATAGATATGCTCGTTGTCGCAGATACATACATTCTTGCCATCTACAGGATAGATAGAGCCTACCTCAAATGAAGCTTCTTCCACCATTTGTGCATTGTAGATGGTCACGATACCACGGTCGGTATTGTTGAGTGTCACTACTTTGCCGTTCTCCTTATTATAATAGATGTATTTACCTTGGAAATTTTCGGTATTCTCGTTGATGCTCTTCTTTTCTTGGTTGCTACTATCGTTTACACTAAACTTGTTGATGCCACCATTTGAGTATCCAGAGATAGTCACCAACTCGTCGCCAATGCGGTCTACGCAGTTAGCCGAGTAACCCGTCAAGTTCACGCGCTCCTCTGTGTACTCCTCGATGTCAGGGAAGCGACCATTGCTATTCAGCTTCACCTTCGTCATCGCAGCACCTACCTTGTTGCTTGTAGCAGCGGTATAAACCACATTGTCGGAGAAGAAGATGTGGTTGTATTTGAACTCGCTATTCTCCATCGATTGCTCAAAGAGACTGCTGGTAATATCGTAGCTATCAATATGAATCACATCAATGATACCGCCAAAATCCTCTGCACTATCCACTGATGGACTGTAGTTGTGTTCCGCATACTTGAGGTTGGTCTCTGGGTTTGCATGCCAACTCAGATATACCAAATCACCGTTAAAGGCAATGCTGGTAGCAGAGTATTTGTGGGTAGGGGAACTGCTCTCTGGAGGCAATACCTCGATGACTGGGACGTTGCCTACTTCTGGACGGCAACCGTCTTCCGATGCAGGGAGCCATGAGTTGGTGCCGATAGTGACGGTAGGAGGAACGACCATATTCTCTTCGTTGAGCACTGCTTTCTCGTCGGCTACGTCGTAGTAGAACTTGATGCGCAAGTTGCCTTGGATATCCAAGTTGCCAATCAGGTTTCCACAAGGGAACTCTGCTGCTGCCACATCGCCAGGCACGTTGGTGTATTCGTTGCCACGGTCGAAATAGAGTTTTCCTCCTACTTTTACTACGGATTTGTAGGTTGCTTCTACGCCGTTGACTACGATACGTTGGCTGCCTTTGTCCACAAACATACCGTCGCTGATAATCTCAAACAAAGCATCTTTGAGGTTCATGGTGCCCACACCTTGATTGGTGAGTAAGGTGTTGGTTTGTAAGTATTTGTTCACATTCACTACCGCCGAACGACTGGACTTGAAGTCCAACTCGCGTAGTACATATACGCAATCGTCAAAGGTCACATCTGCAGCGCCTTCTACATAAAGGTCTTTGCCGATGGTCACTTTGTTAGTGGTGTGTGTCTTACCACCGTTGAGCAATGCGGTTCCTTCTACATACATCTCGCGCTCGCAGTAGAAATCGGATGCAGGATCCACTTGGAAGGAAGAGTAGGCATTGTTGTTATTAACGGTATTGTTGTTGGCTTTCACATAGAATGGTTCGCCTTCAGCATCGTAGATATGCAGCAAGCCAGCATCGTACAAGCGCAATCCCATATTGTCTGGAGTGGTGATGTTACCCCAGCAATATACTTTGGTTGCTTTTTTAATTTTCACCTTGTCATCCCAACCGGCTTCGCAATAGGTGAGTACTGCGCCTTCCAGAATGTAGATGTTTACAGGGGTGTCATCGTTCCACCATGCTCCAGAGAAGGTAGCATTGGCTGCAATGTAGATGTCAATGCTGCCTTCGCCAGACCAATCTTGGCTGACGGTACCAGTCCATGGCTCGGTGATGTAGTAAGACTTACCTTTGGTAAGCGTCACACCGTTGTTCCAGTTGGTAGGTGCATCTTTTAGTGGGAGTGCGTCCGCAGGAATAGCGGGTGCTGGGGTAGTTGCCACACGTTTGCGTGCTGGTAGTAGTTTGTGACTGCTGCCAAAAACTAATCGCGATGATAATTGTGAAGGATCATCGATAATCGTTACATTTTCGGTGGTCGATACAGCAGGGTTCTGACCGTTGTCGCATGATGCACTGGCAAATAACAAAATTGTCAATGTACAGACAATAGAGAAACTCTTTTTCATCGTTTTGTTTTTTAAGATTGTTTTTACTAAATTGTTTTTATTTATTCTATTAGTTTTTAGTTGGTTATAACTAATTTGTTTTGTTTGAAAGCTGTGTTTTTAGGAACTTTTCCGCAAATTACGCCACAAAGGTAATACATTTTTTTGAATTATCAAATTTTTTAGTGTGTTTTTCTGAAAAAAGATAAATTTTGCTAAATGGTATTTTACAAATAGTTATCATTGTTATTTGTTATTTGTTATTTCTCACAAATACCCTACCCAAAGGATTATTAAGGGATTCGAGAATATCCACCGAGTGTTTCTTGGTACGATATGGAGCATATGGAGAGGTGATTCCGCGCAATGGCGTGGTCTCAAACAAAAAATATCATGTGGAGAGATGAAGAAAAAGATTTTTTTTACGAAAATATTGCATATTTGCGAAAAAAGCAGTACCTTTGCCCATTGATATTTTTTTTATGAAGCAAGGCTTATACATATTTTTATTTCTTTTTTTAGTCGGGTTCTCCTCTTGTCGTCAGCCGGCTGTACCCAAACCATACGGATATTTTCGTATTGCGATTCCTGATACCTCGTATTCCACTTATACCCCCCAAGGCTATCCTTATGCCTTTCGTCTATCTAATAATGCTGAGGTTCAATTGCTCAATAAAGAGGGTGAGGCCTATTGGATAGATATTTATTATCCTACACTTAATACTACCATTCATTGTAGCTACAAACCTATTCATGATAATCTACGCACCCTTGCTCGTGATGCACAGGAGTTTCTCTTTAGCCATAGTACGATAGCGTCGGCTATCCCTGAACATGATTTCACTAATCCAGCGCAGAAAGTATATGGCGTTTATTTCGAACTACATGGTAACACCGCATCACCTATTCAGTTTATTTTGACCGATTCTATCTCGCATTTCTTTCGTGGTTCGGTTTATTGCAATGACGTTCCTAATCAAGATTCATTAGCCCCAATATATGACTACATGCGCCACGATGTGCGCATGCTAATGGAATCCATGAGATGGCAATAATTCAGCAAATATATACAGCGCAAACCCAATCTCGCAAACTGTTGGCTTTGCTTGTTGATCCCGAGAAACAATCATCGGTGCAAGCACTCTATCCCTATTTATCAATGCCAGATCTTATTTTTGTAGGTGGCAGTACTGGAAGTCAATGCGAGTTATGCGTGACAGAACTTAAGCAGCACTCCTTGCGTCCGATAGTTCTTTTTCCTGGTAATATTGCCCAATTTACTGCAAAAGTCGATGCTTTACTCTTTCTTACCCTCTTGAATGCGCATACTCCAGATGTACTCATCTATCCTCATATACAAGTGGCGCAACAAGTGCTGCGCTCTGGAATAGAGACAATACCTATGGGGTATATTCTGGTGGACGGAGAACGCAAAAGTAGTGTTGAGAAGGCTACAAAATGCACTCCTATACCCCAAAATGACATTGATAAAATAGTGTCTATGGCTGTAGCTGGGCAGTTGTTAGGTAAGTCACTCATCTACCTTGAAGCAGGTAGCGGTGCCTACACCCCCGTTTTGCCAGACATCATTCGTGCGGTGCGCGAACAACTGCAAATTCCCCTAATCGTAGGAGGAGGAATATGCACTCCTGAAGCAATGATGCGTGCTTTTGATGCAGGAGCAGATATTGTAGTTATTGGTAATCACTTCGAGCAATATCCTGATGAAATCGCAGATTTTGTTCGCATTAAACAGCATAAATATGGAGAATGATATCCGCTATATGCAACTCGCACTTGCCGAAGCTCAAAAAGCATTCGCTATGGGAGAAATTCCTATAGGTTGTGTGATTGTAGCGGATGGGCAAGTTGTTGGCAGAGGACATAATCTCACTGAAACGCTTGCTGATGTTACCGCTCATGCAGAAATTCAGGCGATTACGGCAGCTGCTAATACGCTTGGAGGCAAATATCTCTCGCAATGTACACTATACGTTACAGTCGAGCCATGCGTGATGTGCGCAGGTGCTATTGGTTGGGCACAAGTCAAGAGAGTCGTATTTGGCGCCAAAGATGAAAAACGCGGATTCACTATCTTCTCACCAAAAGCGTTACATCCGAAATGCACGATTTTATCGGGTGTTTTAGAACCTGAATGTCGCCAACTTATGCAATCCTTCTTCGCTAAAAAACGCACAAAATAGTAATTGTAAATCGTTAAATTGTAAATGATTATGAAATCTTCTCTTCGCATATCCTTGCAGGTATTATCATTCGCGCTTTTGGCAGTGTTGTCTATTTATCTCGCCCCTAAGTATAGCAATCCTTTCAAGTACCATTTTGAAGTAGGACAGCCTTGGGCATATGGGTTGGTGACAGCTGAGTCTAATTTCGCAATCTATAAGACTGATGCGCAGTTGGCGATTGAACAAAAACAGATTTTACGCGACTATGCTCCATGTTATGTGGTAGATACCACCTCCTTATATGACTATCTCTATGTGATTCCACTTTCTGAGATGGAGCGTTTGCGCTCATTAGGATGCACCAAGGTGTCTATATTGCACAACCGTGTAGCAACACAAATGCCTATAGCAAACCTCTATACCCCAAAAACAGCATACGAAAAAACGCGTAAGAATATCGCGCCAAATCTGCAATATGATTCGATTACATCGGAGAATATGCGCAAAAATCTGCTGTCTTCAATCTCGTTAACAGAGGGAATGATACAGGCAGGAGAAAAAATTATTGATACGGGTGAAATTGTTTCTGAACATACTTATCAGATATTAGAATCCCTCCGTCGTACTCTAGAAGAACAAAACATTTCCCATCGACAGTCTTTGACATCTACTATCGGAGTGGGGATTTATATCATTATTCTCGTTGCACTATTTGGCTTGTATCTCTATACCTATCGACGTAAACTGTTGGACAACTTACGTCATGTCCTATTCTTTGCCATTCTCATGGCACTTGTAATCAGTGCTGCTTTCTTAGTATTACGTCATTTCTCTGCCAGTTACATCTTCTTGATACCGTTTGCATGGGTACCTGTCATCGCACGTGTATTCTACGATTCACGTACAGCTATCTTTATACATATCATTACTGTTTTTATTGTGTCTATTGCTGCTCCAGCTCCATATGTGTTTATCCTCTTGCAAGTTATCACTGGTGTTGTAGCAGTTATTAGCTTGCGTGACATGACGCAGCGTGCCCAACTGGCGCAAACAGCCTTATTCATCTTCTTGATGTACAGCATTATCTATACCGCTACAACACTTTTGGTGACAGGCAGTATAGCGAATGTAGAATACAATTATTATATTTTCTTTGCCGTCAATGCGGTACTTGTGATTTGTGCATACGGACTAATTTTCCTCTTTGAGCGCACTTTCGGATTGGTGAGCAATATCACCCTGGTCGAACTCACCAATGTTAATTCCAACCTTATGTTGGAGTTTGCAGAGAAAGCACCTGGTACATTCCAACACTCACTACAGGTCAGCAATCTTGCCACCGAAGCAGCCAAGCGTATAGGTGCCAAAGTTCTACTCGTTCGAACAGGTGCGCTTTATCACGATATCGGTAAAATGCAACATCCAGAGTATTTTATTGAAAATCAGTCGGACGTCAATCCATTGCAGGCGATGTCTTATGCCGAAGCAGCCAAGACAATTATTAACCATGTGGAAGATGGCGAACGTATAGCACGCAAACATCGTTTACCCGAACTCATCGTGCATTTTATCCGTTCACATCATGGTACATCTGTGACCCGTTATTTCTATAATTCTGCGGTGAATGTGGCAAAAAATGAAGGAAAAAGCATAGCCGATGTACGCAAGGAGGATTATGCTTATCCAGGTCCTAAACCTTCTACCAAGGAAGCAGCTATCCTCATGATGGCAGATGCTATAGAAGCTCGATCTCGTTCGCTTAACGAACTGACCGAACAATCCATATCCGATATGGTGGATCAAATGATTGATATGCAAGTAGCAGATGGGCAGTTTTCAGAAACCGTACTTTCTTTCAAAGATTTAGAGGAAATTCGTGCCGTCTTTAAGCAAAAACTTATTGAGATCAATCACCACCGTATTGTATATCCTACTATCGAGGAAAATAAATAACAAATCTACACAACACTACACAATGCTACACAATTCTAAACTATACCTTGCTCCTATGGAGGATGTCACGGATCCTGCCTTTCGCCTGCTCTGCAAGCGCTTTGGTGCGGCACGTGTATATACAGAGTTTGTGAATGCCGATGCGCTTGTACGCGATGTGGCTTCCACAACACGCAAACTCCAGATTTCCGATGAAGAACGCCCTGTTGCTATACAGATATATGGTCGCGAACCAGAGAGTATGGCAGATGCAGCGCGTATCGTAGAACAAGCGAAGCCCGATTTTATAGACATTAATTTTGGTTGCCCTGTCAAAAAAGTGGCAGGCAAAGGAGCGGGAGCTGGATTGCTAAAAGATATTCCTAAAATGCTGGATATTACCCGTGCTGTGGTTAATGCGGTTCACACACCTGTTACAGTCAAAACGCGTCTGGGTTGGGATGATAACAACCGTATTATTACCGATGTAGCTGAACCTCTGCAAGATTGCGGTATAGCCGAGCTGGCTATTCATGGTCGTACACGCTCGCAGATGTACCGTGGCGATGCAGACTGGTCGCTCATTCGCGAAGTAAAGAACAACCCGCGTATTCATATCCCTATCATTGGCAATGGAGATGTTACGACCCCAGAGAGAGCCAAAGAATGTTTCGATGAATATGGGGTTGATGCGATTATGGTCGGACGTGCTACTTTTGGTTGTCCATGGATTTTCGAGGATATGCAGCACTACCTTGCAATGGGTGAATTACTTCCTCCGCGTAGCATGCAGTGGTGTGTAGATATACTCAAGGAACATGTGGAGCGTAGTATAGAGTGGATAGGTGATGAGCGCAAAGGTATTGTACATAGTCGCCGCCATTTTGCAGCATCTCCTGCCTTTAAGGCGTTGTATGATTTTCGCCAAACGCGTATTGCGCTTCTTCGTGCCGATACCAAAGCTGAGGTCTTTCAAATCATGGATGAGATAGTAGAAAAGTGGGGGTGATACTCTGTGGCGCGGTTTTTGTAGTAGAATAGTAAAAGTATAACAATTCCTAAATTTTACAACTATGATAAAAACCGTGTTTAAGAATGCCGAAGTGCAGGCTTTAGAGGATGACCAATTGCTTGGAAAATTGCAATATTCTTTGTCAGGTAACGAATTATCCATTCTTCATACATATGCCTACGAAAAGGGGCGTGGTGTAGGTACTTTGCTCATGAATGCTATTACTCAATGGGCAAAAGCTCACCGCTATACGATTATCCCCTTTTGTTCCTTTGCACAGAAATATCTCGCATCTCACCAATAGCTTTTATAGTTACTATCATTTGCGTATGGTCTTAAACAACCTCTTTGCCAAAAGGCAGTAATGATCCAATAGCCAGTTTGAAATGTTGTATCCCCCAAGGAATACCTACGATGGTGCAACATAGAATAAGACCAAAGGTAAGATGTGTGACTGCTATTTCCCACCAACCAAGTATAATCCAAAGGATATTAAAGCAGATAGGTACGCATCCGTTGGCATTTTCTTTGGGCACTAAATCATGCCCAAAGGGCCAAAAAACCATAGTGCCAACCTTAAATAATTGTGCTCCAAATGGAATACCGACAATGGTAACGCATAGTATTAGGCCTGCTAACCAATACATGAGAGCCGTGATTAGACCGCCCGCAATCAACCAAACGATATTCCCAAGTAATTTCATCTGTTAGGCTTTCGTAATGATACAAATTATAGTATAGCCATCCATATCAAGAGTCGTGCCTGCAGTGAGGTTGTCCACAAGGACAAGGGAAGTAGCGAGGACTTGCGAAGCGATATAGTCGTTGCAGTTGGTGACGGCAGCAGCTATCTCCTCGCGGTTCTCCAATTGCACGGCGATACGATCGGTGATTTCCAAACCAGAAGACTTTCGCAAGTTTTGGATACGGTTAATCAACTCGCGTGCGATACCTTCCTCAATGAGGGTAGGGGTGAGCTCGATGTCAAGAGCGATAGTGATGGTACCATTGTTGGCTACGAGCCAGCCTGGCATATCCTCGGTGATGATATCCACATCTTCTGCTACAAGCGCGTAGTCGCAGAGGGTGAAGGTACCCGCTGCTTCAAACGCGGCAATATCGTCTTGGGTCATTTGGGCAATGGCAGCAGCCAGTTGCTTCATCATACCGCCGACTTTCTTACCCAGCACCTTGAAGTTAGGTTTGATCTTCTTGACGAGTTTGATCTCGGAATCCTCTGCACGCACGATAACCAGTTCCTTGACATTCACCTCGCTCTTGATGAGGTCTTCTACGCGGAGCAATGCCTCGAGGGTCTCTTGGTCAGGCGCAGGGATAACGGCTTTTTGGAGCGGTTGGCGCACGTTCTTCTCGGCGCGTTTGCGCAGCGAGAGAATCATAGAGGTAGCTTGTTGTGCGAGTGACATACTGCGCTCCAGTTCGAGGTTGATGAGTGCCTCGTCGGCTACAGGCCATGTACTGAGGTGAACCGTCTCGCCAGTAAGGTCGCGGTAGAGGCGGTCGCCATAGAATGGTGCGTTAGGCGCCATGAGTTGGGCAACGGTCTTGAGGCTGGTGTAGAGGGTGTAGTAAGCCGCTTGCTTGTCAGCGTCCATCTCGCCACCCCAGAAACGCTTGCGGTTGAGGCGCACATACCAGTTGCTGAGGTCGTCTTGCACGAAGTCCGAGATAGCGCGACCTGCCTTGGTTGGCTCGTATGCCTCGTAGGCGGCAGTCACCTCTTTGATGAGGGAGTTGAGACGGGAGAGAACCCATTTGTCGATCTCGGTGAGTGAGGCGAAAGGCGAAAGGTTAGAGGCGAGAGGCTCGGGAGTCCAGCTGTCCACATTGGCGTAGAGAGCGAAGAAACCATAGGTGTTGTAGAGGGTGCCGAAGAACTTACGGCGGATCTCGTCCACACCTTCTGGATCGAACTTGAGGTTCTCCCATGGGCTGGAGTTGGTGAGCATATACCAGCGTACAGCGTCTGCTCCGTATTTATCCAATGCACCAAATGGGTCCACGGCATTGCCAAGACGTTTGGACATCTTGTTGCCGTTCTTATCGAGTACGAGACCGTTACTGATGACATTCTTGTATGCCACGCTGCCCTCGATCATGGTGTGGATAGCGTGGAGGGTGAAGAACCATCCGCGTGTTTGGTCCACACCCTCGGAGATGAAGTCCGCAGTGCGTGGAGCATCTTGATTTTCGAATGGATAGTGGTTTTGTGCATAAGGCATAGCACCTGAGTCAAACCACACGTCGATGAGGTCAAGCTCGCGTTTCATTGGTTTGCCCGAAGGAGAGCAGAGAATTATATTATCCACATATGGACGGTGGAGGTCAATGACAGCAGGGTCGTAGTTCTCTTTGGAGTAGTTGCCAACCTCATGCTTTGGCCAAGGGTTCTCGGTCATGAAGCCCGCAGCGATAGACTTGTCGATCTCCTGCATGAGTTCGGCGATGGAGCCGATGCAGAGTTCCTCTTGTCCGTCCTCGGTACGCCAGATAGGGAGTGGAGTACCCCAGTAGCGTGAACGAGAGAGGTTCCAGTCGTTGAGGTTCTCGAGCCACTTGCCGAAACGGCCAGTACCAGTGGATTCAGGTTGCCAGTTGATGGTATCATTGAGTTTCATCATCTCCTCGCGTGCTTGTGTGGAGCGGATGAACCATGAGTCGAGTGGATAATAGAGGACAGGTTTATCGGTACGCCAGCAGTGTGGGTAGTTGTGCACATGCTTCTCAATGCGGAACGCTTTGTTCTCGCCCTTGAGCCAGATGCAGATGCTAATATCGAGTGTCTCGTCTTTGTCGGTAAGAGCAGGGTCATAGGCGTTCTTTACATAGCGGCCTGCCCATGGTTGGTATGCCTCTACGTGGACTTGATTCTTTATGAAATCCTCATCGAGGTCTTCGAGCAGGAAGAATTTACCCGTCATGTCCACCATTGGGCGTTGTTCGCCTTTCTTGGTGAGGAATACCATGCCTGGCACGCCTGCTTTCTTCGCCACAAAGGCGTCATCTGCACCAAAAGTAGGTGCGATATGCACGATACCTGTACCATCTTCGGTGGTCACATAGTCGCCAAGGATAATCTTGAATGCGCCTTCGCCGGGGTTCGCCCAAGGGATGAGTTGCTCGTATTGAATACCCTCGAGGTCGGTACCTTTGCCGCGCCAGAGTACTTCAGGTGCTTCGCCGAGTTCTTTGGCGTAAGCAGAGAGGCGTGCCTCTGCGAGGAGGTAGAGGGCTTCGATCTTGGTATATGGGTTCTCGCCCTTAACGATCACATAGTCAATCTTTGGTCCTACGCAGAGGGCAGTGTTGCTTGGGAGAGTCCATGGGGTTGTGGTCCATGCGAGAGCAAATAATTTTGAATTTTGAATTTTGAATTTTGCTTCTTCGTCGCAATTCTTAATTCCTAACTCAAAATTCTTAATTGCAAATTGCGCCGTGCAGGTGGTGTCCTTTACATCGCGGTAGCAACCAGGTTGGTTCAACTCATGCGACGATAAACCCGTACCCGCAGCAGGCGAGTAAGGTTGGATAGTATAGCCCTTATAGAGGTAACCTTTCTTGTAAAGCTCTTTGAGGAGCCACCAGAGGGTCTCAATAAACTTGTTGTCGTAGGTGATATATGGGTTGTCAAGGTCCACCCAGTAGCCCATTTGTTTGGTGAGGTTGGTCCATTCTTGGGTGTATTTCATCACCTCGCGGCGGCAGGCAGCGTTGTATTCGTCCACGCTGATTTTCTTGCCGATATCCTCTTTGGTGATGCCAAGGAGTTTCTCCACACCGAGCTCCACAGGCAAACCGTGGGTATCCCAACCCGCTTTGCGCTTCACTTGGTAGCCTTGCATGGTCTTGAAGCGGCAGAAGGTATCTTTGATTGTACGAGCCATCACATGGTGAATACCTGGCATACCGTTAGCTGAAGGAGGACCTTCGAAGAAAAGGAACGAAGGATTGCCTTCGCGTGTTTCGATACTCTTGTGGAACAAGTCTTCTTTCTCCCATTGCTCGAGGATTTGCTTGCTCAGCTCTGCCAAGTTCAGTTGTTTGTACTCGTTGAAGTGTTTCATTTTGTTGTAATATCTTATTTTTCAGTTGTTTATCTATCTTTGTTGATGATGTCTGTTTGGTTATATACGCATGAACGTACAAATGACGCTGCAAAGGTACAAAAAAAAAAGCGGTTGTGCAAGAAAAATAAGCAAAAGTTCTCTCTTAACGAAAGTTTTTATGGCTTGTTTTTCATAATTGTTCAAATAGGAAATAAAGTATTTATTTATTGTGAAAATGCTTGGTAGAGACTGAAAATGCAAGAAAATACATATAAAAAACGAACTTTTTACAGAAATTCTTGCGTATTTGCAATTTTTGTTGTATCTTTGCACGCTATTTTGTGCTGATTATCTTCTCGCGTGTGAGAGTGTGTGGCACTGACATTATATTATGTTGCAGAACAAAAATACTAACAAATAAAACTAAATTAAAATTATGCAAAACAAAGGACTTGTTATTACCTTGGCAGTATGCTTGGCTTTGGTGAGTGCGTTCTATTTGTCGTTCTCTGTGGTGACAAATCATTACGACAACAAAGCGGCAGAGTATGCTCAAGGTGATGATGCAAAAGAGTACCAATATTTGGACTCTATTGCTAGTGAGAAGGTGTGGTTTGGCTACACATTGAAGGAGTGCCGTGAGAAAGAGATCAACCTTGGTCTTGACCTCAAGGGTGGTATGAACGTAACGATGGAAGTTTCGGTTCCAGAGATTATCCGCGCGCTTAGCGGTTATAACACTACCGAGAACTTCAACAACGCTATCGCTTTGGCACAAGAGAAACAAAAATCATCGGGTGCAGATTTCTTGACCCTTTTCTTCGAATCTTTCTATGAGATTGACCCTAATGCTCAATTAGCATCGGTGTTCTCTACTTTCGAGCTTCGCGAGAAAGTTAGCTTGAATTCTACAAACCAAGAGGTAGAGAACGTGGTTCGTGAAGAAGTACAAGGTGCTATTGATAACTCATTCAACGTATTGCGTACACGTATTGACCGCTTTGGTGTGGTACAACCTAACATCCAAAAGTTGAGCCAGACAGGTCGTATCTTGATTGAGTTGCCAGGTATCAAAGAGCCAGAGCGCGTTCGTAAACTCTTGCAAGGTTCTGCTAACTTGGAGTTCTGGGAGACTTACGATTTGGCTGAGATTCTGCCACAACTCTCTCAAATCAACAACGAGTTTGCTGCTCAAAACGCCAGCACCGAGGCTGCTCAAGCTGATGCCACTCCTGTTAAAGAGGAGGTGAAGGCTGAAGCAACTGACGAATTGGATGCATTGGTTGAGGCAGCTGATAGTTTGGCACAAGCAGAGGCAGACCAACAAGCTGCATTTGAGGAGTATAAGAAAGCTAACCCACTTTTCGCAGCTTTGCAACCTTCTGTTAGCCCTGCGGGTCAACCTTATCAAGGTCCTGTAGTAGGTACTGCGCACTATACTGATACTGCTAAGGTGATGGCTATGCTCAACTCACAAGTTGCTAAGTCATTGCTCCCACGCGAGTTGCACCTCTGCTGGACAGTGAAGGCCATTGATGAAGCTGAGGCGTACTACCAACTCGTAGCACTGAAATCTCAAACCAGTGGTCGTCCTTCACTTGAGGGTGACGTGATTACTGACGCTCGCGCTGACTTCGGTCAAACATCTGCTTACGCTAACGTAAGTATGACCATGAACGCTGAGGGTGCTCGCGACTGGCAACGTATCACACGTGACAATATCGGCAAATCTATCGCTATCGTACTCGATGGCTATGTATATAGCTTCCCAACTGTACAAAACGAGATCGCTGGTGGTAGCTCACAAATCACTGGTAACTTCACCGTAGAAGAGGCTAAGGACTTGGCTAATACATTGAACTCAGGTAAGATGCCTGCGCCTGCACGCATTATCCAAGAGGACGTGGTGGGTCCATCACTCGGTCAAGAGGCAATCCACGATGGTCTTTGGAGCTTCGTGATTGGTTTCATCCTCATCCTCGTTTACATGATCATGTACTATGGCTTGACCGCAGGTTTGATTGCTGACTTTGCATTGCTCTGCAACGTATTCTTGCTCGCAGGTATCTTGTCTTCTTTCTCTGCTGTATTGACCTTGCCTGGTATCGCCGGTATCGTATTGACCATGGGTATGGCAGTCGATGCTAACGTGCTTATCTATGAGCGTATCCGCGAGGAGCGTCGTGCAGGTAAGAACTTGCGCAAAGCTATTGAGGATGGTTTCAGCAACGCTATCTCTGCGATTATTGACTCCAACGTGACCTCATTCCTCACAGGTGCTATCTTGGCTATCTTCGGTACTGGTCCTATCAAGGGCTTCGCTGTTACCTACATGATCGGTATCATCTCTTCTTTCTTGACCGCTGTGTTCGTATGCCGTCTCTTGCTTGAGGCATATGCTAAACGTGAGAACGCTAAGGAGCTCAACTTCACCACCAAACTCATGCAAAACTTCTTGCAAAACACCGCTGCTAACTTCATTGGTGCTCGCAAGGTGACCTATATCGTATCTGGCGTATTGGTAGTTATTGGTATTTTGGGTGTGAACCCACATATCATGGGTAAACTCAACCTGGGTATCGACTTCTCTGGTGGTCGCAACTATATCGTTCGCTTTGCTGAGCCAGTAAATACACAAGAGGTGAATGCAGCTTTGGATAAAGTGTTTACCGATGCAATGGAGCAAATGAATAGCGAGGAGACTTTCGCACTCAACGTAATCACCATCGGTGACGCTAACCAAGTGCGTATCTCTACTAACTACCGTATCAATGATAACTCTGAGAATCTTGATGACGAGATTGAGGCATTGCTCTATGCAGGTTGCCAATCATTCTTGCCAGAGGGTACTACGCTCGATGAGTTCAAATCTACCGAGATTAACCCTACAGTAGGTATCATGCAATCACAAAAGGTAGGTCCTGCTATTGCTGACGATATTACCCAATCTGCATTCTGGGCAGTCTTGGCTGCGTTGTTGGGTATCTTCCTCTATGTGTTGGCACGTTTCCGCAACTTCGCATTCTCTGTAGGTGCGTTGACAGGTTTGGCACACAATACCCTTATCGTACTCGGTGCATATGCTCTTCTCTGGAAGGTGATGCCATTCTCTATGGAGATTGACCAAGCATTTATCGCTGCTATCTTGACCGTTATCGGTTACTCTATCAACGATACTGTGGTTATCTTCGACCGTGTACGCGAATATACTGGTTTGTATCCAAAACGCAACCGCAAGCAAAACATCAACGACGCGTTGAACCACACCCTCAGCCGTACTTTCTCTACTTCGATGTCAACCCTCGTTGTATTGATTGCTATCTTCTGCTTCGGTGGTGAGACTATCCGCGGATTCGTATTCGCATTGCTCATCGGTGTGGTTGTAGGTACTTACTCTTCACTCTGCGTAGCTACTCCTCTTGCTTACGATATTCAAGAGGCATTGGAGCGTCGCAAAGCAAAGAAAGCTGAACTGAAGAAATAATATGCTGCATTGCGCGCACATATGCGCATGCGCACGTAGTAAATAAGGTACTGCCCGGCATACACGTCGGGCAGTATCTCAATAAAACATTAAACACTAAACTCTAAACACTAAACTAACAAAAATGAATGATTTTTTGAAATTTGCCGTGTCTAACGGTATGAATTCGATGCATGTGGAGAATGCCATGAACGCATCTGCCAGTTACATTAGTCCTTCCATTCTGGAGGAGCGTCAGTTAAATGTTACACAGATGGATGTGTTTTCGCGTCTGATGATGGATCGTATTATCTTCTTGGGCACAGAGGTGAATGACTATACTGCCAATGTGATTCAAGCGCAGTTGTTGTATTTGGACTCTGTGGATTCTGACCGTGATATTAGTATCTATCTCAATACCCCAGGTGGTTCGGTGTATGCTGGATTGGGCATCTATGATACCATGCAGTTTGTACGTTCGCGTGTGGCGACTATCTGTACGGGTATGGCAGCCAGCATGGGTGCTGTGCTCCTCGTAGCGGGCGAAAAAGGTATGCGTGCAGCCCTGCCTCACAGTCGCGTGATGATTCACCAACCTCTCGGAGGTATCCAAGGACAAGCATCCGACATTGAAATTACCGCTCGTGAGATTCTCAAACTTAAGGACGAATTGTATCAGATTATCTCCGATCACTCTGGTCAAACGGTAGAGAAGATTCGTCAAGATGCTGACCGCGACTACTGGATGACCGCAGAGGAAGCACTCCAATATGGTATGATTGATAAGGTGTATCGCCGCGAGAATAAGTAACGAAATATGGCAAAGAAGAAAGAACAATGCTCTTTTTGCGGTCGCGAGATGCCGCATATGTTTCGTGGAGACGATGGTAGTTTGATTTGCCATGACTGTATTGAGGCGGGTCACAAGATGATTCGCGAGATGAAGCAGTATGTGGAAACGGAGAACGATGTCAAAGGATTAGACTTGAATACGCTGCCCAAACCCGCGGAGATCAAGGCATTCCTTGACCAGTATGTCATTGGTCAAGACGATGCCAAACGTTATTTGTCGGTAGCGGTGTATAACCACTATAAGCGTGTGCTTCAACCTCGCGAAGAGGGTGGAGTAGAGATTGAGAAATCCAATATCATTCTCGTTGGTTCTACTGGTACAGGTAAAACACTACTTGCTCGCACCATTGCCAAACTGCTTAAGGTGCCTTTCACTATCGTGGATGCTACGGTTCTTACCGAAGCAGGTTATGTGGGCGAAGATGTCGAGAGTCTGCTCACACGCCTCTTGCAAGAGTCGGAGTACAACATCAAGAAAGCTGAGAAAGGTATCGTTTTTATCGATGAAATCGACAAAATTGCGCGTAAATCGGATAATCCAAGTATCACCCGCGACGTGTCGGGCGAAGGCGTACAACAGGGTTTGTTGAAGTTGCTTGAGGGTTCTGTAGTCAATGTGCCACCTCAAGGTGGACGTAAGCACCCAGAGCAGGAGTTTATTCATGTGAATACGCAGAATATCCTCTTCATCTGCGGTGGAGCTTTTGATGGCATTGAGCGCAAGATTGCACAACGTATGAATACGCAGGTCGTGGGCTTCGATGCTTCGAAGAAGACACAGAATATCGACAAGAGTGATCTCTTGCAGTATATTGCGCCACAGGATTTGAAATCCTTTGGTTTGATACCCGAGATTATCGGTCGTCTGCCTGTTCTCACCTACCTCAAGCCGCTGGATCGTGATGCGCTACGCAACATTCTGACAGAACCCAACAACGCGCTCGTTAAGCAGTACCAAAAACTGCTTGAGATGGATGGCTTCCAACTCACTTTCGCCCCTGAGATGTTGGACTATATCGTGGACAAGGCCATCGAATATAAGTTGGGCGCGCGTGGCTTGCGTGGCTTGATGGAGACGGTCATGATGGACGTGATGTACGATTTGCCTTCCTCTAAAAGCAAAAAGAAGACCTACGAAGTCACTAAAGAATATGCTGAGCAACGCATAGAGAACTATAGGCTGTTAACTGTCAGTTACGAGAGAAACACGGCAACGACACGGCAACGAGACGGCAACGACATAAAACTTTACTGAGAGAAAATAAGGATATAAACATAACTGAGCAATATGAAAAAAATACTAATCATGATTACATTGGTAGCAACCCTGACAGGTTGCTGTAACCGCAAACCACATTATGAGAATGTGGATCAATATCCAACCAAGCAAGGCTCGTTGGAGGAGATGGTGTATTCTCCAGAGAAAACCCATTTCTCTGTTTGGAGTCCTAACGCAGATACCGTGTATCTGAACCTCTATGTGGACGCTACCACCGCTGAACCGCTGCAAACGCTCACTATGTGCCGTCAGAAAGATGGCAGTTGGACAAAGACCGTGAAAGGCGATTTGAATGGTCAGTTCTATACCTTCCAAATTGTTGAACCTACTTCTCGTTGGAAACTCCACGAGACTCCAGGTATCTTCGCTAAAGCAGTGGGTGTGAATGGTCGCCGTGCTGCGGTGATTGACTTTGCTTCTACCAACCCAGAGGGGTGGAACGAGGATGTGCGTCCTGCTTTCGCAGCTGCGAAGGATGCTATCATCTATGAGATGCACCATCGTGATATGTCTATCCATGCTACTTCAGGTGTGGAGAACAAGGGTAAGTTCGTGCAATGGACTGAGCATGGCACAAAGACAGCAGAGGGACTTTCTACTGGTATTGACCACCTCATTGAGTTGGGCGTTACACACGTGCAAATCCTGCCATCCTACGATTACGGATCGGTGGATGAGACTCGCTTGAGCGACAACCGTTACAACTGGGGCTATGATCCTGTGAACTATAACGTACCTGATGGTGGCTATAGCACCAACCCTTACGACCCTGCTACGCGTATTCGCGAGATGAAGCAGATGATTCAGGCGTTGCACAAAGCAGGTATCCGCGTGATTTTGGATGTGGTGTATAACCACACCTTCAATGTGGAGAACAGTAACTTCACTCAGACTTGTCCGGACTATTTCTATCGTCTTCACGAGAATGGTGATTTAGGTAATGCTTCGGGGTGTGGCAACGAGACTGCCAGCGAACGTGCTATGATGCGCAAGTTTATTGTGGAATCTTGCCGCTACTGGATTGAGGAGTATCATATGGACGGTTTCCGTTTTGACCTTATGGGTATCCATGACGTGGAGACTATGAACCAAGTGCGTGCTATGATGGACAGCATTGACCCAAGCTTGTTGCTCTATGGCGAGGGTTGGGCTGCGGGTGGTCCATTGTATCCTGGTGATGAGTTGGCTATGAAGGCCAATATGCAGAAACTGCCTAATATCGGTGCTTTCTGTGACGATATGCGTGATGCGCTGCGTGGTCCTTTCTCTGACAATAACCGTGGTGCTTTCCTCGTTGGCGAGAAAGGTCACGAAGAGAGTATCAAGTTTGGTCTTGTAGGTTGTATTGCTCACCCAGAGGTGGATATGGAGAAGGTGAACTACTCCAAGCAAGCTTGGACTGCTCAACCTACTCAATGTATCAGTTATGTGTCTTGCCACGATGATATGATGCTCACTGACCGCCTCAAAGCCAATAAGAAGCTGCGTGCGGGCGAGTTGCAACGCCTCAGCAAGTTAGCGCAAACTGCCGTTTTGACTTCACAAGGTATGCCATTCCTCTGGTGTGGCGAGGAGATTGCACGCGATAAGAAAGGTGTGCACAACTCCTATTGCAGTCCTGATGAGATCAACGCTATTGACTGGTCATTGAAGGCGCAGAACCTGGACCTCTTCCGCTACTATCAAGGTCTGATTGCACTGCGCAAGGCGCACCCTGCTTTCCACATGGGTGATGCAGACTTGGTGCGTCAGAACGTACACTTCTTGCCTGTGGCAGAGGGCGTTGTGGCATACCAATTGAATGGTGAGGCAGTAGGCGATAGCTGGAAGACGATTGTCGTTGTGCTGAATGGTCAAGAGAAAGCTGCTAAAGTGGCATTGCCAGCAGGTGAGTTCCGCTATGCATGTGTGGATGGCAAGTGCCCAGTAGAATGTGATGCTACTATTTCTGGTACCATCCGCGTAGCTCCTCAAACGGCAGCAATTCTATACCAAGATTAGTAAATAATATACCCAACTATGCCTGCTAAGATAATCAGCAGGATAGGGTGGGAGATGATTTGCAGTACGGACTTTAACCAGTTCGTACTGTTTTTTATGAACATGGGTAAGATAGTAAATAGACAAACTATTGCGAATATCACCCAACTATGCCAATCTATGAAACTGACTGATGGCTGACTAACGGGCTTCATGAGCAACAGAGCTGCAGCGCCAATCATACCCAAGACCGACAAACGCAACATGTGCATGGTGCGCGTGAAGTAAATATTGTGTTGAAATCGGCGACTTATAACAAAATACACCTTGCAAATACTGAGCATAATCACCAGACTGGGAATGATGATAGCCGTTGTAGCCAATAGACTGCCCCATACATTGCCTGTAGCGGTGTAGCCAACGTATGTGGCACAGTTGATACCTATAGGTCCAGGGGTTACTTGGCTGATAGCCAATATGTCCACAAACTCCTCTTGTGTCATCCAGCCGTGCGTTTCTATCTCGTGCTGGATAAGCGAGAAAATCGCCAATCCACCGCCAAAACCGAAGAGTCCAATCTTCAAGAAACTGAGAAATAATTGCAGGTATATCATGTTCTCCTTGCCCTACGGGCAGAAATCTAAACTATCTAAACTTTTTACTTCGTTTTTCTACTAAGTATGTGTACAGCAGGGTCGCTACCACTGTAACGAAGATTATCCATACGGGCGATAGACCGCCGAGCCAAATCAGTAGCGCACCCGCGATAGGTATAATGGCTGTAGCCCAAGTGATTTTGGCGCTATGTGCCATTCGAACAAGAGGAGCTGCAATCAGTGCCACTACCGCAGGGCGAATACCCTTAAACACGGCTTCTACTGCAGGCAAGTCCTTGTAACTCTGAAAGACCATCGCAATCGCCAATATGATGAGGAAAGAGGGGAGTACTGCACCCAGCACCGTGGCAATCACGCCACGCCATCCGCCAATGCGCCAACCGATAAAAATGGCCGAATTCACCGCAATTAATCCAGGTGCTGCTTGCGCCAAAGCTATCATATTCATAAACTCCTCGCGGTCAATCCAACCCTTGCGATCCACTATCTCGCGCTCGATCATAGAGAGCATAACATAGCCACCTCCGATGGTGAAGGTGCCGATCTTGAGGTAAGTCCAGAATAACTGCAAATAGAGCATTACTTCTTTTCTTTCAACTCTTGTTTGATGAACTTCACGAGCATGTTGATAGCGGCATTGTTGTGTCCACCTTGTGGGATGATGACATCTGCATAGCGTTTGCAAGTCTCAATAAACTGCTCGTGCATGGGTTTCAGCACACGTTGGTAGCGATCCATAACCGCCTCGATGGTGCGTCCGCGCTCTACGATGTCGCGTTGCGCTACGCGGATAAGACGGTCGTCTGCGTCCGCGTCCACAAAGATCTTGAGGTCCATTTGCTGGCGGAGTACAGGGTCGTGCAACGCCATGATACCCTCCACAATGATAATCTCGCGTGGGTCCACATGAACGGTCTCTTGTTGGCGAGAAGAAGTGATATAATCGTAGATAGGTTGCTCGATGGATTCGCCATTTTTGAGCAATTCGATATGCTTGGCAAAGAGCGCCCAGTCGAAGGCATCTGGGTGGTCGAAATTGATGTTCTGACGCTCCTCGAAAGGCACATGGCTACTATCGTTGTAGTAGGAGTCTTGAGGAATAACGACTACTTCGCCCTTAGGAAGACGCTCAATGAGTTTGCGTACCACGGTTGTTTTTCCTGAGCCGGTACCGCCCGCAATGCCGATGATAAACATATTTCTTTATTGGTTTAATATCGGGTGCAAAGTTACATATTTTTTTGCAAATACGCAAATTTTAATGTATCTTTGCAGAATATTAGGGTGAAAACAAACATTATATAAAATTAATCTCAAAAGTAACAAAGTTTTTTAACTTCGCTGTAGTAAAAACGGAATAGCTCAATATTTCCCCGAAGTTACTCTAAAAAATGTAGCCTATGGCAATAACCCCCCCTTTTTTCTTGCACATATACATTTTTTTTTGTAATTTTGCAAACTTTTTTAATTAATATGCGGAAATGTGCCAAAATGGCAGAATTGTTGCCTTTGGCAAGGAATTTGTATAGGAGAAAGTGAGTGCTAAAAACTGAAAACTCAAAACTAAAGATATATAATGAAAAAAGAAGTATCAACCAAGAAATTAGTAGAGACGATTATCGAAGGTATTCAAAATCGTAAGGGACAACGCATTGTGACGGTGGATTTGCGTAAGTTGCCTGTGGCTCCAGCAGAGTATTTTATCATTGCCGAAGGTGGCTCGAACACCCAAGTGGCAGCTATCGCAGACGAAGTGGATAGCTTTGTTCGCACCGTGACCCATGTGCACCCATTGTTCGTGGACGGACGCGACAATGCAGAATGGATTGTGCTGGATTACGGCAATATCTTTGTGCATATCATGCAACGCGAACCACGCGCCTACTACGACATTGAGCACTTGTGGGCGGATGGTAAAATAACCGAAATCCCTGAAGTGTAATTATGAACCAAGAGCAAAGAACAAGGAACCAAGACTTATTAGTAACGATAGAAAATGGTATTTGGTCTTGACTCCTTATTCCTTACTCCTTACTCTTTTTAAAATTTATGGCAGAACAAAAACCTAAACAACCCAACCAACCTAAAAATCAAGACAAGAAGCCAAAGCGTTCGCCGCTGACTTGGCTCTATTATGCTATTATGATAGGTCTGCTGATCTTTTTCTTCTACCCTGTGGGTGGCGAGAAAGGTATAGACAAAGACCTGAGTTACACCAAGTTTACTGCATATGTGGAGAACGATGCCGTGGCGTCTGTCACGGTATATGACGACAATACCGCCGAGGCGAAGATTCGTCCTGAGAAATATGTCCTGGTTTTCAACAACCAAGAAAAAGGCGAAAACGCCAACGGCAAACTGAAGATGCATGTGCCTTCTGTAGAGGAGTTTGCCAAATACATTGATAATGTAAACCTTACACGCAAAGAGGCGGGCAAGGCAGCAATTGATGTGAGCTATGCAAAATCAAAGAATTACTGGTACATGATATTGGTCAATATATTGCCTATCGCACTAATTATCTTGTTCTTTGTTTGGATGAGCCGTGGTATGGCGAACGCAGCGGGTGGTGGTCCTGGTGGCATATTCAATGTGGGTAAAGCTAAAGCAGAAGTGTTTGATAAAGATAAGAAGAACAAAGTCACCTTCAAAGATGTGGCAGGTTTAGCAGGCGCCAAACAAGAGGTTGAGGAGATTGTGTCCTTCCTCAAGAACCCTACCAAATACACCAACTTAGGTGGTAAGATTCCAAAGGGTGTACTGCTGGTAGGCCCTCCAGGAACGGGTAAGACATTGCTCGCCAAGGCGGTGGCAGGCGAGGCGAATGTGCCATTTTTCTCGATGTCGGGTAGCGACTTCGTGGAGATGTTCGTAGGCGTAGGTGCCAGCCGTGTGCGCGACCTCTTCCGTCAAGCAAAAGAGAAAGCACCTGCTATCATTTTTATTGATGAAATCGACGCTGTGGGTCGTGCCCGCGGTCGCAACAATATGATGGGCGGTGGTAACGATGAGCGCGAATCAACGCTGAACCAGTTGCTCACTGAGATGGACGGCTTCGGTAGCAATTCGGGTGTGATTATTCTAGCAGCGACCAACCGCGCTGATGTCTTGGATGCGGCATTGTTGCGTGCTGGTCGTTTTGACAGACAGATACATGTGGAGTTGCCCGATTTGCAAGAGCGCAAGGAGATTTTTGGCGTACATATAGCAGGCATAAAGATAGACAAGGACTTGGATATTAATTTCTTGGCTAAGCAAACGCCTGGTTTCTCGGGTGCGGATATTGCCAATGTCTGCAATGAGGCTGCCTTGATTGCAGCGCGTAATGACCATAAGTCTGTTACTCGACAAGACTTCATGGACGCGGTGGACCGTATCATAGGCGGTTTGGAGCGCAAGAACAAGATTATGACCGAGGAGGAGAAACGCTCGGTGGCTTACCACGAGGCAGGTCATGCGACTATCTCATGGTTGTTGCGTTGGGGCAATCCGCTTGTCAAGGTGACTATTGTTCCTCGTGGCATGGCGCTGGGTGCAGCGTGGTATCTGCCAGAGGAGCGACAGCTGACCAACAAAGACCATATCATGGATAACCTCTGTTCTCTGTTGGGCGGTCGTGCTGCAGAAGAAGTGTTCTTGAAGCAAACGTCTACAGGTGCACTAAATGATTTGGAGCGTGCTACCAAACAGGCATACGCCATGGTGGCATACTATGGTATGTCCGACAAACTGAAGAACTTGAGTTTCTACGACTCAACGGGCAGATACGACATGGGAATCACCAAACCATACTCAGAAAAGACAGCAGAAGTGATTGATAATGAGACGAGTGCAATTATTGCTGAGCAAATGGCGCGTGCGAAGAAGATTCTGGAGGAGAATGCCGAGGGACACAATAAGTTGGCGCAAATGTTGATTGAGAAAGAGGTAATAACCTCTGATGACGTGGAGGCAATCTTAGGTCCTCGCCCATGGGTAAGTCGCACGGATGAAATCATTGAGGCGAATGAGACGATGAGGCGAGAAGGCGAGGAAGAGAAACCCAAGAAGAAACGCGCTCCAAGGAAGAAGAAAGAGGAAGTTTCACAATCTACTGAGCAGGATGTACCTACCGTTGAGACGGAAGTACCAGCCGAACCCCTTGAACAAGACAATCCTACACAACTCTAAACAACTCTATACAACCCTATACAAAACATTATGGTTATGAAACGATTTATCTTAAGCACTCTCGTGCTAGCGTTGTCGCTCGTAGCGGTAGCGCAACAACCACAACCACTGCCTGTTGATTCTGCAGTGCGCGTGGGTAAGTTGGAGAATGGTCTGACTTATTACATTCGTCACAATGAATATCCTAAGCAACGTGCTGAGTTCCATATAGCGCAAGCGGTAGGTGCTATCCTCGAAGAAGACCACCAAAATGGTTTGGCGCACTTCTTGGAGCACATGGCATTCAACGGAACCGAGCACTTCGCAGGCAAAGGTATCATTGAGTACTTCGAGTCTATCGGTGTGAACTTTGGTGGAAATATCAACGCTTATACTTCCTTGGATGAGACCGTTTATCGTCTCAGCGAGGTGCCAACCGTTCGCGAGGGTATCATTGACTCGGCTTTGCTCGTGATGCACGACTGGGCATGCGGTCTTTCGCTCTTGGAAGAGGAGATTGACAACGAGCGTGGTGTGATCCGCGAGGAATGGCGTACTGGCGCACAAGCCAACCGTCGCATGTGGAAAGCCATCAACCCTCTCAAGTATCCTGGTAGCCAATATGCTAAGCGCGATGTGATTGGCGATACAGCTGTGATCAATAATTTCACTTATGATGCACTCTGTGACTACTACAAGAAATGGTATGGTCCAGACAACCAAGCGATTATTGTAGTAGGTGATATTGATGTGGATGAGATTGAGAAGAAGATTAAAGCCCTCTGGGCGGATGTGCCAGCACGTGTAAACCGTGGCGAACGTCCATTGCACTCTGTGTATGACAACGAAGAGCCAATCGTGGCTATCGTGCGCGACAAGGAGGCACAATACACTCGCATCGAGTTGGAGTTTAAGAAAGACCAGCTGCCTAAGCAATTCCGTTGCACCGACATGTCTTATGTACAAAGTTTGGCATTGGAACTCGTTTGTTATATGTTCAACAACCGCCTCTCTGAGCTCAGCATGAAGCCCGAAGCTACCTTTGTGGGTGCTGGTTCGTATTATGGTGAGTTGGTGAAAGAGAAAGATGCGTTCATCGCTATCTACTTGGCGAAACAAGGTCAAGAGACCGAGGCGTATAAGGACCTCCTCACCCAATTGGAGAAGATGCGTCGTTATGGCTTTACCCATGCGGAATTGGATCGCGTGAAGAAAGAGATCTTAGCGATGTATGAGAAGTCATACAACGAGCGCAATACCATGCGCAACATCTCTTATGCACAAGAGTATATCCGTCACTACTTGAGCGATGAACCAATACCAGGTATCGCATGGGAGTATGAGATGATCCAGCAGATCCTTCCTGTATTGCCATTGGATATGTTGAACCAATTGGCACAAGGGCTGATCACCGACCACAACCTCATTATCTCTTTCCAAGCACCTACCGAGGCGGTATTGCCTACCGAGGCAGAAGCCGTAGAGATGTTGGCTGCGGTGAAGACACAAGAGATTGAAGCACCTGTGGAGGAGGCCATCCGTGAGAACTTGGTGGAGAAAGCACCTAAGGCAGGCAAGATTAAGAAGACTACCACCAATGCCTTGCTCGGAACAACCGAATGGACCCTCTCTAATGGTGTTCGCGTTGTGCTGAAACCTACAGAGTTCAAGCAAGATGAGATATTGTTCTATGCTACTTCTAAGGGTGGTAACTCATTGGTGGCTACTCAGGACTTGCCTTCTGCTGCATTGGCTACTGACATCGTAGAGATGGGCGGTTTGGCAGATATGTCGGCGACTGACTTGCAAAAAGCATTGACAGGCAAACGTGTGTCGCTCTCGCCAAGCATCAATAATACTTCAGAGGACTTGTCTGGTTCTTCTACGGTGAAAGATTTGGAGATATTGCTCCAACTCAACTACCTCTATTTCACTGCTCCACGCCGTGATGAGGAGTCCTACCAAACACTCATGAGTATCCTTGACTCACAATTGGCTAACCGTGACAAGAACCCTAAGGCAGCGTGGTCTGACTCTATCCAGATGATGGCAAGCAACAACTCGGAGCGTACCTTACTTGTCAATAAGGAGCTGCTGAGCAAGGTGCAATTGGATAAGGCATTGGAGATTTATAAAGCGCGTTTTGCTAATCCTGCCGACTTCACTTTCTTCTTCGTGGGCAATATCGATCCAGCTGATACAGCATTCCAAGCACAAGTTTGCCAATGGTTGGGTGGACTGAAGACCAGCAAGAAGAAAGAGAACTTTGTGGATCACAAGGTGCGTGTAGCTAATGGTATCCAAAAGAACTATTTCACACGTCAGATGGAGACTAAGACAGCCAGCAACCGTATTCAATACACCTCATACGACATGCCATATACATTGGCAAACGATTTGAATATGGAGATGATTGGCCGTATCCTCTCTACCCGCTATTTGGAGTCTATTCGTGAGCGTGAGGGTGGTTCGTATGGTGTAGGTTGTGCTGCATGGATGAATATCTATCCAGTACCAAGTGCTGTGCTTATCATGCAGTTCGATACCGATCCAGAGATGCAAAATAAACTGATGGGTATCATCCACGAGGAGGTAATGACTATTGTGAAGGATGGTCCATTAGCAAAAGACCTCCAAAAGGAGAAAGAGGCCATGCTCAAAGACTTTGAGGAGAACTTGGAGAAGAATGGCTATTGGTTGAATGCTTTGGAGAGTTACTATATCAATGATGTCAACTATATTGCTGACTATAAGGCAGCGGTAGAGGCCATCACAGCAGAGACCGTGCAAGCAACCTTGAAGAAGTTGGTTGATGCAGGCAATATGTTTGAGGTAGTCATGCTGCCATAAGCAATAGGTTTATGCGAAATATGAAAAGGGTGTGTCAGTTTTCTGGCGCACCCTTTTTTGTTGAGTTTTGACAGATTTAAAGTAGAACTTTATTTTTTACGCGGTTGCAAAGGTAGTGAATTATTTTGGGATTTATATACCAATTGACACTATGTATTGTTTTCCCTGTCGCGCCAGGAAGTTGATTGGCGTGAAAGTTGTTTAAGTTGTTTTTTAATAAATAATTATTGTTGTTTTTAGTTTTAGTGTCAACATATATATAGTTTCCTTTTTTTTATTGTAGGGTGTAAAGTGTAGAGTGTAGAGTGTAAAAGCAAGATGCGAAGCTACAGTTTAGAGTTTATAATAAAAATGCCATTTATGCGAATTATTTGCATAAATGATAGAAGGAGTGATATCCAATTGGGTATAAATCGGAGGTGACTTAATTGTTTGAGGAGCATAAACTGCTGATGTACGCGACGATGGTCTTCTAAATGCTTCCCACGGACTTCACCAAACAGGATGCCGTGAAACAAGCTCAAGTCCTTGGAGTGAGTGTAAAGACAATAGAAGTTTGGTTGCAGAAATATATACAATCATCACATATAGAACGAGTTATGCTGGTAGTTACCGCAAAACAATAGGTAAAACAGCATAAATAGGATTTATAGGTTTTATAGGTTTTTCAGGATTTGCAAAACCTATAAAACCTGAAAAACCTAACTCATAGTTTGTTCCTCTCTCGGCATATTTGCCGAGTATTCTCTTCACCTAACTCCTCCCTTTTTTAGGGGGAGGTTTTTGGGGGGCTCCAATCCCCTATCTATACTATGTGATTACTATGAAATAACTATGATATTACTATGTCATTCAAAGCACTTCATCATACATTGGCTGTAATCAAACTAAAAAAGGCGGGTCATAATCCCGCCTTGATAATCTACTACACAGATTGCCTCTTAAACGAGGCAATTAGTTAAGTAACGCTCTGCATCCTTCCATAAGGTCGCGGTAGGTGGCTTCGAAGTCACCTGTGTACCATGGATCAGCCACATCGCGGTTGAGTAAACGGCGAATCTTGGGTCGGGGAAGTGCGGCATCGCGCTGCATAATATCCTCGCCCAAGACGCGGCGGAGATTGCGGATATTGTAGTCCTCCATGCAGAGAATCATATCGAAGTTCTCATAATCCTCGCGCGTAATCTGGCGTGCCGCATGGCGCGTGAATGGCACACCATGCGCCGTCAAACAGCGTTTGGCTGGCGGATAGATATCATTGCCAATCTCCTCGCGCGAAGTGGCGCAAGAGTCGATACTATATGTTGCATCTTCCGCCACCAGATGGCGCATAATCATTTCTGCCATGACGCTGCGACAGATATTGCCATGACAAACAAATAAAATCTTTTTCATTTCTCTTCTTCTTTTGCTTTGGGAACAACAAACCCCACCACAATACAGCCTATCAGTCCTGCCACGCCTACAATAATGTCCACCGTCGTATTAGGAATAAAGAAAATGATGGAAATACTCACCATCGTAGCCATCAAAGCAATGATAGAAAGGCGTTTGCGAATCGTTAGTCCACCTTTTTCTTTGTAGTCCCGAATGTATTTACCCAAAAATGATTGCAATAGCCATGCTTGCAAGCGTGGCGAACTCTTGTAGAAGCACCACGAGGCAAGCAATACAAAGGGTGTGGTGGGCAACCCTGGCACCACCACACCAATCGTTCCTAAAATAACAGCAACACAACCTAATAAGATCAATAAGACTTGTGTAGGATGTGTCTGACGTCGTCTTTTGGGTGAATTCATCTTATTGCTTGACAAATTCAAAGGTGTATCCCATAAATGTCACTTTCACTGATGTGGCAGAAGAAACATTGAAAATACCACAAGCATTGAGACCAATAATGTTGGCTAACTCTGGATGCTCATGTAGGTTATGAGGTACCACTGTTCCCATACCAGCATACTGACAATAATAAATATCACCAGTCACAGTGCCTGACTTGATAGCTGCAGTTTCTAAGTCAATAACTTTGTAATACATTGTGCAAGTATTGTCCTCTTTCACCGTAATATTGATGGTGTTGACACTCAGACTATTGCTATTCCATTGACCTACAAGTGAATGGGGCATATTTGACACTTTAGGTTGCTTAGCAAAGGTATATGTATCATCATCTGCAAATTGGAATGTGAGTGGAGAACTGGTCGTATTAACCGAGATGGCAATAGGTTCACCATATACAGAAATGACGCCATTGCCTGCTTCTGCATCAAATGATTCTAAAACACCCATAGTACCCACGGTGATTTCTTGATATTCATCCACATCAATAATAGTTACTGGGTTTACTCCTTTCGCATTTTTAGGGAATACGATGATATCCATTCCCAAGTCATCTACGCGATTAGACTTCCAAAATCCTATCATATTTGTGGTTGGTTTTGGACGTTCACAGCGATAGAATACTGCGGTACCCTCTACCAGAGTTATTGCCAATGTGGAGTCGCTGGTGGCTCTCATGTGCAATAGTTTACCATCTCCAGACAATCGTCCTTTGCCTGTGGTTGCATCATAAATAACAGACATCGCTTGCTTGGCTGGATCGTCTTGTGAAGAATAGGTGATAAATACTGCATTTTTTGCATCAGTAATATCCAAACCATACCATGTGTCCATGCTGCCAATTGACGCTTCCCAATAACCTGTCAAGTCATCTGGATAGTTTACTGCTTGTTCTGGGGTGCAACTGGTTGCTATCAAAGCAACAACAAGTGCTAAAAATGTGAAATACAGATTTTTTTTCATTGTTGTGATAAATGTTGTTTAGTAATAATATTTGCTGCGTTTATTGCTGCGGCTTCGGTTCCCAACGAGGTTTGAATATCCGCGTAATCTAATTGTATTTGTTGTCGATATGCGTTATCGTTCAAAAGTCTATGCAATTCTTTTTCTATATTTTCTTGTGTGAAGCGTTGTCCTACTAATTCTTGGATCACTTCTTTTTTTGCAATGATATTGACCAATGTAAAGTGCTTGATTTTGAATAAAATAGGTTTTATCAACCATTCTAAGTATTTACTTCCAGCCACATGATAGACAGCCGTTTGTGGGCATCCGATGAGTGCCGTTTCCAAAGTGGCTGTTCCCGAATTGACTACCGCAGCATGAGCGTTAGCGACCAACGTATATGTGTCTCGTGTAACGGTTTCGCCTTCATGGATAAATGATTGATAAAAGGAATCTTCTATCCCTGGTGCTGCTGCAATATGAATTTTATATCCATCTTTGGCTACCCGTCGTGCTGCGTGTAACATGATAGGCAAGCAATGACTTATTTCACTGCGACGTGAACCTGGCAGTAGGGCAATCGTAGTTGAGGATTTTGGCGTACCGCTGTTTATATGCGATTCTTTCCATTCTCTAATGCTATCAGCTGTAGGATTACCTACGTATTCACATGTATAGCCATATTGTTTATAAAAATAGGGTTCGAAAGGAAAGATACCTAAAATTTTATCCGTATATTTTGCTATTTGGTGTACACGCCACTCTTTCCAAGCCCAAATCTTAGGAGGGATATAATAGACAATCTGTGTATGTGGCAATCGCTTACGACTATACTTCGCTATCCGAAGATTGAAGGATGGATAATCAATCAAAATCAATACATCTGGTTTTTCTTTTAGGATGGATTGTTTGGCTATTTGGAAATTGCGTTGCACTTTGTCCATGTTTTGTATTACAGCGATAAATCCCATATATGCCATATCGCGGTAATCTACCAGAATACTACAGCCCGCATCGCGCATCTTGTCACCGCCTAATCCCACAAAAAACGCTTGCGGGTCTTTTGTCCGCAACGCCTTAATCAGATTCGAACCATGAAGGTCGCCTGATGCCTCTCCTGCTATGATAAAGTATTTCAAATTACCTAATTACCTAATACCTAATTCATCATCCACTATGTCATCAAAGCAATACTTGCGATGAGGTAGGGGAGTGCACCAATCAGCACACCTTTAGCCAATTTCCATACCTCCATAGTGTAAAACACGAATAGTAATGCTAAGTTAGGGAATATCCCCACTTGCATGATTTTGCCTAAAATTGGACCCACCAAACTCATGTCGAACGATTCAAAGGTGTACCACAAGTTGAAACGATCGATATATACAAATCCTACCAGAGCGGGTAATGCAAGCCCTAATAGCATTCCAATCCAATATTTATCAAATCTCTGCGTAAGCTGTTTGATCTATTGTGCAGGGGTGTACACTTAGATAATGGTTGTTCATTGCCCAAATATCGGTATCCTCTGCTTCTGGTTCTATATTAACAAATTCGCCTGTCAGCCAATAGTATTTCTCGCCCTTCTCGTTCACGCGCTCTTCCATCTCTTTTTGCCAGAAACCACGGCATTGACGGGTCCAACGTACACCTTGCAGTTCCCCTATAGGTGCATTGATATTGTAGCATACACCATATGGCATACCTTCTTCTATGAGATGGCGGGTGAGTGCGAGGATGTAGGTTTCCAAATGACTAAAATCAGCATCCATGCTGTGGTCGTCAATGGAATAGCCAATCGAGGGTATCCCATGCTCTGCTCCTACAAACACAGCCCCCATTGTCCCCGAATAAATAACGTTGATGGCTGCATTCGAACCATGATTGATACCACTTGCCAGCAGATTAATGCGCGCAGGATCGCCATCGAATAATACATCCAATGCTAATTTTACGCAATCGCTGGGTGTGCCGTTGGTGGTATATACAGTGGCGTTTTTTTGCCATTCTTCGCTGCCCCAATGAGGGTCATTGAGCTCGCGAAGATACATGGGCTGTTGCACGGTGATAGCATTACTCATGCCACTTCGAGGTCCGTCTGGGGCAACGACTGTCACGTGTCCCAGTTGAGTCAAGATACGTACCAGCGTTAGGATACCTTTTGCTCCCCAGCCGTCATCGTTTGTTATCAGAATTTCCATTATCCTACTACTTCCCAAACTACATCAATCACTTTCTTAGCCAACTCATCTGCTTCTTCCATCGTGGCTGCCTCCGAATATACACGAATGATGGGCTCCGTGTTAGATTTGCGCAGGTGTACCCAGCCGTCAGCAAAGTCAATCTTTACGCCATCGCGATCATTGATACGTTCACCCGCATATTTCGCTTTCACTGCTTCCAATACTTTATCCACATCAATCTCAGGAGTAAGGTCTATGCGATTTTTTGAGATACAATACTCAGGGAATGTAGCGCGGAGCTCACTTACCTTACAACCCTTTTGCGCCAAACTGCTGAGGAATAATGCGATACCTACCAGTGCATCGCGCCCATAGTGGCTGGCTGGATAGATCACGCCTCCGTTTCCTTCACCGCCAATCACTGCATTGGTGCGCTTCATCTCGGTGGTCACATTCACCTCACCTACAGCGCTTGCGCTATACGAACCGCCATGCTTAACGGTCACATCGCTCAATGCGCGGGTCGATGACATATTACTAACCGTGTTACCTGGTGTCTTACTCAATACATAGTCTGCCACACTGACCAACGTGTATTCCTCGCCGAACATCTCGCCGTCTTCGCAGATAATTGCCAAACGGTCCACATCAGGGTCCACCACGAAGCCTACATCGGCTTTGCCCTCACGCATGAGGTCACTTATCTGAGTTAAGTTTTGTGGGATTGGCTCTGGGTTATGGGCAAAATGACCTGTTGGCTCACAGTTGAGCTCGATGATATTCTTCACGCCTAACGCACGCAGAATAGCAGGTATAGCCAAACCGCCCACAGAGTTTACACAGTCGATAGCTACAGTATAGTTTTTCGCTTCGATAGCAGCCTTATCTACTAATTTAAGTGCCATCACATCGCGCACATGATCTGGCAAATAGTCGCGATGGGTCATCTTGCCCAATTCATCCACTTCAGCAAAGTTAAAATCCTCTGCTTCTGCGATTGCCAGTACCTCTTTGCCCTCTTGGTCATTGAGGAACTCACCTTTCTCGTTGAGCAGTTTCAGCGCATTCCATTGCTTGGGATTGTGGCTTGCTGTGAGAATAATACCGCCTGCTGCACCCAATCCTGTCACGGCCAACTCGGTAGTGGGAGTGGTTGCTAAACCGATGTTGATCACATCATAGCCCATACCAATCAAGGTGCCACATACCAATTGATCCACCATCTCTCCTGAAAGACGTGCATCACGACCCACAACAATCACCTTGTTGCCTGGAATCATTGCCTTACGCTGGGTGGCATACGCTGCGGTGAAACGTACCACATCCACGGGGCTCAAACCCTCTGCTACGCGACCTCCAATAGTGCCTCGAATGCCTGAAATACTTTTTACAAGTGCCATAGTATTAGTATCTTTTAATTTGAATTTTCATGTCATATCCGTATGGGGTCACGTAGCTGTTTTGATTCGTGAAACCCAATTTGCTGGGGCAAATAATTTTGCATTGTGCTCCAGAGTGTTTCATATATTGCAATGCTATTTGCCAACCCGTGCAAGATGCTTCAGTAGAGACTTGGTACTGTAATTGAATAGGATTAAGCAAATCGTCGGTATTCCAAAATCGCAACGTGTCAGCGTATGCATCCAATGTGTATTGAATATAACGCAGCAATACGATATCTTTTGCTTCCAATGCTGCTGAAGTGGTATCGCCAGCCTCTTCCAATCGGAAATAAAAGTTGTCGTACTCAGGAATTTTCCAATAGACATTTTCTCCCCATTCTTCCATTGTTTTTGGCTCTTCGTCCACCACTTTAATGCCTTGTCGAGCGATAAAGTTCTCTATCAATTTTATCTCCTTTTTCAGATCATCAGAATAAGTGTTCTCGTTACATCCTGTAAATACGATTACGCCCAATAATAGGAACAAAAAGATTGTTTTTTTCATTATTCGTTTACTTTCAATGTTATTACTAAATTTGTATAAGGTTTAATCAATGATGTGCCTTCTATTCCATACAACGTGTACCACGGAGCGATAATTCGCATCTCTTCACCTCTGCTCATTTGTTTCAGACAACGGGTAATAGCTATCGGCAAATCACCGCCTCCAATAGTAAAATGGTTTTGCACATCTGCCACCAAAGTGTCGTTTAGTTCCCACATCACCAGATCCAGCAGCACTTCTTCTCCACTATTCAGAGGCTGAGATGATAATTTCTGAGTTTTTGTGTACCAAAATCCAAACTCATCCATCACATATGTCAAAGAGTCTTGTGCTACTTTTGCACTGCATGCTTTATCTGCTGCGTTTGCCATCTGCATGTTAAACTCTATTTGAGCCATCAACGCAGAATCGGGTGTGGTCTTATCGTGCAGATGACGCACCTGTTGAGGCTGCTGTGTACAACCCACCAGCGCCAATAGTCCAATCACCAATAGACAATTGCCAATACCTAATCGCCTCATCGCCTTATAACCTCATCGCCTCACTTTGCTATGCGAAGCAAGTATTGTCCGTATTGCGTTTTTTCCATAGCGGTGCCTAACGCGCGGAGGTCATCGGTGCTAATCCAGCCCTGACGCCATGCAATCTCCTCTATGCAACTCACATAGAAGCCTTGACGATTCTGGATGGTTGCAATGAAGTTACCCGCATCCAGCAGACTGTCGCAGTTGCCAGTGTCCAGCCATGCGAAGCCTCGCTCAAACAGTTTCACCTGCAATTTACCTTCTGCCAAATATACTTTGTTCAAATCAGTAATCTCATACTCACCGCGTGCGCTGGGTTCCAATACGGCAGCTTTGTCGCAAACGGTTGAGTCATAGAAATATAGACCAGGAATAGCATAGTTACTTTTTGGCTCTTTGGGTTTCTCTTCTAATGAGAGTACTTTGCCCGTTTCGTCAAACTCCACCACGCCATAAGCGGTTGGGTCTTGTACTTCATAACCAAAGATACATGCACCGCAACTACCACTTTCTACTTGATGAACCGCATCACGAAGCATTTGACCAAAGTGCTGACCATAGAACATGTTGTCGCCCAGAATCAAGCAGCCTGGCTCGCCGTTCAAGAACTCTTTGCCCAACACGAATGCTTGTGCCAAACCGTTGGGGACTTCTTGAATCTTATATTCGAATCGCATGCCAAGACGGCTGCCGTCACCCAATAGTTCCTCAAACATAGGCAAGTCGCGTGGGGTAGAGATTATCAATACTTCGCGAATACCCGCACGCATGAGAGCCGACAATGGATAATAAATCATGGGCTTGTCATATACGGGCATGATTTGTTTGCTGATTGCTTTGCTCAGCGGATACAATCGAGTGGCACTACCGCCTGCTAAAATGATTCCTTTCATAATCAATCGTTTTTATTGCATTTGGGTGCAAAGGTACAAAAAAAAAAGCACATTTGCAAGAAAATCGCGTGAAAGTTTATTTTCAAGTGCGATTTTCTTGCAAATGGGATGCGTAGAACGACCGAAACTTCGGGGCTTATAACACAGCAATCACTTCTATTTCTACCAATCCGCCTTTGGGCAATGCGGCTACGGCTACTGCCGAACGAGCGGGGAATGGAGCTGTGAATAGGGTGGAATATACCTCATTCAATACGGCAAAGTTAGCCATGTCCGTCAAGAAAACGGTAGTCTTGATCACATGACTTGCATCTGTTCCTGCGACTTTCAGGATGGCTGCCACATTCTTCACGGCTTGTTCGGCTTGACTGCGAAAATCTGCACCTGCAAATTCGCCTGTCGTAGGGTCGATGCCTAATTGTCCACTTGCAAACAGCATGCCGTTTGCCTTAACTGCTTGACTGTAAGCACCTATCGCTGCTGGTGCTTCTACTGTTGAAATAATCTCTTTCATATTCTTAATTCTTAATTCTTAATTCATAATTACTCTATGCTCACTGGCAATTGTCCTACGGCTTTTATCTCGCCTGTCAGTATTTTCGCCGCGGCTTTTTGGTTGCTTTCGCTATCTTTGTAGGCTACCAATAGACCGCCCAACTCTTTTCGCCATGGCAGGTTACTTAAGCCGTAAGGGCTGCCATAGTGTACCAAAATGGGATGGTATTTCTTTATCAAACTCTCTAACGCTTGCACATGCTCCTCGGCTATCAAGTCTTTTTTTGAGCGTCCTCGTGGGTCGTGGCATGCTAAGATAACTATATCATAATCAGATAATTGTTTTTCAATAATTGCAATATCCTTCTTGCTGCTCTTCTTGTCCAATGCGAAGTAATGCACCTCGCCATCTCGCCTCTCGCCTTTCGCCTCTTTTAACAAATGTTGATACATCAGTGTCGTTGAGTCCACCATACCAGTCTCGGGGTTATAACCTGACAATCCCTCTATGTCGCCATATTCTCGAAGCATAGGGATACGTTTTGCGTTGTATGCCACATATGCAATTTTCTTGCTCTTATCTATTGGAATAATACCTGACTTATTGTCCATCAGTGTCATACTTTGATCTGCCATCTCTTGAATCAGTGCTATGTGTTCGGGCTTCTTCACGCGTTGCGCGATACCTGTAGTGTCCACCGTCGCGTCATAATTACGTTCCAACATGCCGAAGCGTGCTTTCATTCTTAGTGTCTTTCTAACGTGCTCGTTCAGTTCTTCTATGTCGCACTCGCCACTGTGCATAGCTGCTTCTAATCGGTCAATAGATGCGATAATATCGCCTGGTTTCAGCAATATGTCCACCCCAGCTTTGTACGCTGCCAGTGCTATCTCTGCCGACTCCATATTCTCGCTCACGCCTTTCATCGTCAACGCGTCAGTCACAATGATGCCTTCAAATCCTAACTCTTCTCTCAGTAGTCCCGTCACGATAGGGCGCGAGATAGATGACACAGCGCTATCCAATGAGGGGATATGTAAGTGACCCATCATCACCATCTCTACTCCGTGCTCGATTTGGTCGCGGAAGGGGTATAACTCCAGCGAGTCCAGTCGCTCACGGCTGAATGGCAATACAGGCAAACCTTTGTGCGAATCCACCTCGGTGTCACCATGTCCGGGGAAGTGCTTGGAGCACGCTATCAATCCGCCGTCCTGCATGCCCTTCATGTACGCACGACCGTATGCCGTCACTTTGTCTCGGTCTTCGCCAAACGAACGAGCATGAATAACAGGGTTCTTTGGATTAACATTGATATCTACTACTGGTGCATAGTTGATATGGATATTGGCCATTTGACATTGCTCTGCCACTGCCAGTCCCATCTCATAAATCAGTGAGTCTGAGGGCAATGCACCCAATTGCATTTGTTGAGGAAAGAATGGATACTCGCTAAAGCGCATCGATGGTCCCCATTCGCCGTCTATGGATACCAACAATGGAATCTTCGACATTTCTTGCAATTGGTTCATGCGTGTTAGGAAGCGAGGGAGGCTGTCTTGTATGATCAGCAGTCCGCCAATGCCTTCTATTCCCACCAGAGTGTCTGTCAACAGTGCATGTCCTTTAGAGAATATATAACTATCAGTTTGTGAAACGATTAGTTGAGCTACTTTTTCTCTTGTGGTCATACGCTTCAGGGTACGTTCCACTTGTCGCTCTATTTTGTTTGCTGCTCGTTCCCCGCTTTTGCCACACCATATGACTATTGCAAAAAACAAAAGCATACTCAATATGCCGCAAATCTCTGTGATTTTTTTGTTTTTCATGGCTTAGTATATTAATTCATCATGCGTAATTCATAATTACTCAAATTCACCGCAAAGGTACTGATTTTTTCTTATATGTGCAAATCTTTTTATTTTTGTTTTTTTTCTAATTTTTCTAATTTGTCTAATTCCTCCCTCCTCCCCCCCCCTCGCTTATTATCTGTTCCGATACATACCCGATACATACCCGACACATACCCGACACATAACCAATACATATGAATACCCCGTGAATATCCCTTCTGGTAGAGCCGTATAGAAGAAAGTGTACTGACCCCCATTTTTTGGACACATTAAGTGTTTAATTATGAGAGAAAAAGTGTCATTAGAATTAAAAGCAGAGGCATTAGGATTGCTTAAAACAGGATTATCTGTTAGTTTGGTAAGTAAGCAACTCAAGATACCTT
>JAZREU010000074.1:0-1723 GCA_045660925.1 Paludibacteraceae bacterium | reverse complement strand
GTTCAAGTTTGGTATTGGTTACCTTTGCGTAAATCTGTGTTGTCGTAATGTTTGTATGTCCGAGAATCTTGCTCACACTCTCTATTGGCATACCATAGTTCAAGGCTAACACTGCGAATGTGTGCCTACTCAGGTGGAACGAAGTTCGCTTCTCAATACCGCATAATTTCGCCACCTCTTTTATGCGTTTGTTTATAGTGTCGTGGCTACCGATGTTGAAAAGGGTGTTGCTAATTCTGTATGGCTCATATCGTTTGATAATCTGCATAGGTATATCCATCAACTTGATTTGGAACGGTACACCAGTCTTTTGTCGCTTTGATACTATCCAGGGTGAGCCACCCAACATTGTGATATTCTCCGTTGTTAGGTTCTTAATGTCAATGAATGATATCCCCGTCCAACAACCGAATACAAACAGGTCTCTTGCCAACCCCAAATCGGGATTGTTCAATTCAATCGTTGTAAAGGCTTGCAACTCATCCTCCGTAAGAAATCCCCGTTCTTTGTGGTCGGGGTCAACCTTATACTGAGCAAATGGGTTTCTTGCAATCTTGCCATTATAGTGAGCAGTGGTTACAATGTGCTTTAATGGTATAGAGTATATCCACACTGATGACTGAGCCAATCCTACCTCGTTTCGCAGATACAGGCAATAATCACGAATGAAATCCTCAGTTAGTTCATTCATCGCAATATCTGAACGCTTGTAGTGTACCTTAATAAACTCGGCAAGATATTTCCTTACGGTGAGATACTTTTGATATGTACTCAGAGAACGATCCTTGCCAACTCGTTTGGCAAAGGCTTCGTTCCCCTTGTCGAATGCTCGGAGCAGGGTTTCATACTCTGTTCCTATACCTTGATAGGCATTGCGTACCATTTCGGCAGTTACGAACGCTTCTCTGTCTGAAATGCGTTGGTAGTGTTTGATGATTTGAGCCTTGATGTTATCCAAAGCCAAATTGATGTTTCTCGATTCTTTACTCTTGCCTTTTGCTCGGTTGCCTTTCACATCCCATAGGTCTTTATGGATGCTCTGCTTGCAACTGAATTGAGCCACAGAACCGTTGATTGTCACTCGTCCCATAATAGGAACAATACCGTTTTTCTCCTTGCTTCCGTTCACATAGAACAGCACCTTAAATGTACTTCGCATAATCTAATCTTTTTTGGTTACAAAATTAGTTATCAGCGAGTTATACATTGATATGCAAACTAACGCAGAACGATGAAACGTGACGACACAAAGAAAAACTTTACTGCATTATCGGGTAATGACTTGGCAACCGTTCTATTTCATTACCTTGCGTTTCTTTGCTAAATTGCCATTGTTACTATTTCCGAGGTTTTCTGTTTAATGCGTTATGGCTCAGTTCAAAACGCAGAATTTCACCTTTTTTGCTCCGAGAACCGTAATTTTTTAATAAAAACTCCTACATTTGCCAAGACTATTGTTATTTCAAAACTGGATATTTTATAGTTATAGTCTATGGCATTCAACAACCAAGAACAGATTTTACTTTTAAAAAAAGGGAATACAGCTGTATTTAAACAGCTATTTCAGACCTATTCCCGAAGTCTGTTTTTTATAGCCATGAACATTGTGAACAATCGACATGTAGCAGAAGATGCTGTTCAGGAAACATTTGTCTACATATGGACTCACCGCGATCAATTGAACGAAACCTTTTCATTGGAAAACTATCTAATTCGCAGTGTA